>CAYUGH010000142.1:454-4393 GCA_964444195.1 uncultured Chitinophagaceae bacterium
GTTACTTTCTTCCCAGCACAGTCTCCCGACCCAAGGAGGGGACTGTGCGTTACTTCTTCCCAGCACAGTCTCCCGACCCAAGGCGGGGACTGTGCGTTACTTTCTTCCCAGCACAGTCTCCCGACCCAAGGAGGGGACTGTGCGTTACTTAATCAACTTATGCTCATACGCATATTTGATCAGTCCAAGTACGCTACCGGTCTGCGTTTTGCGGAAAATATTCTTGCGGTGAGTTTCTACCGTGCGTTCCGAAATAAAGAGGGTATCGGCAATTTCGCGGTTGCCCATTTCTTTTTCTATCAGTTTAATGATCTCGATCTCGCGGAGGGTAAGCTGTGCCGCTTCCACATCTTTTTGCAGCCCGGCATGCTTTTCAAGTTCTTTCAAAACTTCTTCGCTAAAGTATTGTCCACCCGCGGCAATGGTGCGGATAGCTTTTTCCAGTTCGGCCTTGCCGATGTTTTTGAGCACATAGCCGTTAATGTCGGCATCGTTCAGCATTTCATCAACCGTATCGCCTACGCCGCTCATGCTAAGCGTGAGTATTTTAATGGAAGGATATTTTTGCCGCACCTGTTTGGCCAGTTGCTGACCGGTCATGTCCGGCATCATTACATCGGTCATCAGCACTTCAACGGTATTGTGTTCCAGGTATTGCAGCACTTCATGGGGATGGGTGGCAGCCAGCACAATGTCAAATGATTCCACATCATCCAGCAAAGCTTTTAACCCGTCTAATACAATCCGGTGGTCATCCACCATCACAATCCTTATTTTTTCATCCATGCCAGTAGCTTCCTCAAATCGTTATTACAAATGTATAGGCGCGGCGGGTTAATAAAATGCCATATTATCTGCGCATAACGGTAAAATTATAAGGGAATAAAAATGCCGATAAAAGTTCCCCTGCCCGGACCGCTTTCAATATCAAGGGTACCTTTCAGGTAATGGATCCTGGCCCTGATATTCTGCAACCCGATTCCGCCAGAAGCCTCTTCCACCTTAAACCCACGGCCGTTATCCTCAATGGTAATATCAATATTGTTCACATCCTTCAGCACCGAAATATCTAATTTATCGGCCCCGCTATGTTTAATTACGTTGTTTACACATTCCTGTATCACGCGGTACAAAACCGATTCCACCTGTGCAGGAAGCCTGTCCTGCAACCCCTCAAGATGCAGGTGTATCTTTATGATCTCCTGGTCAATCTTCTGGATAAAATCATGCAGCGCCGAGCCAAGGCCTCTTTTCAGCAGGGCATTGGGCATCATGCTGTGGCTTACGGCGCGAACTTCCCTGCATCCTTCATCTACCAGGCCAACCACCCGTTCCAGTTTTAAAAGATTATCGCCCGCTATGGGTTTCAGGTCAATAACAATGGCTTCAAGATTCATTCTTGCCGCGCTCATCAGTTGGCCAACCCCATCGTGCAGTTCCGCCGCAATCCGCCTGCGTTCGGCTTCTTCCGCATCCAGCACAGCTTTGGTGGCGGCTTCCTGTTGCTCCAGCAATTCCTGTTTGCGTTTTTGTTCCTGCTTAAATTTTTCTTTCCGGTAAAAAACCAGCGCCAGCAGAACCAGTAAAAGTGTTCCACCCACGGTTGCGCCAATGGCATAGTTCTTTCTTTGCAGATCGAATTGCTGCTTTTGTATCAGTTGTTCTTTTTGCGCCGTTTCATATTTGGTTTGCAATTCGGCCATTTGCCGGGTGCTTTCCAGGTTAATAAAACTGTCTTTTACCAGCATCAGGCTGCGTAGATGGTCGGTTGCTTCCTGGTACCGGCCCAATGCATAAGCGGCTTCGGAAAGGGTTTGGTAGGCGTTCACACCTATTTCCTTGGCATTGATGGCATTGGATAAATCAACGGATTGCCTGGCAAATTCATAAGCCTTTTGGGGTTCATTCATTTTCAGGTAAGCGCTGCCAATATTGTTCAGCATGGCGGCTTCCTTCCATTTATCCTTCATTTCGCGTGCCAGTTCAAGCCCTTTAAGGTTGTATTCAATGGATTTATCCAAACGGCCGCTGTATTTATACGCAATAGCCAGGTTGGAGTACACCATGGCAATGCTTGCTTTTTTCTGGATTTGGGTATAATAGGCGAGCGCCTGTTCGTATAGTTCGATGGCTTTGGGGTAATCTTCGCTTATTTCATACACAATACCCTTGTTATTCAGGCAATCGGCTTCCAGCCATTTGTCGTGTAGCGATTTAGCAATGGCAAGCGCGCTGTCGTAATGTTTCAGCGCCTCGGGCAGCTTTTGCCACGAAACATAGAGCACACCGATGTTTTTAATGATACGCCCCCGCATGGCTTCCATGCCTGCCTGCTGCGCAAGTTGTACAGCTTCCTGGTAATAGGGGAGGGCTACCGGGTTGTCGCCCTTATCGGCCCAGGCATCGCCAATCAGGTTCAGCGCTTTTATTTGAAGTGTATCGTTTTTCAGCCTTTTGGCCGATTGCCGGGCCATTTGCAGGAAAATGACCGCGCTATCATATTTGCTCGCCTGGTAGGCATCGTACCCAAGTTGCAGGTTATACAACGTGGCAGTCAGCGAATCCGAAGGATCCTTTTTTAACTTTGTGGAAAGACTGTCCTTATTAAAGGGTTGCGAAAATGCCGGTTGCAGAAACCCGGTTAGTAAAACCAATAAAAATCCTTTGCCCATACATCCATTCGTTGCGGGTTGCAATATAAAAGGGTTTGGCCATCCGACAACTGTAAAGGTTTATTGGTTTTCAACAAGTTGGAATGAGTGGTAAACCCGATATATGTTAACAGCTTTGCGCCTTAGCGTCTTTGCGTGGAATTCATGTAAAAGCATTCAGCCCGGTGACATCCATGCCCGTGATCAACAAATGAATATCATGTGTTCCTTCGTAGGTAATTACACTTTCGAGGTTCATCATGTGGCGCATGATGGGGTATTCGCCCGTAATGCCCATGCCGCCAAGCATTTGCCGGGCATCGCTGATAATATTTTTAGCCGTTTCGCAACTATTCCTTTTGGCCATGCTCACCTGTGCAGGGGTAGCCCGGTTTTCATTCATCAGCACACCCAGCCGCCAAACCAGCAGTTGGCCCTTGGTAATTTCAGTGATCATTTCGGCCAGTTTTTTCTGCTGCAACTGGAAGCCGCCAATGGGCCGGTTGAACTGGATACGCTCTTTACTATAACGCAAGGCGGTATCATAACAATCCATGGCGGCACCCAAAGCGCCCCAGGCTATGCCGTAGCGGGCTTTGCTCAGGCAACTCAATGGCCCGCGCATACTTTTTACGCCGGGTAAAATATTTTCTTTGGGAACCTTTACATTGTCAAATACCAACTCACCGGTAGCGCTTGCCCGCAGGCTCCATTTGCCATGGGTGGTGGGGGTGGTAAAACCTTCCGTGCCTCTTTCCACAATCACGCCCCTTACCTGTCCTTCCTCATCTTTGGCCCAAACCACGGCCACCTGCGCAAAAGGCGCATTGCTGATCCACATTTTGGAGCCGTTGAGTACAAAATGATCGCCTTCGTCCTTAATATTGGTAAGCATGCCGGCGGGATTGCTGCCATGGTCGGGTTCGGTTAACCCGAAACAACCCAGCCATTCGCCTCTGCCGAGTTTGGGAAGGTATTTGCGCTTTTGCTCCTCGCTACCAAAGGCATAAATGGGATACATTACCAGCGAACCTTGTACCGAAGCCGTACTGCGTACCCCGCTGTCGCCGCGTTCAAGCTCCTGCATCATCAGCCCATAGCTGATATAATCGAGCCCGCCGCCGCCATACTCTTCGGGAACCGTAGGACCAAAGCAGCCCAACTCACCCAATTGCTTTACAATTTGCTGCGGAAATTCAGCCTTTTGGGCATACTCTTCAATGATCGGTGAAATTTCCTTTTTAACATAGGCGCGAACCGAATCGCGGATCAGTTTTTGCTCCTCGGT
>CAYUGH010000142.1:4493-8381 GCA_964444195.1 uncultured Chitinophagaceae bacterium
TTTCCTTTTTAACATAGGCGCGAACCGAATCGCGGATCAGTTTTTGCTCCTCGGTCAGCAGTTCATCGAGCAGGTAATAATCCGGGCTTTGGAACATATCTTGTTGCGGCATAGTTCATTCGTTGAAAGTGCACAAATTTAGGTGTATCGCTCTTTCGTTTTGGAAAGGTTTTGAACGGAATCCCTCTTACCTGATCACCGGCCCTAAATCATAAATCGGGACACCCGGAGGCAAAAGTGGCTTTGGGAATGATTAAGTTATAATACCCTGGCCAGGGCGTGTATCTTCCCATTTGGTTTTTGAGTTGTTTATTAATAATTTTGACCTGAATGATAACTGAAAAGGCAATAAAAAACAAGGATTCCAGAGGAGCTTCCATCTTTAAAAAGATGTTAGAAGACAAAATTGCTATTCATAACCATCTTAAAAATGGCGGTAAAATTGCTGATTTAAAAGATAAGTTTCAATTTGTTAAGCCCTTATCCATTACTGGAAAATGATTCCCTCTCGTATAGCTTCGAAACCGATCGGGGAATAGAGTACAAAGTTTATTTTTTGGACTTTAGCTATTTATTTAAAGAGTATCCCCTGATGAATTGCCCTGTTTATTCCTTAAATATTGAAGCGATAATTGGAAATTCTGAAATAGGTCCACAGGACGACCGTATTGGCGCAACAATTGCTAATATACTGCATACTTTTTTTGAACGGTTGGAAAATGTTGCTGTATATGTTTGTGATCCTACGGATGAAAGGCATCTTGCAAGAAAGCGTAAATTCGATATTTGGTTCAATACATTTAATGATGGGAGCTTGATAAAAGAAGATGGTGTAGCTAATGCAGGTGGGATGATGCTTTACAATTCAATTATTTTCCACCACAGCCATCCGCTGATCAGGGATTTAAAGGCTGCATTTAAGGCCTTAAATGCGCAAGCTGATGGGAAATAATGAAACTGTGGGCTTTCTTTATGAGAAATTACTTTGCCCGCGTTGATTTGTTCTTAGAAAAGATATTTACCTGATCACCGGCCCCAAATCATAAATCGGCACCCCCGGAGGTAAAAGCCCTCTTTCCTTTTTATAGCACTGCTGAATATAATAGCCTAATTCAAGGGTATTGGTAATCGACACAAAATCGTAGGGCGGGCGGTATTTGCGCATAAAATATTTAAGTTCTTCGCCGCTCAGCCCGGTCAGGTCGGTAACAAATTTGGCACTGTACCTGAAATCAACATACTTGTCTTCTTCCTCAGCAACAAGTCTTCGTTGGAGGCTGGCAAGCGATCTGTTCCGCTTAAACCGGAACATATTAATGATCTCATTTGGGTCCATACCCACACCGGTGGGGCCAACATTAATGCTTTTGAGGGGATTGGGTTTGGTATAGCCGAAGTATTTGGCATAGTCCATCCGGTTTTGGATGGAATCCTGGCGGTAGTTGGGCGGCCGCACAATTACATTGGGCAGCGCATGCACATATACATGAAGCGCCATGTTGAATTGGGTATAATCCTCCATTTTCAGCACGGGGTACTTTGCCGTTTCTTTGCCCTGGTAGCTGAAATAAATAGAATCGGTGGGCCGCACCCAAATCTTATACCGGCCAAATTCATCGGTCATGGTACCGGCCCCATTGCTAGCCATTACGGTAACAGCTTCAAGCGGGGTCTTTTGCGAAATATCGTAAATAACCCCTTTCACCTCAATATTTTGGCTAAAGGATGTGATTTGAAACAGCAAGCAAAACAGGAGGGGTAACCCCAAAAACAGCATTCCCCCAAACCACCACTTTTTTTGCATGCGCCCAAATGTAGGAGATAAGGCTTTGCCAAAAAATCCCGGACGTTTTTTAGGCCTATTTTTAACGAATTCAGGGATGCTGAAGCAAGTGATCCTTCGAGAGCCTGTTGATTTTTAACCCATTTTAGGGCTAAAAAAGCGAAACGTTTCATCATGGCTATAAAATTGGCGAACCTTATATTTGCAAAAACCGTTTTATTTTATGGCCTCATTTGATATTGCTTCCAAAGTTGATTTGCAAACGCTGGATAATGCGCTGAATGTAACCCGTAAGGAAATTACCAACCGCTTCGATTTTAAAGGAAGTCATGTGGTAATTGACCTCGACAAAAAAACGCTGGTGCTTAAAATGGAGGCCGACAGCGACATGAAAATGCAGCAGATTATTGATGTGCTCATCAGCCGCAGCATTAAGCAGGGCCTCGATGGTAATATATACGACCTGGGTAAAGAGGGCTACCAAAGCGGCAAAGTGTGGAAGCTGGAAATACCTGTTCGCAATGGGCTGAAGCAGGAAGATGCCAAAAAAATAGTAAAAGCCATTAAAGATGCAGGACTGAAAGTGCAACCTGCCATAATGGATGATATTATACGGGTTACGGGTAAAAAAATAGATGATTTACAGGAAGTTATAGCGCTTTGCCGCCAGGGAAATTTTGGTATCCCGCTGCAGTATGTAAATATGAAAAGTTAGCCGGTGGCGTAAATACAAGAATATTTTGGCTTTTACACCTGATTTATCTACTTTTGCAGCCCACAAAAATCGCCCGGTCGCTGTCGGGCACAATTCAAAAGTAAAATGAAAGAAAATATCCATCCTAAGAGCTATCGCCTGGTTGTATTTAAAGACATGAGTAACGGTACTACTTTTCTGAGCCGTTCTACTGCACATTCCAAAGAAACTATCCAGTTTGAAGACGGCAATGAATATCCCCTGATCAAGGTGGAAATTTCAAATACCAGCCATCCTTTTTACACCGGTAAAAACATCATGCTGGATACTACAGGTCGTATCGATAAGTTCAAAAAGAAATACGCCAAGAAAGCCTAAGGCATTCTTTATCAATATTTTTTAAACGCCCCGGTTTCGGGGCGTTTTTATTTTGCCTAATTTGCAGGGCATAATTTTCCGCAGGTGACCATTGTATTATTTGATACCCCACGCAGTAAGTCGCAGTTATATCCATTTTCACTTACCAGGCCAATTTCCACGGTGCGTCACGGTATTTTTACCGGGCTGGAATGCTATGGGTACATGAGTAATCTCCAGGTTCTTGAATTGTCGGAAGGTTCTTTAGCGAAGCCAATACCCCCCGATACGGGTTACTTGTGCGTGGATGCATCGGTCATTCCAACCCAAAACCTTTTCAATGAAATAATGGAATTGCCAATGGGCGAAATGCTTGAAGATGAACATGGAATGATAGCGTACCATATAAATAAGTCGCCCAACTATGGCGCGTTACCAATTTTTTTGAAGGGCAAGCCGATTGAAACGGCGGTTGAAAGGATTTGTCACCCGATGGATTGGGTAAAAACAAATGCAGCAAAAATTACCGCTGATATAAACTTAATAAAAGAAAAACCTGCTGTTTTACCGGATAATGACGCTAACCGCATTTTCGGGTCCCACCCGGTATTTATTTCAGAGGGCGCCAAAGTGCAGGGTTGCATGTTTAATACGGAGGATGGCCCTGTGTATATTGGCAGTCGCGCCAATTTAATGGAAGGTTCCGTATTCAGGGGGCCAGTAGCTATTGGAGAAAGGGCAGTGATAAAAATGGGCGCTCAAATGTATGGGGGCACAACCATTGGGTATAAATGCACGGCAGGGGGCGAAATAAAAAACTCCATTCTTGGCGATTTTAGCAATAAGGCCCACCATGGTTATTTGGGCGACAGCATCATCGGGCAATGGTGTAATCTCGGCGCCGGAACCACCGGCAGCAATGTAAAAAACAATGCGGGTATTATTTCCATGTGGAGCGGTTTGTCGAAAACCATTGTTCCCATTGGCCAAAAAGCCGGTATGGTAATGGGTGATTATACCAAAACGGCCATCAATACTTCCATCAATTCAGGCA
>CAYUGH010000143.1:0-7947 GCA_964444195.1 uncultured Chitinophagaceae bacterium
TCTATAATTTATATTATGTTAAGTAGTATATTCAAAAATAATCCCGGAACCTAATCCGGGACTATCTCCTTCTGTTTCAATTACTTATTCAAAGCTGCATACAAGTCCATGTATTTCTTCTCTAATGCTGCATACTTAGTTTCATCAGCAGTTTTCTTATCGCGGATGGCGGCATTCTTCAGATCCTTATTAATATCAATCAGGTAGCTTACAGCATTGCGGTAATTCTGCTTTTCCATATTGGTCAGTTCAGTATCCTTGGCATAAATATTGGCGGCGCTTTCGTAATACTTGCCCGATGCTGCGATCTCAGCTTCATACTTGGTGGTCAAAGCCTTTCTCTGCTCTACATCAGCCGGATCTGCCGGGGGCGCTTTGGGGGCCGGTTTACCTTTCACAGGTTCAGGCGTATTCGCCTTCTGCTTATCACGCATCATTTTCTGATGATCGGCAAGCATGTTTTGCGTGCGGATACTTTTATTCATAAAATGGTTGGCAAGGTTCATAAAAGCCAGGGGGCTTTCTGGTTGAATAGCCGCTGCTTTCTCAAATGCTGTTACCATTTCTTTCTCCAGTTCTTCGCTGTTGGCCGGTAAAGGGGCATCTGTTTGCTTTGGATTAAGCTGATCAAAAATGTATTCACCATAAGCCGACTGAACCTTATAGTTATTCGGGTCAACCTCAAGCTTCCGCTTTATCCGCCGGATCTTTTCATCCTGGTTCTCAATACTGAACAGGAAATCTTCTTCCTCGTAAGTAAAAAATTCCTCAAATGGGTATTTCTGCTTTCCCTTAGCCATATATTCATTAAAACTATTTATATCCTCAAAATCAAAACTTTTTCTTGCTAAAAATCGGTAAATAGTTAAATAGTCATCCGCAACAGAACATTTGCTTTGTTCATCAAAAATAATAGTCTCGACTAAACCTTGCGAGTTTATTGAAATATAACAATCATTAAAAAATAATTTTTCAATCTTTCCAGATTCACTATCAATTATTGTTGTTTTAGTTGGTGTTCCTAAGATTTTTATTACTTCTGATTTTGCCATTCCGACTTTTATATTAGTAATAGAACCTTTGGAACCATCACCAAGGTTAGCATCGGACAATTTCTTGTAGTGCCTCATGGCAATCCGGTCGTGTGTAGAATCGCCAATATTTTGGGCGGCCGCGCCAGCAAGCAGTTCCCCTGTTGTATCAAGGGGCATGGTGGCAATTTTGTTTTCATTTAAAAAGCCAGAGTAGTAAAGCGACTTTTCAAAAAGATCGAGCGCTGTTTTATAATCCTTTTTATTGTATTCGGCAATACCCCTGTTTATGTAATTGGTATACAAAATAATGGGTGTATTGGCATAAGCCGGATCAGCAATCAAAGCTTTTTTGGGGTCCTGTTTCAGGTATTCCTGGTAGAGCTTTTCGCTTTCATCTACCATTGCTTTGCCGGGGTCGCCCTTATCGGGAGCATTTCCAAGCGTAGCGTAAATGGTTGACTTCAGAATATACGCTTCCGGTTTGGCAGTATATTTCGGGTTGCTCCAGTTTTTATCTACATTCTCTTTGGCCTTATCAAATTGCTGAAGCAACATCAGGTTTTTAGCTTCATCATATTTTTGACCGATAGCAAGAATTATACCCGCTATGACCATTGTACAAGTGAAAAGAAATTTTTTCATGGCGTTTTTAATTGGTTATCAAATTTTTACAGGCTTTATGTACATTCAATCTTATTCTTGTTCAGGTACTTCGGCGGGCTCAGCATCACCTTCGGTTTCCATACCAGGTACTCCGGTTTCCAAATCTCCGGCAGCATCCAATGGTGCATTTTCATCGCCCACCGGTAAGTCATCAGGCCCTTCTTCAATTTTATCCAACTTTGTAATAGCCGCAATTTCATCATTTTCATCAAGCCTGATCAATTTTACACCCTGCGTATTTCGCCCTGCTTCCCTTATGCTTCCGGTACTGGTGCGGATAGTAATCCCCGATTTGCAACTGATCATCAAATCATCATCCTCGGCAATATCAAGCATTCCAACCAATGGCCCGGTTTTTTCGGTCACATTAATGGTCTTAATCCCCTTTCCACCACGGTTTGTAATGCGGTATTCGTCAATCGGGGTCTTTTTACCAAAACCCTTTTCGCTTACCACCAACACTGTATGGGATTCAGCCTGCTGCTTATTTACACAAATCATGCCTACCACCTCGTCGTTTGTATCATCTACCTCAATGGCCATTACCCCAATGGCGCCTCTCCCGGTCGGTCGTACTTTTTCTTCGGGGAAACGGATAGCCCGCCCGCTTTTAATGGCCACCAGTATATCACTGCTGCCATCGGTCAGTTTGGCTTCAATCAACTGGTCTCCCTCAAGAATGGTGATGGCATTTACCCCGGTTGAACGGGGACGGCTGAAATCTTCCAGCAAGGTTTTTTTGATGATGCCCTGCTTGGTACAAAGAACTATATAATGGCTTTCAACAAATTCTTTATCTGCAAGATTCGTAATATCAATAATTGCGCGCACCTTATCATCCTGCGGAATTTGCATCATATTCTGGATGGCCCTTCCCTTCCCGGTTTTATCTCCTTCGGGAATTTCATACACTTTTAGCCAAAACAGCCTGCCTTTTTCGGTAAAAAATAGCATGGTATGGTGCGTATTAGCCACAAACATGTGTTCAATATAATCTTCCACGCGGGTTTTGCTTGCCTTGGCTCCCCTGCCGCCCCGCCGCTGCTGGCGGAATTCGGAGGCTGAAGTTCTTTTGATATAACCCAGGTGGGAAATAGTAATTACAACATCTTCCTGCTCAATCAGGTCGGCCAGGCTTATTTCATCGGCCAGGTATTGGATCTCGGTTCGGCGGGGATCGCCATATTTTTCTTTTACCTCGTTCAATTCGGTCGTAATAATGCTGTATCGCAATCCTTCATCCGCCAAAATCGAGTTCAGGTATTGGATCGTCTTCTGGATTTCGTCATATTCAGCCCGGATCTTATCGCGCTCCATGCCGGTAAGCCTTTGCAAACGCAGTTCAAGAACGGCGCGTGCCTGGATTTCCGACATCCCGAAATTGGTAATTAAACCCTCGCGGGCCATATCGGGTGTGGCAGAACCGCGGATAAGCGCAATAACCTCATCAAGATGGTCGAGCGCTATCAGGTAACCAAGCAAAATATGCGCGCGTTCTTCTGCTTTACGCAGCTCATATTTGGTACGGCGTTCAACAACCTCATGCCTGAAAATTACAAACTCGCTGATCAGATCGCGGAGGTTGAGGGTTCTTGGCCTGCCTCTTACCAGCGCCACATTGTTTATCCCGTATGAAGTTTGAAGTTCAGTTAATTTATACAACTGGTTGATAATCACCTGCGGAACAGCGTCCCGTTTCAGGTCGAGCACAATCCTTGTGCCCTCCTTCATATTCGATTCGTTGTTTACGTTTGAAATGCCTTCAATCAGTTTCTCGTTGACCAACTGACCAATTTTATCGGTCAGGATGTCGCGGTTTACCTGGTAGGGAACCTCATGGATAACGATCTTATCCTTACCGTTTTTATCGGTTTCTACTGTCGCTTTTCCACGGAGCACTACCCTGCCCCTTCCGGTCAGGAAACCCTGCTTTACACTATCAAATCCGTGAATGACACCCGCTGTTGGAAAGTCAGGTCCTTTCACATATTTGATTAATTCCTCGGCGGTAATTTCCCGGTTTTCAATATAGGCAATGCAACCATCCACCACTTCACCCAGGTTGTGGGGAAGCATATTGGTAGCCATACCCACAGCAATACCACTGCTACCATTTACCAACAGGTTTGGAATGCGGGAAGGCAAAACAGAGGGTTCTTCGAGGCTATCATCAAAATTCGGCTGAAAATCAACGGTATCTTTATCAATATCCGATAAAAGGGCTTCTGCAATCTTTTCAAAACGGGCTTCGGTATAACGCATGGCAGCGGGCGGGTCTCCATCCTGGTTGCCAAAATTACCCTGGCCATCTACCAGTTTATAACGCATGGTCCAATCCTGCGCCATACGTACCATGGTATCGTAAATGGAACTATCGCCATGCGGGTGATACTTGCCCATTACTTCACCAACTATACGGGCTGATTTTTTATAGGGCTTGCCAAAATCGAGACCAAGCTCATTCATGGCATGAAGCACCCTCCTGTGAACCGGCTTCAGGCCATCGCGCACATCGGGCAGGGCCCTTCCTACAATAACCGACATCGAATAATCAATGTAGGCCGTTTTCATCTGCTCTTCAATATTTACCTTGATAATCCGGTTATTATCGTTCGTTTCTTCCGGCAAGTTCAGTTCTTCCATATCCATTTTCGCGAGAGCGCCAAAGGTAACCAAATACAGCTAAGGGGCAAGGATTTTAACCCACTAAATGCGCTGATTTGACTAATAAATGGGGATAAATTTCAGAATAAACCTTTTCGTATAAATTGCCAATTGCTTCCATGCCATACTGCGCTGTTGCAGAAGCCGAAATGGCCGCCCGGTTGAAGTTTTGGTAGCGGTTATAAAGAGTTTCAATAGCCGCGAAAAGTTCGGCTTCATTTTCGCTTTCAACCAAAATGCCATGGGTTGCCGGTAAATGGTACTCAATCCCTCCTACCCTGGTGGCAATTACCGGTAATCCGCAGCAAAAAGCTTCGAGCATTACACAGGGCAAGTTTTCGTACCGGCTGAACAATACCAGCGCATTTGCCTTGCACATATAGCCGGCAACCTGTTCATAGGGTACCGGGCCTGTGAAACGGACTTTTTCTTTCAGGAGTGGTTGCGTTTCAACAAATGCAAGATGGGGTTCAAAACCCGGTCCCACAATTTCAAGCTCAACCTGATCGAATGGATAAGTATCTACAAATCGCTGAAAAGCCCTGATGATCCCATCCGTATTTTTTTGGTAGCCAAGCGTTGATACGTGAATAAACCTGAAAACACCTGTGGTTGAATGCTGGTTCTGACAATTAAATATCCGGGTATCCACCGTATTGGGTATCTCCGTAAAAGGAACAGGTAAAAATTCCTTATTGATCCATTCACCCAGGTGGCGGCTGTCAGGTAAAAGCGCATCGGCCTGTTCAAGAATGCGCCTGGTCATTTTCCAAAAAAGCGGCCCCCTTTGCATATCCGGCGGCATCAGGTGGCGGTAATAGCCTGTCCAATGTTCCTGAACGAGGTAGGGCTGCCCCCATTTCTTTTTCATCCAAAGCGCAAGGGTACCTGCCCGCATGGCAACGCCCACTTCCACTATCCAGGGTCTGCCGAGCGTTTGTTTTTCCCTGAATTTTTTCAACCATGCACGGCCAAGCCTTGTGTATTGCCAGGCCGAAATCAGTTGATCTACTTTCGGAATACCGGTTTTAACGGGGTGATAATACAACCTGGTTTCGGTCAGTTGCCCGGTTTGGCTGGTTTCTTCGAGATGGCTTTGGGTCAACTGCCCGTTTTCATCCTTCATCAGGTAAAAAACATGCACGGGCATCCGCAGCGAAAGCGCACGGGCCGCACGTTGTACAAAGTCGCCATTGAATGCATCGAGTTTGCAGGGATACCAGGATGCCAGCCACAAAACCATTGGAAAAGGTTCCTGGTTTGGTATTGTGCTATCGTTTGGCTTGCTTTGCATAGAAACAGGGCGCCGAAAATAACACTCTCCCTGATAATGAGGCAAGAACCTAAAGCAAATGGAAACACAGGTCGGAAAATTGTGGGAGGAAGCCGCTGATTGGTTGAGGAAGGATGAAGTAGTGGCTATTCCTACCGAAACTGTGTACGGGCTTGCCGGTAATGCGCTTAGTGAGGAAGCGGTACTAAAGATATTTAAGGCCAAAAACCGCCCCCATTTCAATCCATTGATTATTCATACCCATCATGCTGATGCCATTGGCAATTTTGTAAAAAAAATACCGCACACAGCCCGCTTGATCGCCCGCCGTTTTTCACCCGGCCCGGTTACTTTTTTGCTTGAAAAAAAAGCGATTATCCCGGATTTGGTGACAGCCGGGCATCATAAAGTAGCCGTCAGAATTCCCAACCATCCGCTTACCCTTAACCTTTTGAAAGAACTGGATTTTCCGCTGGCCGCCCCAAGCGCCAACCGGTTTGGATACGTAAGCCCAACCACGGCGGAACACGTGATGCAGGGTTTGAATGGTTTTACACCCTATATCCTTGATGGGGGCCCTTGCATGGTTGGGGTTGAAAGTACCATTCTCGATTTTGAGGGGGATGAGGTAATCCTTCGGAGGAAAGGAGGAGTTTCGGCTGAAGCCATTGAAAAGGTAATTGGCAAAAAGTTGATCATCCAAACCCATGCTTCGGATCACCCGGTGGCGCCCGGGCAATTAAAAAGCCATTATGCCACCAGGACACCGCTTATTACCGGGAACCCGCAAAACCTTGCAAACAATTATCCCGGTAAAAAAATTGCTTTGATAGAATTTGGGCCCGAAACCAATACCCCGGCCTTTCTAAGGTTCAACCTTTCACCAACCGCCAACCCCGATGAAGCCGCCCGCAATTTATTTTCCATTATGCGTGAGGCAGATAACAGCGGGGCTGAAATGATACTGGCGAGCCTTCTTCCTGAAAAAGGACTTGGCGCTGCTGTAAATGACCGTCTGCGGCGTGCAGAGCATGCTAATAAATAGTTGATGGGTTGATGAGTTGACAAGTTAAACAGTCAACTTAATTAACTAACTCTTGCCATTCCTGCAAAAAAAGAAAAGCAGCCATTGGGGTTGAGCCCAAAAGCTGCTTTTGCAAAAATTCATGAAGGATTTTAAAAACGCTAAACCACTATGTCTTTTTTCAGGCTATCTATTATTACGCCGAAATCAGCGGCTATAAGGCTTGCACCACCCACTAAGCCACCGTCAACATCGTGTTTCGAAAAAATACTCTTTGCATTACTTGCCTTTACACTGCCGCCATATAAAATGGAAACGGAGGTGGCCACATCAGACCCGTATTTTGAAGCAATCTCATTACGGATAAAAGCATGCATTTCCTGTGCCTGTTCATCCGAAGCGGTTTTGCCGGTACCTATAGCCCAAATGGGTTCGTAAGCAATTACAAAGTTCCTCATTTGCGAGGCTGATAAATGGAAAAGGCTTTCCTCAAGCTGCTTTTGAACGTAGGCGTTTTGCTCATTGGCCTCTCTCACTTCAAGAGGTTCGCCGCAGCAAAAAATCGGTTTGATCTCATATTCAAGCGCGAGGTCAACCTTTTTAGTAAGAATTTCATTGGTTTCATTAAAATGCAAACGGCGTTCGCTGTGCCCGATAATTACGTATTCAACTCCAATGGCGTGCAGCATTTCAGCGCTGATCTCACCCGTATAAGCGCCATTTTTTTCATGGTGCATGTTTTGCGCCGCAATATGGTAATGATCGTCGTGGTGAACCTTGTCCTGCGCCATTTTCAGGTAGGGAAAAGGCACCCCGAAAATCACTTTCCTGTGTGAATTCAAATAATGCCCTTGTTGCAAAATGTCATCAATCAGCGCTTCTGCCTGAGGATAAGTAATATTCATTTTCCAATTCGCCGCTGCTATTATTTTTCTCATGGTTTTAAAAATTGCTATGATTAATTGTAAGTCTGACTTTTGATTATGCAAAGTAGCGTCATTCTCTTCATATCAGTCATGATTTTCGTCATACAGATGGGGCATAGATACATACAATTCGTGTAAAGGTCGCCACCAATCGTTATCAGCGGTTTCATGCTTAAAGGCCATCCAGCTTTCAATGTCCCTTTTCAATTTCTGAAATTCATACCGCCCGCCCAAACCCCAGGTAAAAGATGGGACGACTTTGCCTGTTAGCCCTGAATGATGGATACTGCATCCCACCCCAATGGTAGTGCCTGAATTGATGGAAGTATTGATGGCCGTTTTGGTATAATCACCCATTACCAT
>CAYUGH010000144.1:0-7820 GCA_964444195.1 uncultured Chitinophagaceae bacterium
CAACGCGTCGCTTGCTGTTATTAGATGGCCGATTTTTAGACAAGCCTAAAAATTTAGCCATTGATTTTCATTGCCTTACAGTTATACATTTTGTATTGTCATAGCGTCAATACAATTTTCAAATATATCTATTTTTTCTTTGAGGCATCTTTTTCCAGGTTGATTTTTCCTTTTTTAAACAAGTCATCGAGCGGGCTCTCAATATTTACCAATTGCTGCTTGCTTACATGCAGGTACCGCTCGGTGGTCTTAATATTAAAATGACCCAAAAGTTCCTTTATGTAGCGGATATCGGTTCCTTTATCAAGCAGGTGAGTGGCAAAACTATGACGGAGGCTGTGGATGCCCACTTCTTTCAGTATCCGGGCTTTTGCTTTGGCATTGGCAAAAATTTGCTGTACAGTACGGGTGGGGTAGGCCGTTCCGGTTTGCTCCGATTCAAACAAGTACTCCTTTGGTTTGGGTTGATTGGCTTTTATATATTCCCGCAAAATATCAAGCAGCAAGGGGCTTAAGTTTACATAACGGTCCTTTTTACCTTTAGCGCCGCGTATATGTATTTGCATCCGGCCACTGTCAATATCCGCAATTTTCAGGTTCACTACCTCGCTTACCCTAAGCCCCGAACTGTACACAGTAAACAATATGGCCTTATGCTTTTTGTTTTCGAGCGCCTCAAACAGCCTTCCAAGCTCGTCTTCGTTCAGCAATTTGGGCAATAAAAAGGGCTTTTTCGGTCTCGGTATCTCATAAAACAGCTTTTCCCGCTTCAGCACCTGCTCGTAAAAAAACTTCATTGCATTCATCCGGCTATGTATCGTGTTTTCACTCAGCCCTATTTCATCTAAGCACCAGGCAAGATATTTCCGCAACCGTTCATGGGTAAAATCAGTTGCAGGCACCTGTTTTATATCGGCCAAAAAACGCCCAAGTTCATTCAGGTAGGTTCTCCGGGTGGCCTTGCTCATCCCTTTTAATATCATTTGCTCCTCCGCCTGCCGGAGAAATGGCTCGTTTACCGGGAAAACAATTCCCGCGGGCCGCGGACGGTTCCCGCTTTCTGCGCCTGTTTGCCCCTGCGCGGCATTTTCCTTTACCTCAAAGGCGCTTATCCGGTCTTCAAAAAATTGCCTCAATGGCGCCAGGTTTTTGCCAAACCGCGGGGCCACCCATGCCCTTTCCTTTGCATTCCAATGGCAATACCTTATTTGCTTTAAATATTTAATATCATCGGGGTTTCCTGCTAAATACACCCTGATCCATTTTTCGTCCACTACCAAACGAACGCTTCCGGTTCCCGTTGTGCCGGGTTCCTTCTGCTTTTGTTCAGGCGTTTCGGTACCGGCTTCCATCTTTCCCGCCGGGTTTTCACCACTTTTCTTTTCAATCAGTTGGTCGCCAAACAATTGCCTGAGCATCCGGTACGAAGTTTCGTTATCGGGTACATGCCAGCATCCCAGGCTTCCGCTAAAGGTTCGCCCGGGTATATTCCTTATTTTTTGATTGTTTTCGGGGGTATTGGGCATATCTATCCTTATACGCTGTTGGTTATGGTGAATGATGGGAGTAGAGAACATAGGGGGCTTGGGGGATAGTTAAGTGAAAGGTGAGTAGTGAATAGTGAATAGTGAATGGATGGGATTGGGAATTTGGAATTTGGGATTTGGGATTTGGGATTTGGAATTTGGGATTTGGGATTTGGAATTTGGGAAGTATTAGGTTCTATAAAGTGCCAGGGCAGGTGTCATCAAAATATTAAATATCAAATAATAAATCTTAAATAGTGTGAACGGCTTCGCCACCCTCAGTTACAGGTAAGGATGCAACTGAAGCAGGAATGGAACCGTAAATATGTGAAAAATTGTTATAAAAAAGAAAAAAATGTGGGGGGATGGGGTGATAAGTTGACGGGTTGACGGGTTGATAAGTTGATAAGTTGACGAGTTGATAAGTTGATAAGTTGACGAGTTGACGGGTTGATAAGTTGACGGGTTGATAAGTTGACGGGTTGATAAGTTGACGGGTTGAAAAGTTGACCAGTTAACCAGTCAACCAGTTAACCAGTCAACCAGTTAACCAGTTAACCAGTCAACCAGTCAACCAAAAATCACTTCGTTTCCGAAGCCTGCTCGAGTATGTAGTAAAACTCCTTGATATCGTCGTCGTTCAGCCGCAGGTTGCCGGTGAACTTTACGTAATCGTCAATTTTGTATTTAGGGTTTTTTACCTTCAGTTTTACCGTCATTACACTGGCAGGGCCGGCTTTTCCGCAGAAAAAGCAAGCAGCGTAGGGATTGGCGGAGAGCGCAACAGAGGAACCTGTTTTATCAACCGGAACTACATAACCTTCCACGGTTACGGGTTTGCCGTCCAGCTTTTTCAGGTCATCGGGAAATTTGGGGAACAGCATATAGCTTTCCACATCCTTCACCCATTTTTCAACGAATTCAACATTTTCCAGCTTGCTCCAGGGTAAAAAAGGGCCGCCTGCCGGGGCAAATGACAAAAACGCCACACAAATCAATCCTGTAAAAAATTTCTTACCCATCGGTTAATGTTTTAGCAATATTCAGCCGGTAAGCTTTAGCAGCCGGGATAGCTGCCGCAAAAATACCGATTAATATCGTGACGCCGAATAACCACCATTCCTCCGCTACCCAATGGTAAGAAAATGAAAACTTAAAATCGGAGGCGGCCATATCGTTCAGCAGCATTAAACCAAACCGGCAAAGGGCAATGCCTGTAAAAAAGCCCACCAGCGATAGCAAAAGCCCTTCTGCCAGCAATAGCATGAAAATTACACTTCTCGAGGTACCCATGCTGCGCATGAGCGCATGTTCAAACTGCCGTTCCTTCAGCCGGTTGAACAGTGAAACAAATACACTTAACCCGGCGATCAGCATAATGGCCAATGCTATTCCTTCAAGCGTGGTAATCCCTATCCCCATCAGGTTTACCAGCCGGTTAATTTCAAGCGCAGGTACCGCGGCCTGCATTTTGGTATCCTCATTTATCATACGGGGCAGCATCATAATACCCATGGGGCTGCGGAATTTTATAAGCAGCGCTGTTATCTGCCGGTCCTCTTCAGGTTCTTCGGGATGGTGCCGGTCTTCTGAAGGGTGTAAGGATGCCGGCAGTTTGGCTGGTTCCGGTGCACCATGCTCTTCATCATGCATATCCCAAACACTTTCGGTGCTGGTGAGTAATAACTGATCCACCACAGTTCCGGATGGCTTTAACACCCCGGTAATTTTATAGGCCGTCTCTTCATGAACCTGCCCCTTTGAATCTTCGCCGTGCGTGCTTAAAAATTCATCCCCCGGCTTTAGCCCTAACCTTTGCGCTGCTTTGGCGCCTGCCACCACTTGCATGGAGGCGGAAAAAATTTCACCCTGCTCAAGGCCTGCATTGTACAATGCAAGGTATTCGGGCGTGGTTCCCAATATCCTGTAACCCTTATATGAATCACCGTACGACAGGGGAATAGCGCGTTCAACCATTGGGTTGCGTGCCAGCTTATCGGCTTCTTTTTTTGAAATGTTGCCGGTTGGGGCATCTACATGGTACACTGCCGACAATACCAATTGCAGCGGGCTGCCCTTGGCGCCCACCACCATATCAATACCCTGCAGGTCCTTGTCTAATTTTTCGCTCACCTGGCTGCCTGCTACCATCAGCAAGCTAATGATGGCTACACTTAGTGTAAGCAGGGCAAGACTTAACAGGCCATTCAGCGGCTTATGCACCAGGTTGCGGTATATTATTTTCAGCATCATGGCGCAAGCGTAATTTGGTTGGAAATCAGGTTTTTCAACCTGTCATCGTGGGTAACTACCACGAGCGCAGCGCCGTTTTCGCTGCAAAGCTGTTTCAGCAACCCTGCTACCCTGGCGGTATTGTCGTCATCGAGGCTGCTGGTGGGCTCGTCGGCCAATACCAGGTCGGGGTGATGAATGATGGCGCGGGCAATGGTAACCCTTTGCTGTTCGCCCTGGCTTAGCAGGGAGGGTAGCTTATTCAGCAAATGGTCGATACCCAGCGATTGTGCCAGCGCATGCAATCTTTTTTCATCCTTATGCTTACCCGCGAGGTATGGGGCCAGAAAAATATTGTCCTTTACGGTAAGCGATTGCACAAAATAAGAACGCTGGAAAATAAACCCGATATGCTGACCCCTGAAACGGTCAAGCGCTTTATCCTTCAGCGTGGTAATATCCTTTCCATGGATGAAAATATTGCCCATTTGCGGGCGCTGCAAGCCACCGAGCATTTGGAGGAGGGTGGTTTTGCCACAGCCCGATTTACCATGAATGAGCAGGGCATTACCCCCTTCTACCGCCAAATCGGGGTATTTCAGCGCTTTTCCACCTGCATATTGGTACGAAATATTCTTTGTGCTGATCATTGTTTGTTGTTCCGGCAATTTCTGCAAACTAATTGCATTTTCTCACAAACCGGTTGAAAAACATGCTTATTTATTTTGGCTGACACTCCCCGGGATAATGATATGCTTGCCCGGTTCCACCAAAAAAGAGCTTCCGGGCAATAAATATTGAGGAGTAGGTAAAATACAGGGGTAGTTGCCAAGAGGCTTAATTACAATTATGTAGCAACCGGGCAGCTTTATCGGAGGCATTTGTTCTCCTTCCCAGTTAGCAGGAAGGTTCCAATCGCCTTTGCCGGTAAAGGTGTACACCGGGCATCCTGGGTTGGCGCCGCAGGCAGGCTGCTTATTACATTTGGGAAGCTGGCTTAAGCCAATCCATTTTGGCTGAATATACATTTTGCCCACATGGGTTTTGGCAAGATTGGTTTGGCCAATCTGTGCGCCAGCGTGTAAAAAGCCAAACCAGCAAAAAATAAAAACAATGGTTCTTTTCAATGATGTTTTTGTTTAGTTCTCCTTGTGATGCCTGTTTATTTCAGGGATTATGCCATGTAGCTACGATTCCGGATCAATCTACTTTGGCTGCACTAATATCCCAGGTGACCATCTTTTTGATGATCGGGTCATCCATCCTGATCTTTTTGAAAACAAAACCCACCTGGTGTTCGAGGTTCAGGCATCCCGGGCACTCAGGGGTTAACCATTGCAGTTGGGTTAAAAATGCTTCATAGATTGTTATTATATAGGTTTTATCAGGCTTACTGCCAGCCTTTATATATTCAAATGAAATTTCAGCGAAGCCTTTACCCTGAGCCATTCTTTTGAAGAATTCAGCAGTGGATGAATCAATATCCTTCTTTATCAATAAATTTCCCGGAATAGGTTTACCCACCGATAGTCCGCCTCCTTGTATCCAGCTTGATTCGGCATCCATTTTAAATTCAAGCGCTTTTATGGGTTCTCCATCGTTAGGAGTTATTCCATTAATCTTCATTATAATTTTTTGCGCTGAAAGCCCCGTAAAAAATACCAGGGAGAATAGGAAAGCTATAATTTGGTTGGATTTCATGCGAATCAATTTGTGGTTAAATGTACATAATTAAAAAGATGCCCAAAGGGTTTTACAAATTCTACTTCAGGGTCAGTAGTCCTTTTTTTCATTTTTAATTAATATTTTTTCAACCAATATTCGAAAAATATCCGATAGCCCCCAAAACAGGCTTATGCCTCTATTTTTGAATTCCTTTCGGCTATAGCTGCTGCCATACCTATGCTTAATGCCATATTTTCTGTTCTAAGGTCTTCACAATCGGGTACGTACCTCGAAACGATATTGACTTGATATTGGATCCTTTATTGACTTGATATTTTGTTGTTTATTTTCAACAATTTTATTAATTTTGTGGATATTAAACAACAGAATAGTGCAACCAAAAAAACAAACGCTACTTCCAAAGTTTCAAAAGGTATTGGAAAAAATGGGAGAAAATATCAAGCTGGCCCGTAAACGACGTAACCTGACCACCATCCAGGTATCCGAACGGGCAGGTATTGATCGTACCACCTTGTACCATATTGAAAAAGGCAATTCCAGCGTTTCGCTTGGCGCATATTTCAATGTGCTGCGGGTATTGGGCTTGCAGGACGATTTCTTAAAGTTGGCTGCTGATGATGAATTTGGAAGAAAACTACAGGATTTAAAACTGGTTGGAAAGATTGGCTGATGGCAGACAGAACAGATATATGGATATATGCACATTGGAAAGACATGAACGAGCCTAAATGCATCGGCATTTTGGCTGCGCAGCAGGCCAAAGGCAGGAAAGTATTTAGTTTTTCTTATGATGAAGATTGGATTGCATCAAAGGAACAATTGCTGCTTGATCCGGACATTGTATGGTATGGCGGTCAGCAATACCCCAATGGAAAAGAAAACTTTGGCGTATTTCTCGATTCTATGCCTGATACCTGGGGACGCACACTTATGAAACGCCGTGCCGCTATGATTGCCCGGGAACAAGGCAAACCTGCACAAACCCTGTACGATATTGATTATTTATTAGGTGTTCACGATCTGGGCAGGATGGGCGCTTTGCGATTTAAAAAAGGTCCGGCAGGGGATTTCCTGGATAACGACCCGGTTTCGCCCACCCCGCCCTGGACAAGCATACGTGAATTGCTGCATGGAGCTGAAATTATAGAATCGAATGAAGACACTGATGAAGTACGAAAATGGCTTGCCATGCTGATGGCTCCCGGTTCCTCGTTGGGTGGGGCAAGGCCCAAAGCCAATGTCCTCGATGAGGATGGGCATCCCTGGATTGCAAAATTTCCTTCCGGGAACGATACTATTGATAAAGGCGCCTGGGAATACCTGGCTTACAGGTTGGCAATTGAAGCCGGAATTGAAATGGCCGACTGCCGGCTGGAAAAAGTTGCTGGAAAGCATCATACGTTTTTTACCAAACGTTTCGACAGGAACATGGGGGAGCGTATTCATTTTGCCTCAGCAATGACTATGACAGGGAAAAATGAAGAATTGATAAGAAATGAGCAGCCCTCTTACCTCGACATAGTAGAATTTATACAGTTTTCAGGAATCCATATCACCGAAGACTTGCATCAATTATGGCGGCGAATGTTGTTTAATATCCTGATTTCCAATACCGATGACCATTTGCGGAATCATGGTTTTGTTTTAACGCGGGAAGGCTGGCGCTTGTCACCGGCTTTTGATATTAACTCTTCTATTGACAAAGCTGGCCTGGCATTGAATATCGACATGCATAGCAATGCGTTGGATGTGGAACTCGCTAAGAGGCCATGGTGAATACCTGTAACCAATGGGCGGCGATAATATGTGTTACTACAGCAGGCAATCAAAAACGCAGCCGAAGCCGCAGTGGGCCAGCCGGGTGGCGCCCATGTACTATGAGGAGGCCCTGCGGGCATGGCAGGGCACGACTAAGCGAACCGGATGCGGAACGTAGTGTAGTGGCGAATGAATGAGTTGTGCTGAAGCGAAGCAAGGCGCACGAAATGAATGAAGCCGTCGGAACGGAGTGAAGCAAAGGGAGTGCAGGAGGGCTGTGCCATGACCGACTACAGGGCCGGACGGCTGCGACCAAAGGCGGGGAAAAACCATGACAGGCTATGGAGCGAAGCGGAATACCCAAAGGGCGGGCGCTTGGCTGCCTATGCAATGGAGGCACGGAATGGAATAGGCAGGGATGCGCCCAGGCCTGGCGTGTGTTTTTTTATCCCGCCGACGGGTAGACAGCCGACCTTTTTTTCCCGAGTCACACCCACACTTCCCACACCCTTGCTGGCAACACGCACACCGAAGGACTTTCACCCACACCCGGAAAGAAGCTTCATTGAAGCAAAAGTGCAGGTAGGAGAAAAAATTAGTAAGCGTTGCTCAGGATTA
>CAYUGH010000145.1:0-6234 GCA_964444195.1 uncultured Chitinophagaceae bacterium
GATTTTTGTTGTGTTTGCTTTGGTACAACCCATAGGTAATGATCCCGGAAAGCGTTATCACCAATACAATCCAGTCAATGGCTGCCATTTAATACTGCATATTTTAGATTGAATATTTTAGATGCAGATTGCCAAATGCATTTTGGTCAACTGCCTGATTGTCCGCCTTCCATTTCACGAAAAAGAATTTGTGAGCCAGGAAAAAAATAGAATTTGGGAAACCAGGAAACCCAGTACCAATAAATACCAGGTTTTCCAGTAAACTGCGGAAGGTTCCTTGTTCATCTTTTCTTTTTAATATTTACGGCAAACAATAAACCGAGAACCAAAGCTATGGCAAAGCCTACCTTAAAATTCTTTAAAATTTTGCCCAATACCAAGCCAACAACCAGCGCCCCAAGCAACTGCCATTGACTGCGGGTTAAATTAAACATCACAAGTATTTTTCTGCTAAATATTGAAGTGCGCAAATATATGGTTTGAAAAGGGCAAATATCAACAAAATGAGTACATTTGCACAAATGTGGTTCCACTTTTGTGAATTTTGCACAAAATCAAAAATACTTGAAATTTAAACGACATACTGAAACTAAGCTGCTAACCTGGAAAAATAAAGAAAACAGGAAGCCTCTAATCCTTCAGGGCGCGAGGCAGGTTGGAAAAACAGAATTGCTTACCTGGTTGGGCAAAGAGGCATTTGAAGATTACGCCATTTTTAATTTTGAAGAAAAAGTCGAACTTAAACAGCTTTTTCAAAATACAAAGGACCCTGAACGGCTTATACAAAACCTCAGCATTATTCATGGCAGGAAGATAGAACCAGGAAAAACATTAATTATTTTCGATGAAGTACAGGAAAGTGGTGAAGCACTCAATAGCCTCAAATATTTTTATGAAAAAGTGCCGGAATATGCGATTGCAGCAGCCGGTTCGCTTTTAGGAATAATACTCGGACGAAAGGGCGGCTTTCCGGTTGGAAAAGTAAATTTTCTGCAGGTAAACCCAATAACATTTTCTGAATATTTGGAAAAGGCCAATGTGGCTCTTTATAATTTCCTAACCCAAATTGAAGCAACAGAACCTCTGCCTGATATTTTATTCAATCCCATACTTGAGATCTTTTATCAATATTTTATCAGCGGAGGCATGCCCGAAGCTGCATCGCATCTTATTACTTCGGCAAGCATCCAGCAAACCAATGAGATACTAAATGATATTTTAACTGCTTATACGCTGGATTTTGTAAAACATGCTGCTCCGAAAGACATCGCAAAGATTGACCATGTTTGGAAATCCATTCCAGCACAATTAGCCAAAGAGAACCGAAAATTCTTGTACCAGGTTGTCAAACCCGGGGCAAGGGCAAGGGAATATGAAGATGCCTTGCAATGGCTTTCGCAGGCAGGGCTCATCCATAGGGTTTATCATTGCAAAAAACCATTCTTACCATTATCTGCATACGATGATCTTTCTGCTTTTAAAATATATCTTCATGATATTGGGGTTTTACGGCAACTGGCACAAATTGGAGCAGATACATTTACTCAAAAAACCCGGCTATTTACAGAGTTTAAAGGTGCATTCGCAGAAAATTACGTTTTACAAAGTCTTTTTAATCAATTTGAGGTTTTGCCCCGGTACTGGACTTCGGAAGGGAAGGCTGAAGTTGACTTTGTAATACAATACCGGAATATGATAATACCGTGCGAAGTAAAAGCTGATGAAAATGTACAGAGCAAAAGCCTGGCTGTTTATTACCAGCAGTTCAATCCAACCATCCGCATCCGGTATTCTTTAAAAAATCTTCAATACCGCGATGGGTTATTGAATATCCCGCTTTTTATGGCTGATCAAACTCAAAGACTGATAGACTTAATTATCGGACCTGATCTATGAATCACAGGTTTGTTCACAATCCAATCAGAACTATTCTATTTAATAACATCCATCAGGTAACGATTAGCCAGCACAATTGAGCACCCCCTATTTATTAGCTGGCAATCCAATCAAATTTGCCATCAACCGGTAAGCGCCGGGCACTGCGGCGGGTAATTCCCTGAAAAACACGATGCCGGTGTACACAAAATTCCCTTTGCCATAAGGAGCAATCAGCAGGCTGCCCGTTTCTTCATTTTCACCAAAATCTTTCAACCCCAATGGCGCTGCAAATGCCTTATCATACTGGGTTCCATGGTAAATGCTGCGTTCCTGTATCCAACCATCAAAATCCCTTTCGGTTATCTTGTTTGGTGTATTAAACACCGGGTGATCGGGCAGGGCAAAGCGAACCGGAGATGCTTCATCTGTTACCCTTGTACGGCCAATCGTTATTTCGTAAGGGCTCATTTTGGCCTTAATAGGTCCGATATTGCTGCTCGTGTTGTATTGTACAACCAGGTTGCCTCCATTCTGTACAAACCGCATCAATGCATCATACCTGCGGGTTAGGAATTCATGCACATTATAGGCACGTACTCCGGTTACCACTGCATCAAACCGTTTGAGAATGGCATCGGTCAGGTCTTCTTCCTTCAGTATTTCAACCGTATAACCCATTGCTTCCAAACAAGCCGCTACCCTATCGCCTGCGCCTTCAATATAACCAACCCTTTTGCCTGCAAGCTTCAAATCAATATTCAGTACCTTGATCCTGTCCTGGTAATAATGCCGCAATGTAGGGATATGATCATAAGAAATGGTTCGTTGGGCATTGGTATAAATATTGTTATCCAGCGTGAAAATAATTTCCAGATCATCCTTCTCCTTTTTGGAGTTGGCGAGGTAATTGCCTACTTTAAATTCATAGCTCTTCAGCCCGTTTGAAACCGACTGAAAGGCGCGGTCTGACTGTACCTGAACAAAGTTTTCCGACTTAAGGGTAATAGCCGCTGCTTTTCCTTCCTGCTTTTCCCAACTCGAAACATATACGTGTATCCGGGCGCTGTCATTTTGTCCTTTTTTAAACAGTACGATATCATTGTTGCTGTACACCAAATGCCTGGGCGTAATAAAGGAAGGCTGGTACATTTCACCTTTTACCGGATCGGTAAATTTGTACTGGATGGGCCTGGTGATCTCAAATGTATAATCATCCACATTCAGCTCAATAGTAGTATGAAGCGGATCGTTCAAAGGTTTTCCAATCAGTGTTTGGTCGCCGGTGGCAAATAATTCTCCTTCAAATCCATTTTTTAGCCAATAGGGTTCCGACTCAATAAAAGTGTAAGGAAATGAAACCGTATCGATCCGTTGTTGATTTTGGTTAAATGGCAGATCAATATTCCAATCAATCTTAGAACCGTTTACCCTGTAATTAAGCGCCCGAACCTTTACAGGGCTGCGGTTGATCATATTCAGCGTCACTTTGAAATTATCCTTTTCGGGAATAAACTGTGCAGGCACAATAGCTTCAGCATATAATCCTACGCATTCCATGATCAACTTTTCAATTTCCTCCAGTTTTTTGGCGCACCAGTTACCTGCCAGCGCATCGTCCTTAATGGCTTTGTGCAGCCGGATGAGCGAAGGCACAGCCAAATATGGTTGTTCAGACGAAAAGCTTTTGGTAATGGTTTCCACCATAGCAGTTACCGATTGAACCCAGCTATTTTTTTCATTGGCGGTTGAAAACCTCAGGGGTAATCGGTTCCAACTGATATCCACTCCATCAAGCAGGTCGGTGGTGGGTTTATCGCCTTTAAGCGTAGTGAAAAATTCCTTTTGCACGCCACGGCTGCGCGGAACTCCAAAACCCTGGCTCTTGTGCTGGCTGCGGCTTTCACCCGCTACCTCGCCATAGCTAAGACCGGTAAGAGGATCGTATCCACCCGCATCAAGGGTAAATTGGGTACTGTCGATCGTGTTATTTCCTCCGAAATTAAAAGTGTTCCAAAGCATGCGCTTGGCCTGCCAGGGCTTTACTCCATACTTAAAATGATCGGGGAAACGGTTGGGATCGGCGGCTGCATCAAAAGCCTCACGCGCCAAAATACCCGAAGCGGCATGATGGCCATGCCCTGCCCGGCTGTCCTCCGGAAACCGCGCCACAATTACATCGGGCTGATATTTCCTGATGATCCAAACCACATCGCTTAAAACCTTTTCATGGTCCCATTTACGGAAAGTTTCTTCGGAAGATTTGCTGAACCCAAAATCATACGCGCGACTAAAAAATTGTTCAGCGCCATCTACGCGGCGGGCTGCCATCAGTTCGTTGGTACGGATAAGGCCGAGTTCAATTCCCTGTTCATCACCAATCAGGTTCTGACCACCATCGCCACGCGTAAGGCTAAGGTAGGCGGTACGATATTGCCGCCCATTGGCGAGGTAAGCAAGCAAACGGGTATTTTCGTCATCGGGGTGAGCGGCTATATACAGCACACTACCCAGTACATTCAGCTTTTTTATATCGTGCAAAATGGCAGAGGAAGGACGCGAGGCCTGCGGTTGAGCGATGGCCCCGGCCATTCCTGTAAAAATAATTCCCGCTAATATTGCAATTCGTTTATACATAATAACATTAAAAAATGTGGGCGAAAATAGCTTTTTAACCCCGGCAACCGTACCATTCATATTAAAAACAATCCCCGGCACGCTACCGGGGACTGCATGGCTTATTTGAAGCCAATTTTTGTAAAATCCTTTGCTACCTTATAAACGAAAACCCCTGCCCTGCCCTATAAAAAATACGGCATTGGCCATCATCAGTTTCCCGTTTTGCCAAAAATTGCGGAACATAATATCATCTACAAAAAAGATGGCGCTGCCGCGGCCAACGGGCAATTCACCGAATATCACACCATCCTTCATATTTTCCAACGCTTTCGACCCTATGAACCCTGCCACCTGCGCATCTTTTTTCATCACCCCTACATTCCACCCTTTCGATGCAAAGTCGTACACTTTGGTATCGCCTTTCAGCGTAAAATAGGTTTTGGGATAACCAAAAGCCAGGGGATGGGTCGTGTCCATTTCCAGCTTATAAATGCTCCCCGGGTTAAATTCCTTCAGCCCATCGCGTTCGCGGTTGGCATAGGTTTTTACCAGGTCGTAATTGGCTGGCTTCGATTCAGCAGGCTGTCTTTCTTTAATACCCCATTCATTGGAAGCAAATTGATCCACAACCCCTTCGAGCCCAATAAGGAAACCGCCCTGTTCCACCCATTTGCGCAGCGCTCCCTCTTTGGTGAGCAAATTACCATAATTGCCTTCGGGCAATACCACCACATCAAAGCGGCTCCAGTTCACGTTTCCGGCATCGCGCAGGTTAATTAGCGTAACCGGGTATTGCAGGTCGCGGTCGAAAAAATGCCAGGTGGCTCCAGCAGTTAAGGATGATACGCCTTCACCCGTAAGCATGGCCACCTTTACGGCGCGCAGGCTTTTTACATCGGGGCTGCCAAAATCGGAGCCCTTATCCATAAAACCCGAGCCTATCGGCTCAAGTGTAACTTTATGCTTCGCCGCAACCTCAAAAAGCGTATTCCACAGACCTGGTACTTTTTCGTTGCTTGTTTTTACAAAAATCAGCGTGCCACGGTCGTATTTTTTACCCTTCGATTCAAATGGAAGTTCAGCAATCCTTGCCTTGATCCCTTTTTTCAAACAATCGGCCAAAAAGCGGGCATCATCCATATTTTTCCATTTTGCCAGGTAACCATAAGCATTTGGATCAGGTACCGGCGCTGGTCCTACAGGAGCCGCAGCCGCCTCTGTACCCGAAATCTTTTCCTTCACGGCAAAAGCATTCAGCCCATAGGCATGAGGAATACTCCATGCCGTAATATCGTACGTGGCGCTATCGCTCAGTTTGGGATTTGCTTCAAACAAAACCCTTGCCATCACGCCTTTTGGCTGCATGGCGCTTACCAGCAGGTCGCCTTTGTCAAGGTTAAATTTGTCCGTCTTCCCGGTTTGGTAGCTAAACCCGGAACCGCTTCCACCATCGCTGAAAGTATATTTAATTCCGTTCAGGTCGAGCAGTTGCTGCACCTGGCGGAAATTGTTGCTGCCCTGCGCTTTTACCACATAGGTTTTGTAATCGCCCGAACCATTAGCATTTACATTGTCGAAAAATGCTTTAAAGTTTTTCAGGAGTTCAGCGGCGTTTAACGAAGCAATTTCTACCGTGCTGATACCGGTGGTAAAATGGTGCATCGCCCTGTCGCGCAGGGTAAGCGTATCGCCATCCTCATTGATAATACCCAACCCTGCGCCAATGCCACCCTGCTCATA
>CAYUGH010000145.1:6334-7776 GCA_964444195.1 uncultured Chitinophagaceae bacterium
CTGTGTTTGCCAGGCCCAGTCGCGGTTCAGGTCGAAATTGTAATGGTTGGTACGCCCGCCCGGCCAGGGTTCGCGGTGCTCGCGGCTTTGCGGATCTGGGTTCATAGTGTTGCCCACCATGGTATGGTACCAGTTGGCATAGCGCGAATACCCGTCGGGGTTCATACACGGATCAATGATGACAACTGTATTTTTCAGCCATTCCTGCGCTTTGGGGTCGGTCAATAAAAAATGCGCCATCAGCAACACAGCCTGGCTGCTGCTTGCCTCGTTTCCATGCACATTGTAGCTTAGCCAAACAACGGCAGGTTGATCAGCCAAAATGTTTCCACCGGCACCGGTTTGGGCCAGGTTGCTTTTGCGGATATCTTCGAGCCTCGCCATATTTTGCGCCGAGGCAATATAGGCCAGCATCAACGGACGGTTTTCATTAGTTGCGCCATACTTTTCAACCTTCATGGTATTGGGCGAAGAAGCCGCAAGCGCCTGGATATAACCCACTATTTCGTGGTGCTGCGCAAAACGTTCGCCGGGCTCATAACCGAGAAATTCTTTTGGAGAGGGGATTTTTTGAGCCACCAGGCATAAAGTGACCAAAGTAGCAATGGAAAGAGAGAGAAAATGCTTCATCGGGCAAATATGGGTAATTTTAGCGAACCCCGGTTTTAACAAACCAAAGGATTGGCAAGAAAAAGGAGGTGATTAATTTTGGAATGCAAGTTGTTTATTTGCTAACCCGAAAAAATAAAATATGAACTTTTTTAATAATTATATAAAGGCTTTTGCAGTCGTCCTGGTATTGTTTACCAATGCGTTTGCACAATCCCCCCCAAAAATCACCCTCACCCCATTCGCCTACCAGCAGGTAAAAGATGCCAGCCTCACCAAGGCTGCGGTCGTTTCGGCCCACCCGCTTGCCAGCCAGGCAGGGGCATTGGTGATGCAGCAGGGCGGCAATGCTTTCGATGCCGCCATTGCCACCCAATGGGTGCTGGCTGTGGTATATCCCGGCGCGGGCAATATTGGCGGCGGCGGTTTTTTGGTAGCCAGGCTTGCTAACGGCAGCACCTTGTCGCTCGACTACCGGGAAAAAGCGCCCGGCAAGGCCCGGGAAACTATGTATGTAGATTCGGTTACGGGAAAAGCCAACACGCGGCAATCGCAAAACGGCCACCTCGCTGCCGGAGTTCCGGGAACGGTGGCGGGATTATTTGAAAGTCATAAGCATGCCAAACTGCCCATGACCAAATTGTTGGAACCCGCCATTTTACTGGCTGAAAAAGGGTTTGTTCTTACGGAATCCGAAGCCAGGGGTCTCAATCGCAATAAGCAATCCTTTGAAAGATACAATACCACACTGCCTGCCTTTTATAAGGCCGAAGGTGAATGGAAAGCAGGCGACACCCTGGTTCAGAAGGACCTGGCGGCTACGCTGAAGCGTA
>CAYUGH010000146.1:0-5261 GCA_964444195.1 uncultured Chitinophagaceae bacterium
AGCGCGACAGCCGGATGAAGGACATCAAAGTGCGCACATTTGAGGTGGATTTCCGCACGAATGTGTTTTTACCCGATTTTATGGGGTTGGGCAAAGGGGTTAGTAAGGGGTTTGGGGTGGTGAGGCATTTAAATGGACATTAAAAAAATGAGACAATGGAAAAAATAGTATTCACCTGTAAAACGATAACACCACTCGTAATGAATGGCGCCTATGGGAATAACGATCCTGAGCTACGGCCACCTGGTATCAAAGCCTCAATGCGATTTTGGTGGCGAGCTTTGCACGGACATTTGAATTTTGACCAATTACGGGAACAGGAAGCTGCCATATTTGGGAGCACAAGTGGGCGGAGTAAGTTGCTGATAAGGATAGTGGACAATTTGGAAAAATACGTGAATGTCCCTTTACTTGAACATAGAACTGGGAATAATGAAAGGGAAATTCGTCGGAATCAAACATGGTCAGATGCGATTAAGCAAAATGAATCTTTCACAATTAGATTGGATTGTGAAGCAAGTCAAATTACGATGATTGAGAATCTTTTCATTATAGCTTGTACACTCGGTGGCTGGGGCAAAAGGAGTCGGCGTGGATTTGGCGCAGTGGCAATAAACGCAATCAATGGAACAGCTTATTCAGCACCTGCAAACTTAGCGGATTTGTTTGCTTGTATTCATAATGTTGTTCCATCTAAATATACAAATACAGGGATACAAATTGAAAGTACAACTATTAACCAAACCAGTCGAGATGATTATCCAAAATTGTGGAAGATTGAAATTGGAAATACACAAGCAAAACTGATTGATATAGGTATAGCTACCCATCAAACAAAATTTAATGATGATACTTCAATCAATAAGATTGACTATGGAAGAAGCCTTGGGGATGGAAGAACACGATTTGCCTCCCCTGTTTATATTTCATTATTGGAAAATGGATTGCCAATAATTTCTACCCTAAAAAAACAATGGAAAAGAGACAACGCAGGTACATGGATAAATGAAGTCGATTATTCATTGCAAAACAAACTTAAAAACCGAATTCTATAACTCATGACTAAAAGTCTCATTCTATTTACCATCGGCCCCGTACAGTCCTTTATTGCACAGGCGCGCAAAACGCATGACCTGTATGCAGGGAGCCAACTTCTTTCGAATTTGGTTGGAAAAGCCATCGACATTGTTGGAGAAACTAATCTCATTTTCCCGAAAAGAGGAGAAGCTATGCCAAACCGCTTTTTGGCGGAAGTGCCAGAACAAATTACTGACTTAAATGCTTTTGGCAAAAAAGTGGAAGATGCCGTTCGTGATGAATGGAAAAGAATTGCAAACGGAACGCTTAACGAAGTAACAAGGAAACCAGACGGATTCGATCAACAGATTGAAAACTTTCTGGAAATTTATTGGGTTATTGAAACCCTTGAAAGTGATAACAAATACAAAGAAACTGTTGTCAGACTTGAAAAAAATCTGGCAGCATTAAAAAACATACGGGCATTTACACAATATAGTTGGCAGATTAACCTATCAGGTGAACAGGGGCGCAAATGCAGTCTTGACGGACAGCGAAACGTCCAATTTTACAGACCAAAAAACGGGAATGACAGTTCTGAAACAAGAAGCCCCTTATATTCTACAACAGGAGGTGTTTACATCACATCTAACTTTCCAGAAGCAGCTTTGCAACCTGGAGAAGGCTTAAGTGCTGTAAGTTTTGTAAAACGAAGGTATCAATATAATGAAATAAATCCGTTTGATTCAACAACTGAAATTGCTTTGCTTGATGCCTTGAATCATCTAAAGGGGGATACTGTTAATTCAATCTTACTTAAGGAATATAACCAACAAATTTTTAGCGATTTTAATGCGCAGTTATATTATGAAGATGCTTTGACAACGGATTTTTTTACCAAACAAGCTATTAATCTAAAAAACGGATATAGCCTTGAAGAAGCCAGGAAGAAACGAAAAGCGTTGGAAGCCGCAAGCGCATTCAGATTTCAAAAATATTATGCAGTACTAACCTTCGATGGCGATAATATGGGAAAATGGCTCTCAGGTGAAAAATTGAATGACAAAAGCCAACTTAAAGCATTTCAAATAAAATTCGCTGAATGCCTGGCTGATTTTGCGATGACAGCAAAGCAAAGGCTAAACAAGAATAGCGGCCAAACAGTATATGCAGGGGGTGATGACTTCCTGGGGTTTGTAAATTTGAACCATTTGCTCCCCATACTTAAAGACCTGCGCGGAATGTTTCATGAGAAAGTAAATCTCCCGCCAAACGAATTTAAAAAAGATAAAATCAGCTTCTCAGCAGGTATATGTGTTGCGCACTATAAGGAGCCGCTGACACTTGTATTGCAGGAGGCAAAAAACGCTCAGAAAAAGGCAAAAGACTTGCCTGGTAAAGATGCTTTTGCTATAACGGTAGTTAAAGGCTCCGGTGAAAGTCATACTACTGCACTCCCTTTTGAAGAAAATGCAAATAATATTGATAAATTTAAAATGCTGACAGATGCCTTATTAAATGAGGACTTTTCAAACAATTTCATTAAAACTACCCGTCTCGAATTTGAGCGAGTAATGGATTTATCTAAAGTACTCCCCAAAATCGAAGGCCTGTTAAGGTCGGAATTAAAACGCCTGCTACAACGAGGTGCTAACAATGAAAAGTGGAACCGGGAGGAGAAAAAACAGGAGGCCGAAAATATGGCTGAAAAACTTATGGCATTGTTTGGGGATAGAAGCACTGAAAATTTTTTCCAGATGTTACACATAGCTGACTTTTTCCAAAGAGAGATGGATAGTCCTAATAAAATTAACACTAAAGCACCTCAAATAGCTTAACCCATGCCAACTATATCCATTAAAGCTACTGACACATTGTTTTTCAGGGATGGCGCCCCATTTTCGATGGGTGATGATTCTTTCGCTCAAGGTATTTTTCCACCGCCACCTAGTGTAATCTACGGCGCCTTGCGTTCAGCATATATTGCCAATGGCCTTGAAAGTTCATTCCAAATAGATGACCTCATCAAGGACTCGAATGCACTACGTTTTAACCATCTTGCTTTGATTTCTGATTCCTCGCAATATTTTCCATTACCCCAAGATTTAATTGTACCCAAGCAGGATGGTATTAAGAAACTAAAAACGCTTGGATTAAAATTGGAAAATAAGCCTGCCATTTCAAGTACCCAAATACCGTTGATCCTTAAAAGTAATGACGATGGCAAATCAGAGGACGAGCCTTTTCTCCTGCAGCTATTAGCACTTGAAGAATACTTTGAAGGAAAGTTGGAAGATTTGCCTGTAAAAAGGCGATCAGATTTTATCTGCTTAGAACCCAAAATCGGTATTGGGCGAAGCCGCGATACCAACACTACAGATGAGGGTAAATTATTTCGTATTCAAGCTAATAGGTTGTCGAAAACAGATAGCAACGGTAACATTAAAAATTTGCAATTTACTATTGGGTTTGATGGTATAGCGCTACCTGGTAACGGATGGTTGACACTTGGAGCTGAACGCAGAGTGGCTTTTTTTCATATAGCAGAACCCATTGTTGTTACCTGTCCTGACCTGGTGAACACAAGGTTTAAGATATACTTGTCCACTCCTGCATTATTCGAAGATGGATGGAAGCCAACTTCATTACTGAAAAAATATGGGTTAACGTTGTTGGCAGCAGCCATTGGCAGGCCGTTGCCAATAGGTGGTTGGGATTTAGAGAAAAAAAGGCCAAAGCCAATGCTACAGGCAGTCCCGGCAGGTTCTGTTTACTATGTTGAAGCTCCCAGTGCAGAGGCTGCAAAAGCTGCTGCGAAGGCAATACATGGGAATGCCATTTCTGACAACTTAAACAACACCAACTATCAGGCTCAGGGCTTTGGTATCGCATATATTGGCAAAATCTTGTAGAAACATGAAAATAATTACAACGGTAGGCACTTCTTTGATTGGGAATTCGGGGGTTGATTGCAGCGCCCTGGAAAATTTGGATTTTTCTGAAGAATTATTCGATGTAAATAATAATTCAAATATTAAAAAGGCAATTCAAAATAAAGAGCAATTACTACTTAAGTTTATTGAAAATAATTCCGAGAATGCTTGTGCGGAACTTGCGAGCCTGAAGAAAATTGATCCAGAAAATATTGCAGAGGTATACCTGATATGCACTGAAACTATACACTCTTACATGTGTGGGAGAGTATTGACGCAATATATAGGCAAAAGTGCAAAGTTGAAAATTATAAAGGGATTACAGGTTAAAATATTGGAAGACTTTAAGAAGAGGGGTGTCCCCAACCTGCTATCTGAAATGGAGACTATTGCTCAGAATGGCTATTATTGGAATGATGTGATACTCAATTTAACAGGGGGTTACAAGGCTATTATTCCCATCATGACGATTATCGGTCAGATTAAGAACTTGCCTATATATTATCTTTTTAAAGGTGAAGATGACAAAAAATATGAGCTCATTGAAATCCCTAGCATGCCCATTGATTTTCAAACAGACCTTTTTGACAAATTCGGGGATTGGTTTAAAAAATTTGGATTAAACGGGAATGAATTAATAAATGTATCAGACCTGGGCTTCGAGTTTTTGGAAAGTTGTAGAGGCTTCATGGAAGAGGCTGATAACCTAATTATGCTTAATCCCGTTGGCAAAATTTTATGGTGGAATTATCAGCAACGATTCTTCTTCTTTAAAACGACAGATGATATATGGGAAGAAATAAAGAATCAATCTGATATTCAAAGAATTTTAAAAACAAAACTTTACAGCCCAACGATCAGAGCAAACAAAACAGAAATAAAACAAGATCATTTCGTTTTTGATGACGGTAATAATAATAACCGAATTTACTACTTCGAGTATGAAGATGAAATCTACATTTATCGAACTTTTGAAAATGAGGAAAAAGCTAAAGCTTTTATCAATATTCCATTTGGACACGAACAGCGAACTGACTTTATCAAGAAATCAAAATCATTTAGTTTACAAATTCAAAGTTAATTAACTATGTTCCAATTAGCACGCCCCCTGTTCCTTACCTGCGTCACTTCGCTACACGCTGGTAGTGGCGATTCGTTAGGTATTGTAGATATGCCTATCCAAAGGGAAAGGCATACATCTTTTCCAAAAATCGAATCTTCTTCCCTCAAGGGATCGCTTCGAGAGTCATTTGAGGAAAAGTTACTTCCAACGCATCCTAAGCGAAATCATCCGGATGTGATAAAAGCATT
>CAYUGH010000146.1:5271-6768 GCA_964444195.1 uncultured Chitinophagaceae bacterium
CCAGTGAGCAAGCCGGCGCTCTTGGTTTTACCGATGCAAGGCTTTTACTATTTCCTGTAAAGAGTATGAAAGGTGTATTTGCATGGATAACCTGCCCCAAGGCATTGCAACAGTTATCAAACGATCTAAAACTTTCTATAAATCTTGAGGTTACTGGAAATAAAAATGCTACTAGCCCGACTGCAGTTCCACTAAGTGAATCTACTAATCTCGCTTTTGGTGGCCATTTTGTGTTGGAGGAATATACTTTTACGAAAGCCACAAAGGCCGACCTGAAAATTGGCAATAAACCATTAGCGGATTGGTTGGCTGACCATCTCTTTGATACAGGTACGTATTGGCATGATAAAGCAAAAAAAGACATCCTGATTTTGAGTGATGATGACTTCAAAGACTTCGTAAATCTGTCCACAGAAGTAATTACCCGCACTAAGATTGATAACAATACCGGTACCGTTCAAAGTGGCGCCCTATTTACAGAGGAATATTTACCCGCAGAAAGCGTGCTTTACTCCCTGATATTGGCCAGCCCGGAATTTGTGAAACCTCGTCCGGAAAAAGCGGATGCCATCATGAAATTTTTCACTGATAACCTGCCACCAGTAATTCAATTAGGTGGCAATGCGACGCTGGGAAAGGGTTTGCTTCGTACAAAAATTATATTACCTTCTAAACAATAAAACAATGCCTGAATTATCAAATATAAAAGGCTTAGAACAAGCGAGAGCTTCCTTTGCATTTAAAGTTGCAAAAGCAGCTTCTGAAAAACAAGGAAAGGCACCTAAAGAATATAAGTCTTATGCTAAAAAACTTCCCATGATGATTAAGACAAATGGATTGGGCGCATCATTAGCATTTGTCTTGTCAAAGAGTAAAAACAAAGATGGACGATCTACTACATGGGATTTTATTTACAAAGACATTCAGACATGGTTGGGACAAGATCATAAAAAATTTTTATTGGGAAATCACATAAATAAAGATTTAGCCAATGCTATTATCGAGCTTGATTCAACCCAATACCGGGCTGTCACCATTGAAGTACTTGCATTTCTAAACTGGTTGCGCCGATTTGCCGAAGGGCTGATTGAAGGCGAAGCCGATAGCGAATAATTATGAAAAAAAAAGGAACTTTTATTATTATCGAACGGGACGGAAAGCAAATCGCTGCAGTTCTCCGGGCCGATGGCAAGGAGATGGTACTTGATATTTCTGTAACTCCCGAATTGCTAAAATTACATGAAACGCCATGCGAGTATTTTTTCTCAAAAGTTGATAAAATTGTCACCGTTAATGGCAAAGATATCTTCAATATACAGCAGCAGACCTTACCGGAAATTGTACCACCTAAGAAGTCAATTGCAACAGATTGGAAACAAAAATTGAAAGAATCAGAAAATGATGAACCTGAAATAATAAAAGAAATAAAAAAACCAAACTTGAACGATAGTTTTTTACTTCAAAATACTCGTGTTCCGGCTGATACACGAATTGTTG
>CAYUGH010000146.1:6778-7715 GCA_964444195.1 uncultured Chitinophagaceae bacterium
TACATGATAGCGAGGTGGATAATTTTTATTTAAAGCTTAATCAATTTGCGAGATTTGATTGGGGTAATAAATTTTATTTTTTTAACCCGAGCAGAATTGAAGAAAGAGTGAATGGTATTAAAAAAACAAGACTTGATTCATTTGAAATAACGGCAAGATTCGGTAAACTTTTCAGCAATAAATCTCAACTTGCTGACCGTCAAAGCACTGCCGCCAAAGAACTTTTCCCTGGCTCAGGCAATTTGATTAGCCCGATATTCAAACCCGAATGGAGGTTTGTTACGGGCCTGGGTGGACATAACGTTTATGAAACTGGTATCACACTACATCATGTATATGGTGTGCCATACATTCCTGCAAGTAGCGTAAAGGGAGTTGTGCGGAGTTGGGTGATTATTACCATTTTCAATAGGAATGAGGGTGGTGAGCCCGACTTAAAAAATGCGGAGAAAAGAGCCTTGCAGAACCCGGACTTTTGTCATGTCTTTGGTTGCCCTGCTGAATCTGCTTTGAAAGATGCACATCAAGGTAGGGTCACTTTTTTCGATGCCTTGCCCACCGAATCTCCTACCGTAGCACCTGACATAATGAACCCACATTACCCGGATTATTATGGAGCCAAAAAACTAGCGCCTACCGATACTCAAAGCCCTAATCCTGTTTTTTTCCTCACCGTAAAGAAAACCCCTTTTCAATTTTTGCTTGGCGCTAAGGAATGGGATTTGACAACCAAAACTTTTTGGAACGGTCAAACGCTCGAATGGTGGTTGGAAAATGCATTAAGTGAGCATGGTATCGGTGCTAAAACCGCTGTGGGCTATGGTTACATGAAAAGGGCCAAATAACAACTCATGATTTCCCTCTCCTCCCTCCTCCCCACCAAATTCATGCTGCGTATATACCGGTGGGTGGTGTAGCAGTCGGGGAATTTGGTGGG
>CAYUGH010000147.1:0-7470 GCA_964444195.1 uncultured Chitinophagaceae bacterium
GGCGGGCGCAATGGAGTGTATAATATCTATAAAATTTCAAAGGATGGTGGCGCTGAAATAAAACTCACCCACGGAAACCATCTTGACGACGGGCCCGAGTATTCACCTGATGGAAAATACATTTACTTCAATTCGACCCGCACGGGTACTATGCAGATCTGGCGCATGGACCCGGACGGCAATAACCAAACACAGATAACTTTTGATGACCTGAACAACTGGTTTCCGCATATTTCGCCCGATAATAAATGGATGGTTTTTGTTTCGTTTCCGAAAGAAGTGCCTGCCGATCAGCATCCATTTTACCAGCGCGTATATATCCGTATGATGCCTGTTGCAGGAGGTGAAACAAAAGTGATCGCGTATTTGTATGGAGGCCAGGGAACCATCAATGTTCCAAGCTGGTCGCCCGACAGTAAAAAAATTGCTTTTGTAAGCAATGGTATTTTTTGAAAAAGTATTGAGGGAAAGATAGGGTACATCGGTATTACCGTTCACCTTCTCAATGTTCATACATCCACCGCCCATTCTTCAAAACTTTTGCGGCAAAGCCTTGCTGCATACAGTGCTGCGGCATATACATGGTTTCAGCTTCTGCGGGGTGGGCAATGTGTTGCCACTGAGGGTATGAAAGAGAAATCACTCAATCAAAATGGTAAAAGGCATTATTTTGAAGAAGGAATTTTTGGCAATTTTGCATTTTCAAGCATTTTATTTGCCAATGCCAATTTTTCAGGAAATAATACTTTTCCACGAAAACGCTCAAGGCTTTTATCAATTTTTACAATGGGAACCTTCGCTTTATTTAACTCATCTATTTTCATAGGTCAATGTTTTTATTTTTTCTTGTTACCAGGAATCCCATTGCCGAGGTAATTCGTTTGCAGCGGCTCAGTACCCTTTGCAACGGCCTTCCCATTGGCGTCGAAAATGAGCGATTTAGTGGAACTCGTTCCCTGGTCAATGGCCAGGATATATTGTTGTTTACGCATGATCCTGCAATGTGATTCATCAATCCTTTTGTTCCCCCATTTTGTCAATGACCACTGCCAATAAAATGACAACGCCTTTAACTACCTGCTGCCAGAAGGGAGACACGTTGAGCAACACCATCCCGTTATTCAGCACGCCTATGATGACAGCGCCCATCACCGTTCCCCACACACTACCCTTTCCACCACTCAGCGAAGTGCCGCCAATCACAACGGCAGCAATGGCATCCAATTCGTAGCTGATACCCGCATTGGGTTGAGCAGAGTCGAGGCGGGCAGTTACGATAATACCGCCAAGGGCAGCCAATGCGCCTGCAATGGAATACACGGCAATCTTTACCCTTTTAATATTGATACCCGAAAGCCTCGCAGCCTGCTCATTACCGCCAATGGCATAGATGTAACGCCCCGTTTTGGTTTTCCGGGTTACAAATACAGCCAGTAAAACCACAACGAGCGCAATCCATACAGGCACCGGAATTCCCAGCCAGGTACCCGAACCAATATAAGCAAATGATTTTCCAAGGTTGCTGATGGGATGGCCCCTGGTGTACAACATGGTAAAACCCCTTGCGATGGTAAGCATGGCCAGTGTAGCAACAAAAGGAGGCACATTGAACCTGGTGATCACGAAACCATTGAACCAACCCAGCATCCATCCAAGCAGCAGGCCACATATTACAGCGCCTAACACCGTAAAGCCAACAAACATATCCCCTGCGGGTATTTCGATACCATGCTTTAGCAGCCCTGCGGTTAATGCGCCGCACAAAGCAAGGATGGAACCTACTGACAGATCAATGCCTGCTGTCAGCACGATGAGGGTCATCCCTGTGGCTATGCAAATATTTACAGCGATCTGCCTCAGCACATTCAATCCATTGTCGGGCGTGAAGAACTTATCCGACATAATGCTGAGCGCAATACATAACAGCGCCAGCGCTATCAGCGACTGAAAGCGTTTGACGGAAGATAAGCCGATGGATAAATTCGCTGTCATTGTACTACCTCATTTTTATGGATGGCATGTGTTAATATTCCTGCTTCTGTGGCATCTTCAATGGGTATGGCGGCGGTAACCTCTCCTTCGCACATGACCATCACCCGGTCAGACACGGCCAGTATCTCAGGCAGTTCGGAGGAGACCATGATGATACCCATCCCTTCAGTGGCCAGCGTTTTCATCAGCTTATATATTTCCGCCTTGGCATTTATGTCAATCCCTCGTGTAGGTTCATCCAGCAATAAGATTTTCGGATTGGTGGCGAGCCATTTGGCCAATACAATTTTCTGCTGATTGCCTCCGCTGAGACTCATGGCCAGGTTCTTATCCGAAGATGTTTTGATAACCAGCCTGCCGATATAATTGTCAGTAAGCGCCTTTTCCTTTCTTGCATCAAGCATCAATCCCCATCTTTCAAGCTGCCTGAGCACGGTAAGGCTTAAATTGTTTTTGATGCTCTGGTTGAGAATGAGTCCATGCAACTTCCTGTCTTCGGGCACCAGCGCAATACCTGCGGCAATGGCATCGGCCGGTGATTTTATCCTGCAGGGTTTGCCCCGGACGAATATTTCACCCGAAGCATTTTTGGGATGCAACCCAAAAATACATTCCATCAGTTCTGTTCTTCCGGCCCCCATCAAACCATACACACCCAGTATTTCTCCCTTGCATATGGCAAAAGATACATTATTTATTATCTTACTAAAACGTAAGACCGGATGCCTCAAACTCATTTGATTCACTGACAACAATTCTTCTCCATTGCAGATGGATTTACCACCTTTTGCAGGGCTCAGGGCCCTGCCGGTCATCTTTTGTATCAATTCATCCTGCGATACATCCGCCATGTTGCCTTCATCAACAGACACGCCGTCCCTCAATACTACAAAGCGGTCGGCGATCGTGAACAGCTCTTTCAGTTTATGCGAAATGTATGCAATGGTTTTTCCCTCCGCCTTCAATTTATTAATGATTGCAAACAACTGGTCCACTTCCTTATCGCTGATGGCCGAGGTAGGTTCATCCATAATGATCACATCAGCGTTGATGTGCAATGCCCTGGCTATCTCCACCATTTGTTGCTGCCCCACTTTCAAGGCCGCCACTTTTGTATCGGGGTTAATATCGAGATGCAGAATGGCCAGCAGGTTTTTGGCCTGCTCATTCATTTTGGTCTTGTCCAACATTCCAAACCGGTTGGTCAGTTCCCTTCCCAAAAAAATATTTTCGGCAACAGACATGTAAGGCGCCAAGTTCAGTTCCTGGTGAATGATGGCGATGCCCGCTTCCCCGGCTTCTTTGGTACCTGCAAAATGCACGGTTCGCCCATTGAGAATGATCTCTCCTTCGTACCGGGTATGCACACCGGAAAAAATCTTCATCAGGGTGGATTTACCCGCCCCGTTTTCTCCAATGATGGCATTCACTTTGCCCGTATGCAACTCAAGGTTCACATTGGACAGGGCGGATACACCTGAAAATTTTTTCGATATGTTTCTGGCAACCAGCATTAATTTGTTATCTGCAGGCGAACCGGGATAATTTCCGATCCCTGCCAATGAATATGCTCTTTGTTTATCTCAATGGCGCCAACAATTGCAACCTTGTCTCCATTTTTTACTGATTGCTTAAATGGCGGAATAACATTTGTTCGAACGATCTTATTCAACGATTCAGAAATACCATTCAGGTCATCTGAATTGGGATAGTCTTTCACAGCGATTAATGCCGATGCGTCACGGAGCGCATTGCCAAAAATAAATTCAGTTGCAACTTTAACCATAAGCATTGAATCAGCTACCGTAGTTGCAATAAGGCATTCATCTTCCCTGACTTCTTTAACCACCCCATCCAATTTCACGAGCGCATAACGGTAATTGCCAATAGCTAATGCGTTGGTAAATTCCTCAAATGCAAAATCCGGGTCTGCTGAAACGGCCTCAACCAAATTATCCAACGAAATTGCACCATCCAATTTTGCCGGGAACTTTTCATCCCAAAGCTTTTTTGCGAATGCTCCTGTATCAAGCTTTGCAGCAACATTGCTTTTCACGTCGCTCAATTTTCTAATATAAATGGATTGATACAGCAGGAAGGCCGCCAGGGCAAGCAGTATGATCGTTCTTATCGCTTTGTTTTTTCTCACCTGCATTATTTTTTGCCGTAGGCTATATAATCCCTGATATTATTATGGGTGACCAACTCCACGGATACTGGAACTTTCTGTGGAAAATCACGTTTGCCTTTTATATAAGCATTTGCAAATTCAGCCGCCGTTTCAGCCATTATCTTTGGGAACTGCATGCCTGTGGCCGTCACTTTATTTTCACCAATGGATATGATCACATCTTCCGCCCCATCAAAGCCATATACTTTCACCTTTCCGGCTTTTCCTGCCGATAACAATGCCTGGTAAGCCCCCATGGCCATGGCATCATTGCCGCAAAAAACCCCGTCAATTCCGGGGTTGGCCTGCAAAATGGATTCCATCACTTCCATGGCCTTGTTACGGTCGAAATCGGCGCTCTGTTGGGCTACCATTTTCAACCCGGGGTACTGGTCCACCACGCTGTGAAAACCTTTTGAACGCGCCCAGGTATTGTTATCCCCTACCAAACCCAATAGCTCTACATAGTTTCCTTTCTTGCTCAATTGACGGGTGAAGTGCTTGCCGAGCGCGACGGCCCCTGAATAACTATCTGATAATATTTGAGAAGTAGCCACATGGAGCGAATTGATCTCCCTGTCCATGCAGAAAACAGGAATGTTTGCGTCCTTTGCCTTTTGTACGTTTACAACCGAACCATCAGCATCCGTCGGGTTGAAAAGAATGGCATCAAAACCTGCTACAATGATGTTTTCAAAATGATCGCTTTCCAGCGCCGTATTGTTTTGCGAATCGAATATCCTTGCCACGTATCCTAATTCCTTTGCCCGCGCAGTTGCTGTCTCGGCCAAAAAAACAAACCAGGGATTGTTGAGTGTTGACACCACCACCGCTATTTTTTTCTGACCTTTTTCATTCCCCGTGCTTTTGCAATGTGCAAACAAAAGGAGGCAGCAAAAAGCAAACAAGGGCAATCGTTTTGGCATTATTCTCATTTTAATAATAACATAACTTCTTTGGCAATCCCTTCTTCGCTGATTCCGTAATGGTTGAATATTTCAACCTGCGAGCCGGTAACAGTATATTCGTCCGGGATGCCCATGATCCTGAAAGGTTTTCTGTAGTTATGCTGAAGTAACCAGGAGGCGCAAGACTCGCCCAATCCTCCGCATACGCTATGCTCTTCCACGGTGATGATGGCTTTGCAGGTTGCTGCAAGTTCAGCAAGCAACGCAATATCCAATGGTTTGATGGTATGCATGCTGACAACAGTCGCGTGTATTCCTTTTGATTTTAATGTGCCGGCTGCGCGCAATGCCGGATATACCGTTTCACCATTTGCAATTATGGCAATATCATTTCCTTCCGAAATAATGCGACCCTTTCCAAATTCAAATTTTTCCGTAACATTTTCTTGAAGGCGTGGCATCACCTTCTTGCCAAAGCGCAGGTAAACGGGTTGGGCGCTTTCAGCCGCCAGCCTGGTTGCCTGTTCGGTTTCATAATTATCGGCAGGCGCCACAATGATGATATTATTGATGGCCCGCAGCGCAGCAAAATCGTGCAGGCTGTGGTGCGTGCTGCCCAGGGCGCCATAGCTCACTCCTGCGCTGATTCCCACCACAGTTACAGGATGGTCGCTGTAGCAAATGTCATTCTTCACCTGTTCCAATGCACGGGTAATGAGAAAGCAGGCGGGCGATACGGCAAATACTTTCTTGTCGCATGAACCCAATCCTGCGGCCACGCCCACCAGGTTTTGTTCCGCAATGCCCACTTCTACTATTTGCTTGGGGAATCTCCTGCCAAAAGGAACCAGTTTTCCCGATCCCCTTGAGTCGCTGGTCACTGCTACAATATTCCTGTCTGTTTCAGCCAACCTTTGAAGCGTTTCCGAAAACACTTCCTGGTTGGGTTTATCAGCACCCGCTGCTATAATTACTTGTTCTGCCATTTGTTTTTATTTCAATTCCAGTTTTCAATTCAATAGTAAGCGGATGGTAAGGACACCAACCGCGGCCCCCGAAGCCGTGGCGGGTGTCCCCACCCGCCAATAAAGCTGGTTGAAAACTTAAGCTATTACTGCTTCTTCAAATCGTACTGCCAGTTCTGAAAGCTGTTGATTTAATTCAGTTATCGCTTGTTCATATTGTTCTGGATTGGGAACGCCATGATGCCATTTCAATTCATTTTCCATGTAGCTCACTCCCTTTCCCTTTACAGTGTGTGCAATAACTACCGAAGGCTTACCCTTTTCAAAAGGAAGGCTGCTGAACGCATTACGCAATTCATCAATATCATTCCCGTCCACTTCCTTAACTGCCCAGCCAAAGGCTTCCCACTTCTTATCCAACGGGTCCGTACCCATCACTTCAGCAGTGGGCGCTGTAATTTGCAAACTGTTTTTATCAATGATGGCGCAGAGGTTGTCGAGCTTATAATGTGCAGCGCTTAACGCACCCTCCCAATTGCTGCCTTCAGGCAGTTCCCCATCGCCCAGCATGGTAAATACCCGATAACTTTTACCGTCAAGTTTGGCGGCGATGGCCGTACCCACCGCAATAGGCAACCCATGACCGAGCGCGCCCGTGTTCTGTTCAATCCCATTCACCTTGCGTGTGGGATGACCGATATATGCAGATTGATACCGGCAAAGCGTATTTAAATCTTCTTCAGCAAAAAATCCCTGGTCGGCCAATACCACATACAATGATTCCACACAGTGCCCCTTGCTTTGAATATAGCGGTCACGATCGGGTGATGAAAAGCTTTCGGGCGAAACATGCAGCACATCGTTGTACAACACATTCAGGATATCAACGGAAGACAAGCTCCCTCCCGTGTGACCGGCTTTTGCCTTTACAATGTACTGAAGGATTTTCCGCCGGTAAACGATTGATTTTTTCTGCAATTCCTTTGTTGTCATTCTTTCCCGCATCATGAATGCTTCTATTGATGTTCGTAGGTTTCCCAACCCAAATAATTTTCAAACGCTTCTTTCAAAATGCCCGCAGTCTTGCCGGTATTCATCACCACATGGTGTTCAAAGCCATTGCGGCACACATAATTCATTAATCGCTGGAGCCCGTTGATCTGTGCCACAGCGCGGTTGCCAAACGTGTTCAGCGCATCATTGGTCAACTCGCCTTCGCCTACATAAGCTTTAATGACGCCTTTGCAATCGTCGGTGCTGATGCGGCCATAGGTCAATGGCATGGCAGGTGTGCGGCCATCCAAAGCGCCATACGTGTTTTCGGTGCCCACGCTTGTTCCTAAAATGGGGGCAGTGCTCATTGTAATATCCGGCAGGAACGATTTGGCCCAGTTACCGCAATGGAATAGCACGCACTTGGTGTCGTCATCCGCAT
>CAYUGH010000148.1:0-7457 GCA_964444195.1 uncultured Chitinophagaceae bacterium
GCAGGGAGTTAAGCTCTTCGATTGGCACGGGGCGCAACCTGTGAAAATCATTAACTGCTACAATGTCGGGATTGGTTGATTTTATGAAGCCGGCAAAATTATTCTGGTTCTTGACCCTTTTCAAATCGAACCAGCGCAGATGTTCGCCTGCAAATTCCCTTGCCCGCTCCTGGAGGATGAAATCGAGGGTTACCTGCGCGGGTGTTACCTGCATCTGGGCGGTATAGTCAATGGGTGTTTTATTAGCAGCCCTGGTTCTTATTACATTAATGTAATTGGCGGCTTGGGTGGCATTACCCAGTTGCAGCTCTGCTTCGGCTGCCACCATGTACATTTCCGCCAGGCGTATCAGGAAGATGTCGTTGAAGCCCGGTTGTGCATTCACCGCAGTGCGATAAGGGTAGCGAAACTTCACCAGCGGCACAAATACATCAGAGCCCTTGATGGCGCCGCCAGGGTGGTATGTGCTGTCGCGGTCGAATACCAGGTATGGCAGGCTTGACTTGTTGGGTATGGGGCGCTTGGTAATGACCATGATAGTATCAATACCGGCGCGTCGTTGCGTGCCCACAACAGAGGATGCTTTTCCATAGCGGGTTGCATCGCTGGTTGTCCAGGTGTAGTTGTTATTGGCAAGCCAAACTTCCTGGAAGGTACCGCTATAACGTGAATCCATTGTTTCATCAAAATAATCGAGCAGGGTACGGGTAGGCATCAGCCGGCGTTGATTGTCGTTGCCATTTTCCTGTGATTGTGTAAGCGCCGCTATTTTGTTGCTGTATTGGGTAAGGAACCACAAGTGCATCCGGTTGGCATTGCCATCGTAATTGGAGGTAAGGTTGGCGGATGAATTTGTGATGGTAAACAGGGCTTCGCCATTGGGCTCACGGCCAACCTTCTTATTATTTACCGGGTCCCAAAGATCGGCATAACTGGGGGCAAGCCTAACCGCAAATTCCGCCTGGCGGTCAATTACCTGCTTTGCCGCATCGCGGGCTTTGGTAAAATATTGGGTAGCTTCCGTTCCGCTGGTATGATAAGCTGCATCCAGCGCCGCTCTTGCCATAAGGCCCAGGGCAGATTTGGCGGTGGCCCGGCTTACTTCGTTGGAAACAGCACGTGTGGCCGGGAGGTTAGTCGCCGCGAATTCGAGATCGGTCATTATTTGTTCGAAAAATTCCATGGGACTGCTTCGGTAAGCTACATAAATGGGCTCCTTTGTTTCTGTAAGCTTCAGGTTTACGCCGCCATAGAACATTACGATATGCCACAAATAAAAGGCGCGGTTGAACCGCATTTCTCCCTCGCGCTGCTTGCGGTCCTGCTCGCTGGGGAATACAACATGCTGAATACGTTCAATTCCGGCATTGCAGAGATTGAGACCCCGGTAGAAAGTTGTGTAGCTGTTACGGTTGGTACCGCTTGAACTGCTGGTAAAACCTTCGTAGCGGGTAAGCTGGTTGGCGTAATTGGCCTTGTTGGCATTAAACCAAAGGTCGGTTCCTCCTTCGCTCATAAGAATGGCATCTTCTTTGCCATAGTAGTTGCGCTGATCCACATAGGTGGCATTTACCAGGGTAATTATGCCGGCAGGAGTGCTCCAGGCGGCATCGGCAGTGGAGCCCGATGGGTTCACTTCTTCGAGCTTCTTACAGCCGGCTGCGCCAGGCAGCATGGCAATTGCGATAAGATAGCTGATCGTATGTTTTTTCATCTGTATTAATTTTTCAAAATGAAGTATTCTCTTATATGTTTTTTGCCGGGTTAAAAGCCAAGGTTCAGGCCGAAAACCAATTGCCTGGTAAGCGGGCTGCCTTCATCACCTCCCCTTTCAGGGTCATAGTTTTTCAGCAGGTGGTTGTTGGAAAAAGTGAAATAGTTGTTGGCTGTTGCATAAATCCGCAGCCGTTGCGCCTTGATCTTTTCCAGCAGGCGCTCAGGCAAATTGTAGCCGAGCGTTATATTCCTGATCTTAACAAAAGATCCATCTACAAACTGGAAACCCTGGTAGCCATAATAGTTGATAAACTGGCCACCTTTTACCGGGCGGGGAAAATCGTTGGTCGGATTCTCCGGTGTCCAGTAATCAAAGCCCGAAAGGCTGTTGCCCATACCGCCCGGATTGTAACGGGTGAGGAAGCTGGCATTTATAGTTTGTCCCTGGCGCACATAGGTATAAATATCCAGGTCGAAACCCTTGAATGAAAAATTGTTCTGCCAGCCAAACACATATTTGGGTACGGTAGAACCCAGGTATTGACGGTCATTCTCGGGGTCAATAATATTATCGCCGTTTATATCTTCAATTTTCAGGTCACCGGGCTTAAAGCTCGAAGTTCCGAACATAACCTGCGCTGCCTTTTCCGCTTCATGCGACTGCCAGATACCCAGCTTTTTATAAGAGTAGAAAGAACTGATTGGATGGCCAATCAGCAGCGATTGTCTTTCGGGGTCCGAACCGTTCAGTATATCCTGGTCGGAGATCACTTTCACCAGTTTCTCATTATTAGAAGTAAACGTAAGGGTACTGTTCCACTGAAAATTCCTGGTCTGGATAATGGCGGCGTTCAATGCCAGCTCAATCCCTTTGTTGATGGTTTCGCCTATGTTCTCATAAATGCTGAACATTACGCCATTACTAACACTGCCGCTGGAGCGGGGCAACTGTCTTGCATAAAGCAGCCCGGTTGTACGTGTGCTGTACACATCAATACTACCATTGATCCGGTTTTTCCAAAAACCGAAATCGAGCCCGATATTGGTAGTAGCGGAGCGTTCCCATTCCAGCGCTTTGTTACCCAGGTACTCGTTGAAATAATAGTACTGCGCCTGGTTTTCACCAAAGCCCTGGTTGCTGAATGGATTGATGGTGCTTTGGGTACCGTAAACCGCAATACCATAGTTCCCGGTTTCGCCATAGGTGCCGCGGATTTTCAGATGGTTGAGCCAGCTAATTCCCGACATGAAATTTTCATCCGAAATTTTCCATCCAGCGGCTACTGAAGGGAAATAGGCCCATTTACCGGGGCCTGAGCTGAGGCGGCTGGCGCCATCGGCGCGATAGGTTAGGGCAAGCAGGTACTTGTTCAGGAAGCTGTAATTAATACGGCCTGCAAATGCCAGGTTATTCGATCCTATAAATGATGAACCGATGTTACGGTTGTTGGGGTTGGTGGCGCTGAGGTTGTAAAAGGTCTGGGAACTCAGCAACTGGTTATTTCCATTGGCATTCAGCCCGTCAAAGTCGTTTTGAATATAGCTTTGAATGGCGGTAAAGGTCAGTGCATGGTCCTTCGCAATTTCTGTTTGATAAGACAAAATGTTGTCGAAGTTCAGGCTTCTGTAGTAACTGGTGTTTTCTGCCGAAACCACCTGGCGGGTAGTACGCTGAGCCACAGAGGTAGCTGATTGAAAAACACCCTCCCGGCTAAAATCAATGTTCGCTCCAAATGTTGACCGGAATGTAAATCCTTTAAAGGGCTTTAGTTCGAGGAAACCGTTGGCAAGTATATTGGTGCGCAACCTGTTGTTTTTGTACACGGTATCGCCACGTTCATCCGAAAGCGGACTTAATATCGAATTGTCGCCATACACCGGAAAAAGGTTGATGCTTCCATCATCGTTATAGGGCTTTGCAATGGGAGAGGTTTGATTAACAAGACCCATTGGATCGGTCCGGCGGTCATGCTCCACAAAAGTCAGTTGGCTGTTGAGCCCAACTTTGGCCCATTTGGATAGGGTTTGCTCTGCATTGATACGGACATTATAACGTTTAAATTCATCGAAACGAAACATGCCGGTTTCACGGAAATAGTTGCCCGACAGGAAAATCCTTGATTTTTCGCTTCCGCCCTGTACCGAAAGGGTATGGCTTTGCTGCTGACCATTTTGAGCAATCTCGTCATACCAGTCAGTCCATTCATTGCGCTGGATAGCATCCCATTCTGCCGCGGTAAACAGGTTTTGATCATCAGCCGGGCTGCTCCATTCACCCACCGTGCGGTAAGCTTCGCGCCTTAGCTGAATGTAATCGTCGCCCGTGTTACCTTTAGGGTAATTGGTATAACTGTTTACCCCATAAAATCCATCGTAATTGAATTTTACTTTGCCGGCGATTCCCTTTTTGGTAGTTATGATGAATACGCCATTAGCTCCCTGGGCGCCGTAAATGGCGGTAGCGCTGGCATCTTTAAGTACTTCAATGCTTTCTATATCGTTTGGGTTCAAATCAGCCGGGTTTCCTCCCTGAAAACCATCAATAATATAAAGGGGGTCGTTGCTGCCGTTAATGGTTCTGTTGCCCCTTACCCTGATGTTTACGCCGGCGCCGGCCGATCCGCTGGTACGCGTAATATCAACCCCCGGCACCCGGCCCTGCATGGCCTCTAATGGATTGTAGGTGGTTGAGCGCACCAGATCTACATTTTTAATGCTGTACACTGCTCCTGTAAGGTCGCTTCTCTTTACCGTACCATACCCAATCACCACTACATCATCCAGGTTCCCATTGGCTGCGGCGCTCATCGAAATTTCGAGGTTGTTTCTTCCGGCTACCGGAAATTCCTGTATTTGCATACCCACATAACTGATTACCAGGACGGCATTAGCAGATGACAGTGTAATGGTAAAACGGCCATCTGCATTTGTAATGGTGGAATTTTTTTCCCCTTTTTCCGTAACAGTAGCGCCATCCAATGGTTTACCGCTGAAATCCCTGACCATTCCGCTGACTGCGGTCTGAGCGAGGGCAGCGCTTACCCAAATCATCATTGTCGCTGCGGAAAGCCAAACCCTGGCCCACATTGCGAACCTGCTAAAAACACTGTGTTTCATGTACTCTGGTTTATATGATAAAAAATGGCAAAAAACTTTTGTGGCAACAACTCCGGGAAGCCTTTTTACAATACACTTCTTTACAATGGAGAGGGAGCGGCATCAAAACTTGCATTCCTTCATCGGGCAGGCGAAAGCACCAAACGTCAAAAGGTGAAATAAAAAATGTAAGCGGCCTGTTGATCCTTTAGTTCAATACCGGGACGCTTACAAACTAGTGCAAAGCATGTTCGTTTTTCAATCCATCTGGCAAATCGAAAGTAATAATAAGCATTCTGGTTGTAATTCGAAAGTAAAGCTAAATTTTAAGGTTAGGCATACTATCCTGTACTTTCCTGCTCCGGTAGGCAAAAACCCTTGCTTTAAAGTGAAAATCCCGGCTTTTCGGCATTTCACCATGCTCAAATTACCCGTTGGCAACACCCGGAATTACGGCCTTTTTGCTCATCCGGCGTTCGGGCGGGCCTGCACCGGGCAGCAGCTTACAAATCTGTTCATGAATAAGCCGGGGGCTGCCAAATAATGGTTTGATGCAGACTGGATAAAGGTTTTGGCAGGATGCAGGACTGTTTTGGATGTCAGGCGAAGGTATTATATCTTAATGTACGCGGTAAGGAAGCGCAACAGAGGATACTCCCCCTGAAACCAACTTTCAGGAGAAATTGTCCTGGAAATTTTTTGGGATCAGGGCCTGCCTGCAATTAGGGGGAAAAAAACTTTGCGCGGGTTGAGAATTATTTTCGAAAATTTTCGATATCTTTTTTCTTTTTTCTTTTTAATTGCTATTATTGCAAATTATACTTATATGCTAGCCATTCAGCGAAAAGAAAAAATCATGGAGTTGCTCCGGGAAGACGGTTCCGCCAAAGTGCTTAACCTGGCAAAACTGTTCAAGGTAACTGAGGTTACCATCCGCCAGGATCTTGAAAAGTTGGAAAAGGATGGAATGATTATAAGGGAGCATGGGGGTGCATACCTGAAGAATATACAGGACCAGGTGCATACAATTCCTTTAACCAACCAGGATAATCTTGATAAGAAAGGGTTGATCGCTCAAAAATGTCTTGATTATATTGAACCGGGTGATACCATTATACTGGATTCAGGTTCCACAACCACGGAGGTGGCAAAACTGCTAAAAGGCTGGAAAAACCTTACTGTTATTACGAATGCCCTGAACATTGCCCTTATACTTGGGGCAGAGCCGGGGATTGAGGTCATTGTAACAGGAGGCGAGTTTAAGCCCCCCACTTTATCGTTAACGGGGCAAAAGGCCGCCGATTTTTTTAAAGGATTGCATGCGCAAAAGTTATTCCTGGCTACCGCAGGTATTTCGCTGAAGGCCGGTTTAACCTATCCAAGTATCAGCGACCTTGTAGTAAAAAGGGCCATGATTGAAGCTTCGGAGATCACCTACTTAGTGGCAGACTCAACCAAAATGGGTAAAGCTGCATTCGCCAGTCTTGGAGCCTTGTCGTTGATAGATTTTATCATTACGGATTCGGCTATTGAAGAAAAGCACAGGCAGCTATTCAAGGATAATGAAATTGAACTGATCATAGCAAATTGAAGATGATGGAAATGAACAGCAAATCAACCATTGGGGTTATCATAGGCAACAGGGATTTCTTTCCTGATAAACTGGTATCGGAAGCGAGGACTGAAATTCTTGACCTGTTTAAAACACGGGACATCACACCTGTTTTATTGAGTGATGCCGATTCCAAGCTCGGTGGGGTTGAAACTTTTGCGGAAGCGCAAAAATGTCCAGCGCTGTTCAGGCGGCACGCTGATTCCATTGACGGTATTTTGGTTGTGCTTCCCAATTTCGGCGATGAAAAAGGCGTAGCGGAGACCATCAAATTATCAGGGCTTAACGTGCCGTGCTGGTGCAGGCTTATCCCGATGACCTGGGAAAGATGGATGTGGTAAATCGCAGGGATGCCTGGTGCGGAAAAATTTCGGTGTGCAATAATTTTTACCAGTTCGGCATAAAATATTCACTGACTACAGAGCATGTGGTAAGTCCTTCAGATGAACCATTCATCAGCGACCTGAAAAAATTTGTGGCTGTTTGCCGTGTTGTAAAAGGGTTGCGCAAAGTGCGTATTGGCGCAGTAGGAGCAAGGCCGGGCGCTTTCAATACGGTTCGGTATAGCGAAAATTTACAGAGAAACGGTATTTCTGCTTACCACTGTGGACCTTTCCGAGATATTGGGCAATGCAAATAAATTTACGGCAGAGGATAATGCAGTGAAGGAGAAGCTCGAAAAAATTCATGCATATACCAACACTGGATCAACACCGCCTGACCGGCTGGTTCAGATTGCGAAATTGGATGTGGCTTTGGGTGATTTTATGGCGGCCAATTCATTGGATGCTTCTGCAATCCAATGCTGGACCTCGCTTCAAAAGAACTATGGCTGCAATGTGTGTACAAGTATGAGTATGATGAGTGAAAATATGTTGCCTGCCGCTTGTGAAGTTGACGTTATAGGCACCCTGAGCATGTATGCCATGCAGCTCGCAAGCGGTTCGCCATCGGCACTTGTTGACTGGAATAACAACTATGCGGATGACGACACCAAGTGCGTGCTATTCCATTGCGGTAACTGGGCCAAATC
>CAYUGH010000149.1:0-7350 GCA_964444195.1 uncultured Chitinophagaceae bacterium
CACAAAAGTTTGGATGGATTGTTTTTTCTATTGTGTTCTTTTGTGCCTTTTGTGGTTAAATAAAAATTCACTATTTAAAATAAATGATTTGGTGGTAACTAAATATTTGGGGTTCAATTGGTTTTTTGTAAGATTATGTTTTTATTAGAGTTCAAAAATCTTCCACTCTATGAAAAATATTACTAAATCCTTTCTAAAGGAACTTACCTACCAGGTAAATGGTGCTGCTATTGAGGTTCATAAAATTCTTGGCCCGGGATTGCTGGAATCCATTTACCGCAAATGTTTATGTCATGAATTAACCCTCAGGGGGATTCGCTTTCAAAATGAACTGTTTATCCCAATCAACTTCAAAGACCTTCACCTTTCAGCAGATATTAAATGTGATGTATTCGTTGAAGACTGCCTGGTGGTGGAAACAAAAGCGGTAAAGGACATGATTCCTGTTTATGAAGCCCAAATTCTAACCTACATGAATCTGTTAACTGCTCCCAAGGGCATTATGTACAATTTCTTTTGCACCAATCTTTACACCGAGGGAACCAAAACTTATGTAAACGAATATTTCCGTGGCCTGCCCGATTGATATTGCAAACAAAACACTCACTACGGTCGGCGAATTGAATCCCTTAAATGCTCGTCAAACGATAAGCTGTTTATTTGTTACTTTCCGCAATATTTATTTTTATTCGTTTATGAGAAAGCTATTCATTGTTTTCATACTGGCATTGCCTTTTTCCTTGTTGGCGCAACAAACCCAGAAACCACCACTGCATGGCAAAAACTGGATGGCCATCACAGGCAAACCAATGGCTGCCACAGCAGGATCAACCATATTTAATAGGGGTGGAAACGCGGTAGATGCGGCTTGTGCTATGCTGGCAGCCACCTGTACCATGTGGGATGTATTAAGTTGGGGCGGCGAAACACAGGCGATCATTTACAATCCAAAAACGGGCAAAGTGTTGGCGTTAAATGCATTGGGAGTTGCCCCAACCGGCGCGACGCCCGAATTTTTTAAGGGAAAGGGTTTTCAGTTTCCCCCGGAATACGGGCCGCTTGCTGCGGTAACACCGGGCACACCCGGAGGTCTTTGTTATATGCTGATGGAGTACGGTACCATGAGCCTGAAGGAGGTATTGGCGCCGGCTATGGAACTGGCTGCTGGATACCCGATTGATGCGCAAACCGCCAACAGTATGGAACGTGGTAAAGCAAGGATCAAAGAATGGCCTTACAGCAAAAAGGTTTTCCTGCCGCACCTTGGGCAAAGGAGGGAGGCCCCCGAACCCGGGGAAATATTTGTACAGCAGGACCTGCTGAACACCCTCACTAAACTGGTGGAGGCTGAACAAGAAGCGCTTAAAAAGAAAAAAAGCCGCAAGGAAGCCATCATGGCGGCCTATGACCGGTTTTATAAAGGGGATATTGCTGAAGAAGTTGTAAGGGGCGCACGTGAACAGGGAGGATTATTTACTAAAGAAGACCTTGCCAATTGGAAGCCGCTTTGGGAAGAAACGATGAGCACCACTTATAAAGGCATTGAGGTGCATAAACTACAGAGCTGGACCCAGGGCCCGATGCTGTTGCAGTCGCTCAATATCCTGGAGAATTTTGATCTTAAATTAATGGGTTATAACAGTACGAGGTACCTGCACACCCTGTACCAAACCCTGAATTTGACATTTGCCGACCGCGATTTTTATTATGGCGACCCCTATTTTGCGCCTGAAGAACCCATGAAAGGGTTATTGAGCAAAGACTATGCGAAGGCGCGTGCAAAGTTGATTTCGTTTGACCGGAATAACCCCGTTTCGGCACCCGGTGATCCTTACGCCTTCATGAGCCAAACCAATCCTTACCTTGAGATACTAAAACAGCGTGGCATTTCTCCAACCTCGGATACCGCCTCGCGCCGCCAGGGTTTTGCACCTGCACATGACCAGCAAATGGCTGCCAATGGTAACAGCTTATCGCAGGAAGATTATATGGAAAAGCTTTGGGCAGGCACCACTTCGGTGATGGCTGCTGATAAAGAAGGCTGGGTGGTAAGCATTGTGCCAAGCGGCGGCTGGTTGCCTGCCTGTATTGCAGGTAATACCGGGGTAGGCATGAGCCAACGGATGCAGAGTTTTGTGCTGGACCCACAATTGAACCCGTTTAATGTGGTGGAGCCTGGTAAAAGGCCCAGGGTAACCCTTACCCCTTCGGTGGCCATGAAGGATGGCAAACCTTTGCTGGCATTTGGGGTGCAGGGCGGAGACACGCAGGATCAGAACCTGCTGCAATTTTTTCTGAATATGGTGGAGTTTGGCATGACGGTGCAGCAGGCTACCGAAGCCGCAAACTTCAATACCAACCAGCTTTGGTTGAGCTTAGGCGGTGTAAAAACAAGCGACCGCCAACCCAAACCAGGGGATATTTTACTGCATAGCGATACGCCTGAATGGCAACGTGCCGAACTCAGGCGGATGGGGTACACCCCCTCTTTCAGCGACAGGACAAGCGGGCCAATCAATGCCATCTGGTTCGATTGGAAGCACGGAAGCATGTGGGGCGGCTGCAGCAACCATGGTGAAGATTACGGGATAGGATGGTGAACCTGAACCGGACAGCATAAAATAAAGGATGGTCAATGCCCATCCTTTATTCCTTTTTTTGAAAACTATTGCTGAATTTAATTCACCTTTAAACCTGCAGGTGGAGCTGATGCTTTGAACCTTGCAACCGGCGCCATACGTGCCTTTGCAAACATGAGGTTATCGCCCTGGATGGCATAATTATCTACTGTTTCAGTCATTTTTTTCAGCCCGTTTTCATTGGTCATATCGGGGCAGGCCATCATGGTGCTTATCAGATTTCCAAAACTAATTCGGTTCCCATCCTTTAATTCATAAGACCCTCCCATTACATTGCATCCACCTGAAATGCCAACTCTTTTATTAGCGGCATCAAAATAAATATAGGAAGGTTTTTCACCTTCATTAGGTGCGGCTACACGTTGGCCATTCAGTTCTGTTAACACCCAATAAGTGCCCTCAAGTAATTTGTTTCCGGCAGCCTCCACGGGTTTCGTTTCTGGCGTTGAGGTTGATTTGTTGGTAGAACAGGCAGCGAGTAATACAGAACCGGCCATCAGTAGATTGAAGATTTTCATTGGAATAGTTTGCTCAAAAGTAAAAACCCAGGGGGAAGAATGGCAAAACTCTAAATCAATGCCTGTAATTTTTATCCTTTTTACTATAAGAAACTGTTGCTCCTCAGAGGAGTTTATATGCCTGGGGCAAAAAATAAGCCCCGGCTAAATACCGGAGCTTACCTGAATCAGGGGTTTAACCGGTCTAAAAGTTTTCGGTTTGTTATTTTGCCAGCGTTGAGGATTCTGCCTTCGCGTATTTGCTGATACAAAAATATAAGCCGGATCATTCACCCGGTACCGTGTTTATACGGTTTGTTATACGTAGAAATACGTATTTTTTAAATTTCGGGCTTTCACGGGGGGCAAAAAAACTCGTTTGCAGCGTTTTGGGGCTCAAAAAATGGAAAAGGAGTCCCCGTCTTTCCAAAATGGCAGTTTTTCGCGGGTAGTTTGGAGGGTTTCTATCAGTAGGGTAAGTGTCATGGTCTCTTCAAGGTCTTTTACCTGGTAAAGTATTTCACCCAACGGATCCACAACTGAAGTGTAGCCACTGTGGTGAATTCCATTCCCATCTTCACCCGTTCGGTTCACGCCAATCACAAAACACTGGTTTTCAATTGCCCTTGCCTGCAATAGCGTTCTCCAGGCCAGGCTGCGCCGGTCGGGCCAGTTGGCAACATATATTATGGCATCATATTCGGGCTTGCCATTGGCAACCTGCTGCCTGCTCCAAACAGGGAACCTCAGGTCGAAGCAGGTAAGGAGCAATATTCTCCAACCCTTTACCTGTGCCACCAGCCTTTTGTGCCCAGGTGTATAATGTTGATGCTCTCCGGCATAGGCAAAAAGATGGCGCTTATCATAATAGCCATATCTCTCGTCAGGTTGCATCCATACCAGGCGGTTAAAATATTGGCCTTCCTCTTCAATGATCAGGCTTCCGGTTAGAATGATTTTCTTTTGAGCTGCCCATTTTTTCATCCATCCAATAGCCTGCCCATCCATGGTTTCAGCCAATGCTTCAGGCCGCATACTGAATCCGGTAGAAAACATTTCGGGAAGCACCACCACCTCAGCCTGTTCAAGCGCATCTATTTTTTCGGATAACATGGCAAGATTGGCTTCCCGGTCTTCCCAAATCAGATTGGTTTGAATGGTGGTTATCTTCAGGTTGTTCATAATGAATGAAATGATTGGTGGTAAAAGTAGACATTCTTATAAAAGAGGATACTGGACGAAATTTTTCAATAAATAGTTGATAGACGAAACCTGCCGAAATAATAATTTCACAGCCATTTTATAAACGAATTATCTATTTTTCCAAACATTTTTAAACTAAAAATCTCTTATGAAAATTTCAATGTTGTTGATCGTAATGCTTGTGCTCGGTGGATCAATGTATGCGCAGGTAACCATACCTAAAACAGACCCCAGTGCGCTGGTAAAGGATTTTGTGAAGCCGCCTGCTATTGGCGATATTGGAAAAACCACCAGTGGTATTATGGGTTTGTTGAGTGGACTTGGCATGACTGATACGCAAAAGCCCAAAATATCTGATCTGGTCAGTGGGTTTTTAGGTCAAAAGCAGGACATCCTTGGTCTTGCAGATAAAAACCCCGCCGAATACCTCAAGAAATTCAATCCACTCCAAAAGGGACTTTTTGATAAGATGAAAGGGGTAATGGGCGCATCCATGTTTACCAAGTTCCTGGGGATGAAACCCACAGGAAAGAATATTGGTACCAGCTTGCTGAGCAACCTCTTTTTCTAAAAATGATCCCCTATTTTTAAACTGCCTCGCAAGAAAACTTGCGGGGCAGTTTAGTTTTTGCTCTTACACTAAGAGCAAAGGAGGAAGTTTTTATCAATAAACAATCAACTTCAAAATATCTCCGTCAATTGAATTTTCAATTCAGGAAAAAGGACAGGCGAAATAATATCATCACCGCTGTGCATTTTTGTTAGTTGGTATTATTTCATCCGATACGGCAAATTGAAGGATGTTTTCATGTTCGGGCTGCACGATCCAATATTCCTTCACCCCATTTTCTTCGTAAAGCTGGTATTTATCGTGCAGGCCGGTTTGAAGCTGAAATTCATTCGATTAAGCCCCTGGTGTATCCTTCGGCGCCTTATTGTGATGCTGCCTTACCGGTTTAGGTCCTGTATGTTTTTCGCCTTCAGGTCTTGTTGAGGGGCCTCCGGGTCTGCCATTGGCCTGGGCTTCGCCTGGTTTTCCTCCACCTGGCCTTCCGCCTGGTTTGCCGCCGCCTTTTCTTCCTTTGCCACCTCTGAATCCGCCTCCGCTATTGCGACCACCGCCTCCTCCTCCTTCAAACCTGCGCTCAAAGGGTTTCCATTCGGGGGAAGGGCCAAGCTCAGGAGGTACAGGGAGCTTGGTCACTTCTTTTTCAAGCAGCCGCTCAATGCCTGCAAACTTGCGCTGATCTTTTGGATTAATCAGGGTAAGCGCGGTACCATTACGTTCGGCACGGGCGGTACGGCCAATACGGTGCACATAGTCTTCCGCATCATGCGGCACATCATAATTAATTACCAGGTCTATAATATCAATATCAATGCCCCGGCTTAAAATATCGGTAGCCACCAGGATGCGGATCTTCTCGTTCCGGTAATCAAGCAGCACTTTTTCCCGCTCAAGTTGTTCAAGGTCGCTGTGTATTTCGGCCACTTTCAGGTGGTTGCGCTTCAGTTCGAAGGTTAGCTTTTTTACACTTTCCTTACTGCTGCAAAAAACAATTGCCAGCCGGTAAGGATTGCTGCGCAGCATAAAGCTGACGACCGGTATTTTCTGCTCATCGTACACCACAAAAGCCCCCTGCCTGATTTTCTCCGGCGGTTTGCTTATGGCAATGCTTACTTCTACCGGTTCATGCAAAATTTTCCTGGCCAATTCTCGCATTTTGGGTGGCATGGTAGCGCTGAAAAGCAGGTTTTGCCGTTCCTTGGGAAGAAAACCAATGATTTTCAGGATATCGCCATGAAAACCCATGTCAAGCATTCTATCCGCTTCGTCAAGTATCAGGTATTTGAGCCCCTGAAGCTTAACATAGCCCATTTGCAGGTGGGCGATCATGCGTCCCGGTGTGCAGATAACAATATCGGCGCCGGTGCTTAATGCCTTTTTTTCGCTGCTGAACAAATCACCATCTCCGCCGCCATATACGGGTATGCCGCTTACATCGGTAAAATAACCCATGCCCTCAAGCGCCTGGCTAATTTGTATGGCCAGCTCGCGGGTAGGTACAATTACCAATGCTTTTATGCTGTGGTGGTCCTGCGGCTCGGTAAGTATTTTATGTATAATGGGCAACAGGAAGGCTGCTGTTTTTCCCGTACCGGTTTGGGCCGAGGCTATTATATCTTTTCCCTCCAAAATAAAGGGGATTACCTGTTGCTGCACCGGTGTAGGCGCATTAAACCCCATGGAGTCAATGCTTTCCTGGAGGCGGGTGTCGAAGTTGAAATCTGTAAATTGCACGTAAATGAAATCGCTGTTGGATGATCGTAAAATGGTAAAAACCAGTTGATATGCACCCGTGTAAAGTGCCTGAACTGATAAAAGCAAAGCTAAGGGCTTTCAGGGCAATTGGTGTTTCTGTTTGAAAAGAGTGCGTTTTACTACTTCGGTCCGATTTGGCAAAGCAGGTTTTGCGGGCAGAATATTATAAAATCAGGCAGCTATTTCACTACAAAGGGTTAATTGCCAATACAAATAATATTCCAGGTAATGTTATAATTGACTGCATTAGGGCTTGTATTAAGCAGCCGGGCCTTACAACTGGTTGTATTGCAGCCATATATAATTAACTGTACCCTGTACAATTGGCCCACCGTGCCCACTGTGGAAACTATATTTCCAACCATGACTGCAGGCGTCGAAGTAAATCCCGCATTGGCGATACTAAATGAGCCTTCACCGGAAAGTGCATGGCCGGCTAATATGGCGCCAAAGGCTGCTGTAAGCGTATAGTATTTCAATTGGGCGGGCCCGGTATTTCGCATAATTCCCATGCCGGCATTTACGGTCAGATTGCCGTTAATTGCAGCCGAGGACGAAACACGTAAAGTGCCGTTTACATCCAGCTTTGCTGCAGGAGCATTGGTTCCAATGCCAACATTTCCTCCATTTAAAATCACCAAACGATTTGTTCCGTTTTCCGCCAGGGAAAAATGATCGTTGGCACTTG
>CAYUGH010000150.1:0-7205 GCA_964444195.1 uncultured Chitinophagaceae bacterium
ACCTCCCAAAACCTCCCAATTGCTCAATTTGGCCAGCTACTGGCCCCAGTCCCTTACTTTTGCCGACTTATTTTATTTCATGAAACAACAAATCAACCGTACAGGAGCCGCAGCAGGACTTGCCCTCGCCCTCTTTTTTACCATCCTTGCCGGATGCAAACAATCGTATAACAAGCCGGTGAAGGCTGTTATGAAAAACAATACCGATTCTGCAAGCTATGCACTTGGAGCACAATTGGGCGGTTCTCTTAAGCGCGACGGCCTCGATACTTTGCTGAATATCGGGCTGGTAATGCAGGGCATTCAAAACGGGGTGCTGGATACTTCGGGGCTTACCGACGAACAAATTTCAACCATTGTTCAGACTTTTTTCCAGAAGGAAATGGCCAAAAGAACCGAAAGGGAATCCGCAAAAGGTGATGCTTTCCTGGCTGAAAACGGCAAAAAGCCCGGTGTAAAAACCACCGCAAGCGGTTTGCAATACGAGGTTATTAAAGAAGGAACCGGCGCCAAACCAACCCTCGAAAGTATTGTTTCGGTTTTTTACAAGGGCACACACCTGAATGGGGAGGTTTTTGATGAATCGCGCGATAACAACCCGGTTGAATTTCCGGTTGGCCAGGTGATCCCGGGTTGGATTGAAGGCATTCAACTGATGACCGTGGGTTCAAAGTACAAGTTTTATGTTCCGGGAAACCTCGGTTACGGCCCACAGGGCAATCCACAGGGTGGTATCGGGCCAAACGAAGTGCTGGTTTTTGAAGTAGAATTACTTGGTATCAAATCGCAGGATACAGCACCAAAAGCCCATTAAGTTTAAAAGTTAATAATCACCCTATATCGGGTTTTGGATTCCTTTTCACAAAGGTTTTCAAAACCCGGTTATTTTTTTAGGCCTGCCGGCGCCCTAAAATTGGATATGGGCCTCATATCGCATTCAAATTATTGTTGAAAAATGACCTGAACATGTGCCTGCGCCATTCAAATAGGTAAAAAAGAAAGCGGCAGCCTACCTTTGCCCCATGCAAAATATACGCCATCTCACCGCCGACGACCTTAAAACCTGGTTTACCGAACGGGGGCTGCAACCCTTTCGCGCCCGGCAGGTGTGGGAATGGCTATGGACAAAACAGGCCCAAAGTTTTGCCGATATGACCAACCTGAGCAAGGAACTGCGGCAGGAATTGGGCAACCATTTTACCCTGCCCGCGCTCCATACCGATGAAACCCAGCATAGCAGCGATGGAACCATCAAAACCCGTTTTCGCACCTGGGACGGGCATGCGGTAGAAGGCGTGCTGATCCCAACAGACGAACGCAAAACAGCCTGTGTATCAAGCCAGATCGGCTGCTCGCTTAGCTGCAAGTTTTGCGCCACCGGGTATATTGACCGTAAACGGAACCTGAACTACGATGAGATTTTTGATGAAGTAGTGCTTATAAACCGCCAAAGCGAACAGGCTTATGGCAAAAAGCTAACCAACATTGTATTTATGGGCATGGGTGAGCCCCTGCTCAATTATGCCAATGTACTAAAAGCCATTGAAAGGATCAGCGCGCCCGATGGACTAGGCATGAGCCCGCGCCGCATTACCGTAAGTACTGCCGGGGTAGCTAAAATGATTAAAAAACTGGGTGACGACCAGGTGAAATTCAAGCTCGCTCTTAGCCTGCATGCCGCTACCGATGCCAAACGGCATGAAATTATGCCCATCAACGATACCAATGACATTAAAAGCCTGGTGGAGGCGCTGAACTATTTTTACCGGCAAACCAAAAACGAGATCACTTTTGAATATATCCTTTTTGATGATTTTAACGACAGCCTGAAAGATGCCGACGACCTGATTAAAATTTACCGGCAGGTACCCGCCGACCTGATCAACATTATCGAATACAACCCGATAGATTTTGCACAGTTCCGCAAACCCACCGAAGAAAAGACCATGGCCTTTATGGCTTATCTCGAAAAGCATAAGGTAAATGCAAGGCTGCGCCGCAGCAGGGGAAAGGATATAGATGCCGCCTGCGGGCAGTTGGCTAATAAGTAATAGGTAAATTTAAGGCTGGAGAGGACATTAGCCTTTAACTTATAGAAAATAAAAAAGCCGGTAATGATTCCGGCCTTTTTGTATTAAATAGAGAATGAATTGTATTAAAGCGGATTTTGCTCAATCGCCTTATTCTGGTTCAACTCATCCTGGGGAAATAACCATTGCCATTGCTTATCTCCTGCCGGAACTGTTAGAACCTGGATCAGTGCAGTAAGATGGTTAGGAATACCAGTCCTATCCATGGGAAGATTTAAACGCTTGAGATCGGTAAAGCGGAAACCTTCACCCCAAAATTCAACCCTGCGGTTCCACAGGATCTCATCAATAAGAGTTTGCCCTGTACTGGTTGATTTTACATAAGAATCATCCCTATTCTTCACCAGGGTAAATAATGCATCCTGAGCCGGGGCAAACTGACCCTGGCGGGCACGGGCCTCGGCCTCAATCAGGTACATTTCTGCTGCACGCATATATACCACATCACCAATACTCAATGCATCGCCGGCAGCCAGGTATTTCATATTCTGATAAGGTACACGGGCACCGCCGGGAGGAATGGGTACATTGGCCCCGGTAAGGTCCCAGCATTTTTTACGTATATCAGTATCTGGAATGGATGTCCATAAATTGGCATTGATGGCACGGGGTTGGGTACGCAAAACGGTAGAGTTAAAGTTTGCGGACATATAAGCAAAATAGCTGTAGAAGAAAGTATTATGGTCAGATATCTGCGTACTGCCCCACATCCATTCCTGGTTTGTTGTTTTGTTGAAGCCGGAAAGGTATTCCTCATTTGTCATTAAATTAACACCCTGCCTGGCGGCTATTGCAAGTGTTGCAGCTTCTTCCCATTTGCCCTGGTTTAAAGCTACCCTTGCCTGGATTCCACTCACTACATTCACATTGAAATTACTTTTTAAAGCCGACCCTGAACGAACATAACCTGCAAGCAAGGTTTTTGCTTCAGCCAGGTCAGCGTTGATTTGAGTATATACTTCTTCAACAGTAGCCCTAGGTTGTCCTTCAAGTGTGTTTATCAATGCCAGGGGTACTCCCAATTGCGAATTGCTTTCTCCAGCCCTGTAACGCTCGCCCCATAATTGAACCAACTGAAAATGACACCATGCACGGTAGGCAAGCGCCTGTCCCTTAATAACCTTCTTATCGGCTTCCGGACCTTCGGCCGCATCAATACCACCAATAAGAACATTCGCATTTGAAATTAAGCGGTAATAGAACCGGTAAACATAACGAAGGAACCCGTCATTTACATTACGGTGAGCCTGCCAGCGCAAAAAGGTAATCAGACCGGTACTTCCATTGGCCAATGGATAAACGATATCCTCACCCATCAAATCACGAAAAATATTCTGGGAACCTTCGCCGGCCTGGCCCTGCGCATCGTATTGGGTGTACATAACCCTGTGGATACCATTCAGTGCAGCCCATGCATTTTTTGTAGATTTCACTGCATCGGCAGCGGCCACCGAAGTTGTAGGATAGGTATCGAGCCATTCCTTTTTACATCCACTGAGGATTATTATCATCCCTGTCAATAATACAGGTAGAGATCTTAGTATTTTCATTTCTAATATTTTAAATTGTTCAGAAAATGATTTTGGTTTAAATGGTATTTATAAGGTAGCTGTTAAACCAAATGAAATAATCCTTGCAGGGGGATAAGCATTGGTAGTAACCCCCGAAAATGCCTGTTGGTTATTCATACCCACCCTTTTTGCTGAAAAGAATACATTTTCTGCCGTAGCAAATATAGTAGCCCTTGAAATGCTTGCTTTTGATACAAGCGATTTTGGCAGGGTATAACTAAGGTTAATATTACGAAGATTAAGGAAAGAACCGTCAGTAAGCCACCTGTTGGAAGCAACATTAAAATCCACAGAACGACCTGCATCCATTCTCGGTATATTGGTTATATCTCCCGGCTTTTGCCAGCGGCCAAGTATATCAGTGTGCGAAGCGCCACCATAATTACTTACCGACATTAACCTTTCATACAGGCCATCATAGGTTTGGCCGCCTACCTGGTAGCTGAATAAGGCATTAAGTGTAATTGACTTGTAGGTAAAAGAAGTAGCAAAGCTTCCGTAAAAATCAGGAATAACTGTGCCATTGTATTCGAAACGGGCATTGTTAACAGATGTGGTAACCGTATCAATACCACCGCTTTTATTGGTAATATAGCGCATAATGTTGGCTGCGCCTTGCGTATTGATCGGCAGATAAAGTGCAGAGCCATCTGTTGGGTCAACCCCATAATATTGACGCAACCAATACTCGTATCTTGAATGGCCTACAGAAAACTTTTTTGTACCATCAATAATTTCATCCTGACCGGCAGGCATTTTTGTAATTTCATTACTAATGGTTGTAATATTTGCAGTTACACTCCAGGTAAAATCACGGGTGCGAATAATTTCTCCGATCAACTGAAGTTCGATACCAGTATTCTTCATTGAAGCCGTATTCTGGTTGGTTGAAAGTGCACCACTTGATAAAGGTTGAGGTACTGCATAAAGTAAATCATCTGATACCCTGTTATAATACTCGGCAGAACCTGAAAGCCTACCCTTAAATAATGAAAATTCTACCCCAATATCCGATTGGGTATTTACTTCCCAGGTTAAGTTTGGATTCAGGAAAGCGGTTTGACTTTGAACGATACCAGCTTCATTGGCATTGTTGGCAAAACCATACAATCCCTGGTAAGCATAGTAACCAATTCCATCGGCATTGCCGGAATTACCGTAAGAGGCTCTTAATTTCAGGTTATCCACCCAATTTACGTCAGCCATAAAATCTTCCTTGGCAATATTCCATCCGGCACCTACCGACCAAAAAGTACCCCACCTCGATTCTTCGGCAAAACGTGAGTTTCCATCGGTACGAATACTACCGGTAAGTAAATACTTTCCTTTTAAATCGTAATTTACCCTTGAGAAAAAGCTTTCAATGCGGTAACGATCAAGGTAGGAGGTTAAAGAATTTATGGTGGTATAGTTGTTTAACTCGGTATTGCCGGAAAGGCTTTGTCCTTGTTTAAAACCATTTACTTCAGTCAATTGCTGGTTGTAAGTTTCGTGGCCTCCAATTACATCAAACTTATGATTGCCAAAGGTATTATTATAGTTCAAAATCTGGTTGAGAACTACCCCCAGGTTCGTACTGCCAACCCTTCGGCTTCTTCCTGCCGGTGCGCCATCACCCACTAAAGTATTCTCGGAGAACTGGTCAAATCCATCCTGAATATCAACTGAAATATTATTTGTAAACTTGAAATTCTTACTGAAAATAATATCAAAATAATTCCTGACACTGGCTGCCGTCCTCCTGAAGTATGATTCGTTCAATTGGGTTTCGGCCAATGCATGCCTGCCCGGGAAACCTCCGCTTGGGCGGTTGGGAATACCAAGACCCGAGTTACCAAAATTTCCAAGGTCCCAAATTTTTTCACCCGCATCATTCAGCAGGTATTCACCTGTGGTCATATTATGTGCATACACAGGAAAGATCGGACCAATGTTTCGGGAAAAAAAGAATGGATTTACAAGATTTGTGGAGCCATCATCGCTTGCCGTATTGCTAAATGTGTAGTTTCCTGCAATATTTAAACCGGCTTTTAACCAATTAAGTGGCTGCACATTTACGTTGATCCGGGCATTATACCTTTCAAAATCAGAGCGGATAGTGTAACCGTCTTCACGCAAATAGCCCATTGATATTAAATAATCCATTTTTTCGGCGCCACCATTAATATTGATATTATAATTCCTGCGGGTACCGCTACGCATCAGGTCTTTTGTCCAGTCCAGATCATCAGGATAAATCAATTGTGCATTGGGATTGATTAATCCATCAGTACCAACAATTGAATTTGAGGCAACGTTGAATGGATTATAGGCAAGCAACCCTGCAATACCGGTTCTGTTGGTAAGCCCCGAAGCTACCCGGTTTGCAGAGTCAAGCGAAATCCCGGTTCCGGAAGTGGGATAAACCAGCGAGTTGCGGTAAGATTCCCAATAAGCAGGATAATACTGAAAGGGGTCAAGCCTTTCATACTCTTTCAAACCACGTGAAGCTACACCTTCCATAGCCTTTACAGTAACAGTTGCCTTACCTTTTTTTCCCTTTTTTGTGGTAATAATTACAACACCATTAGCCGCACGCGATCCATATAGCGCTGTGGATGAAGCATCCTTTAATACGGAAATACTTTCAATATCATCAGGATTAAGGTTGCTCGTACCTCCCACATAAGGTACCCCATCAATTACATAAAGGGGCTCTGAAGTGGCAGAAAGTGAACCAAACCCCCTGACACGAATACTCACTCCTGAACCCGGCTGCCCATTTGCAGAGTTGGTAATCAACCCTGGTATATTACCTTCAAGCGCAGCGGTAGCGTTGGTAATGGGCCGGTTTTCAATTTGCTTGGTACTAATTGTACCAACAGAGCCTGTCAATGATTCCTTACGTGCAGTTCCATAAGCCACCACGACCACTTCATCAAGATCCTTGTCGCTGCTTTGAAGTAAAACTTCGAAAATAATCCTGCTTCCAATTGCCACATCAAAAGGGGCATATCCAACCGCGGAAACGGAAAGTGTTTTAGCACTTTCGGGAACTTTAAGTTCAAATTTTCCATCCGAATCAGTTGAAGTTCCTGTTGTGGTTCCTTTTACGACCACACTTGCCGAAGCAATCGGGATCCCTTCACTGTTGGTTACTTTTCCCGTAATGGTTTTGTCTTGTGCCCACAATTGCTTACATAACAATAGAGTGAACACGAGCGTAGCGATTCTTCTCATACACAGTTTTTTTGGTTAGTTAGAAATTTTAAGCCTATGCTTTTGACGCAATTATCTTAAAAAACAGCCGGAAAAATAACAGTATTTTATTGAATGGTAACAAAAAAGCGCAAAATGGAGAAACATATTTTCCATTCCTATTTGAAAAACAGTTCCCAAAAACCCCTGTTTTTGGGCTCCAGAAAGGCGATTCAATTTTTTACCCCATATGATTCCGACTATTCTAAAAGACTCTCATAAACCAAAAAAGGCTGCATAATGCAACCTTTTTGTCGGGAAGACAGGATTCGAACCTGCGACCCCCTGGTCCCAAACCAGGTGCGCT
>CAYUGH010000151.1:0-7098 GCA_964444195.1 uncultured Chitinophagaceae bacterium
GGGGGAGGCGGGATTTTTAAATCAAATAATCACATTTGATTATCAGGCCGTTACGCCTTGAATCTGCCGGTTTTAAAATTTAGCCGGTTGGCGGTGATTTTCTTTATACCCGAACTTGCAAAAAATCCATTACTTGCGCCCCTGCTTATGGTACAAAGGATTGCTTGTTTACTGCTGGTAATATTGCCGGTTTTTTGCCGGGTAAAGGTGCAGGCGCAGGATTACCCGTTTTCGGCCGCGCTCGACAGCCTGAGAGCTGCCTTATCCCAATCGGCGGAATATGATGCCGCCAAGACCCGGGCCATAGCCGGACTGCGGCAAAAATTGCAGGCAAACAATCCCGCTGACCTGGCCGGCGCTTTCGGGTTATATGCCCAATTGTTTGAAGCCTATAAAGTTTACCAGTACGACTCTGCCTACCATTATGCACAGCTATTGCTACAGGTAAGCAAGCGCCTCAATGATCCGGAAAGTATTGGGTATGCCCGTATTAAGCTGGGCTTCAGCATGTTGTCGTCGGGCATGTATAAGGAAACGCTCGACAGCCTTCGGACCATTGTGGTGCAAGCTGTGCCCAATGAGAGCCGGGCGGAGTACTACGCCCTCATGGGCCGCTATTATTATGATCTGGCCGATTATGATAATGATCAATACCATTCGCCGGGCTACAACCAAAAAGCCGCAGCCTATATTGATTCGGCATTGGCGCTATGGTCGCCGGATAGTTATGCCTTTCAGTATTACTGCGGACTGCGGTGGCTGCGCTCGGGCAACCGTACCGACGCCAAAACCAGCTTCGATAATTTATTGCTGCGGCCGCAGCTTACCGATCACCAAATTGCCGTAACGGCATCCACCTTAAGCGATCTGCATATACAGAATGGCAACGATGACAGCGCCATCACCTGTCTTATCCGTGCCATGATAGCCGACATAAGATCATCTACCAAAGAAACCTCCGCCGCATTTATACTGTCCACCCTGCTCAATAAAAAGGGCGATATACGGCATGCCTCGCTTTGCATCAACAAGGCTTTTGAGGATGCTGTATTTTATGGCGCCCGCCAGCGCAAAATGCAGGTGAGTGCCGTACTGCCCCTTATTGAGGCCCAAAAATTTGCCATTGTGGAGGGGCAGAAAACACGGCTGGCCTGGTATGCGGGGCTGGTAACATTTTTGCTGCTGCTGGTACTGGCGCTTGCCTATATTGTGTATAAGCAGGTAAATAAGCTGAAACAGGCACAGGCTGCCCTGCTGCAGGCGCACAGCAAAACCCAGGAGATAAACCGCACCCTGGCAGAAACCAATGAAAAGCTGAACGATGCCAATAAAATAAAGGAAGAGTATATTGGTTACTTCTTCAATGTAAACTCTGCCTTTTACGATAAAATTGACCGGTTTAAAAAACTGGTGGAGCAAAAAATTGCGACCCGTAGTTTGGATGAGATCAGGTATTTGGTAAAAAATATTGACCTGAAAAAGGAAAAAGAGGACCTGCTCAAAAATTTTGACCATGCCTTCCTGCGGCTGTTTCCCAATTTTGTACAGGAGTACAACAGCCTTTTTGCGCCGGAAGACCAGGTACACCTGAAGGACGATGAACTGCTGAATACCGACCTCCGCATATTTGCGCTTGCCCGCATTGGCATCCATGAAAATGAAAAGATTGCCCATATCCTTCAGTATTCGGTGAATACCATTAATACTTATAAAACGCGGATCAAAAACAAGTCGCTGGTTCCTAACGATGCTTTTGAAAAACATATCATGGGTATTAAAACCGTGTAGCAGCTCTGCCCCAGCCCAACTCCGGCATTTTAAGACTTTGAGCCATTAAATACCCGTGCAAATAATGCTTTTGGTACCGCTGATTAAAACATATTTACCCTGGTCCTGCTACTATTTTATTATATCATTATTTCTTATATACGTTCACAAGTATTTAACAATCAGTATTTTAATTCTTATACTGCCGCCTTTTTTGGTTATATTTTTTATACTTGGCTTATACTATTTGCACAAGGTGGCCTACTTGTGTTGTTTTGTGTTCTGCCAATGAAAAAGCGCTGATACATGGAACGGCTGCCTTAGCACTTAACCGGTTGCACAGGCAAATTCCGGTTATCTGCCGCGGCGCTGTCCGGCTTGCCGGCGCTTTATGCAGGGCATAAAAAATCATCCAAAACAAGAAAAAACAGTTTATGGCAAAAAAACGATTGCTACCAAAATTATGGTTCAGCCTGCTGCTGCTGCTTACCATGCAAATCAGTTTCGGTCAAACCAGGACCATTACCGGAACCGTATCGAACGAAAAGGGGGAACCGCTTGCAGGCGCAAGTATAATAGCCCGCAATGCCGAGGGGGTTAAAACGGATGAGGCTGGAAAATTTTCTCTTCTGCTGCCCAATACGGTTACCCAAATCAGTATTTCGCATGTTGGCTACCAAACCCAGGACCTTACACTTACCAATGATGCTCCGCTTACCATTACGCTGTTAGCCGCGGGTGGCGGGCTTCAGGATGTGGTGGTGGTGGGCTACGGCACGCAGCGCCGCAGCGATGTTACGGGTTCGGTATCGTCTGTTAAAGGCAGTGATTTTCGCAACCAACCCATTACCAATGCTACAGAGGCACTGCAGGGCAGGGTGGCCGGGGTAAATGTGGTGAAGAATTCCGGGGCGCCTGATGCCACACCAAGCATTATCATCCGCGGACTGGCATCGCTCAACCAGCCCAACCCATTATACATTGTGGATGGTGTGCGGGTAAATGACCTGAACAATGTAAATGTGCAGGACATACAAAGCATGGATGTGCTGAAGGATGCCGCCGCCGCCGCCATTTACGGCGCCGCTGCAGCAGGTGGCGTGGTAGTGGTTACAACCCGCAAGGGTACATCAGCCAAACCCGCTTTTAATTTCAATGCACGCTACGGTATAACCACACCCAAAACAGGGAGCCTGCTGGATAAGGATGGCTACATAAAGTTGCAAAATATTATTAACCCCGGACGCTTTGCCAATACCGCCGGATTGGATACACTCGCCAATACCGATTGGGTGGATGCCACATTTGACGATGCCACCGAGCAGAATTATAACCTGAGCATGAGTGGGGCATTCCCAACTATGGATTACCTGGTATCGGGCTTTTACAACAAACAGGAGGGTGTGGCCCGGCACAATTATTCCAATATTGGCGGCGCCCGTATTAATACCAACTGGAAGCTGGGAAAAATTTTTAAGTTTGGTGAACAACTGGCTGTTAGCCGCCGCAAAACCAGCAACCCGCAAAATGTGGGGGTAGAGGCACAATTGCACAACGCACCTTTCCGCACCCTGCCCATCATTGCCGTATTTGATGAAGATGGTGACTATGGAACATTACCAACAGGTTACCCGGGGCTGGCATTTGGCGGTACACACCCTGTAGGGGCAGTGGATAATGCCCTGGTTGAAAATTATAAAGACAATTTTCAGGGTAATATTTATGGTGAAGTAAAACTGCCATTGCACCTGAGCCTGCGCAGCAATGTGGGTTATAGCTATTACAATGAAAACCAGAACTATTACCAAAATGCCTTCAGCATTGGCGGCGTAGGTACATCCAGCAATTCGCTTAACAGGCTTACGGTACAAAGCACATCGCTGCTGGTAAACTATATCCTGAGTTTTAACCACAGCATTGGCGACCATAACATAAGCGCCCTGGCAGGTTACGAGCAAATAAGCAGTACCTACAGCATGGCCAATACCCGCAGCAATAATGTAAATCCTGAGGCTGGTAAAAACTTTTCCTTTATACCTACAGCCAGCACTACTTACCAATACCAGGGGGTGCAGGACAATAACGGTTTAATCAAATCGGTTTTTGGCCGCGTCAATTATAACTATGCCAACAGGTATTATATATCAGCCTCTGTAAGGCAGGATGCCAACTTTATTGTATTTGGCCCCAACAAGCAGCGGGGCGTTTTTCCTGCAGTATCTGGAGGATGGAATATTTCCAATGAAGGATTTATGAAGAACTCCACTTTGTTTAACAGCCTTAAACTGCGGGGCAGCTATGGCGAGTTGGGTAACAGCAATATTGCGCCTTACTCATTTTTGGCAGTGTATCAACCCTTTGCCAGCTTTGGTAATGGCAGTGCAGGCGGCGCTAATTTTTCTCCCGATGCACCCATCATACCGGGGCAAACCTATAGCGCTATACCCAATCCCGATTTGCATTGGGAAACCGTAAAAGAAGCCAATATCGGAGTGGATGGCGAAATGTTTGACCGGCACATTTATTTTACCCTTGAGTGGTACGATAAAACTACCGAAGACATGCTGTATGCATTGCCCATGGCGCCAAGCGCCGGCATATCGGGTGCATACTTAACCAACATAGGTACCGTAAGCAACCGTGGTTTTGAAACCATGATCGGCTACCGCAATCAAGGTAAAAAACTTGGTGTAGATGTAAATTTTACAGCAGCATGGAATAAAAACGAAGTAACCAAGCTTACCAATGAAACAACCAGTGAAATAAACGACGGTTACAACTATTATAACAATGGCGATGTGGCTTTTCAGCAAATGCCAAACCAACCCATTACCGTTACCCGCAAAGGATTGCCTTTTGGTTCGTTTTACGGCTACAATGTATTGGGCATTTTTGCTACAGATGCCGAAGCTGCCGGCCAGGTGGTAAATGGTAATACGGCCCGTGCAGGCGACCTTCATTTTGAAGACCTGAATAAAGATGGCATAATAAATGACCAGGACAGGGCTGTAATAGGCAACCCGAATCCACGCATGGTATATGGTGCAAGCGTAAGGCTTACCTACAGCGGCTTTGATGTGGCCATGCTCTTTAATGGCGCAGCCGGCGTGGATTTATTTAATGGCGTAAAAGCGTATGAAATGCGGCCTTTCCAGGATGGCAATCCTTCACCAAAAGTTTGGGGCGCCTCTTTCCTGGATGGCAATGGGCTTACCGGTCAGCCAAGGCTTGGCGTGGTAAATCCTGATGGTAGTTTTAACATGGATCCCAACGGCAATTACTCCACCGTGAATAGCTATTTTGTGGAGAACGGCGCCTACCTCAAATTAAAAAACATTCAAATAGGTTACACCTTTTCCGGCGCCTGGATGAAAGATGCCGGCTTTAGCAGCGCCCGCTTATTTGTAATGGGCAATAACCTGTTCACTTTTACCAATTATAGCGGTCTCGATCCCGAACTGGGCGCTTCTTTTTCGCCATCAGGCTATTCGGGCGTAACGGCCCGTGGTATTGATGTAGTAAGCCAGTATCCGCAAACCAAAATTTACTCTGTTGGTCTTGATATCAGTTTTTAATTCAACACAAATCACAAAGTCATGAATAAAGTTTTCATTACAATTATATCCATGTGCCTGATAATGGCCTGTACCAAAGACCCCGATCACGTGGCGCCAAACGACAGGGTATCCACTTCATCTTTTCCAAATACCATGGAGGAGTTGAATGCGGTGCTTACCCCTGCTTATGGCAACCTGAAAAGTATTGGCCTGTGGGGTTTTGAGCTTATGCCCAAAGCGCTTGACAATGCCACGCATACGGGAGATGCCAATTACAACGGCGACGGCGCCTGGAACGAAATGACGGCCAATAACCTGAGCGTTACCAACGGCAAATCGCAAAACGTATGGGTAGCCCTGTATGCCGGTGTTACTTCCTGCAACGTAGCGCTCGAAGCGGCTGACTTTTTTGAGCAATACCGCGCCACGCCTTCGCAGAAGAGTGAGATTGATGCCGTGCGTGGCCAGGCCTATTTTATGCGTGCATTTTATTACTTTAACCTCGAATGCTTTTTTGGCGAAGCCTATATAAAAGCAAATGGTGTAAATGCCGATAAAAGGGGCGTACCGCTGTACCGCGAAGTACCCAAGAATGTAGCCGCTACGCAACAACCAAGGGCTACCACCAAAGAAGTTTGGGATTTTATAAAAGAAGACCTGAACACGGCTGCCGCCTTATTACAGGGCAAAACATGGCCTGCCGCTGAGGTAGGCAGGGTAACCGCATGGTCGGCAAAGGCATTGTTGGGAAAAGCTTATGTATTTACAGAGGATTGGGCCAACGCCAAAACGGTATTGAAAGATGTGATAGACAACAGTGGCAAAAGCCTGATGCCTTTCAGCAAATACCGTAATGCCTTTAATGGCAATACAGCCAATGAATTTAATGAAGAATCATTATTTGAATTGAATGTTGATGCCGATAACCGGGGAAACTACGGGCCCTGGGGCGGCAATCCCAATGCCAGTACGCTTAATGGGGTGATATGGTCGCCATACATACTAAGTGAAGCGGGTACCGAAACAGGGGCAAGGCCATTGGGCTATGGTGGCAACCTGGGTGTGCACGATAAAAATATTACACGGTTTGGTTATCCGCTTGGCTATTATAGCCTGGTGGCTAATCCAAACTATGATAATACCCAACCGGCAAGCCCCGACAATGCGCCGCAAATAATGGATCCGGCATACATGGCTGATGCCATGAAAGTAAGAACAGATAAAACTGCCGATCCAAGATTATATGTGAGCCTGGTACAACCCTGGCTGGATACCCTGAATATTGGCTGGAATGGTAGCCCCAACAAAAATATACCCGTAAGCAAGCCCGATTATATGGCCGGCCAGCCCGACACGTATGGCTGGGGTTTTAGAAAATATGCGGCCATTGATTACCATATAAATGCCGTAAACTATGATAAGTGGAACTGGTATTTTTTACGCCTTGCCGAAGTGTATTTATTATATGCCGAAGCATCCATTGGTGCGGGTGATAATGCGGTTGGTTTGGAGTACCTGAATAAAGTGCACCGCCGTGCATACGACCTGCCCGTTAATACGCCATCATCACGCGACTATAGCTCCTTAAATGCAGCCACCGTGGCTATTAATGACCCGGTGCTGGGCAATAATCCTTTGCGCTATGAGCGCTGGGCCGAATTATTTCATGAAGGACATTGGTGGTTTGATGTTTGTCGTTACAGGATAGGGCCGCAGGAAGCCGCTTTTTATGAAAGGGCACGCAACCTGACCAACCCACTCAGTTTTAATGAAA
>CAYUGH010000152.1:0-7088 GCA_964444195.1 uncultured Chitinophagaceae bacterium
TAGTAGTAAGCGCCACCAATAGTACCGGCGTTACCGAAACCAAAACCATACAGGTAGTGGTAAAAATTACCTCTACGCTGCCCGGCCTGGTATGGGCCGATGAGTTTGAAATAAACGGCGCCCCAAGCCCCACCAACTGGACATTTGAATTGGGTGCAGGTGGATGGGGAAATAACGAACTCCAGTACTATACCAACCGTTCGCAAAACGCATCGGTTTCGGGTGGTATGTTGCGCATTACACTCATGAAAGAAAATTTTAGCGGGGCAGCCTATACTTCGGCAAGGTTGGTTACCAAAGATAAATTCGATTTTAAATACGGAAGAGTAGAGGTTAGGGCCAAACTCCCCATAGGCAAGGGAACATGGCCTGCCATCTGGATGTTGGGTACCGATATAAATAGCGTTGGCTGGCCTGCCTCGGGCGAAATTGATATTATGGAACATGTAGGCAACGATCAGAATAAAATACACAGCACCCTGCATTATCCGGGAAGATCGGGAGGGAATGGCGTAACCAATACCATTATGAACCCAACTGCTTCCACCGCCTTCCATGTGTATAAACTTGAATGGACGGCCGCCAGCATTAAAGTGTATATGGACGACCAGCTTTATTTTAATGCCACCAATACATTGGCGCTTCCATTCAACAAAAATTTCTTTATGATATTGAATGTGGCGATGGGTGGAAATTTTGGGGGTGCGGTTGATCCGGCATTCACCAGTTCTGCCATGGAAATAGATTATATCAGGGTATTCAAGAATTAAGAAAAGCAGGGAAGCATTTAAGGGGCATACTATATAGCCGCGGAAGCGAAGGTTAATAGTATGCTCCTCCCACCCCGCTTATTGTACACTAAACAACATTGTCACATGGAAAAAAGATCATGGATACCTGCAATGAATTTGCTGCTGGGAGGGCTTTTTGCAATATGCGTACAGGGATGCGCGCAAACCGGTTTTTCAAAATTGGTTTGGCAGGATGAATTCGACAAGCCCGGCAAACCCGACCCATCGCGTTGGGGATATGATACCGCGCATGGATGCCCGAATAATTGTGGCTGGGGAAATAATGAGTTGCAATACTATACCACCCGCACCGATAACTCCATTGTGGAAGGTGGTGTGTTAAAGGTAAAAGCCCAAAGGGAAAATTATAACGGCGCCAGTTTCACTTCAGCCAGGTTATTAAGCAAAGGAAAGTTTGCCTTTACCTACGGCAAAGTAGAGATCAGGGCAAAGATCCCGCAGGGTGTTGGTACCTGGCCGGCAGTGTGGATGCTTGGCAACAATGTGGAAAAAGTTGGCTGGCCCAAATGTGGCGAAATTGATATTGTGGAGCACCGGGGCTACGAACTGAATAAGATCTTCGGCACCTTCCATTACCCCGGCCGTTCAGGAGATAAGGCCGACGGAAAAACCCTGGTGATACAGAACGCCACCAGTGATTTTCATATCTACAGTACCGAATGGACCAAAGAGGCCATCAATATTTTTGTGGATGGTAAAATGATCCATTCGCTGAAAAACGGAGCCGGGGTTCCATTCAATCATGAGTTCTTCCTGTTGATCAATATGGCTATCGGGGGAGGTTTTGCGGGGCCCGTTGATCCGGCTTTCAATGCTGCTACCTTAGAGGTAGATTACATCAGGGTGTATCAGTAAGGGGGAATTGGATTTTTAAAGAATTAGGCTGTCTCGGATGGGGCGGCCTTTTTCTATTCTCCGTAAAACACCAAAGGTTAGGGAACAAGCCTCAATGATAAAGTTTTCGCTACAAATCCCTATGCTAAAAGCGTTGGCACAAGGTAGGCTCTTTCTTTTGCAAGGTTGGCTTTGTTTGCCGGCTTGTGCTGTGACAAGCAGATGTATGTGCTTTTCTCTATCGGTTATGTTTTTTTCAATTTACTTTTTCTATACCTCATTGTCGGTTCTTCAAATAACCTTAATTGTGGTTCAGAAATCTGATAATTTCCGTTTACGTTTTTTCGATGTTCTGTCATGCCTGTCGTCCTTGCGGCTGCGGTTACTTCTCCCCAATCAATAAAATAGTTTTCGAAATATTCGATTGGGTATTTAGAATGTTGAACAACTTCTTCTTTAGTCGGAACATGTCCAATTGATTTTGAAATTGCTCTTACTTCTAATTGTAGAACTTTTTTGCTTATTTTATATTTCTGCTTTTTCAGACGTTCTACACGGCTGTTCTTTGCTTTAGGTTTCTCATCATCGTTTTTACCGAACGGGTCAATACCCAAGTTCAGCTCATTATGTCGTTGAGTTGTTATGTTATGATAATAATCTGAAAGTTCAATTCCTATGTATTTTCTATTTAGTTGTTGGGCAGTCAACGTAGTTGTACCTGCACCATTAAATGGGTCAAGCACAAATTCATTTTCATAAGTGAAAAGTGAAATTAGTCGATACATGAACAACGGTGGAAGTTGACATGGATGATCAACACGCCTACTATTATGCTTCAATCTATGGACGTCCCACCAAATATTTGATGAAAATTCTGTGTCATTGATTTTTAGGCGTTTTCTCTTTGTTATGCAGTTGGGTCTAATACAGAAGTTTTCGGACAACGCTTGAACTGCTTTGCTTTCCATGGGCAAATTTTTTTCCCTGTTAACAACAGGTAATGATCTAGGCTTGCCTTTTGAGAAGCACAAAATTGAATAGTGTGCTGGCATAATCATTCGCACTGGCATTGATAAACCTTCCCAAACAATCCAATCTTGATAATCTAGAATTGTATTTAAATGTTTAAAATGGCGGATACACCATTGTGGAATGTTTAAAACAGCAAGAGTTCTTCCGGGCTTTAAAATCCTTGCAAGCTCACTTAACCAATTATCGCACCACTCAAAATATTTTTGAATGTCAATTCCATCATCCCATGTTTCGTATTTCTTTTTTAGATTGTAAGGTGGGTCGGCAAAACAGAAGTCAATACTATTATCGGGAATTTTTTTTAATTGCTCTATGCAATCGCCGTTTAGTAAAACCGATTTATCAGAATAAAAGTTTTCTTTCTTTTGAGATTCTAAAAACTTGTGATGCTTTTTTAATGCACTGTAGTTTTCCCTTTGGTCATAAACATTTAGGTTTCTATACTCCGAAATGCCAAACAAATCGCTTAATCTATTTACAACTTCAGTAGGATATTTTTCAAAGTTTACTGTTATATCTCTCCAAACGTCAGAGATTAATGTTCCAAACTCATGATAAAGATGTTTTTTCCCACCATAATCTTTAGTTGTCTTGTCACAACTAGGACAATAAGTATAGCCGATTCTTGTTTTTGTGTGATTTAATGCCCCTTTATATCGTGTCAAGATTAACAAGGCAGCATGCTGTTCCTTTAAATAGTCTTTGTGTTCAATTGGGTTTTCAAGTTTAACAGCAATCCAAAGTTTGAGATGAACATCATTGTTGAGCTGGGTGCAAAAGTCAGCTGCGAAAATTGATGATGATAGAATTACTACTGTTGACTTTTTGTCTGTTTTACTGATAAAATTATTCAAATCTGCATACAACGGGCCTTTTTTAGGTACAGCCTCAAGAGTTCTATAATACGGCAGAATAATAAGTTCAACTCCAGCGGAATTCGGTTTAAGTTCCGAAAGATTGTCATTAACAATTTGCTGTTCTAATGACACTTCATTTTCACTTTGATGCATACCAAATTATTTTTTATCCATTGACAAAAGGAATTTTACCAGCTTATCAAGCTCGCTGTCTTTGAATGTCACTGTGCAATCACTAAATTGGCAAATTGACTGTAAAGCAGAAGAGCGTTGAAAATTACCTGCTCCGTCGATGATGTACGCCACCTTATGTCCGCTTCTGTGTAAAGTTTCCTGTCGGTTTTGTGCCTGTCCTGCTTTCCTTTCAATTGTACTGTTTGTAGTAACTTGAAAACTAATTTCTATTCCGCAGTAATTGCCTTTTGGGGATTGAGCAACAATATCAAATTTTAGAGGTGTTCGTTGATTTTGACTAATATTAGGTATTTGCTTTTTAGTAAAGTCCCACTTGGGAAGCTTGTCTTTTAGATAGTCAATTACATACGTTTGGGCAAGGTTGCCCAATGAATTTGCTGTAGCTCCACCTGTAATACGACTAACCCAAATGTATCGTTGCCTTACAAAAGTTTCAAGCTCTTGCTCATGCCCAATCAATGCTCCGATTGTACATCTTAATTCAATGTCAGAAGGTAAATTTTCAGCAGTTGCTCCTCCACCGAATAACAGCAAATTAGCAACATCTTCTATAATTGGGGAAATAGTTTGCGGTTTTGATAGTCCTTCGCCATCAACGAATAGTTTCTTATTGTTCCAATCAACCTTTGCAGATAGGGTTTGAAAGGTGTAGCTATATTTATTACCATTCCAAACGAATTCCATTTTGCCTTTTTCAAACACTTTTGGAAGCTCTCGTTTAAAACGCATTAATTTCTCACCACCAATATCGGAAAGAACAATCAGATGTTTCAAGAATAGGTTTCCTGTGAGGTCTTTAGATTTCACAAGGACATCTTTCCAAGCAAATGGGTCAGAATTAGCGATGTTTAAGAGACTTATGAATTTATCTTGTGTCTCAATGAGCATTGGGATAATACTCGAACTCCTTTCAAGTTCAGCTATTTTCTCAGGCCAAAATTTTAAAGCATTTAATTCTAATTCTGCAGGTTTTCTCGCCATTATTTATTAATCTTATTAATTGAATGCAAACTAACGAATTTAGCAGAGATTGTCCACGAGTGTGGAAAAATTTCGGGTCTTCGCTCTTAACGGCAACTCTCATTAATATTAAAACCTAAGGCGCCGCTGCTGGTGCATGCCTTCTGGTAGGTAAGTTTTTCACCAATAGCACCAAATCGCAATATCCACCAGCTTTACAAAAGCCTTTTTACAAATGAACTTCCCAAGTTTATTCCCAGCCTTCTTCCCCGCCACCACAAGGACGCGTTACTGTAAAAATATTGTCATTAAGCCCCCTCTCATTTTTGGTCTGGTATAGGAGATGCAGGTGAAAACACCCTGCATCGGCGCCTTGGCAGGAAACTGCGACAAGGGATGAGTAGTTTGCAAGAACCTACAGATATGTTTGACCCAAAATAGGGCCTCCGCTTTTTAACCCGTTACATCCCTTACCCTAAAACCCAATTTTGCAACAGCCCTGTTACATTTTACCCTGTTACAAAAAAATATGTAACCACCTATTTTGTAACAGCCCTGTTACATTTTCCATTCAAAAATGTATTTTTGTAACGCACCTTAACGAAAACCCCCTCTTATGGATATTTTAAAATCCCTCCGCCTAAGGCTTGGATTGCGCCAGCAGGATATGAGCGCGCTGCTGCACCTGCGCCGCGACCATTATGCCATGATAGAAACCGGAAAGCGCATGCTTACAGCCGAAGCAGCCACCCGCTTTGCAAGCCTGCTTACTTTACTCGGCCCGCCGGAGCCCCTGCCTGAGATGCCCCAAAAATCCATTGCCAACCATGCATACGATATGGAAAGGGCCTGCCTACAGGCAAAAAGAAAATTATATGAAACAAACCTGGCGCTGGATGCCTGCACCCGCAACATTGCGCAGTTAACCGAACAGGCCGGTTTACGCAACAAAATGCTGGCCCATCCCGCATTGGAACTTACCGGCAAGGACCGGCGCATATTGGAAGACCTGGCAAAAGAAAGCAGTGCAGCGGCGCTGGAAAAGGAACTGCAAAAATGGCTGTACCTGCAAACCCAACAGGAGGTTTGGGGCTTTGCCGTTGCACGATACGAGGAACGGCTTACCGGAAATTCTTAAAATATTAAACCGTTAAAACATACCGCTTCTGTGAAAAGAGTTTCCAGAATTTCTCCCGAAGGGACGCCCTTTCGAGGCCGTTGTTGGTGTTTTTCACCAACAACTCCAAATCCCCTATCACCTACCTTAATAGCCTTTTAGCAAATGAACCTCATAACTTTACTCCATGCCTTCTTCACGGCTGCCTTCAAGGATTGGTTGCCACTCCCGCAAGATAATAACAGTAAGGATATTACCATTTGGCCTTATCCCCAAAAACAATGATGCTTATCGTCTTCAACAAGTTTTGCAAACGCTGCTATTGTTTTAACTGTCGGTTGGGGCGAGTAACTATGCCATTTTAAATCTGCCCTCATCCAAAAAACTTTCCAATAATTTTTAGCTTTTACAAATGTTGATTTTGCCACCGGGTACTCTTTGATAATTTCAGGATTGTTCCATTCCGGCCTTATCTCTATCACATAAATGCTCTGGTCTTCAATTTTATAGCCGATGTCAAGCTTTGGCCTGATATGTTCCGGCGGCCTTATCCTGGCGATGAAATTTTCCATAGCTTCTATTACATCCAATGTTTGTAAAACGTCTATTGCCATTTTATACTACTTTAATCTCTCTTGAAGTCCCGGAGGGACGACCTTTTGGTAACAGCCGACGAAACAACACTATCGCAGTCCCGGAGGGACGACCTTTTGATTAACCATCCAAATTTGGCGTCAGATTTCCCCTCATGATCAGGTCGCCCCGCTGGGGCTAATGCGTCTCTTCCTTACTTTTACTACTACCAAATGTTCGCTCCCATGGAGCTTTATGAAATGTGCCATCCCGCAAAAGGTTTTACCGTAGCACAGTTTGGTCCCCCGTCTTTACCTGTTCCCGGAACTTTTGTTTCAAGCATACAAGCCGGATCGGATAGTAACCGTTTGATGGTTTCAGGTGAAATATCCCTCAATGGAATTTTCAACCTGCGACCCCATACCGAACCAACTTGGCCGGCATACGTTCCAATATCAATATAAATAAACCGTTCGTTTGCAGGTCCCTGAATATAGGGCCCGGCAAAATCAGGCAATGCATCTTTGCTTTCCTTTACTGAAATTTTAATCTCAAAGCAAAGATCATTATGATTGGATTGTTGCTTTTGGATGGTTTCATAATCATTTCCCTTACCTTTTTGAATGCCAAAGTCAATCCCTGGCGGAGGGCTCTCCAAAATAATCCTGATGGGTATTTCCTGGTTCATGGTATGTTCCTAAAAATAAT
>CAYUGH010000153.1:0-7027 GCA_964444195.1 uncultured Chitinophagaceae bacterium
TATCTCCTCCTGGCTTTATCAATAAATTCACTCTTAACATGTTTTTCGTTACTGATAATCTTAAAAAATGATTTTATAAAATTTTGCATGTCCTTTTTATGATAATTGCTGAGCATGGAGAAATTTTCAATCATATCCATAATTTTTTGCTCATTTGCCCTGAATTGGTCGAGCACTGCATTTATTTCTTCAAGTGTCCGAGTAAATCCAAGGTAATACCGGTCTGTTACATCCTTTATAGGAAGACCTTCATAGGGTATGGCATAGGAGGTATTTACTGCTCCTGCGTAATCAAAGTCATAGGGCACTACATACGGTAATGGAAACCTGAGTGAATCAATCTGTTTAATGAGTTTAACATTGTGAAAAATGGGCACCGCCCAATCCGTATTGCCGATCATATACTCAAAAATGGCTACAAGCGTCATCTGTTCCCTGTCGGTGGCTTCGGTGTTATGTTTTGATTTATCTTCTTTGCAATCATTCCGTTTCGCCATATCCCCTGTAGGTTCAATGGCAAAGCCATAGCGATTATAAGGTTTTGATTTACCCCTCGCATCTTCAAACCGGATATTCATCATGCGCACTTTATAGCTCTTTTCAGTAAACAGGTTGTATATTTTATAAATGAGGTATTCCTTAAACATCCATTGCTCGCTTTCTATGCCAATAAAACAGGGGGTCACCCATTTCATTTCATCAAGGTTGCTCAGCTTTGTACTTTTAGTTTTTTCACTGAAATCAACCATCACAGCGGCCAGGCCGCATGTTTCCCGACGGTTATTACCCCTTTGCTTAATCCTTGCCGCCTCAGTAATCAACCCGATACTATCGTTTCCTTTCAGGGTTATTTCTGCCGGTTGATAAGCGGGCTTTTCCTTTTGAGACAATAATTTCCTGAGGTCGGTTTTCAGTGTAATGGCAAGAATGGTATCATCATTAAAAAATTGTTTGCGACTGATTACCTTTTGGGCAAAAAGGAATGCCGGGCAGGCAAAGACGAAAAATAGGATACGGAGTTTTTGCATGTACAATTTTAAAGGATAATTGTATCAATCAACTCTATTCATCCCTTTAGGCGGGATTGGGTTCAAATAAGTATCAGAGGAAATATCTGTATTAACCCCGGAGGTATCTGTCCTCATATATGCCTTATCTCCCAAAGGCACATTTCTGGATAGAACAATTCTCCAGTGAATTCCCGCAGGGTTTTTGCTCCTTTCAGGATAAAAAAGGACAAATCCCATCCTGTTTTCCCTATATGCGTTTTGCACCAAAACCATATTTGACTTATTCAGGAGAAAATCACCTATATAATCTCCTGTGTAAAATTTAATGGCCGGTTGGAGGTTACCAATATTTAATTTTAAATCCGGTTGCATATCAAAATCGGGTATTGCAGGCCCCCGGCCGGGTTTAAAAGACCAGGCATGAAGGTTAAATTGCTTAGCTTCGATGAAGTATTTGAAAAACAAGCTTCCATATTCCGCTTGCAGTGCTGGTATGGACGAACCAGCCTCTGCACTGGTTGGCGCTTGTGATGGGGCTATATTTACCATTCGGGTGAATGCAGTGGTATCGCAATATAAAACTGCCAAACCCGGCATTTTATCCACCTTACGGAAAGCAAAATAACCAATAACTACAACGGCGAAACTTATAGATGTTATGGCTAAAGCCCTCCAAGTTTTCGATACCATATAAAAGGAATTAAGCAGGTTTACGAAAAAAATTGATACTTTTCGGAGATTAAGATAATAACTTTTTTGGTAACACGAAGAATTCGGAAAAAACATGAAGGTATTAACTTATATTATTGACTGGTCCGAAGTGTGGGTCATGCTGGTTCCCATCGCGGTATATTTAAAAAAACGGGGGCAACCCGGCTTTATGGCACCGGTGATTACGTACATTTTTTTGGGATTGTTTTTCAACCTGATCTGTGATGGTATGTGGCTGATCCTGGAATGGCTTCCTGAAAGGTTCCGTACCAATACCATCTTTTACAACCTGCATTCTGTTTCCAGGTTTATCCTTTTTGTAACTTTCTTTCTTAAACTAAAACAACCCTTGTACAGAACCATACAACGGTTTTTAATAGCCGCATTTATTATCATATTTATCATTTACTTCAGTTTTTTCGACAGTTTTTTCAACACCCAGCATATCAGCAGCGACCTGATGACGGGTGAAGCATTTTTCCTGCTTTTCTTTTCAATGTTATATTATTTGTCGCTGATGAAAGAGGAAAACCCATCCTTTACTTACCGCAAGGATTTCTGGGTGGTAACCGGGCTCAGCATTTATATGGCGGTAAATTTCTTCCTTTTCCTGTTTTACAACCCCCTGTTGGCCAATAATGCAAAAGAGGCGGAAAATATCTGGAATGTTCACAATGGAGCATACATTATATTTATACTGTTAATAAGCAAGGCTTTATATGTATCTGATCCAGATAAGCATTGAAATGCGCATTATTATAGGGATGGCTGCCATGCTATTGCTTTTTGTGAGCTTTCTTATTGCTTTTATTACCAACGAACGTAAAAAACGGGAGTATCAGAAGAACCTCCGGGTTATGCTGGAGCAAAAGCAGGAAATACTGGCAAAACAAAACGAGGTGCTGGAAACCATGGTAAATGAAAGGACAGGCGAACTGAATGAACAAAAAACCGCGCTTCAGTATTCGCTGGCCGAGCTTAAATCTACCCAACAACAATTAATCCAAAGCGAAAAAATGGCCTCTCTTGGCGAAATGACTGCCGGGATAGCGCATGAAATTCAGAATCCGCTCAATTTTATCACTAACTTTTCAGGTGTAAGTATCGAAATTTTTGATGAACTGAACGAGGAACTTGAGAAAGGCAATATTGAAGAAGCAAAACTGATTTCCTCTGATTTGAAAAGCAACCTGGAGAAAATTAACCACCATGGCATGCGGGCGGATAAAATTGTGAAATCAATGCTTGAACATAGCCGCCCGGGCACTGGTAAAAAGGAAATGACGGATATTAATGAATTGGTGCAGGAGGCAATGGAACTTAGCCTCCACAATTTCAGGAGTAAAAACAAATTTGTTCTTATTCAGGCCGGGTTTGAACGGGCGGTTGACCTCCCACCACTCCCTTTAAAACCGCAGGATATTAGCCGGGTAATTGTAAATATTTGCAACAATGCGCTATATTCTGTTCTCCAAAAGCAAAAAAGCCTGCCTGAAGGTAGCTTTGAACCGGCCATTAAAATTAAAACCGCTTCACTCCCTAAAACTATTGAAATTAAGATAGAGGATAATGGAACCGGCATCCCTCCCACCCTTGCACAAAAGATTTTCCAGCCTTTTTTTACCACCAAACCAGTGGGAGAAGGTACAGGTTTGGGACTTTCCTTAAGTTACGATATCATAACAAAAGGTCATGGGGGCAAGCTTGACGTTCAATCTTCAGAAGGCGAAGGCGCTATTTTTACTATACAACTTCCTTTGGACTGACCAGGACTTTTCAGCCATTTATAAATTCTTTTGCTTTTATAAAAGCGGCACAAAGTTTAATCTTGCAGCCTGAATCAGCATCTCAATGATTAGATTATTTAGTGTATTGCTCGCCGCCATGCTCGCTTTTTACCAGGGCATGGCCCAAAAACAGGTAGCCATTATTCCTCAACCCGATAAGGTAGTGGTGGATAAGGGTGTATTTATGATCAACCCCGAGGTTGATATCTTCGTTGAAAATGCAGCCTGGATAAAAGAAGCCGATCTATTTAACCAGGTGTTGAATGACCTGGCCGGGTTTGAATTGAAAGTCTCGGTTGGAAAGCCGGCCGGAAAACCTGCTATATTCCTTTCAAAGGCTGCCGAAACGGGTTCAGGCACTGAAAGCTATTCCATGAATATTTCTCCCAAACAGGTTTCCATCCAGGCCGCAAACAGTACCGGTATTTTTTATGGTTTAAATAATTTACTGTTCCTGGTTGAAAAAGTGAAGCAACGCGATGGATTTGGCGTACAGGCTTGTACCATCACGGACGCTCCCTGTTTTTCGTACCGGGGCATGATGCTCGATGTTTCGCGCCATTTCCGCAGTGTGGACTACATAAAAAAGCACCTCAACCACATGGCATTGCTGAAACTAAATGTTTTTCACTGGCACCTCACCGACGACCAGGGCTGGAGAATTGAAATAAAAAAATATCCCAAACTGACAGAAGTGGGCGCCTGGCGCGATGGCACCATCATAGGCTCTTACCCGGGAACAGGGAATGATAACCTGCGTCATGGCGGATTTTACACCCAGGAGCAGGTGAAAGAAATTGTTGCCTATGCCGCAGAAAGACATATTACCGTGGTACCCGAAATTGAAATGCCAGGGCATGCCAGCGCTGCCATTGCCGCCTATCCATCGCTTAGTTGTTTCCCTGAAGAAGAAACCATTATAAACAAACATCCCTCAAATGCCGCCATGCAGAAAAAGGGCAAAAAAGTGCAGGAAACCTTTGGCGTGTTTGAAGATGTATTTGCCCCAACCGAGGAAACTTTTACATTTCTGCAGGATGTGATAGATGAAGTAGCGCCGCTTTTCCCGGGAAAATATATCCATGTAGGTGGCGATGAATGCCCCAAGGAAAACTGGAAAAGAAGTACTTTTTGCCAGGACCTGATCCGCGAAAAAGGGCTGAAAGATGAACACGGGTTGCAGAGTTATTTTATCCAGCGGATGGAAAAATATATTAACAGCAAGGGCAAACAAATTATTGGCTGGGATGAAATACTGGAAGGTGGATTGGCACCTAATGCCACCGTAATGAGCTGGCGTGGCGAACAGGGAGGTATAGAAGCTGCGAAACAAAACCATGAAGTGGTGATGACCCCAACCGATTATTGCTACATAGATTACAGTCAAACCAAACACGAAGACAGCGTGGTGATTGGTGGTTATTTGCCACTGGAAAGAGTTTACCAATACAACCCTATTCCGCAAGCTATTGCCGGAACTCCATTTGAGAAAATGGTTTTAGGCGCACAGGCCAACCTTTGGACCGAATATATCCGCGCCGACAGCAAACTGGAATATATGGTGTTTCCAAGACTGGCGGCTATGAGTGAAAACGTTTGGAGCAAGCCTGAAAGCAAAAGCTGGGAAAGGTTTCAACAAAAGCTTCCAACGTTTTTCGGGTTGCTTGAAACCATGGGCGTTAATTACAGCAAAGCCTTTTACAGCCTGCAAACCTCAGTAAAACCCAATAAATCCAATACAGGTGTGATGTGGGAAATTTCGAGCAAATTACCGGGGAGCATTATAACATATTTTGAGCCCGATGCACAAAATGTAATGGTCTATAAACAACCTGTACCGATAACAAAATCGGGGGAATATGTAGCCGTACTTACAAAAGACAATGAGGAAGTGGAAACATTGGTACAGGCTTTTGACCTGAATAAAGCAACCGGTCATAAAGTAGATTTAGCCCAACCGCCATCCTCAAAATACGCGGGCAATGGAGGTAGCCAGGGCATTGTAAATGGTTTGACAAGCATTAGCGGTTTAAAAAGCGCTGAATGGCTTGGCTGGGAAGGAGGTGATATGGAAGCCGTAATTGACCTTGGAAAATCAACCCAAATTAATTGGGTGCGGGTTTCAGTTTTCGAATCAAGGGGAAGCTGGATTTACCGCCCCGCCGATTTTTATGTGTATGCTTCTGATGACAAAAAGAATTTTACCCTGGTTGGAAAAGGAAAAAAGGAGGAATTAACAGCAGAAGAACTGCCCCGAACGCTGACCAGCAATTTTTTCGCCAACAACACCCAACCCAAGGCAAGGTATATTAAAGTGGTGCTTAAAAACTATGGTGTCATTCCAGCAGGAATGCCGGGAGCAAGCCACAAGGCATGGTTGTTTGTTGATGAAATCATAGTAGACTAAAACACAATCTCCCAGCGGGATGCTAATTGTTTTAATTCATCCACTACCGAATCGACAACTGGAATACCTTCCTGCATTCTGATCGCCTCAAATTCGCGTTCGGGATCGCCCGGTACCAATACGGGTTGATCAGGGTTAACAGGCGTTGCCTGCCTGAACCGGGTAATCCAGTTATCCATGTGCGACTTAAATTCTTCAGCCGGACGGAAAGCATCTATCCTCATAGCGCCAAAAAAATGGCCAAGGCCTTCACCGGGCATATTGGCCGGCATGGGAACATAGGCTGGAAAAGGCGGCGCCCAGGGTCCATAACTTGCCCCGCTTAATACCGCACTGAAAATATCCACAATACTTCCCAAAGCATAACCCTTATGGCTGCTGTGCTCACGGTCGCTGCCCAAAGGCAAAAGAGCCCCACCCTGCTTTAAAATGTTGGCATCCGTGGTTTCTTCGCCCTCGCTTGTTTGGCCCCAACCTGTTGGCATGGGTTTGGCTTTTCGCTGTAATATTTCAAGCTTGCCATTGGCAGCGGTTGTTGTGGCAAAATCGGCTACAAACGGGGGCTGTTCCCCAGCCGGAATAGCTACGCAAATCGGGTTGGTACCCAGCATCCTTTCTTTCGAAAAAGTAGGCGCTACCAGCGCAGAGGCGTTGGTCATCGAAATGCCGATCATATCCTGCTCCAGCGCCATCATGGCATGGTAACCGGCAATACCATAGTGGTTGCTGTTTTTTACGCTTACCCATCCCGTGCCGCAATGTTGAGCCTTATCAATGGCTATTTGCATGGCAAACGGCGCCACTACGAGACCGAGCCCTTTATCGCCATCAACTACGGCTGTGGAAGGAGTTTCATGTACCACCTTTATATTGGGCGTTACATTTATACGGGCCGCTTCCCAAAGCCTTACATAGCCGCTCAGGCGTGCAATGCCGTGGCTGTCAATACCCCGCACATCAGCGCTGAGTAGTACTTTGGCTGCCAGGTTTGCATCACCGGAAGAACATCCCATTTTCAGGAAAACGGATTGAGCGAAGGAGAAAAGATGATCGTATGAAAATGTCATAAGCAGTGGTGGCGGAAGTGAATAAGTCAATAAGTGAAAAAGTGA
>CAYUGH010000154.1:0-6899 GCA_964444195.1 uncultured Chitinophagaceae bacterium
TGAGGAACAAACTTACGGATAGTGTAGGAAGGCTACCGTAGGTTTAGTTCAACAGCGGTTTTCTAAAAGATGAGTAATGCCAAAATATCCATACGTTTTTTTAACGACCGCGAAGTGCGAGCCGTTTGGGACGAAGTAAATTCTAAGTGGTGGTTTAGTGTGGTTGACGTTGTTGGTATTTTAAACGAAGAACCCGATTATACCAAAGCAGGTAACTATTGGCGTTGGCTAAAACGTAAATTACTCAAAGAAAATGTTGAGTTCGTGAGTGCCACTCACAGACTGAAATTAGTAGCGGCTGACGGTAAAAAATATTTAACCGACACGTTGGATAGCGAAGGTATTATTGAGCTTGCTAAAAATTTCCCTAATAATAGGGCAATGAAATTTTTGGATTGGTTTCTTTACAGCGACAACAGCCTTGACGGACAAAGCAAGAAAAAAGCATACACACTTTTTGAAAGCAATTTGATTAACGAGTTTGAAGTTGGAACAGCCAAAGGTTTGCAACAAATACACGCATATTTGTTTGGTGGCTTATACAATTTTGCAGGACAAATCAGACAAAAAAATATTTCAAAAGGCGGTTTTCAGTTTGCCGTATCACGCTTTCTTGGCGACACATTGAAGCAAATAGAAGAAATGCCCGAAAAGACATTTGATGAAATCGTAAACAAATACGTTGAGATGAACATTGCACACCCATTTATGGAAGGCAACGGAAGAAGCACACGAATTTGGTTAGACTTGATATTGAAAAAACGACTGAAAAAATGTGTGGATTGGAGCAAGATAAGCAAACGTGATTATATGAACGCAATGATGTTAAGCCCGACAAAAAGCGATGTTCTAAAAACACTTTTGAAAAATGCTTTGACTACAAAAATCAACGACCGCGAAATGTTTATGAAAGGAATTGACTATTCATACTACTATGAAGAAAATGAATAACGACAGAAGAAAACAACGAACCGCCAATAACAAGCGTTTCGTTGCGGCCGCAGGCCGAACAATGAAACGAATGTTGAACGAAACCTACGGTAGCCGTTTTCACCTTATGGAGTTCTCGTGATTTGCCTTTAGGGTTACTGTAAGTGTACCCTTTTTGTAGTAATGTATCCATTCTACCAACCCCATATTTGATAGCCGGTATTTAGTCATCACCTTTGCGTTATGCAAGACGAAAATAAAGACATGGCTGGTCAAATGCGCCAGCATATGGAAGCCTGCAAGGCAAGCGGTATGTTTGTGGAAGAATACTGCAAGTTGCACAAGCTAAAAACCTCCATTTATTATTACTGGCGTAAAAAACTTTTAGGTGCAGCCAAAGCGGATACTGGATCTTTTATACAATTGCAGGCACCACCAGCAGTCGGTAGTGTAGAAATTGTTTTTACAAATGGAGTAAGAATGCATTTTGCAAATCTGGTGCCAGCTGATTATTTAAAGCAATTGGTAAGTTGATATGCTATATCTAACTGCAAGTATCCATTTGATGAGTTGAAGGTAAAATGTCCGTTCATACAAGCGGGAATACCAGTAGACAAACCATTGAGAGTAGTAAACATTGAAAGCTATTTTCCTATGGGGTGCGGTGGGACACACGTAAACAAACTGAATGAAAAACCTTATACTTGAATCATAAATTTTCAAAATAATTTGTCCAGTTTTTTAGTAAATAAACTGGACATTTTGCTATCTTTGCAGTCAGTAAGGAAAGAATGAAAGTATCCGAATACATATCGTTTACCATAGACCGACTGCCAAAGGGCTACATCTTTACCTATTCCGACTTTGATACAGAGCAGAATAGCAAGGAAGCTATTATCAAAGCCCTGAACCGTTTGGCTGCTTCGGGCAAAATCGTAAAGCTGTCAAAAGGCAAGTTCTACAAACCCGAAACAACGCCTTTCGGGAAGTTACAGCCCAACCAAGCCCAAATTGTAAAAGACCTTTTAGAAACAGACGGCAAAGTAACAGGCTATTTGACAGGTTACAGCATTTACAGCCAGTTGGGTTTGACAACGCAAATTAGCAACACCATACAAGTGGGTAAAAATGAAATCCGTCCTGCGTTCAAAAGAGAACGCTACTCCATTTCATTTGTCAAACAAAAGAATATCATTACCAAAGAAAACATTCCTTTGCTTCAACTTTTGGACGCTATTCGTTACATCAAAAAAATTCCTGACACTACGGTTACTTCGGCTTGCAAAAGATTTTTAGCCGTTGTAAAAGAGTTATCAGAAAAGGACAAAAGCACTTTGGTAAGATTGGCATTGAAATATCCGCCTGCAACAAGGGCATTATTGGGAACATTATTAGAAACAAAAGGAAATATCAACTTGACAGAACCTTTGCGAAAATCATTAAACCCGATTACAGTTTATAAATTATCAGGCGTAACTAAAATTTTCCCTGTTGCTGAAAAATGGAATATCAAATGAAACTACACGAAAATAAACAGTTGTTCAGACAAGCGATTGAGTTTACTGCACAGGAAAAGAAAATCCCTGCAATCTATGTTGAAAAGGATTATTGGGTAACGTATGCTTTGCATACCATTTTCAAAAACAAAATTGGCGAAGAAGCCGTTTTCAAGGGCGGAACGGCATTACTGAAATGTTACAACTTAATACAACGTTTTTCGGAAGATATTGATTTGGTTGTTTTAAGACGAGAAGGCGAAAGCAACAACAAACTGACAACAAAAATCAGACAAATAAGCGGTGTGGTAAGTGATGTTTTGCCCGAAGTAGAAGTTCCCGAAATAACGCAGAAAATGGGAATGAACCGCAAAACGGCTCATACTTACTCAAAGGAATTTACTGATGATTACGGGCAAGTAAGAGATGTGATAGTCGTTGAGGCAACTTGGTTAGGTTATTATGAGCCCTACACGACAAAAGCCGTGAGTTCTTTCATCTACGAAATGATGATGAAAACAGGACAGCAAGCAATGACGGAAGAATACGGCTTGCAACCTTTTGAAGTGAAAGTGTTAGAGCCAAAGCGGACACTTTGCGAAAAAATTATGAGTTTGGTTAGGTTTTCCTACACCGAAGAAGCTCTGAAAGATTTACAAGCAAAAATCCGACACACTTACGATTTATACAAGTTGCTACAAGACAAAGAACTTTCCAACTTTTTCAACTCACCTGAATTTGACGAAATGCTTTTGAAAGTAGCCAACGATGACGTTGCAAGTTTTAAGAACAATAACAACTGGTTAATTCATCCCCCGAACGAAGCATTGATATTTCAGGAATTGGAAACAGTTTGGAACGAACTGCAACAAATTTACAATGGCGATTTCAGAAAATTGGTGTTTGCTGACTTTCCAAAAGACACAGACGTTTTAGAGACTTTGCAACAAATAAAACAACGACTTTCTTCCGTTAAGTGGACAGTAAAAATAGAGTAAGCCAACGCACAAAAGCATACACATTTTGCAGCCGCTACAAGCCGAAACACAAACCAAAGCTGCAAAAAGAGTATGCTTTTTCGCCAACCTGACAAAAATTAAAAAACAAAAAATTTCCTCCGCTTCAAAAAATAAAACTTCGCAACCGCACAACCCACGACAGACAAACACTTGACAGCACACAGACGAAGAAGGGCATCCGCTAATAACAAGCGTTTCGTTGCGGCCGCAGGCCGAACAATGAAACGAATGTTGAACGAAACCTACGGTAGCCGTTTTCACCTTATGGAGTTCTCGTGATTTGCCTTTAGGGTTACTGTAAGCGTACCCTTTTTGTAGTAATTCTTGTTGTTTGTGATAATTGCCAACAAAAAAAGGCAGCACGTTTCCGAACCACCTTTTAAAACTATACAACAATTTCAGCCGTATTAGAAACGATCCAGGTTCATCACTTTATCCCAGGCCGCTACAAAGTCCTGAACAAACTTCTCTTTCGAATCTTCGCTTCCATACACTTCGGCCAAAGCCCTAAGCTCGGCGTTGGAGCCAAACACAAGGTCGGCGCGGGTGGCTGTCCATTTGGGCTGACCGGTGGCGCGGTCGCTGCCTAAGTACAATTCTTTGCTATCGTCCATGGCTTTCCAGGCAGTGCTCATATCCAGCAGGTTTACAAAGAAATCGTTGGTGAGTTGGCCGGGACGCTGTGTGAAAATCCCATGTTTGGAACCATCGAAATTGGTGCTCAATGCACGCATGCCGCCTACCAATACCGTTAATTCAGGAGCGGTAAGGGTAAGCAATTGCGCCTTGTCAATCAGCAACTCTTCGGTGCTTGCCGGGAACCTTGTTTTGCGGTAATTGCGGAATCCGTCGGCAACAGGTTCCAGGTAGCCTACAGATTCTACATCGGTTTGTTCCTGCAAAGCATCCATGCGGCCGGGCTTAAAAGGAACAGCTACATCATGACCTGCATCTTTGGCTGCTTTTTCAACAGCCGCACAACCTGCAAGCACAATGAGATCGGCCAGCGAAACTTTTTTACCGGTGGTTTGCACGGCATTGAAATCTTTCTGAATGCCTTCGAGCGTATCCAATACCTTTTTCAACACCACGGGGTTGTTCACCTTCCAGTCTTTTTGCGGCGCCAGGCGAATGCGGGCGCCATTTGCACCACCCCGTTTGTCGCCGCCGCGGAAAGTGGAAGCGGAAGCCCAGGCGGTGGATACCAGTTCGGAAACACTCAATCCTGATGCCAGCAGTTTTGCTTTTAAAGCGGCCATATCATGATCATCAATCAATGCATGGTCCAGTTCAGGGATCGGGTCCTGCCAGATCAATACTTCTTCGGGAACATCAGGACCAAGATACCGCGCGCGTGGCCCCATATCGCGGTGTGTTAGCTTAAACCAGGCACGGGCAAATGCGTCTGCGAATGCATCCGGGTTTTCCAAAAAATGCCTTGATATTTTTTCGAAAGCGGGGTCAAGCCTTAACGTAAGGTCGGTAGTAAGCATGGTGGGCTTATGCTTTTTAGTACTGTCGAATGCATCGGGAATTATTTCATCCGCATCTTTTGCCACCCACTGATGCGCGCCGCCCGGGCTTTTCGTCAGTTCCCACTCAAAGCCAAACAGGTTTTCAAAGAAATTATTGCTCCATTGGGTGGGTGTTTTTGTCCAGGTAACTTCAATGCCGCTGGTAATGGTATCGGCGCCTTTGCCGCTGCCAAAACTGTTGCTCCAGCCAAAGCCCTGCAATTCGAGGTCGGCCGCTTCGGGTTCTTTACCTACATGGTCGGAAGTGGAAGCGCCGTGTGTTTTGCCGAAACTATGCCCGCCTGCAATCAGCGCAACGGTTTCTTCATCGTTCATGGCCATGCGGCCAAACGTATCGCGGATATCTTTTGCGGCGGCAAGCGGGTCGGGATTGCCATTCGGTCCTTCAGGGTTCACATAGATCAAACCCATGTGCGCTGCGGCCAGCGGTTCTTCCAGTTTGCGGGACTGGATAATGCGGCCCGGGTCTTCATCGGACGATACCACGCCATGGCCTTCCACCCCTTCCGAACCATCTGCATAACGTTCGTCGTTGCCCAGCCAGGTAGTTTCAGCGCCCCAGTACACATCTTCATCCGGCTCCCACACATCGGCGCGCCCGCCTGCAAACCCAAATGTTTTAAAACCCATTGATTCCAGCGCGATATTACCCGCAAGGATCATCAAATCGGCCCAGGATAACTTGTTGCCATATTTTTGTTTGACCGGCCACAGCAAACGACGGGCTTTATCAAGGCTTACGTTATCGGGCCAGCTATTCAGCGGTGCAAAACGTTGCTGCCCTGCACCGGCGCCACCGCGGCCATCATGTATGCGGTACGTGCCTGCGCTGTGCCAGGCCATGCGGATAAACAAGCCGCCATAGTGGCCAAAGTCTGCCGGCCACCAGTCCTGCGAGTCGGTCATGAGCGCATGCAAATCTTGTTTAACAGCTTCGAGGTCGAGGCTTTTAAAAGCTTCGGCGTAGTTGAAATCTTTACCCATGGGGTTTGATAAAGAAGAATGCTGACGCAGTATGTTCAGCTTAAGCTGGTTAGGCCACCAATCGCGGTTTTTGGTTCCGCTGCCTCCTACACTACTTTTGAGGCTGCCATTGTGAAACGGGCACTTGCTTTCACCGTTTGCCTGGTCGGATACATTGCCCTGAATTGTGTTAGTTTCCATATTATTATTGGTTATAAAATTGAATTGTGCCGCAAAGTTATTGCAATCCTGATTTGTATTTTATGACATTGGTCTGATTCCCGGTTTTCTTCGCTAAAAGGGGGCCGATTTCGTTTTTTTAGCGGTTATTCAAATGGCCTGAAGGCGATTGAATGGATTGTGGCAACAAGATATTTCAAATATATGGAACGGCTACTGCCCCGAAAGTGGGTTACAGGGAAAGACAGTTCGTATGCGTCTTAATCAGGATGATTTCTTCGAAAGCGAAAAAACAGGGCTTCAAATTTGTATCCTCCCGGGCGTTCAGGCCATTATACTTGGTTTCAGGGGAAAAAGAAAATTCAGAACGACTCCAAATTATGGGGACGAAATTGAGAATGGAGAAATATTAAGCCCGCAAAATATGGACATGCCTCCTTTTAACAAATCCGGGGAAATTTTCAGTGATAGTTTGGAGATTGAAGAATATATTGACAATATAAAGGCATAACCGGCCGCCAGGCTTTGCATTAACAATTGTTGACTTCCTACAAACTTCAACCATTCACAATCAGCTTATAACCCACCCCACGGATATTTACAATTTTCAGGCTTTCATCGGCTTCAAGCTTTTTACGGAGTTTTGAAATAAACACATCAAGGGTCCGGCCGGCATAATCGCCATCATCACCCCAAACGGCATGGAGGATGGCATCGCGTTCGATGGTGGTATTGGCTGAACCGTGCAGCAAAAAAAGCAGGTCGGCTTCCTTACC
>CAYUGH010000155.1:0-6883 GCA_964444195.1 uncultured Chitinophagaceae bacterium
CGTAAGACACAGAGAAAAGTTTACACCCATTTCGGGAATTGACTACGCTAACCATACGCCTGACAAAATTCGCATCATTCCACCCGACACAATCATAAAAAGTTGGGAACAAGACTACCAGGCAATGACGCAAAATATGTTTTTCGGCAACTATCTGACCTTTGACAAACTGATAAACCGAATTGCGGAACTGCAAAAACGAATAAACCAACAACGCTAAAACAAGCATCCCGAACGCTTTCGGGACAAACCGCTACAAGCCGTCACACAGACCAAAGTTTGCAAAAGAGCTTGCCTTGTGCCAACACTTCCGGAACACAGCCTGCCGCAATGTCTGCCACAGCCGGTGTTGCGCCAATAACGCACCTGCCTCCCAAATTAGCTGTTCATTCCTCTTTAAATGATAACAGAAGGACAAAGACCATTACCCAAATGGATACCTACCGGGCAAAGCTGCAAAACCGGGGTGGCGCTATTGTGTTAGGGAAATATGTTGCCATAGGCCCCATCCATTTTGAAAAAGGGCACTTTAGCGCCCTGGAAAAGGGATTGGATAGTCCAAGCGCAAAAACCGATTAGCTGCGATTTTTGGACGACTTCAGCCGCATTGACAAACATCTCCCGGTCGAAAATTTTTGACAACAAAGTTGTTCATTGGGACAACTACGCTTACCTTTGCAAAGTATGAGGGAAATAAAATTAAGAACATTAACCTTGTATAAAAACTACTTTTCCGACTTCTATGAAAAACAGAAGCAGAAAGTAAAAGACAAGATTTTATGGACTTTTAGAATTATTGAAACCCAACAACAAATCCCGACCGACTATTTGAAACATATGGAAGGAACGGACGGACTTTATGAAATCAGGGTTCAGCAAGGCAGCGATATTTTTCGCATTTTCTGCTTTTTTGACGAGGGTAAACTAGTTGTTTTAGCAAATGGGTTTCAAAAAAAGACGCAAAAGACACCAAAGTCTGAAATTGAAAAAGCATTAAAAATTAAAAAAGAATATGAAGCAGAAAAATAATTTAAAGACACTTGATCAATTTGTTGACGAACAATATGGCAAGAAAGGAACTCCCAAACGTGATAAGTTTGAGAAAGGTTACGAAGCATTTAAACTTGGCTTTCTAATTCAACAAGCCAGGCTTGAAAAAGGATTGACACAAGAAGAACTTGCTGAAAAGTGCGGGACAAACAAAGGTTACATTTCAAAGATTGAAAACAACATTAAAGAAGTTCGTATTTCGACACTTCAAAAAATTGTTGAATTTGGGCTTGGGGGACACCTTGAGCTTTCAATCAAACTTTGACAACCTGCAAAATCAAAAGGGCCAAATTTTCCTACCGCACCACCTGACTTACTTCGGACTTCCGGCTAACAACGGAGGGACACCTAACTTTTCTTCAAGCAGGTAAAAACCAAGTCATTGAGGAAAGCAATTATCTCGCTTTCCTCTTTGGTTTTTCCAAAATCGGTAAGTGAAGGCAAATTATTCATAAAGAAGTTTTGAAAATGTGCCATTTCAATAATGGCAGAAGCTAAAGACTTTGGGTATTTATACCTGGGATTACATTCCAAAATAATATTGCCAATGACAGCGCACAGGTCCTTATATGGCTTAAAAAACTCCTGTTTATTATCTTCCCCTACCTGCTTCGTCAGGTAAGCCTTCGACCCTTCTGCAATAATGATCTGGTGAAGCAAACTTTCGTTTATATGAATGGTTTGCTTATCATATTCGACTGTTGATGCCAGGAGCTTTATAATTATTTTTAGTTTGACAAACGGATCCTTGATATTGTTTGTGTGAAAGCTGATCTGAAACTCAAGCCAGCCCCAATACCAGGCTGTTAAGTAAACCAGCAATTTATGCTTGTTTTCAAAGTAGCGGTAAACACCTGCTTCTGTTGTGCCAATGTCTTCAGCAAGTTTCTTAAAGGTAAACGCTTCAAAACCTGTTCTGTAAATAAGCTGAACACTATGTTTAAGGATATTCCTACCGAGTTCCGAACTTTCAGGATTACGAAGAAATAATGCTTCGTTCATTTTTATTTGTAGCTGTAGTTTCATAATGAGCCCTTTCCCCAATCGCAAATATAGAAGAAATGTTCTTTACACTTATTTATGATAGTATTACTATTGTTTTAAAAACTATCCCTATCTTTGCCGCGAACTTGAAATTTTCATCTCTTATAAACAATTAAAGTCAAGTGAAAAATGAAAACGTTAACAAAAGAAATGCAGGCAGCCATAACTCCTTCCATGGCTTTAGAACTTTTAAAAGATGGAAACAAGCGATTTATAAATAACTTAAAGGTAAATCGCAATCTTTTGCAACAGGCAAATGAAACCTCGGACGGGCAACATCCTTTTGCGGTTATCCTTAGCTGCATTGACAGCCGGACTTCTGCCGAATTAATTTTTGACCAGGGGCTTGGCGACATTTTTAGCATACGTATTGCCGGTAACATTATCAATGAAGACATTTTGGGTAGTATGGAGTTTGCCTGCAAAGTGGCAGGTTCAAAAATCATTGTTGTGCTTGGGCACACAAAATGTGGAGCAATAAAAGGAGCTTGCGACCACGTTGAAATGGGTAACCTGACAGCATTGCTAACCAAAATAACACCTGCTGTTGACGAGGAAACTGCGACAAAAGAAAATCGCAATTCCAATAATAGTGAATTTGTTGAAAATGTGGCGATCATTAATATTAAACGAACAGTAAAATCTATAATAGAACGTAGCCCGGTTTTAAAGGAAATGGTAGAAGAAGGCGAAATTGAAATTATAGGGGCGACACATAATATAAAAGATGGACAAGTAACATTTATAGACGATACACTCATTGTAGCACATTAAAGAATATGCCGGGCCATACATTGAGCTATTGAAGACAAATAGGGGCATGCACCTCACTACCAGGACCTCGTTGGGCTTGCCTGCTGGCAATCAGGCGCATCAGGTCAACAGAGAAGCTCAGGACGCATTATACAGCCACTTGGGGTGTGTTTCTTTTTCAGTATCTCTCAGTAAATACTGCGGTGTGCCGAGGTAATCAAAGTGCATCACCATCTGCATTCTTACTTTTTGCACAGCGGGTATTCATGGCCAAAAGACCTTTCCTGCAAAAAAGGGTTTCATTATAATGAAACCCTTTTTTTACCTTTGTTTCGTTAACGATTTAATGAATGGACAAACATTTTGAAATCGTGAAACATTGGTGATTTCTACTCACGGATTTATCAAAAAACGGAGCAAAGTTCCTGACAACGAAATTCAAAAAGCTGTCCAAAGCAGGACAAAATATTTTGAAGATAAACAACCTAAAAATAAGAGGAAATGAAAACATACACATTAGACGAAGTGCAGGACGAACTCATCGGGAAAATCGGAACGCCTGAACGAGACCTTTTTGAATATGAACTTCAAATGGACTTAATCGGAAAAGCCATTAAGAGAACCCGGCAAGAACGTAATTTGACACAGGAAGAATTGGGAAAACTTATTGGAGTTCAAAAAGCACAAATTTCACGACTTGAAAGCAATGCAAGTAACGTAACCATGGACACATTGCTAAGGGTATTCACAGCATTAAAAGCAAAAGTGAAGCTGCAAGTTGAACTTTCCAATATGAACATCAGGGTAGGACAATAAAAACGGCATACGGCCATTAGGTTCTGTTCCTATTTCTGTAAGAGGCAGACAAGCATTTTTGGAAACAAATCCCGAAGATTTTTCAAAAATATTACATGACTATACAGGCAGGAAGAAAGGGTTTATCATTTGGAAGGATTTATTGGAAGAACAAATTGTATGATATACAAAGCAAATAATTGTACCATAACCGGAGGACAACAGGCGAAGTTTCAAAGAGCTTGCCTGCTGCCTGGCTTAGGTAACAGTCTTTAGGCTGACACAGTTAAAAATGCCCCGGCAGCGAAACCCCCAGGCAATAGTTTCCAAATCATTGTAAAGCTGTTTATCTTGCGCACGAACAAATAAACGATTGCCAATGAATACTGTTCCGCCTGGAATTATTGAATGGTTATCCCAGCCATACTCGCTCACCGCCGGGCAAATTTCTTTTTACCGGCAAAACCGGTTTATTAAATTAAAGCAGGTGTTATCCCCTGAAGTGGTGGCTTATTTTAACGAAGTCATTTCGGCAAGGGTTAACCTGATGAATACCGAGACCCGCGCGCTCGAAGAAAGAAGCACTTATGGAAAAGCTTTTCTCCAATTGTTTAATTTATGGAGGGAAGATGAAACAGTTAAAGCGCTGATATTGAGCGAGCGGCTTGGAAAAATTGCAACCGACCTGATGGAATGCAACGGGGCCAGGCTTTACCACGACCAGGCCTTGTTTAAGGAAGGCGGTGGAGGCATTACACCCTGGCATGCGGATCAGTATTACTGGCCGCTGCAAACAGATAAATGCGTAACGGCATGGATACCGCTGCAGGAAACACCTTTGGAAATGGGCCCGCTGGAATTTAGCGCTGGAAGCCATATTATTACCGAAGGAAGAGAGCTTGAAATTGGGGATGAAAGCGAAACAAAGATCGAACAGCGGTTAAGGGTAACCGATTTTGAACATGTTATTGAACCCTTTGACCTGGGCGAAGTAAGCTTTCATTCAGGCTGGGTATTTCACCGGGCAGGCGCCAATACTACCGGCCAAATGCGCAAAGTGATGACCGTTATTTACATGGATAAGGATATGCGGTTGAAAGCGCCGGAAAATAAAAATCAGCAGGTGGATTGGGATACCTGGTGCCCCGGGGCCGAAATAGGGGAAGTTATTAATAGCCCAATCAATCCTGTTATATTCCATTATTAGGATGAAGAAAATATTGTGTGTTTGTATCTTATTGTGCATGTTTACAATTTTCGCTTGTAAACAGGAAAGTGCCAAATCCTCTGCGGATGGGGGTTTCATTGAACCTGCCATGCAGCCATTATCATTTGGAAGCGTACAACCGCAGGGTTGGTTGAAAAATGAATTACAACGAAACCTTGCGGGGTTTACCGGCCATCTCGACAGCCTGGCGCCCGACCTTATTTTGAAGGATGATATTTATGGAAAAGCAAGGCTTACCAAACAGGTAAAAAGCAAAGACGTAGGCGCCATAGGAGAAGGCGGCGATTGGCAAGCGCAATTTCTTTGGTGGAACAGTGAAACCCAAGGCAACTGGCTGGATGGATTGGTACGTTCGGCCATCCTTGCCAACGACAGTCAAATGATCTCAAAAGCCGAAGCTATTATACGGCGATTGCTGGCTACACAGGATGCTGATGGATACATCGGAATTTACGACAAAGATTTGCGCTACAATTTTGAGGATGAGAATGGTGAGCTATGGTCGAAAGCCTCGCTGTACAGGGCGCTACTGGCCTGGTATGAATATTCAAAGGATAAGGCAGTGCTTGATGCGGTTGTAAAAGCAACCCAAAATGTTTTTGAACACTATCCAATCAATAAATCGCATCCCTTTTATTCGAAGAATCCCTACGCAGGCGGGCTTACGCACGGCCTCGTGTTTACCGATGTGCTGGAGCGTTTGTATTTTCTTACCGGGCAAAAAAAATATCTTGACTACTGTGTTTTTCTGTACAATGATTTTTCGGCACAGGAGCTGAATGAAGATGCGCAACTGAAAAAATTGCTCGACACATCGCTTACCCTAAAGGCTCACGGCGTTCATACCTATGAGCATTTGCGCCCGTTGGCTGCGGCATACTATACTTCGGGTAATGTTGATTATAAATTGGCCATTGATCATTTTCTGAAAAAAATAGAGGCGACCACCACACCATCCGGGGCGCTTGCAGGAGATGAGTTTATTGGGGGTAGAAAGGGCGATGCAACCGAAACCGGCTATGAGTTTTGCTCGCTGCAGGAAGGCATGGCGGGATGGATAAGCATGCTGGAGAAAACAGGTGAGATAAGCTATGCCGCCAAGGCAGAGAAGATATTATTCAATGCCGCCATGGGCGCTACGCATCCCAATGAAAGCGCAATCTGCTACCTGAAAACGGACAATTCTTTTATTCTGGCCGGTGGGAAAAATGGCGACACTACAGATAAGCACCAAACCCGCTACCGTTATTCACCCGTGCATAAGGAGGCTGCCGTATGTTGTGTACCTAATGCAGGCCGCATAATTCCCTATTATGTGCAAAGCATGTGGATGAAAGATAAGGATGGCCTGGTAGCAACGCTTTTAGGCCCCTGCGAGGTATCGGTAGAATTGGGAAACAGAAGAATTTCAATCAGGGAAGAGACAGGCTATCCGTTTGAAGATAATACCCGTTTTTCAATAGTTACCGATTCGCCGGGTGAGTTTACCATTAAGGTCATCAAACCCGTTTGGGCAAAATCAGTGAAAGCATCTGTTCCTTTTACCGAAGCAAATGGTTACCTGGTATTCCGTAAATCGTGGAATGCAAACGATGAATTTGAATTGTCTTTTGATAAGGAAGTAATAAAACGAAACGCATTAAATGCTGAGGTGTATTTTGAATACGGGCCATTGGTACTGTGCCGCGAAATTCCAGGAGTACAAACAATTACAAAGCGATATGCGGTCGGGGGACTGCAGGAGTCTACTTATAAACATCTTGATTCTGTTGGACGCATGTACAGCAGTGCTCCAATCTCTCCCAAGATAGATGTGATGAGGTTGCCTCCTGTTTTTTCAACCAAAATGTTTAATCCGCTAACCCGCAAAGATGAACCGGTGCAGCTTGTCCCTATGTTCCATACCATTTTACGGCAGGTAACTTTTAAGGTAAAATAAATACCAGGCAATTAAGCTCAACCCACATTGCAGCTAAATAGGCGGAGAAGCCGATAAATAGTGTGTTTCATTTT
>CAYUGH010000156.1:0-6865 GCA_964444195.1 uncultured Chitinophagaceae bacterium
AAACAAAAGATTATGATGGCAAAACGGGCATCATTTATTGGGATATTCCTTATGCAGCGGGAATATTAAAAGTGGAAAGTATGAATGAAACAGGCGCCGTGGTGGCTACAGATATCGTTCAAACTTTTGGCAAGGCAACGGCCTTGCGCGTGTTCGAAAATGACCCTTCAAATGGACAAGGCGAAATTATACAGGTTGCCGTACAGGTGGTGGATGAAAAGGGAAACCCGGTATGGTCTGCTGAAAATGAAATAACCTGTACCGTTTCAGGCAATGGTAAACTGCTTGGGCTTGAAGCCGGGAACAATACGGATATGGGCGATTATACCGACCAAAAACAGAATTGCTACAAGGGAAGGTTGATTGCTTATATAAAAAGAACGAAGGAGAATGCTGATTTAAAAATAAATTTTAGCGCTTCAGGTTTAATAGGGATTGGAATTTACTCGAAATAACATTTACCTTAAAATACCAAAAGGGCCGCTTACGGGCGACCCTGGTTCACTAAAGGCTAAACTAACCGGAATTTATTTCTTAGCTGTTTCAGCAAAAATTTTGCTCATCATGTCTTCGAAGCGCTTGCCGGCAGAAAGGTCTTCAATCTGGTCGTCAAGTTTTTGCTGCTCTATGTTGTCGAGCATGCCAGCCATCAGGTTATTGTAAGCATTTTCGGCTTCCAGGTTTTCGATGGCTTCCAGGTGTTTTTGTTTTTCCACGCCTGCCAGCATGTTTTGCATGGCTTTGGTGTACCTGATCATACTCTTACGGTCTTCTGAAACGTTGGTCAAATCTGCCATTTTTCCTTCGAAACCGGCAGGTACCGTTGCTTTCAGGGTTACATTTTCCGGACAATTAACCTTGCAGGCGGCATTATGATTGTGGCTTGCCGATGCGCTAATACTTGTTGCCAATGCCACTAAGGCGGTCATGATCGTTTTCATTTGAGTGTGTTTGTGTGTGTGATTTAATATTGCAAATATACAACACCCGCTACTATGCAATGCCTAATACTTGGTCGAGCGTATTTTATTGAGGATGAGTGGTGTAGTTATTGAGATGAATGGATAAGGGGCGACTTAATTGTCATGAAATTGTAAGCCTGGTTTAAATTGGGAATAGAAATATTGAATGTCGGCCTGTATGACAACCATAAAAAAAGGGCCGCTTTCGCGCCCCTTCTCCTTTTATAATTGCCCTTAACAACAATTTTATTTGGTTGCCACTTCTGTAAAAATGGACTGCATTACCTGCTCATAGCGATGGGCTGCGGTCAGGTCATTCATCTGATCGTCGAACTTTTGCTGTTCGAGGTTAGTGATTACGCCCGACATCAGGTTGTCGTAAGCAGTTTCGCTTTCAATGTTTGCAATAGCATCAAGGTGTTTTTGTATAACAAGCTGGTTGAGCGTAATCTGCATGGTACGGTTGTAGTTGATCAAACCGGCTTTTTCTTCAGCTACATTCTTCAGGTCGGCTAGTTTTTGGTCATAGCCTTTTGTGGAAGTAGTTACAGATTCAACTTTTGCAGAACAATTGGAAGGGCATCCGGCAGAATGATGGTGGGTAGCGGATGCGGTTGTAGTAATTGCGAGTGCCACGATGGCGGTAAACAAGGTTTTCATTTCGGAGTGTGTTTTTTGTGTGACTAAATAAGAAGACAAAAGTATAACCCGAAACACCTGTTTTTTGCATCATGATGGTCGAAAGCTATTTTTTCAGGATGAGTGGAGTTAAAGAATGTTAATAACCCGGATTAAGGGGAGTGATTATATATTCTTGAATGTTTCAACATAGTTTAATGACTTTGCAAAATCTCCAGCACCATTTCTATAACGGATTGAATTTCACATATATATGTGACTCCGCACCATATTTACTGCTAATATTTTTTACCTCATAAAATCACACACACTATGAAAAATCTTTCACTCGCAGGCATCATGCTTGCAATTTTTGCAACCGGTGCCTTTGCACAGAAGCCTGAACCCGTTAATAACATTAAGGTCAATCTCCTTAGCCCGTTAGCGAGTACCTTTTCCGGGTTTTATGAGCGTAAAATTGCCCCTAATGCTTCGGTACAACTTGGCCTATCGTTCACCGGGGCCGAACTTGATGATGTGAAGTTGAACGGATGGAGCATAACGCCTGAATTCAGGTACTATGCCGGTAAAAAAGAAGCGATGCAGGGGTTTTATGTTGCACCGTTCATGCGCTTCGGCAACTTTGAGGTATCGGACGATTTTGCTAAAGCCGACCTTAAATCCATTGGCGCTGGCCTTCTTGTAGGCAATCAATGGATTTTTAGAAAAGGATTGAGCCTTGATGTTTTCATGGGGCCATCTTACAGCAGCGGAAACCTCAAATTAACTGATGGGGAAGCCAAACCTGATACACCTTCAACCGTAAATGGTTTTGGCTTGCGTGCCGGGGTAACTTTGGGTATAGCGTTTTAAACCGATGAATTGGATGGTATGCCTCGCCGCAAGCGGGGCATTTTTGTCTTGCCCGTGATTTGAATCAGTTTTTTTTCAATTTGTTCAATGCTTAATTGCTTAAAATATTCAATACCACACCTGTTGCGGTACTTACACTTGTACCGGGCGAAAGTGATAATTTGTTAATAGCAGTACTAGAATTTATGGTAGGATATCTGGGCCTTCCGGCAGGAATTAATACATCCGAAAGTTGGTTTGGTACCAAATTAGAAGACCAGTTGGCCGGATCTTCCCATGCGGTGTTTACATTTCCTATCCATGTAAAGGTAGGAAGCACGGTCGCGGCTACATAAGATTTTAGCCATTCCATGGAAGGACGCTCTACACCATTTTCCAGAACGATATTGGCTCCCTGCGCGGTTCTCCAATGCCCGGGTCGGTAGCCCCAAAGGGTAACCCCTTTTATGGCAGGATGCTCCCAGAATAAAGGGAAAATGCGTTTATAGGCATCCAGTTGAACTTGGTTATCCAGCCCGTCAATATCAATTTCAGTAGCAAACAATGGCAAGCCTGAAGTTGCAAGCGTGTTCAGGTTGGCAGTAATAGTGGATGAAGCGGCAGTTGTGGAAAAAGCATGCGCCTGCACGCCAATTCCATCAATAAGGTTCTCCGCTTTTAATAAATTAATAATGGTCATATACTGCTGCGTTCTCGGTACGCTGTTCACTATATTGTACTCATTTATCCAAAGCTTTGTGCTTGCAGGAAAATATTCCCTGGCCAATTTGAAAGCATTAATGATCCAGTCGTACCCTGTTAAACCCGTTCCACCCAGTGCATTTATGTAATTTCCACCTCCATTGCCTGTAGTATTTGGAGGATCATTGATAGGTTCGTTTACAACTTCAATTATTTCTATTGAAGGGTAACGTGCGGCAACTGAAGCATACCATTCTTTTATTTCTTCCAGTTGTTCGGCGGGGGGCAATGTTTCTATCCATGCTGGCTGCTGATTGCCCCAAATTAGCGTATGCATTTTAAAAGGGAAGCCGTTGTCTTTTGCAAGCTTATATGCCGAATCCATTCCCGCCCAATTCATTACATCCCGGGTGGCTTCTACCACGCCCCATTTACCATCATTTTCAGAAGTAACCTGGTTAAAATATTTTGCAAAATTTACTTTTTGAGATACACTGTATGCACCGCCTAAAAACTTTGGTTTACCTGTTGCAAGCGGTGGGCCTGGTGGTACATATCCAGGAGTATTATCAGCAGAAATAATACTTACATTATCAATATAAAATGTGCCAGCCGCAGGAAAATTGAACCTTAGCTTGAGGTTGGCTTCCTGAGCCGTAATGGTCCATTCATATTTTTGAAAGGCAGTGGTCAAGTTGAAATCTCTTTGGGCATAGGTATTTAGTTGCTGTACGGCCCGTAGTGTCAGGCCATTAGAAGAGGCTTTGGCATAAAAACTTAGGGTGTATTGTTTACTTGTTTCAGAAGGCCACCCGCTATGTATGCTTTGTACATCATAGGCATTGGCGCCGGGTGTGTTTACCAAAACCCGCATAGCCTTGGCCCCATCCTGTACATGTATCGTTTCAATGACAAAACTGGCCGATGAGGAGCCGCCGGAAAGGTTAAGCCAATTGGCGAAATCGCTTTCAAAGCTGCCATTGCTAACAAGGTTTTGAGCATACCCAGTAAAACTCAAAGAAGTTGTACTGAAGAAAAGAAGCAATAAGATATTTTTCATATTTAAAATTCGGTATCCAAAATAAGGGGTATATATTTTAGAAATTAAGCGTTCCCCGCCATTTTTTTAAAATAACTTACTTCAATGTCCTTACTTGTACTCCCCAAACGCACCTAGCAACACATCCCCTATTTCTCCAAGTGTATATTTTTTTCCACTGCATCAATTACTAACTGCATCAGGCTGGTTCCATTTTTAGTGGCGGCATCTACTTTAGCCAGTGATGCGGTTGCCAGCTTAGCTCTTTGCACTTCACGGATGCTGTCATCCATATTAAAAGGAGGAACCCAGGCTTCAAACACATCCAGACTCTTCTCCCGAATATGTTCCAAACCTCTGATGTTTAATTCAATAGATAGGGCCCGCTGGTAAATGATTTCAGGAAATCCAGGCCCAAAATCCCGGCCCTAACGGTATTCCCCAAACACCCCCCGCAGCACATCGGCAATTTCTCCAAGCGTACATTTATTTTCTACAGCCTCAATCACTACCGGCATCAGGTTGCTTCCGTCTTTAGCAGCGGCATCCACTTTGGCAAGTGATGCGGTTGCCAATGCAGCATTACGGTTGGCACGGAGGGTTGCCAGTTTAGCGCTTTGCAGGTCGCGGATGCTATCATCAATTTTAAAAGGCGGAACCTTGGCTTCGTTTTCTACGGTAAATTTATTTACGCCCACAATTATTTTTTCACCGCTTTCGATTTGCCGCTGGTATTCATACGCGCTTCTTGCGATCTCATCCTGGATGAATCCTTCTTCAATGGCAGCAACACTTCCGCCCATCACATCAATCCTTGCGATCAGTTCCCAGGCTTTTGCTTCCACCTCATCCGTCAGGCTTTCAATAAAATAACTCCCGGCCAGCGGGTCAACTGTATCAGCAGCCCCGCTCTCAAATCCCACGATCTGCTGTGTACGCAGCGCAATGCGGGCGGCCTCTTCGGTTGGAAGGCTGAGCGCTTCGTCGTAACCATTGGTGTGCAGGCTTTGGGTACCGCCCAGCACCGCTGAAAGCGTTTGAACAGTTACACGGGCTATATTATTCAGCGGTTGCTGCGCAGTAAGCGTGCTGCCCCCCGTTTGGGTATGAAAACGAAGCATCATGGCCTTTGGGTCGGTGGCGCCCATGTCTTTCATCATTTTGGCCCACATGCGGCGTGCTGCCCTGAATTTGGCCACTTCCTGGAACAGGTCGTTATGCGCGTTGAAGAAAAACGACAAACGCTTCCCGAAAACATTGATGTCGAGTCCTTTGGCCAGCGCTGCCTGCACATAGGCTTTCCCGTTGCTGAGCGTAAAGGCAATTTCCTGTACTGCCGTGCTGCCCGCTTCGCGAATATGATACCCGCTGATGCTGATGGTATTCCATTTGGGGAGCTCGTGGCTGCACCATTCAAAAATATCGGTGATGATGCGCATGCTGGGCTTGGGAGGGTAGATATAGGTTCCTCTTGCCGCATATTCTTTCAGGATATCATTTTGTATGGTACCGGTAATTTTCTTCAGGTCGGCACCCTGCTGTTTGGCCAATGCTACATACAGGCTTAGCAGTATAAACCCGGTGGCATTAATGGTCATGGAGGTGCTTACATCTTCGAGTTTAATCCCATTGAACAAGGCCTGCATATCCTCAATGCTGTCGATGGCTACGCCCACTTTACCCACTTCGCCTTCGGAAAGCGGGTGGTCGCTGTCGTAGCCTATTTGGGTGGGAAGATCGAAGGCTACGCTAAGCCCCATTACCCCCTGGCTAAGCAGGTAATGGTAGCGTTTGTTGCTTTCCTCGGCCGTGCTGAAACCTGCGTACTGGCGCATGGTCCACAGCTTGCCGCGGTACATATCGGGCTGTACGCCCCTTGTATAGGGGTATTGGCCGGGATGCCCAAGCTGCTGTTCCCTGTTCCAGCCTTCGAGTGAACGGGCATCGTACATGGTTTTAATTTCAATACCGGAATCGGTAGTGAGCTTTTTGTTTTGTGACATGGCTAACGATTTGTACAAGGTCTTATATATAAGAAAAGGGTCCCTGCAAAAGTGTAAATTAGTAGTAATTTATTATCACTTTAAAAACAGAAGCCCCATGGCACAAGTTACGACATTCAATATTTCGGGTATCATGATTTTTTGAGGAATTGAGGTTCACAAGCGAAATTGGCGTATGAACCATCACGGCAGCGAATTTGAACTTAAGCGTTTGAGCCAAAATCCCAGTCCAGTTCTTTTTCATAAGTATTTGGTTTGGTGGGTTTGCAGCGCCAAAAGCAAAAAACAGGCCGCTTCGGTTAATCGAAGCGGCCCTTTCTGTTTTAATGAGTCTTAGCGTGGGTGTTTTAGTTATTAGTTTATTTTAGTAATCTTAATAGTTTCATTCAACCCACCACCATTCACTTGCAGGTTATAATCCCCTGAGGATAAGTTCATAACATTCATTTCAACCTGGTTAATACCTTTAATGAATTGGGCATTTACTACACGAACCTGGCGACCGGCAGCATCCCTCATGATAAGAACACCTTTACCAGCTTCAGGGGCATCAACCACCACTTTGGTAGTTACTTTTGCCGGGTTAGGAAAAGCAGTTACCGATTTTCCAAGACCGTCAACGGAAAGCATGCGAACCGGGCTTTTGGTAGATTGGCCGTCTTTGTCGAATTGCTGAATCTGGTAGAAAA
>CAYUGH010000157.1:0-6828 GCA_964444195.1 uncultured Chitinophagaceae bacterium
GCGGCAAAAAGTATAAGAAATGCTGTATAGATAAGGTGCCTGTGTAAGTGGGCGGCCGTGCGGGCGGTACTGCTTCGTACAGTTTGGCAGTGGGTGGTTATGGCAAATGCCCGGCCTGCCGGAGGTTGAGTTTACTTTGATAAAGGAAGGGTGCCATCTACCTACCGGTTGGCAGGCATTGAGCTTCATTGTTGGCGAGTTGCGCCTGATTGCCAACAGGCAAGCCCAACGAAACTTATTTGTTAGCACCAGTAAGTTTTTCTACCTTAGTTCTGAAACGTCAAAAGTGAATGATTCAATCTTTGAGTTGACTTTGTCGATAGGAGAGGAATAAAAAACTGTTATTTGGTCAAAATGATAATGAAAGTCATTCGTCAATATTTCATTTTTCAATTTTTTCGCAATTAGAAAACTTGAAGCTTTTAAACTGTCAAGATTATTGTCAAGATATTGAATAGATAAACTGTCGAATGATATTAAATACGCTCTTTTATCAGTTGAGTTAATTTTTTCTTTTTCTGAACGAGGGTCTATTTCTCTGTCAACCTTGCAATTACACTCTTGGGATAACTTTTTGAAGTAATTTGATTCATCTAATGTCAAAGGAGGTTGTGTCGGTTTTGCCATACAACCAAACAGCGAAACTAAAATGATATAAGATATAATTCTTTGTTGCATAATTCTATCTTAATGGACCTTTATATTCATTATTGGTTCCTGTACCGTTATATTGAGTGCCTCTGAGATTTAAAGAATTGAATTGAGTGCCATTTGCATTTCCAGAGCCGTTATACATATTACTCCAACCTGTGAATGTGCCAAATGGAGTGGACATTGTATTTCCAGTTTGTTGCATCTGTATATTTTGTAAATCACTTACCATATTCCAAGTATTTGCATTAAATTTTGTATCAGCATGGCTGTTTAGCAAATCATCGCCATACCCTCTTTCTGTTTTTACTTCCCCAAATCTTGATACACCGCTTATCATATTATTTTCACCAAAGTTTTTATAGCCTAATACAAAGTCATTTTCGATATTCAACTGCATCGTTGGTGCTGAACTTGCTGAAAAACCACTTGGGTCTGTTGCTGATAAATGAACAACTTTCTCAACTGTTACTTTTTGTTCCTGTAAATATTTAATCATACCTTCAGCATAAGCAGTTCCCATACTATGTGAAACTACTTTTACAGATTCTCCTTCAACCATTCCTGCTGTGATAGTTGTTGAATTAGCTTTTGCATATTCATACCCTGCATTAAATCTTTCTTCTCCAGTCGAATTCCATGCCCCTCTTCCGTCCACAAATCCTGCACTATTATCATCAAAAAATGTTTTTGCACCTCCAATGAATCCACTACCCCAATATCCTTGGCCACCGACTGTACCTATGCCTTTTTTGCAATATATGCTGGCATTGTTCCGTCACCTGTATTGTAATATCCATTGACAAATAGAATTTTTCTGCCATCAGGGTCTATGGCATTTATAGGATTATTTGCCACAAAAGCATACGGACTAATTCCTGGATAATCTTTGGCTAATGGGTCAACAGAAAGCCAACGCAAAAGTTGGTCAGGTTGAATTCTGGTTCTACTTAAAATGCTGTCATTTGACCCCAATAACAAAATATATCCTTCATCAACATTAAAGCGGTATGGCAGGATCGTCATTTTTATCGCAGGAGGTAAGAAGCGCCGAAGCGCCGATAATAGTGAGTGCGGGGAGAAATTTTTTCATCATAAGTTTTTATTTGCCGGCAGATGTTGCCCCAAATTGTACAACTCCCTTACGAAATGCGTAACCAGAAACACCGATATCGGGAAATTACTGTTTTAGCTGCGTTGGTTGTTTTCCGGGGCAATGGTTATGCAGGTATTGCTTCCACCCGGCCTGGCATTGTTGGTGATTACAATGCGGGTATCGTTTCGCGTAGCTGCATTACTGCGGTTACCGTGAATTTATTGGAAATTGAAGCAACGTGAAAAATATAAGGCGTGGTCAGTTTTGCGCTGGGTTCGGTATTGGCCCCTTCTCCAGCGCAAGTGTTCCGCTTCAGCGGGCTATTGGTGATGTAGGCGCACCTCATCGCTTACAAGCGGTGAGGCTGTCTACTCGATTGTAAGCATACCCTGCGGTCGTTACCTTATTATGATTTGTGTTGACTGTCGGAATTTACCTTTCGTTACTACAAGAATATATTGTCCGGGTCTAATTCCTGCAACATTTAGCTTATATTGCTTTTGGTCGTTGTTGTATGACCACTGCTTAACTGCTTGTGCTCTATTAAAATCATGTAATACGAACCTCACCTTTTCGGATGTTTTAAGTGCTTTAACTTCTGTATTTTCTTTGTCAAGTGTAACATATAAATCAGAGGAAGTTGGATTGGGAGAAGCTTGAACCCGGAAATATCCTCCGCCTTCTAGTAAAGTACAATCAACAAATTCTACTTCGTAACCAACCCATCCTGTTACTCCACATGGAGTATTCATTCTAATTTCTAAAACGTACCAACCGGGAGGAGGAATATGATTAATAGTAATAGGTGTTCCGCCATAAAGAGTTGGGTCCGAATAAATGACATTCAAACTTGGCCAGCTAAGTAGTCTATATTCATATGAAACATTAGGCCTTTTAGGGAAAATTTCAAATTGATTTCCTGCATGACTTGTACAAAAATATCCTTCTGTCCCTAAGCCATTTGAGAATGATATGTTTTCAATTTGCGATAATCCCATTTGTACATTTTTTATTGCTGTTACAGTTCTATTTCTCCCTTTGGAGTCGTTAATAGTTACCTGTACCCAACCAAAATCTGTTTGTTGTGTACTGATACTTCTGAAAACCGCTGTTGAAGTATTTTGACCATTTACAAGCAATAGGTTAGGAGAGTGTGTCCATGTGTATGTACATCCTAAAAGATTAGGTACAGAAAATGGAATGTCGGGCGAAGGGCATCTAAAATAATCTTCACCAACGATAGATAACGGAGATAGGACTAAAGTATTGGTTGAGTTTAAACCTTGATTGGGGGAAAGCCATGGCTGTAATCCCGCACCATTCCATGAATGATTAAATTTCCCATAACGGTCACCAAAGTCAGTAAAATTACAATTACTCCAACCACTCCTCAATTGTCCCACTATTTGGGTATTTTCATTAAACAATGCAGAACCAGATGATCCTCTATCGGCTGTGCCTGAATTATATTTCGCAGTCCAGTACAAATTATTCCAAAACCAATTCTTTACTTTTTTTGTATTGGTGATTCTCATGTCTTCCCCTTGTGGGTGATGAATAATGTAGGAACCATAATCAGAAGAAGCATTAGTTTGTCTGTTCCAGCCGGAGTAGTTTACACCATCACCAACACCGGGGGCATCAATTAATTCTAGTAAAACCACATCAGTATTTGGCCAAGATGCCCTAACAACTGCTCCGTTAAATTGAATAAATCTATTATTTACAGTTCCATTGCAAGTTGTTCTCCAAAATTGGAATTGAAAACGAGCATTGGTTAACGCATCGATTTCGTCAGGGTCTAAAACGCCATTGCCAACCGGTTTATTGAAAATATTTCTGTTCACATCTAATACATGAAATGCAGTAAGAAAATATGCTCTCCCATTATTTGCTTCATTATTTATTAGAGTGCCTGTACCTTGAAATCCATTTGAAAAGAATCTTGCTACACTCCTTGCGGATGTAATTTTGTTCATCTGACAAAGGATCATCGGGTCACAATTGACAGAAGCTCTTAGAGCAAAATTTCCTGCATCGTTATCAACGTCTGTAATTTTTTGAAAACCCGCTTCCAGCTTTTGAATGGATATTGAACTTTGAAAACTCCCGAAATTATTTGGCTCAATAATATAAATAATTACACTATTTGAATTAAAAGGGGAAATACCTATTTGTGAGTTGGCTCCAAAGTGAGATTTCATTATTGCGCTGTCAAGAGCGGTTTTTTCTTCATTAAATATATACATCTCAGCCGTTGGTGATAGGCTAAACTGATTAAATACAAAACCTATATTTAAGGCATTAGGTACACTTATCTTTAAAGTCCAAACTTTTCCGATTGATGTGTTTGTTATGTTACCATCATTGTTATTGATACTCACTGAAATGTTATCAGCGTAATTATAAAGCTTATCGTCCTCAGCTGTAGTGTCTTCATCAATTGGTGTTGTATAGGGTTGAGGAGTTGAAGGGGAGTAACTGAATACCTTTGAAGTGATTGTACTTACTTCAGCATAACCAGGTATTTGATACGGTATTGCAGTTGGTGTTGTTGAAACTCGTATAATTTGCGCTTTTGCATTAGCCGCCATTACGAACAGAAACAAAATAGGTAATGCTTTACTCATAAAAAGGATTCTAACGGATTTCTCCTTGATTAATAATAAATATTTCTTTTAAAGCGTATGTTACTGGCGACACAACCGTGCAGCCAGTAGTTGTAATCTTACTTGATGTTATGGTGCTGTAATCGATGGAAACCCTCATACCAATTTGTTTTAGTCTTTGGTCTAGACCTTTTACCTTTAAAACGTTTGTATAAGTTGTACCATTTAAGGTTATTGCATCTCCAACACTTGGGGTATTGGGGTACACCGTAAAATCCATAAGCCAATAATCTTGGTTTTCGTCCACATTACAGGCCTCTTTTCCAATTACATAGCCACCGATGTTTTCGTAATCAGGTTTGAATGGCGGCTTATTGCATAAGCCGGAAGTCAGCACCGTTACAATAAGAAAAGAAAATATGATTAAATGATAAGTTTGTTTCATAAAACAATAGTATTTATGTTAATGAGTTTTTATGCTATAAAATCTTTCTGTTATCTCTTTCTGTGCTTTGGCAACATACATAATATGGACTTTAAAGTATCCAAATGTACTGCATAACAGTAGAATTAATCCGTTTGAGAAATTGTTTAGACCGACCAAGTTTTGTAAGAAATGTTCAGAAATTATTTGTTATCGCAACTGAAGGTGTCAAAACAGAAATTAAATATTTTGAACAATTCAAATCAGAAGAGTATTATAATAACCAATCGGTTTTTATAGAAGTTTTAAAGCGTCTAACTACAGATAGTTCACCAGCAGTTTTATCCGCGCTATCACGTCGCGCACATATTGTTTCCGGTTGGCGGCATCAGCGGCCGAAAATCTGGCCACTGCATCGTTAGCAAACAGCAGGTAATCCAACACGGGAAACCCCTGGATGCTGTCGGATGCTACGGGAAGATTAAAATTGTAGCTGTCGCTTGTAATGCTGGCCTCTATTTTGGAAGGAACCGATGGAAACGTATTTACGTAATTGTTCAGCAACAAAGCCGCTGATGGCCCGAGATAAATAGCGGAAACAGCCTCAAAACCCAGGTAGGCATTTTTGAAAGAGGCTTTCAGCGTTGCCAGCGTGCCTGCAGCAGGCGCTGCGAGGAAGGCGTTGATATCGCTTTCGAGCAATACCAGCTTCGCCTGCAGATCGGTATAAGCCGGAATAATGAGATTGTCGGCATAGTTGATGAGCATCCCTTTTTTAAATTCATCGTTCGAATCTGCCGCAGGGGTATCGCTGCCCGATTTGCTGCAGGCATATAACAGAACTACAGTGGCTGCTGCGAACGATATGGCTTTTAAGAGCTTCATAAAAGGAACTTTTTTCTAACGATGTGATTACTTAAAAAACCGGCAAAAGTCGGGCTTTTGACTTAGGCATCAAAAAAACCCGACCTTTTAAATTTATTTCAACCAAAACCCTGTGCTTATGATTGCTGCAACTGTCCGTATGCTGTAGTAAAAATAGTTTGTATCTGCTTCAGCTTTGTGTTGGATGCATCAGCGGCCAATACATAGAAATCCGTGTTGATGTTGTCGAGCATTACCTGGTAGTTTGCCGTGGTAAGCTTGCTGTTGGCCGCCCTGTATTTTATAAAGCCACTATAAAGCCGTAAGCTTCGGACAGGCCATGGAATTTGGCGGAAAGATCGGTTTGCGTTTGCGCAGCCGTTACATAGTAGTACGCAGCGGCGGCAATTGTTTTTTCTATGTATTCCTTAAGGGTGGCAATAGCCGCGTCTCTTACTGCGTAATCTTTTGCTTCAATAGCTGCCCGGCCTTTACGGAAAGCTTCGAATACCCTGCCTCCTGCCTGGATGTGCTTGCCTCTTTCGGCAAAATATCCACCGATGGCCAATGGCCTGTCTGCTATAGCGGCAGTGGATGCCCTGGCGCTGTCATAATCTTTTGGAATGCCCACATACCCAAAGGCAAGGTCCCAGTTGTGCTGCATGGCCGTGCCCTGCCCGGGTACAACGGTATTGTTGTCGTCGGTAGGTATTTTGTCAAGAATGGCAACAATGTTGGCCAGCGATAAAGAACCCATCAGGCCTTTGGCAACCGCCTGGTTAAACTCAAGCCCGGTATGGTTGAAAATACAGGAGCCTATTTTTCCGGGAACGCCCTGCGAAGCTGGCTGGGTGTAGTACTGGCTCACCCTCACCATGGAATCGGCGAATGCTTTAAAGACAGCGGCATCGGCTGTTTTACCGGCAAGGTTGAAAGACAGTGTATTCAGTTCCCCAAAATTGTACAACTCCCTTACGAAATGCGTAACCAGAAACACCGATATCGGGAAATTACGCTTCTATCTGAGTTGGTTGCTTTCCGGGGCAATGGTTATGCAGGTATTGGTCCCATTTGGCCCGGTACCAAATAAACCGGGTGGATGAACATTTGCGGACCGATTTTAAATGCCGGTGCACGGGCGGTATCAATGCGAAGAAAATTCAGGAAAACATGTTGAAAAAATA
>CAYUGH010000158.1:0-6692 GCA_964444195.1 uncultured Chitinophagaceae bacterium
TTTTAGTTCCCGCGCCATCTGCATGCATCACATTTACCCAACCGGCATCGCCGCCCAGCAGGTCGGGATAAATTTTGCAAAAAGCCAGCGGGTAAAGACCCTGGTCAAGGTGTTTGGTAGCGGCATGTACTTCTTCTTTCTGGGCCGAAACCCCACGCTCGGCATACAGCGATTGGCTCATATTACATTGAATTGAAAACGGAAAAACCGGAAGTGGCAAATGTAAGCCGCAGTGGTCGGTTATCCAAAGTAGTTAAAAGCCAATCTACTGTCAAGGGCTCAATTATGCTAAATTTGCAGCCATTTACTTACTCTTCCATGCAGGTTCACCGTTATTCCAATTATATGCCGCCGTTTAAAAACGCCGTGATCACTATCGGCACTTTCGACGGGGTACATACCGGTCATATTCAAATCATTCAGCAACTGAAGGCAACCGCAAAAGCCGCAGGCGGCGAAAGCGTGATCATTACTTTTCATCCGCATCCCCGTAAAGTGGTGGGTGGTCAGCAAAACGAATTGCGGCTGCTGAACAGCCTGGCCGAAAAAATAGAATTGCTCGAAAAGAATGGCATCAACCACCTCGTCATTGTTCCGTTTACCGAAGATTTTTCCAAAAAAACCGCTATAGAATATGTGGAGGATTTCCTGATCAAACATTTTCAACCGCATACCATCATCATCGGGTACGACCATCGCTTTGGCCGCAACCGCGAAGGCAATTATCAACTGCTTGAAGCCCTGAAAGAAAAGCACGGCTACCAGATCCTTGAAATTACAGAGCGTGTGCTACACAATATTACCATCAGCAGCACCCGCATAAGGCAGGCATTGCTGAATGGTAGTGTTTCTGATGCCAATGATTTTCTTGGATATCATTATTTTCTGGAAGGCATAGTGGTGGAAGGCAAAAAACTGGGGCGCACCATTGGTTACCCTACTGCCAACATTCAATTGGCCGATGCTGAAAAATTAGTTCCAGCCAATGGGGTATATGCTGTAAAAGCCTCCCTCATAACCCGCGATGAAAGAAACCCTCCGGCTTTAATCCATGAGTCTGCCCAAATGGAGGGCATGATGAATATTGGTGTGAGACCCACAGTGGACGGCACTTCGCGTACCATTGAAGTAAACCTATTTGACTTTGACAGGGAGATTTATGGTGAAACCCTCCGCGTGTATTTCCACAAAAGGCTAAGAGGTGAGGTTAGGTTTGACGGGCTGGAGGCGCTAAAGACACAACTGGCGCTGGATAAGGAAGAAAGCCTGAGGTATTTGAGATTTTAGATTTAGGATTTGAGATTTGAGATTTAGGATTTGAGATTTGAGATTTGAGATTTTGTGTGATGGTTTGAGGTTGAGGTTTGGGGCTCAGACAAAAAAAGTACGAAATACGAGGTACGAAATACGAAGTTGTGATGAGCCAAGGTTTGAAGTGATTGTTTGGATTTTGGAATTTTAATGTTTGGAATTTATCCCTTCATACCCATTCACCCATTCACTTATTCACCCATTCACTTATTCACCCATTCACCCATTCACCTATTCACCCATTCACCTATTCACCCATTCACCCATTCACCCATTCACCTATTCACCCATTCACTTATTCACTCATTCACCCATTCACCCATTCACTTATTCACCCATTCACCCATTCACTTATTCAATAATTCCCCCCGTTCACACCGCAAAGCTCGTCCCGCACCCGCAGGTTTTGGTAGCATTTGGATTGGTGAAAGTGAACCCGCGGCTATTGAGCCCGCCTTCAAAATGAACTTCCATGCCAAACAGGTACATTTCATGAGATGGATCCATAATAAATGAAATATCGCCTGTTTCATATTCCATGTCGGCAGGTTTCCTTTCATCGAAATTAAGCACATAGGTCATGCCGCTACAGCCGCCGCCTTTTACGCCCACGCGAAGCCATTTGCCACCTGGGGAAGCATCTTCATTCAAAAGCCTTTTTATTTCTGCCACTGCCCCATCCGTAAAGCGAACAGGTGATTCTATCATCATTTCCATAATACGTTCTCCTGTTGCAAATTTAGGAATCTATGGGCTACCACCCAAAACGGTTGCAGGTTCACCACGAATTTTACCTATTTTGCAAGAATGGCATTACCCTGCCTGAAGAGATTTTATATTGGAGTGTAGCCTCAGCAAAGTCCGTTTGATATTGCATTTTCCACCCGTTATGATTAAGATGAGCTCATCAAATACCTAAAAGATATCCATGAATTGGATACCGTGTACAGCGATATTCAGAAAAAGAATATTTACCTGGTTTGCCAGAAACCTGTTTGATTGACATAGGAAACAGCATCAATTCTCTATAAATTAATCGGGCCAATGCCCCCCGCAGCATTATTTTACAGGGTGCAGAAAAACTTTTCCCATGCCAATTAACAGTTTGCAATTACCTGCTGCTGCTTAGCTTTGCCGAATGGTTTTAACAACAAACGAACTCATTCTGAGTGTCATTATTGCCGTGCTGGTGGGAGCATTTGCCGCATACCTTTTTTGGGCAAAAAGTAAATTTGAACAACTGGAAGCCAGCGCCGAAAAGCCCGCCAATGGCAACACCGGGTTGCAGCTAACCGCATACGAAAGGCTTACGCTGCTTACCGAACGGCTAAAAATAAACAACCTCGCCGCCCGGCTTACCCAAAGCGGCTGGAGCGCCCGCGAACTGCAACAGGCCATGCTGGTTTCGCTTCGCGAAGAGATGGACCACAATATCACGCAGCAACTGTATGTAAAAAAGGAAATATGGGACGCAGTAATCAAAATGAAGGACCAGAACAGCTTTATCATCAACCAGATTGCCGGGGCTATGCCCCCCGAAGCTACCGCGCTCGACCTGAGCAAGCAACTGGTTCAGTTTGCGCTCGATAACCCGCAGTCAACGCTGAATAACCTGGTGCTTGATGCCATCCGCTACGAGGCACAGCAGATCATGTAGCCCCCGGTTGCACAGTCCCCGCTTCCATACAATAAAATCATTCAATTCCTTATATCAGACATTTATTATTTAAACCCAAAGATGAACGGGAATAAGAATGTCACCACAATGGTCCAGATCACGTAAATGGGCAGATAAGAAGAAATCGTTTTCCCTACCCCGCTCAAATCATCTTTCTTAGAAACAACCTTGAAAAGTTTGGCAGTAACCAGGAGCAGGTTTATTAAGATGAGGACATTACCACCCAGTACGGCAATCCTGTTGGGGGTAATTCCCCATTCGGATATCCGGAATACAATGGCGGACAACGCAATGGCATTCACAATGATGGTTACAACAGATAGCAGGAAGAGAATCCAGGTTTCAGGCTGAGTTTTTGTTGATTTGGATGTTTCGGCTACAGAAAAGAAGATGATGGCCATCACACCAATTAACAACCCATTAAAAATCAATAAAAACTCGCGGTCCTTATATGGGTCTTTGCCCGAATACACCATGGCCCCTATATAAATCACCAGCATCACCAATACCAGCGGACTGAATATTTTAGCAATTACCGGAGAAACTTTACCTACTAATTGAGGGTTGGATTGAATAAGATACATGGCAAGAATAGGAGCAGCAGGAAGACCGAATTTTATAATATTCTCAAAATAAAATTCACGGATATCAAAGCCAATCAATGTAAAAAGGCCAATGGTTACTCCTGTCATGATACCACCGGCAATTAAAATAAGGGTGGTCATTACCACCAGGTCGCCATTAAACTTTAAATAGTTAAGCCGTTTTTCTACAATATTTTTAGCTTCACCTGTAAATGCAAAACCCAGCAAAGCCCAAAGAAATAATATTAAATGAACGCAGGATAAAATTAATGTATCGCTTTTTTCATTGTTAGGAAGCAAATTGATAAATACAAGCCCAACAAGCATGGCCACTGCTATAAAGGCAATTTTACCGGTTGAAAGCTTATTCTTCCAGGCAAAATAGGCCGACAATACCGGAAACAGGATAAAGCCAATATTTCTTGGGTAGAAAAAATCCTCCGAAATATTGAAAATGGATTGAAGCTTGGAAATAAATCCGGCAACCCCCGCAGCCAGGATAACCAATAATAACTCCCTCCCCGAACCCCAGTTCACTTCATCCGTTTCATAGTTCAGCCTTTCATTCCAGAAATCGGCAATTGTATTGCCTTTAAGCTCGGGATACAGTGTACCAAACTCCCGCTTAAAATTAGATTTATTAGACCTGAACAGCTTTTCGAGTTGTTTTGCGTCGTGTATATTTTCGAGAATTTCGTTTTTCATAGCATTATGGTTAAATGTGTTTGCTATCGTTTTCGGCTGCAAGATAAGAAAGCACTTTGAAATACAAAGTAATTTGAGAAAATTTTCCCCTCCTCCGGCTATTCCAAATTCATGCTGATCAAAATGATAGGTGTATATAAACAGGCGGTGACCGCTGTTTGGGAAAAACAAAAAGCCCTGAAAGTCAATGCTCTCAAGGCTTACTAGTTTTACTTGTGCCCAGGACTGGATTCGAACCAGCACGCCCTTTACGAGCACCACCACCTCAAAGTGGCTTGTCTACCAGTTTCAACACCTGGGCGGTACAGCCAACGAAAAACGGTAGTTTTTTCGAATGGGGCTGCAAATATCAGTTCAGATTCATTTGTTTCCAAAACTTTTTTACCCCCTCGGCAATACGATCCTGAACGTGGTACCCTTGCCGGGCTCGGATTGTTTTACAAATAACTGGCCTTTATGGTATTGCTCTACTATTCTTTTGCTTAAAGATAAACCAAGCCCCCAGCCCCTTTTTTTGGTGGTAAATCCGGGGTTGAAAACTTTGGCAACCTGCGAGGAGGATATCCCTTTTCCTGTATCCGAAACGTCTAAAACCACATTAGTCAGTTCATCCTTAATCTCAATGCTGATCCTGCCTTTCCCCTCCATGGCATCCAGTGCATTTTTCAGCAGGTTTTCCAGCACCCATTCAAGCAAGGTGGGCGACACGGGTAAAATAATGGCGTCCTGGTTGTTTTGTATCTCAAAAATCACGCGTTCCGGCGCCCTTCGTTTCATGTAGGCTACCATTTCACCTGCCAGCTTTACAATATCAGATTCCTCAAATTGTGGCGAGCTGCCGATTTTGCCAAACCTTTCCGACACTAATTTCAGGCGGTTAACATCCTTTTCCATTTCGCCAACCATCGGGTCTTCAGGGTTTTTGTCGCGAAAAACCTCCAGCCAACCCTGCAGGCTGGTGAGCGGAGTGCCCAGTTGGTGGGCTGTTTCTTTGGCCATCCCGGCCCAAACCTGGTTTTGAGCGCTCCGGTTTTGGGTTGTGATCAGTGATACCAATAAAGCTACAAATATGGCTACCAATACCATTTGGGCTATGGGATAATATTGAACCTCTTTCTGCAAAAGGGTTTTACCAAAATAAACATAGTAAACCTCCCTCGACCCGGTATTCAACTCCCATTCCAGCGGTTCATTTTCTGCTTTTATTTCTTCAAGCCTTGCCGGGAGGTAATTTTTGTCCTTTTTCAGCTTTGCTGCATCAAGGTTGTGGTAATCAATGATATTCCCTTTTGAATCGGTAGCAATCAGCGGAATATCTTCGTTGTTTCGGATGACCAGGTTGGAGATTTCAAGTGCCGGCGCATCGTTAGCAGAAGAAAGCGCCTTGGTGGCGGCAATCCATTCAGCCACCCGCTGGCGCTCTTCCTTCTCAATTTTTTTGGAAAGATACCGGGTGTACCAGAGGGTTGCCCCTACCAGGATAATGGCAAGCAGAAAAAATAAGGTTCGCCAATTAAATATCCTTGCAATCATAACGGCTAAAATAAAGCGAATGAAAGTGGAAAAGTGAAAAACTATGCCAAACGAATAGATTCAGCTCCTTATTTTTGCAATCCGAAATCAAAATAATTATGGAACAGGAACTGCAACCACTGAAGCACGATAAAGAGTTTGGAAAAAACTGGGTAACTACGTCGCGCTTTATGTTTTACATGCAATTATTTGCCATGCTGGCATTTGTGGGCGGTTGCAGTTGCAATATGTACCGTGCTACCCGTTTTGAAAGCAAGCCGAAAGTGGAAATTCCGGAGAGTACCCAATATACCCCGGTATATAAATAAATAAAAATTTGGGTGGAATAATCACCACCCCTATTTTTGCACTCCCAAATCAGAAAAATGGTTTGGAAAGTTCTTAAAAATTTTTTGCGGAAGTAGCTCAGCTGGTAGAGCACGACCTTGCCAAGGTCGGGGTCGCGCGTTCGAATCGCGTCTTCCGCTCAGATTAAGTCCCGATTCGGATAACCGTTGTCGGGATTTTTTTTACAGGTATATTTGCCAACCACGCCCCGGTGGTGGAACTGGTAGACACGCAGGACTTAAAATCCTGTTCGCCGAAACGCGGGTACGGGTTCGATTCCCGTCTGGGGCACTTTACAGGAAAATGGCATTTCCCCCCGGAAATGCCATTTTCATTTTCACCAGAATCCTTCTTTGCCATAAATATGGACTGTCACAAAAAAATTCCGGCAACAAAATAAAACCCGTACACCTTCCCTACTTTGTACTTCCAAGCTTCGTATTTGATTAACCTCGAATTCACGGATGCCACGGTTTTCCACGGTTCCCGTCATTCCTAAGCGGGGCACGAGCAAGGAATCCCGGCCAGGTTGACGTATCAAACCTATATCCATG
>CAYUGH010000159.1:0-6644 GCA_964444195.1 uncultured Chitinophagaceae bacterium
CCGGGCAAAAACAAATTGTAATACATGCCCAGCCAATACAGCCTCAGGTTAGCTTTATCATCAAGTTTGATAGCTATATCCCTAAAAAAATAATTGAGGCGGAAGGAAGATAAAACCTTGGAAGCAGTAAAAAGTAGGAGCGCAAAAAGCAACCATCCCTTATGACTTCCGGGGAACAATCGCCAGGTATCGGCCCAGTCAATCTTTTGGCCCACATACCAAAGACATACACCGGTAACGGTTAGTTTGAGGAGAAGCTTCAGGAAAGATTTCAATGGGAATAAGAAATAAGGAATAAATAATAAGGAATAAGGAAGTTGGCTGAGGCGCACCCAGGTTGTTGAAAGGTGAAAGAAACGGCAAAGGTGAAATCGCACATCACCCCCATAACACCCCCTTTAGGGGGCTGGGGGGGCCTCCCACACCTTCCTCACATTATACGTTTTCCTCCCTGTGCCTTCAAAATAATTCCGGATACTCACTTCAGCTACAATACCTACTGTAAGCAACTGTACCCCACCCAAAAGGAAGATCATGCCTACGATCAGCAATGGGCGGCCGCCTATATCGTTCCCCATAAGTTTTATGATCAGCAGGTAAAGGTTTATAAGCACACCAAGAAACATCAGCAAAAACCCAACTGCGCCAAACAGGTGCATGGGCCTTTGTATATATTTCCGGAAAAAGACCATCGTTAACAGATCACTCATCACCCTGGTAGTGCGGCCTATTCCGTATTTGCTTTGGCCAAACCGGCGGGCATGGTGCTTTACATCTACCTGCGTAATGCGTGCGCCCTGCAAGGCTGCCAGCACCGGGATAAACCTGTGCAGCTCGCCATACAAACCAAGCTCCTGCGCAATTTCGGCCTTAAACACCTTGAGCGTACAGCCATAATCCCTGATGTACACCCCGGTCCAGCGGCGGATAAGCGCATTGGCAATTTTGCTCGGAATTTTCCGCAGGATCATCCCATCCTGCCGGTTGGCACGATTACCGGCCACCACGTCCCAATCCTCTGCAATCAGCTTTTCAAGCATCATGGGAATATCGGAAGGGTCATTTTGCAAATCGCCGTCCAGCATGGTAATATACCTGCCCCTGCAATGGTCAATGCCTGCCGACATGGCCGTGCTTTGACCATAGTTTTTCCTGAGTTCAACCAGCCGGATACGACCGGTAAGATTGGCCTTAATTCTTCCAATAGTAGCATCGGTGCTGCCATCATCCACAAAAATAAGTTCGTAGTCGTACTGCTTAACAGCCTGGTGAACGGCTTCAATCATGGGCAGCACATTATCTTCCTCATTCATTACCGGCACCACTACGCTCAGGTACCGCTGGTAGGTTTGCTCCATGCTGCAAAAGTATTGGGTTATTGCCTTACAATTATTTTACCAATAAAATCGCAGACAACCAGCCATATAACAGTTAAAGAAGCAAACCCTGTGGGGAAACTAAACCAGGAATCATAATAAGTAGAAGTTACGGGTGGATTCGAACCACCGTAAAAGGCCTTGCCTGCCTTTGCCTATCCTCTCGGGCCACGTAACAAACTGTTGGGTTCAGGGCTCTATATAAAACAAAATTTACCTAATCAACATTCAAGTTTTTTACCAGGTCTTCATGCGATAAATGCGGGTACATCTTTTTCAGGCGGTAATAGTTTCGCAACCTCTTGAGGTATTCATATTCCGCATTTTCTTCGTCGGAAAGCTTGCCCTGTTTTGCCTTTATTTCCAATGATTTCAGCAACATTAAATCCTCACCCGATATAGGTTTGAATAAATTATTCTGTTCAGGCCGCTGGCTAACGCCGGAGGAATGACCGCACCCGATAGAGAATCCATTTTCTGAAAAATATACGATCACTTCACCCGCACGGGGCCCGCTGAGTGCAATATGCCGTTCGATGGCATTTAAAATCTGATTTAAAGGGAGTGCTAACATAATCAAACAATTTTAGGTTTAAATCAAAAATATATTAATTCTATCAATTAAGTAGATTGATATTTCAAAAATAACTTTAAAAATTAAGTCCACCAAATTTGTGTACTTATTTTTTTAAAGTTTTTTATTTGGGGCAAAACCCTGTTTTTAATAGGAAATCAAACTAAAAGCCACCCCTATACCCATGATGGAGCTGTAACCCGGCAAGTTCGAGGCTCTTACGCTTCACCTTGCTCAGTTCTACACTTTCCACAATGGCATCGGGCAGCAGCACAAGCGATAATCCATTCTGCTTCCACCAATCATTGTCGCGAAGATGAAAAACATGGATCAGCCCGGCCAGGTATTTCCGGTCTTCTCTTGCATGCCATTCTTCAATGGTTTCAAATTTTTCTTTTGGCACCACACTTACATCTTCGAAACTCAGGAAAACCCTCAGGTAGTAATCCCCGCTCAATTCACCCGGTGTATGGTGGTAAAGTTTCTTATACTCATATTTATAGTCGTACCGCAGCGCTGAAATATCGCTGAGCACGGCGGAAGCTGTGGGAAAACTACCGGCGCCCTTACCGTAAAAGAACTGCTTATCGGCAAACCCGCTTTCAATTACCACGCCGTTGTATTCATGACGAACAAAGGCAAGATGGTTATCGGGTTTAACAAATTGGGGTAATACAAAAGCAGCCACTTTCCCGCTTTCCAGTTTGCGGGCCTGGGCCACCAGCCGTATGCTCCAGCCTTTCTCACTGCCTACCTGTGCATCAAAAGCATTTACATTCTGAATACCATTAAATAAAAGGTTCTCAGCAGTTGTTACAATGCCATAGGCGTGGGTAAGCAGGAAAGTCCACTTATTCACCGCATCAAATCCCTCCACATCTAATTTGGGGTTGCTTTCTGCAAAACCCAACTGCTGCGCCTGCAGCAAAGCTTCGCGGTAGTCCAGTTTGTCCTCAAACATTTTGGTGAGGATGTAGTTGGTGCTCCCGTTTACAATGGCCTGAATACCATGCAGCAGGTCATTATCATAATATTCTTCCAGGTTGCGGATCACCGGTATGGAGGCACAGGCCGCCGCCTCGCAAAGAAAGGAACGGCCGGTTTCTTTTTGAAGCGAAAGAATTTCCGGCAGATTTTCCGCAATCATTTTTTTACTGGCGCTTACCACATGCTTTCCATTCAGCAGTGCCGTTTTTACAATCTGAAATGCCGCCACCGAATCATCAATTACCTCTACAATTACGTTGATCTCCGGATCGTTCAGCAGCAGATCGCGGTCTGTAGTAAACAAATCGGGTGGCGCCTGCCTCGGCTTGCCCGGGTTTTTAATACATACTTTTTTAATGGTGGCTTTCAACGAAGGCGTTTGATGCAACACCTTGTAAAGCCCCTCTCCTACTACCCCAAATCCAAATAACCCGATGGTTAATGATTTATGGTGCTCCTGTTGCTCAGGCAAATTTTCCTGTGACATAAATTTTACTGGTTTCGTCAATTGATATGGTTGAATGTTCTGATATAAACTTAAAAATATGGTTGGTTAATTGCTCATATTCAAGCAAAAAACCATCGTGACCAAATAGCGAATCAATAATTACCAAACGCGCACCGGGAATTTGCCGGGCAAGGTATTGCTGCTCGCTTAGCGGGTAAAGCACATCGCTGTCAATACCCACTACAAGTGTATTTGCCTGTATAAGTGCCAGCGCCTCTTCAGCGCTTGCGCGGCCTCTTCCTACATGGTGGCTGTCCATTGTTTTACTTAGCTGGTAATAGCTGAAAGCATTGAACCTATCGGCCAGTTTTTGACCCTGGTAACGTTGATAGCTTGCCGCCCCTCCCCTGCTTTCACCTTCAGGTGTTACTTTATCCTGGCTTTGGTTGTTCGATTGGGTTTTTAAATACCCTTCATAACTGCGGTAGCTTATTAATGCCGCGGCCCTTGCGGCCTTCATTCCATTTATCCCGGCCTCAGGCTGTTTTTGGCCCCAGGTACCATCGGCCTCAATGGCCATACGTTGGGTGGTATTAAAAGCAATTCCCCAGGGAGAATGAAAAGCATTGGTGGCAATGGGTATTATATTTTCAAAAAGCCCGGGTTCCTCAATGGCCCATTCAAGCAACTGTTGCCCGCCAAGGCTTCCGCCAATCCCTACCTTTATTTTTTGAATGCCGAGGTATTTGCGTAACGGCTGAAATGTTCGTATAATATCCCGCGTGGTAAGCATCGGGAAAGAATAATAAAATGGCTGACCTGTGCAAACATCTGTATCCAATGGGCCAAGGCTGCCATAACAACTGCCGGGTACATTTACGCATACAATAAAATAGTGTGCAGGATCAAAAAGTTTCCCGGTTCCAACCAGTCCTTCCCACCATTCGTGGGGAGCACTATTGGCGGTAAGCGCGTGAAAAATCCAGATCACATTGTCACGGGTTGAGTTTAAGCGGCCATAGGTATGATAAGCCAGGTGATACCGGCTAAGCCGCTGCCCCGATTCAAGGGTAAATCCTTTCCATTTCACCTTTTCGGCAGGTGAACACAGATCGGCGGGTACTCTAAAAATTTTTGGTTGTAAGCTCATACTAAACTTAGCCACGAATACACGAATGAACCAGGCGGTAATTACAAATTAACAATCCGTGCATTCGTGGCATTTAACTTTTTAATTCAATGCAAACTGCGGCGCAGCTACTGCTTTTAATGCCTGGTCAATATCTTCCTTAATATCTTCAATATGCTCAATTCCAACACTTAGGCGTACCAAATTAGGATCAACACCGCTTGCCTTTTGCTCTTCTTCGCTCAATTGCTCGTGCGTAGTGGATGCAGGATGGATGGCGAGTGTTTTAGCATCGCCCACATTTGCCAAATGGCTTATCAGCTTCAGGCTATCAATAAATTTCGCGGCATTTTCCTTTCCGCCTTTTATGGCAACCTGCAAAATGCTTCCAAAACCATTTGTCAGGTATTTTTTAGCCAATTCATGGTAAGGATTATTTGCCAGCCCGGGGTATAAAACATATTCCACCTGCGGATGGTTTTCAAGCCAAAGCGCCAACTCAAGTGCGTTATCATTGTGGCGCTGTACCCTGAGTGCAAGGGTTTCAATACCTTGCAACAACAGGAAGGAATTGAATGGGCTCAGCGAGGGTCCAAAATCACGAAGCCCTTCAACCCTTGCCCTTATGGCAAACTGGATATTGGGGAGTCCCAAAGGATTGTTGATGCCAAAAACATTGCTGAAAACCAGCCCATGATAACCTTCAGACGGCTCCGTAAACTGTGGAAACTTTCCATTGCCCCAATTGTAATTGCCACCATCAACAATTACACCGCCAATGCTTGTGCCATGCCCGCCAATCCATTTGGTAGCGCTGTTTACTACTATATGGGCGCCCCATTCAATTGGCTTGAACAGGTAGCCGCCTGCACCGAAAGTATTGTCCACAATAAGCGGCAATTCATATTCATTGGCAAGCGCAACAAACTTCTCAAAATCCGGGATATTCAACCGGGGATTGCCTACTGTTTCGAGGTAAATGGCTTTTGTATTCTTATCAATATGGGGAACAAATGATTCCACATCGTCGCCGTTGGCAAACCGCACATCAACCCCAAGACGCTTGAATGAAACCTTGAACTGATTGTAAGTTCCCCCGTACAGAAAACTGGTGGAAACAAAATTGTCGCCCGCCTGCAGGATGTTATTTAATGCCAGGAATTGTGCTGCCTGTCCGCTTGCTGTGGCCAATCCGGCAACCCCGCCTTCAAGCGCCGCCATACGCTGCTCAAAAACATCGGTGGTGGGGTTCATTATACGGGTGTAAATATTGCCAAAAGCACGCAAGCCAAACAGGTTGGCAGCATGTTCGCTGTTGTCGAAACCATACGAAGTAGTTTGGTAAATAGGTACAGCCCGGCTCTTTGTTGTTGGGTCAATTTGCTGGCCCGCATGCAACTGGAGTGTTTCGAAACGATAATTGCTCATGTTTTTTTTAATTTTAGGTGATGGAAAAATAATTTCTCGGTGTCAAAATCTTTAATTTCACCAATTTGGTGAACAAAAGTATAGTTAACCATTTTAAACCCTATCATTTTTCGCATCAAGATAGTTAAAAAACCAGAAAAACATTGCCACCCTCACTGCCGTCCCACCCCAACGCTGGTTTACAGCGGCAAAAATCAGGGTCACGGGACGGCAGTGCCGGCCGGGTGAAGGCCGTTCTTGTTTGGCGGAACTTATCAGAGAAGATGGGAAACCTGCTTGCCGGGGGCTATATCGTTTTATTTCAGGATTGCTCCCCGAAATTACCCATGTGTAGGGGTATATAAACGAAAAAAGCTCATCCGGTAAGCCAGGATGAGCTTGATATATTTTGTTAGAAGAATCAAACTTGATCTCTGACTTATCTCACCCCGCCATTGGCGGGATTGGAATTGGCACCTTCTACGGAACGAGAACTTCCGCAGGGTTGCCAAGGCTTCAAAGGGCCATGTCCCTCAGCCTTTCTGGATAAGTATCCTTTTTAAAGAACTGGTGCAAATGTAAAGTGGGTTTTACCAAATCATCAAAATATTTTTTTAAATTCTACAAAACCATGCTCCAAACCCTTTTTTGCTTTTCCTCGGCAGATCCCCACTCAAGGGCCTTTATTACCTGGTCAATCAGGCCTTTTCGCGTGGTAACTGT
>CAYUGH010000160.1:0-4513 GCA_964444195.1 uncultured Chitinophagaceae bacterium
CATTTACTTCTGCGGCGGCTCCTATAAACACAAGGAGCACAGCCAATGTGAAAATTTTTTTCATTTTTTGTGTTTTTTATGTTGTGAAAGAAAAAATATCTCTATAATTGAGCGGTATATTTGAATTCATTTATAGCACAGGAACCAAAAAAAATCAATACACCCCCGTTAAGCCCAACAGTGTGCGAAGCCTTGCTTCGCACAGATTAGCACTTTGGTATAAAACCTTACAGTGCAATTTTATTAGCGTGTGCGAAGCAAGGCTTCGCACACGTAGTACAAGTATCTTTACGGATAGAAGTCCTACTTTTGTAATTTCATTATCTCTATCCTCTATAGGAAATCCAGTCGAAAATTTCATTTTCAAAACTCTTTTGATCTGGGAAGTAATCCGGGAATTCAGCCTTTTCCAAAACAGCAGCGTATTTTCTTGTGTGCCCCATGTAGTCCTTATAGCTTGAATACCCATATGCCCCGAGATAGTCTGTTGTTTCTTTTTTATCTTTAACGCCATTTTCTTTCCAATCTTTTTGAATTAGTTTCAAAGGATTCAGGTGGATATAAGAAAAAATATATTTTAAATATGGGTCATTGTCGAGATGTTCCGCTTTAAATTTCCCTTCAAACAAAGCACCGGTTCGTTTATATTTTTTGTTGTAGTACAAGGCGTAGGCGGTGGAGAGCGGAACTAAAACACTGCTTGTTCTCAGGAGAATACCTGTCTGTGTTTTCCATAAGTTTTTATTGGCAAGTATTAGGTCTGATAGTGTTGATGGCTAAAAAATTCACAGTTGTTTATTTAATCAAAGGTGATTACCCCCGCCATGATAACCAACCACGTATCATGATACTTTATTCCAGTTTGAATTTATTTATCTGATAATTCCTACTTTTATACAAAATCATTGAAATGAACGGTGATAAAATCAAGAAATTCAGGATGATTAGGGGATACACCCAGGAATATATGGCGGACAAGTTGAATATCGCGCAAAATACTTATTCAAAATATGAAAATAACAGCGAGCGACTCCCAATTGAAACCATAGAGCGAATTGCCACGATTTTAGGAGTTTCAGTTAATGATATTACCAGTAATGACCCGATAATTATCAATAATCAAGCCCCTAACCAGGGAGCACAGGGTAGGATTGAGAATTTTTATGCCGATCAGAAAGAATTATATGAAAAATTGTTAGAAGGTAAAAACAAGGAAATTGAACGCCTGACAAGGCATACAGACGAATTGCTTCAATTACTGAATGATTTGAAGGAAAAAAAAGGCAACTGAAATAGATGAGCCTTTGCATTACTGTGGCTATCACTGGAAAAAACTTCTGCTTCCATTTGTTTGGTCAACCCTTTCAATCCATCTCCAACGACTGGTTCTTATTCCTCAAATCGTAAGTTTTGGTAGAGCTTTTGGGGAAGATGCATGGGTTTGTGACTAAGAAGGCAACCGAATAAACGGCAGCAGGTTTTTTGTTTTTAGAATTAGAATAAGCCACGAATGCACGAATAACCAATCCCATTCGTGCATTCGTGGCAACAAAATTCAATCCATCTCCAACGCCTGGTTCTTATTCCTCAGATCGGGTCCGCCCTGTAGTACGCATTTCAGGTTGGCTAAGTAAAATGTCCAACCGGTTTTGCAGCCCACATGAAAATTATATTTACCAGGCTCATCAGCAGGTATTTGTTCCTGCTTCAGCCAAAAGATTTTATCTCCCGCTTTTTCGGTGAGCCCCACACTTACAACCCCGGCCTTCCCAAAAACAAAGCGGAAAAAATTCACCTTCCCGCGGCTCCAGTATTTCGCCATATTCCTCCATTGTATCCGGCCAGCCATGCCATCTCCAGGCATAAGTATCGCCTGGTTGCACCTTTTCCTTAGGGCTTCGATAATCGCCATTCTTTGCTTTATACTTTGCCGACCGCAAAAACCAGCTTTCAATTCCCCGTTGGGTGACCCAGGCCTCTACAACACGGCGATCTTTTTCCTGAACTGGAATTTCTATTTTGAAATAACTCCAATCGATAGCCTGGTTTTCAGCCATACAATTGTGATTTGGGATGAAATAAGGCGGAAAATTACAAGCAAGGTTGCAGAAATGCAATATTGCATTACATACAAGGCAATCAGCTATCCGAAAGAGTCCCTGACAATAATTCGTACATAAAAGTGTCGTGAATTACATTTTTACGTACGAATTTTTGTCATCCGAAGCACTTTTATGTACGAGTTTAAGAAATGACTTATAAAATAGTCCCCCTATTTACCATTGAATCTGCCTTTAGCCTTTAAATACCGGTTCACCCTCTTTTTAGTAATTTAGCCACCTCTAACAACAAAATGATATGTTTACCATAACACAAGACGGACCCGTTATCAGGATGCAATCTGCCTCTTCGATGGTAGAAATTTTGCCCGCATGCGGAGCGATACTCAACCGCTGGCAGGTACAACTGAATGACCGCGCATGGGAAGTGATCGAAGGATATGATTCCCCTGATGATTTTGCCGCCAACTGCGAAGCCAAAGGATTCCGCAGTTGCAAGCTATCCCCTTATGTATGCCGTATTCCGGATAGTGGTAAGTATAGCTTTGAAGACAAAGACTACCAGGTAGGCAAATTCGACCTGGCAGGCGCAAGCATTCATGGGCTGCTGTACAATGTGCCTTTTGAAGTAGCTTATCATGAAGCTACTGAAGACCTTGCCATGGTAGCACTCCAATACCATTACCAGGCAACTGATGAAGGCTTTCCTTTTACCTATTTTATGGAGGTAGTATATCACCTGATGCCCGACAATGTGCTCAAACTTTCCACTACAGTATATAATCAGCACAACGGCTCCATACCGATGGCGGATGGCTGGCATCCTTACTTTCAATTAGGCAGGCCGGTTGATGAACTGTTTTTTGAAATGGCCACAGACAAAATAGTTGTTTTCGACAACAGGCTGGTTCCTACAGGTGATTTAAAACCTGAAAGCCGTTTCGAATTTTTAAACGGGCTGGAAGGCGTTGAACTTGACAACTGTTTTTTGTTGCACAAACCTATGATTGGCCCTGCCTGCAGCCTGGTGAACCAAAAGGACGGCATAGCACTTACCATTAACCCCGAAGACAATTACCCTTACCTGCAGGTGTACACTCCGCCGCACCGCAACAGCATTGCCATTGAAAACCTGAGTGCGGCGCCCGATGCTTTCAATAATAAAATGGGGCTGCTTGTATTGGACCCTGATGAACAAATTACTTTTACCACCACCTATCAAATAACAGAATGGAAATAAACCGTGCACTTACAGGTAACATACTTGAAAACTTCAGAACAACATTTGGAACAGAAACCGGCATGGTTTTTTCGCCGGGAAGGATTAACCTTTTGGGGGAACATATTGATTACAACGATGGCTATGTGTTGCCTGCCGCCATCCACCTCGGCATTTACGCGGCTTTTGCGCCCAATGGTACCGACCAGTGCGAGATCATTGCGCTTGATTTTAACAATAAGGTAAAACTTGACCTGAAAAATATTGGCCCGCAAAAAGGCTGGCAGAATTATGTACTGAGTGTGTTGAACCAGTATAAACTAAGGGGCATTGATATTCCGGGCTTCAATATGGTGCTGGGCAGCGATCTCCCGATCGGCTCGGGGCTCTCCTCCTCTGCAGCACTTGAAGGGGCCATCAGTTTTACGGTGAACTACCTTACGGAGTGCGGTTTGCCGCCAAAACAACTCGCGTTGCTTGGGCAGGCCGCGGAACATGATTACCCCGGTGTAAAATGCGGCATCATGGACCAGTTTGCCAATATGCTTGGTAAGGAAAGCCATATTGTAAGGATTGACTGCATGACGCAGGATACCGACTACCTGCCGCTGGAACTGAACGATTATAAACTCGTGCTGATATACAGCAATGTGCAGCACGCGCTCACCGGTGGGGAATACAATCAACGGCGTGAACAATGCAATGAAGGACTAGCCCATCTGAAAGCTAAGACTGGTAAATCATCTTTCAGGGATATGACGCATGATGATCTTGAATCAATCAAAGAAGAACTTGACCCTGTGGTGTATGACCGTTGCAAATACGTGATTGATGAAATACAACGCACCCACCTTGCTGCCAATGCGTTGCAAAAAGGGAACCTCGCTGAATTAGGCTTGCTGATGTTTCAAACCCATTGGGGGCTAAGTCAATTGTACGATGTAAGTTTATCCGAACTGGATTGGCTGGTAAATTTCGCGGAGGATTTTGAAGGCGTTTTAGGTTCGCGCCTAATGGGAGGTGGATTTGGTGGTTGTACGCTTAACCTGGTAGCGAAAGATAAAGCAGAAGCCTTTATTGCAGAAGCATTACAAGGCTATAAAGCAAAATTCGGCATTGATGCCAAAGCTTACCCTGTATTGGCTTCGGATGGCACGAGGTTGGTGGGTTAACAGCAACGTCTGCCGCAGGCGACGTTGCGTAAGCTGGCCAAAGGTGGCGCAACGTCCACTTC
>CAYUGH010000160.1:4613-6556 GCA_964444195.1 uncultured Chitinophagaceae bacterium
GTCTGCCGCAGGCGACGTTGCGTAAGCTGGCCAAAGGTGGCGCAACGTCCACTTCTTGAGACGTTGCTTGAATAGGCCGTCATCCCGACACAGGAACTGGGCCGTCATCCCGACGAAGGAGGGATCCCGGCTTCCAACACGAGACCCCTCCTACGTCGGGGTGACGTGCTATGTTTTCATCGGGGTGACGTGCTATGTTTTCATCGGGGTGACGTGTTATGTTTTCATCGGGGTGACGTGCTATGTTTTCATCCGGGTGACGTGTACTAACCCGTAAGCTGGCCAAAGGTGGCGCAACGTCCACTTCGTGAGACGTTGCTTGAATAGGCCGTCATCCCGACGAAGGAACTGGGCCGTCATCCCGACGAAGGAGGGATCCCGGCTTCCAACACGAGACCCCTCCTACGTCGGGGTGACGTGCTATGTTTTCATCGGGGTGACGTGCTATGTTTTCTTCCGGGTGACGTGTACTAACCCGTAAGCCGGCCAAAGGTGGCGCAACGTCCACTTCGTGAGACGTTGCTTGAATAGGTCGTCATCCCGACGCAGGAACTGGGCCGTCATCCCGACGAAGGAGGGATCCCGGCTTCCAACACGAGACCCCTCCTTCGTCGGGGTGACGTATAAGGTTATCGCCTCCTTAACACCTACACCCCAGCCGTACTCCCCCCATCCACCAAATAAACCTGCCTGGTTACATAACGACTACCCGGACTTAGCAACCATGCGGCCATTTGGGCAAAATCATCAGCCTGACCCAACGAACCAGTAGGAATGTTGCCTATGGCAGTTTCGCGAACTTCTGCAACAGATATGCCCGTTTGCTCACTTTTCTTTTTATATATGCGTTCAATAGCGGGTGTATCGTGGCTTCCTGGTCCAATTACATTTATCGTGATGCCCGTGCCCGCCATTTCCTTACTCAGGGTTTTGGCAAAACCAACCACCGCCATCCTCAGCGAATTGCTGAGTACCAGGTTTTCAATGGGTTGTTTTACACTCTGACTTTCCAGGAACAGTATTCTTCCGTAGCTAAAATCCTTCATGGAAGGGATAAGCGCCTGAACAAAGGGCACTTTCCAGCGAAGGAGCTTATGGTAAGCATCATCCCAATCTTCGGGTGTGGTTTCCATGATCATTTTGGCCGGAGGGCCGCCACCGTTCAACAAAACTCCATGCACCTGTTTCGAACCAACCTTTTCTAAGATCGAAGACAATGCCGCAGGGGTTGTAATATCGGCCGCAACATATTGAAACCTGGCGGGAAAAAGCGATTCTATTTCTTTTAACCCATCAGCACCCCGGGCTACACCAAGCACACTCGCTCCTTCTTCCAATAACCTGAGCGCCACCGCGCGGCCCAGCCCCGACGAAGCGCCGCCTACAATAAAAAATTGGTCTTTGATCTGTAAATCCATTATTTATGTTTATTATTTGTTATTTATTGTTTATTATTCCTCCCAAAATTCCAAAAAGACAAATTCCAAATCCCAAACAGTCAAATTCCAAATCCCAAACAGTCAAATTCCAAATCCCAAACTCCATTCACTATTCACTATTCACTATTCACTAATTCACCTATTGACTTATTGACTTCAACGAATCCCTTCCACCACATGCGGCAATACAAAATAGCAGAACAAAGTGATCAGCACCACCGAGATCAGGTTCATCACCAACCCTGTTTTTACCATATCGGATAGCTTTAGCCTGCCACTTGCAAAAACAATTGCATTGGGCGGCGTACCCATGGGTAGCATGCTGGCGCAGCTTGCTGCAAATACCATAGGAGTAGCCAGCAGCAAGGGATCGAGGTGCATAGCATCGGCCATTCCGCTGATGACAGGTGCAAAAACTATGACCTGCGCAACGTTGCTCATCAGCTCGCTTAAACCCTAACTCCGCAAGTTTACCCCGTCTATGACAATTTTTTAAAGCTAAAA
>CAYUGH010000161.1:0-6505 GCA_964444195.1 uncultured Chitinophagaceae bacterium
AGGAGGAACATTAAATTTCTATATTCGCCCTCATAGGTTTCAATATTATGCGTTGAGCTATTTTCTATAACAGTAAAATGTATCCTGCTTTTCATTATTCCCAAAAGTATCTGTTAAGTTATCTGTAAATGTATTGTTGGAATGGTCAGGTTTAATTGTTGTTGCTTATTTGGAGCTACTAATTTGATCTCGTTAAGTAGAATGCGTTCTTTAAGTCGAATATGCCCTTCTGATTTCCCTTCTATTAGGATTAGGCCCTTTTGTAATGCATTGTATGATTAAATAGGCGACTTTGTTCTCGGAGTCCTGCCAACGCTCTTTTTACCGGATCATCATACTTATAAATACATATATTGTGTTTCAAAGCGAAGAAGCAGGTAGTTAACGTAAAGCAAATCCGAAATTTCTTTGATGCGCCCGGACGGTGTGTTTCGTTTATATCCTTTTCGTTTTTTCGGGCATAAAAGTAGTCCGTGATGATGCTCCCGGCTCAAAGGCTGCAATGTTGGATGGCGCTTCATGGGGTTATTGTTCATTATTTTGCTTCAATACATTCAGTAAAACTATGGCGTGATTTATCTGCTCATTTTTAGCGGCATAGAGCAAGGTAAGATTCTGAGCCATTGCAATGGATTTTATTCGCTTTAATTCTTCTGTTTTGGCTTTTAGTTCAATTTTGTATAGTTCCTCAAAGCGTTTAAAATTTTCAGCTTTATGCCCAAACCATTTTCTCAACTCTGTGGAAGGGGGAATGCTTTTATTCCATTCATCTAACGCAGCATTTTCCTTTTTCAATCCTCTGGGCCACAACTTATCCACCAGTATCCTGTAGCCGTCTTCATCCAAAGGAATTTCATAAATGCGTTTTATTCTTATCTTGTTCATGGCAATGTTTTTTTCAATTCAATCGCTTTCGCGTACATACAGAACCTGCCTGGAGAAAGGTGACAGTTAAAGCTGTCGGGTATTTTACTGTTATCATATCAATGGGGTAGCTGAGTTATTTTTATAGTATTCTATTTTTGAATGGAACATTTCCGCCATTCGCCCGCCCTGCCATTTGGCCCTTTTGGCTTTTTCTCCCGTGAAATTTTCATCAACGGTCTCATCAAACAGTTTCATCCAACGGTCAAAATGTTTACGCTCTATGGGTAGTTTGGCGTGAGGCAAAAACGGGCTTCCGAAATAAGTATGTTCCTCCAGCAATACGGTTTGCCAGAAGCGGTACATTTTTTCAAGATGCTCTGGCCAGCGTTCCAGGATGACATTATTGAAAATATCTTTCAGGAAATCATCCTCTCTTACTTTACCGTAAAAGCTATCTACTAAAATCTTAACATCGTCTATGTTGCTAATGTCATTTTTCATTCAGTTAAAGGCTAAAGTTTGTGATGATATAGTATGCTGCCCAACCCCCAAAAGCTACCAACAAAATCCACAGCCAACTCGGTACACTTTGCGGGGTTTCGCTTCCTTCTATAATAAATTTTTGCTGATTGCCCTTGTCGTAAGCATTAATCATCAACGGTACTGCACCATCTATCACTGCGTTTTCAGAAATACCCTCTATTGCAATTGCAGGCCCGTTTCTAACGATGAATTTTATTTTTTTGATTCCCTCTCTTCCTGTTGGAGACTTGCTTACTAATTTCAGGGTATGCTCACCGTCAGTTAATTTTCGGGTGTCCAACTCGAATTGTACGGGAACAGGCAATTCTGCAATAGGTTGCAAATCATCATCAACAAACAGCGATATTTTGCTTTTATCTTTTTCCATCTTATAGATTGCTTAAGATTGATTGTTTAATATGGTCGGAATTCTTCTCACCTGGTTTGATTAAATATCTTAAAGAATAAATTAGTGTCAACATAGTAATTGCAGTAATGATAGCGATAATTACCCAGTCCCAATTGCTTTGCGGACCTGCACCATGTGTTAATCCCTGCGTAATTTTTGGTTGTTTTTTTTCGCAGATAGGACACGCCCAAACAATTTGTACGAACAAAACAAACAACAGGGTTGCAGGAGACTTTATTTTCATTGCTCTACTTTATAGCAGTTATTTTAATTAAATCCATTATTTTTCTAACTTCTTCAGTAGTCACCGTTTTTGCATTATTGCCCCAGCTTGTTTTTTCGTGATTGATGATAGCCGTTACTTCTTCGGGAGTTAAGTTGTTGTCTGTTCCTACTGCGTTCATCACTGCATACTCGGCCCTTGCATCATATCCTTGTATTATAATGCTTACAAATAGTTCAAGGTCATCGCCCAACACAATCGGGCTTCCTTTTAATGGAGGAAAAGCCCCTTTCAGTCCCTCTCCATTGGCTTGATGACAACTTGCACAATTTTGTGTATAGAGCATTTGGCCGTCAGGTAAATTAACTACGCTTCCATCGCTTACTTTCTGAGTCTCTTCTTTCTTGTATAAAAATTCCATAGGCATTTTTCTGTCAGGCAATGGTGTTTGTTTTAAACTTTGCAGGTAGGCAACTAATTGTAATGCTTCTTTTGTGGCAATAATTTTCCCGTTAGTACCTTTTCTGAATTCATCTGGAACAATAACTTCTACTTCATCTTTCCCGACTTCATTTTTAATTTCAAAAAGCCAGGGATAAGCAGGCATTATGGATTTTTTTACTACGGCACGCGGTTGATATAAATGCAATAAATTCCAGGCTAAACTTGGTTGACGTGTGCCGATGTTCGTAAGGTCAGGACCGGTTCTTTCCGTCCCCATTAAGGTGGCAGTATTTCGCCAGAAATCAGTTCTTGATATGCCGGCATAATCTGCCGCAATACCTGGTCTTCCGCCCCACATTTTATCCATATCCACATTGCGCACCTGTTGCGTATGACAAGCTACGCAGCCGTTGGCAATAAAACCCTGTTTTCCTAAAAGGGCTTGCCCGCTCAATGGCACTGAATGGGGTAATGGGGCGTTGTTGGCCTGATTATTTACGGCTGGCAGAATGGCAACAATGATTGTCAATCCAATAAATAACCCTAATGCCGTTCTGAATAGCTTTTTGTGATTATCGAAAAATTCCATTTCTGTAATTTATTAATTTGCAATGGGTTGTTTGTCCAATTCTTGTTTGGCTTTCAAAATTTCCACGGGTGATTTTGGAATGATTATTTCTTCTTTTCTTCTTACCATCACATAAAAATTATAGGCAAACAAAATGTGCGAAAACCACATCAAAGAACCGCCAATGGCGCGCCACAGCCAGTAAGGAGCCATCAGTTCCACACTATCAATAAATGGTTTTCCGTCCATCCACATTAATCCTCTCAGGGTAGAGCCATACATTAATGGAAATGTGTAGAATAATAGGCCGATTAAGGCCAGCCAAAAATGTGCCCCGACTGTAATTTGTGGCGGTTCTTTTCCGGTTAGCCTTGGAACGATTGTATAAATGAAACCCCAGAGCATAAAGCTGATAATACCATACATTGTTAAGTGAGAGTGGGCAACGGTAAAGTCTGTAAAGTGCCAAACCAAATTGGTGAAGCGGAAAGCTTCTGCCGTTCCTTGTAATGAGCCTGTGAAATAAAATATGATACCAATCAAATAGAAAGGAAGTGTATAACTACCCGAAAGTTTATTCCATGAACCTTTAAAGGTCATTAAAAAGTTTGTGGTACCAGCAACCACAGGTATTATCATTCCTGCACTGCCAACAATGGCAATGGTTTGAAGCCACCAGGGAATGGCGCTGAAAATAAAATGGTGTGTTCCTATTAAGGTATAAAAAAGAATTTGCGCCCAGAATGCTAAAATACCCAGGCTATATGAATAGATAGGTTTGTTTAATTGCTGCGGTAAGAAATAGTACATCAAGCCAAGATTGAAAAGCATGAACCACATTCCGACCCCTTGATGCATGTAGTAGCCCTGTACAATTGTTTCGCCCAAACCGGTTTGCCAGCCCGGCCAATAGGCTACAACAGCAATAACCAATAAAAACATCATTGCCGAAATAATATACCAGTTGGAAACATAAATTTCTTTGGTCGTTCTTTTAGCAATAGTTTTGAAAAAGTTGTTCAGAGAAATGATAATTCCAATGCCAAAGAGTGCCATTACAGGCCAGATGTATTCCCTGTATTCGCCACCGCCGTTGTTGATTCCTGCCATTAAACAGGCGCTTCCTATAACAACCGAAGCGTTGATGAGAACAAGAGAGCGATAACCTGTTTTTATACTTGCAATAGGAGCGTTACTGACCCGCGGAATTACATAATATGCCAAACCCATCATTGCTAAAGATGCCCAACCCCAAAAAACAGCATTGGTGTGTACGGGTCGAAGTCTTCCAAAACTCAGCCAACTATAATGGTCAACATCAGGGGCAACAAATTTTATTCCGAGGTATTCACCAACTGTTGTGCCGAACAATAGCCAGAAAGTAGCACAAGCTAAATACCATAAAATGAGTTTGCTTAATTCAGGTTCAATATAGGGGCGGGGCTGGCTTTTTTTCTTTTGCTCAATGAAGCGGAGCACATCTACATTGCTTACATTGTTAATCAGTCCTTTGCTATCAACAGGGATGATTTCGCTACCTAATTCATTGTTCAACAAAGCAAATTCAAGTTCCTTTTTTCTTTCTTCTAATTTTTGTATCTCTTCCGGACTTAATCCTTTCAGATGCTCATTGAATTTTTCCAGTTCTTTTCTTTTAATATAATTATTAAGAACGGAATAGGCTTTAATGACTACTATGATTGAAGCAACGATTACCGGGATTACAATCAATATTATGGTGATGATAATCCCCGATTCGCCGAATATGTTTTTACTTTCCATCTTTACTTATATTGGATAAATTGGTCCATTATTATGATAAATTTTTTTACCGTTTCAAAAACGTTAAGCCATTGTTTAAATCCATTGTCAGGGATTTAATTGTCGTTGTTTCAAGCATTTTTTTAAGTTGGTCTCTTATTGCTTTAAATTGATTGTGGACCGGACAGGGCATTTTCTCATTACATTTTTTTAGGCCCAATCCGCAACCGCTGTATATATCGTCCCCGTCTATTGCCGATACTATTGTACTTAATTTTACTTTATCAAGCTTTTGCTTGTCCATCGAAAAACCGCCTTTAGGTCCTTTTTCTGAATTGATGATATTGTTACGAGAGAGTTGTTGTAATATTTTTGAGGTATATGCTTCCGGTGAGTTAATTGCTTGAGCAACATCCTTTAAGCTCACTTTTCTGTCCAATAGCGATTGGTCCGCAATGTATATTGATGCCCTAATGCCGTATTCGCAGGCTTTTGAAAACATTTATTGCTTTTTGTGCAGCAAAAGTAAATAATTATTTTTAATAGTGGATAAATGTATCCACTATTTTTTTTGGATCAACCAATACAAGGAAGGCAAGAGCTATTTCTTAAAATCTGCGATAGGAAATTTTTTATACCTTATGTTGGCTTAAAGGTCAGAAGTCTTACATCTGTTTTATAGCATACATTCTGTGTTGGCGTCATTATGGTGTAATACTTCTTTTAAAGCATCTGCTATTTGAATGGTTCAGCCAAGCATTATTTGGTACTGTTTTTATACCCTTAACGAGCCCCGGAACCCCCTGGCAGCATAATATGATTCTGCCCCATTGTGATAGACAAATACCTGGTTGTAACGGAAATCGGCAAAGATGGCGCCACCCAGCTTCCTGATCTCAGGCGGGGTGATTATCCAGCTTGATGTTTTTGTATCGAATTTTCCAAGTGCCTGCAATTCACGGTATTGTTCTTCGGTCAGCATGTCAATACCCATGTCGGCAGCCATATCCATAGCGCTGTTTTTAGGTTTATGCTCTTTTCTTGCATTCAGCGCTTCACGGTCGTAGCAAAAGCTCCTGCGGCCGCCTGGGCTTTCTGCCGAACAATCATAAAAAATGTATTCGCCTGTCTTTTTATCGAATCCAACCACATCAGGTTCCCCGCCCGTTGCTTCCATTTCATCGAGGGACCATAGTTTTCCGGGGTTTGACTCCAGCTTCGCCTGAACCCCGGCCCAATTAAGGCCTTTATGGCGGTTCATGTTTTTCTCAAAGCGGGCTTTTAATGTGACGAGCAGCGCTTTAGTTTGTTCTGCCGACAAGCTGTTTATTTCTTTTTTTGCCATAGTTTGTTTTTTACCGCGTTATGTAGCGTAAAACTAATGATTCTCAATGCACTGCATAATGCTATAAAAATGTTCTGCATACAATCTCCTGCCTTACCTGGTTAGCTGTAGGTAATCATCGAAATGGCTTTATTTGCAAAACAGTGATTCCACAAATATCTTCAATTTGTGTTGTTCCATTCACTTCTTCCGGATGGAAATTTGCAGAAATAGGTTATGCCGGATACTATCGTCCATGTTCCCAAATGGGAAACTCGGGGGGACAATGGAGCATTCAGGCACAACGTCGGCTTTTGGGCAAGGCCTTGCTGGGAAAGGATGCCGCAACTGAAATTTCAAAAATCATCCTGCACCTATTATTGCCAA
>CAYUGH010000162.1:0-6502 GCA_964444195.1 uncultured Chitinophagaceae bacterium
AATTTGGAAAAATGCAAATTTTAACATTTGAAGGGCCGAATGCTGCAATGTGGGTCAACTATTTGCTTTCATTTTACGCACAGCCTCCACTATTTTGGGCATTACCTCAAATGCATCGCCAACAATGCCATAATCTGCCGCTTTAAAAAAGGGAGCTTCCGGGTCTTTGTTGATTACCACGATGGTTTTGCTCCTGTTTACTCCTGCAAGGTGCTGAATAGCGCCGCTGATGGCAATGGCGAAATACAGGTTGGGGGCTATCGCTCCACCGGTTTGTCCCACATGTTCGTGGTGCGGGCGCCAATGGGCATCGGCTACCGCGCGGCTGCAGGCTGTGGCTGCTCCAATTTCTTTGGCCAGGTCTTCCACCAGGTACCAGTTTTCGGGGCCTTTCAACCCTCGGCCACCGCTTACCACCAATTCGGCTTCGCTCAAGGGTACTGTGCCGGTTACTTTATTGGTAGCGGTTACCTTTATATTTCCTGCAATGGGCGTAATGCCGGAGGTAACCACTTCGGCGGTAGCTTCTTTCAGCTTCACCCCAAAGGCATTTGGATTGAGAGAAATAATTTTAACAGCGGTGTTGATAGATACATTAGCAAAAGCTTTTCCACTGAATACGCTCTTTTTTACAACAAAACCGTTAGAAGTATCGGGCAGTGAAACAGCCCCGGCTACTAAACCTGCTTTCATACGTGCGCTCAAACGGGGAGCAATGGCTTTACCGCTAGTGGTATTACTGAAAACAATAACTGAAGCTCCTGTTGAAGTGGCTACCTCTGCAATAGCGGCTGCATAAGTCCTTGCATCAAAGCTGTTAAACCCTTCGGCGGCGGCATGGTGAACTTTGGAAGCGCCGTATTTTCCAAGCGCTGCTAATTGTCCGGCTGAATTGTCCAGTGTACCCAGCACGAGCGCTTCGGCGGTAGTGCCCATTTGTTCTGCTACTTTGGCCCCGTAGCTAATCGCTTCGAAAGCCTGCTTTTTAATTTGACCATCGGTTTGGTCGGCGAATATGAGAACCATTATTATTTATTATTTTAAATTGAAGATTTAATATTTTGTGAGTTGGTGGTGAGTAGTGATTAGTGAATGGAGTGTGGGGCAATTTGGTGTGGGATGAGTCGGGTCCTTTTTCAAACCCAATCTTAGAACTCACTTCCAAACCCTATTCACTCATTCACTAATTGCCTAAAACACCTTCGCCTCTTCATGCAACAACCTTACCAACTCTTCGGGGGTATCAGCGCTAACGAGCTTTACACCGGCTTTGGCGGGTGGCAGATCGAAGGAGACAATGGAGGTCAAAGCTTCCACGGCTACCGGCTCTTTCACGGCAAGTGGTTTGGTACGCGCGCCCATAATGCCTTTCATATTGGGTATGCGCTGTTCGGCCATGCCTTTCTGGCAACTGATTACAGCAGGGAGCGAAAGCTCTGCAACCTCTTCACCGCCTTCAATTTCACGGGCAACGGTTAGCATGGTTCCTTCGACATCCAGTTTGGTTGCGAGGCTGATATAAGCGGTATCCAGCAATTCGGCCACCATGCCACCAATGCTGCTGCCATTGTAATCAATAGTTTCTTTACCGGTAAGAACGAGGTCATAGCCACCTTCTTTTGCCACAGCAGCTATTTGGCTGGCAATGGTAAAACTGTCGCCGCTTTCAATGTTTACCCTTACGGCATCATCCCCTCCAATGGCCAGCGCCTTGCGGATAATGGGATCGTTTTCGGCGCCGCCAACATTCACCAGCGAAACCGTGGCAGCTTTGTCGGCCTCTTTCAACTCGAGGGCGCGCACCAGGGCATACCACTCATCATAAGGATTAATGATAAACTGTACGCCCGCATCGGCAAACTTCGTGTTGTTGCCGGTGAAGGCTATTTTTGCAGTGGTGTCGGGGGTTTTACTGATACAAACTAGTATTTTCATAAGCTCGCGTTGAATTTTATTACTGAAATAAAGTGAGGCAAAATTAGTTTTCGGACGATTCCCTTCAAAAAACAAAAATAGTTGTTTATGCAACTAATTTTTAAAAAAGTTGGGGAATTTATTTCATGGGAGCGGATCAGGCTTCAACCCAGTTTTCTACATTCAGGCCTTCAATCCTCAAAAATTCTTTCGTATTATTCGAAACAAGCGTAAGCCCCCTGCTTTTTGCACAAGCAGCAATAAGCATATCCATTGGCCCAATGGGTGTTCCTTTTCTTTCAAGATTAGCCCTGATTTTTCCATATTCCACGGCAGCCGGGTAATCGAAATCCACAATACTAAAGGGTGTCAGAAACTTTTATAAAGCAGCCAGATTTTTCTCAGGGAAAAGGCTTTTACTTACTCCAAATTGTAGCTCGGCAATGGTTATGGATGAAACAGCGATGTCATCAAGTGGGAAACCGGACAGTTTTTCAAGCAACGCGGCAGATTTCCCTTTAATAATGTAGATACAGATATTGGTATCGAATAGAAAAACCACTATTATAACATTTCCCTGATTTCCAGATTTTTTGTTACAGGCGATACCCTAAAATCCTCTGAAAATTGGTCAAGGCTTTCGAAAAAATTTTTCCAGGGAGCGTCAACAGGTATTAAAAGGATAGCATTTCCAATATTTTTAATATACATCTTTCCTTCATGAAGATTGATGTCTTCAGGTACAAGAATGTCGAACTTCCCGTTTTCTTTCCTGATATTGGCGATTTGGATTCCCATATTTTTCCTGTTACAATCCAAAAATAGTGAATTTTGCCTTTGTTCGTAAAAATGAGGAATATACAATGGACCGAATAGCCAAGCTGAATGAGTATCTTAAATTGACGCCTGAAGACAGTTTCTTGCAGCATGCCCTCGCGCTTGAATATGTGAAAACAGGGGACGATGAAACTGCCAAAACCTACTTCGAAGCATTGTTGGCTGCCAATCCCGGGTATGTGGGTAGCTATTACCACCTGGGTAAGCTTTGGGAGCGGGTTGGTAATAATGAAAAAGCTATCGAAGTATATGAAACAGGGATGAAGCAAGCAAAAGCGGCAGGCGACAATCATGCCTACAATGAACTGCAGGCAGCGCAGGAAGATTTGATGGATTATTGAAACTCCTGAATTAAATTTGTGTATATGCATCAATTAACCAAAGAACAATTAAAGCAAGAAGTCATTCAAATGGTGATGGAGGGTGATGATGGATTATTGCAGGTATTTCATGAAATTGGAAATGAATACAGGGGGCAACCGTTTGATGATCAATCGGAAAAGGTTGAACTGGACCGCAGAAGGAAGGCGCGAATGGAGGGCAAAAGCAATGTTTACGCATGGACTGAAGCCCGTGAATTAATCATCAGCCGCATTAAGAAGTGAATTATTATTCCATCGCCATTGACCATGAGGCAACCCTTGACCTACAAAACCTCATAAAATACTATGAGGAGATATCTGAAGGATTAGGCTTTCGATTATTGGAGGATTTTGAAAAAATATTATCAAAGTTTGAAACGCATCCTCAATCATTTGGATTTTTTGATGCAAACCACCGAAAAGCCATTTTGAAAAAGTTTCCGGTTATTATTTTTTTTGAAATTTCAGGCCAAACAGTTGTCATTACCAGGGTTAGGCATGCCAAAAGGGACAACAGGGGTTTGTTCCATTAAATTATTTAATTGTGTTTAAGAACCTACCAAATCTTTTATCTAATCATATTGCTCTCAATAATCTTTTCCAAAAAAAAGACCTACTGATCCTCGCCATCAGCGGCGGAATAGACTCTGCAGTACTTGCCCACCTTCTCCATTCCATGCAACAACCCCTGGTTTTTGCGCACTGCAATTTTCACCTGCGGGGCGATGAAAGCATGCGCGACGAGGATTTTGTACGCGATTTTGCCCAAAGCCTTGGCGTTGAATTGCATATTGAGCATTTTGAAACGGAACGTTTTGCAACAGAACATAAACTAAGCATCCAGGTAGCGGCAAGGCAACTTCGTTATGGGTTTTTTGAAAGGTTGAGGCGACAGTTGGCCCAACACAATAAACGCGTTTTGATTGCCACAGCACACAACGCTAACGATGTGGCCGAAACCATGCTGATGAACCTGTTCAGGGGAACAGGGATTGACGGTTTAAGGGGTATCCCGGTAAAAAACGGGCATATTGTCAGGCCCTTGCTTTTTGCCAAAAGAGATGAAATTGAGGGTTATGCTAAAGAGAACAACCTGACGTGGGTAGAAGACAGCAGCAATGCTAAACAGGACTATACCCGTAACTATATCAGGCATACAGTATTGCCGGCTGCAGCCAAACAATTTCCAGGGGTTATTGAACAACTAACCGGTACCGCTCAAAAGCTAAAGGATGTTTCGGAAATATATCATGAAGCAGTATCCAAAAAGTTGAAAAAATGGGTGGTGGCCGAAGGAAAGGGGCAAAAAATTCCGGTGCTGCGGCTGATGAAGTCGGAACAGGTAAATGCTTTGGTTTGGGAATGGATTAAAAATTTCGGGTTTACGGATGGCCAGGTGGAGGAGGTGAAAAAATTGTTCCTGGCTTCAAACGGAAGTTATGTTGCCTCCGCTTCCCACCGCATTATTCGTAATCGCGCATGGCTTTTGCTGGTGCCTGTTGAAGAAACAGTTTCTGATTTTTTTGTAATAGAAAGCCTGCCTGCCACCATTAGCCTCCCCACCGGAAAAACATTGAAACTTGGAGCATTGGAGCCTTTTGAATCTGCTGCTGATTTTCTCAAAGTTCCGGCCTATGAAGCCGTGCTGGATGCCGGAAACATTGGTTTGCCTTTGATAGTAAGGCCCTGGAAAGCGGGGGATTATTTTTACCCGCTTGGAATGGCTAAAAAGAAAAAGCTATCCAGGTTTTTGATTGACCAAAAGGTTTCACCCGTAGAAAAGCCAAATGTATGGGTGATCGAAAGCAATAAGCGCATTATTTGGGTGGTAGGTTACCGGATAGATGATAGATTTAAAGTGAAACTGGGCACAAAGCATACTTTTAAAACCAAACTGCTGTAATTTATTTTACCATTCTATTCAACTATCAAAGTTTGAATAGAATGTTTCGGGCATTGTACATCGGCAGCATTGCCTCCAATCCAAAGCTTAAAATCCAGGTTGTTATCTGTCCTGTTCATTACGATCACAACGAGTTTGCCGTCTTTATTTTTGAAAGCCGTTGTTTCAAGCGCATCCCTGCTGGATGAACTTGCAATGCGCTTTGCGCCGGGGTTAATAAACTTGCTGAAGTGACCGATATAATAGTAGGAATTGGTGTACATCAGCTTTCCTGTTTTAGTGTCGGCATGTATGGGGGCAAAACAAAAATTGCCTACATGGTTGGGGCCGCCGTTTTCATCGAGCAATACATTCCAGTCCGTCCAGGCTACCGTACCGGCATTGAAATCGTTGATCATGGAGAAGCCGTATTTTTCGCCAAGCGCCCAATCGTTTATCCTGTCCAGGTTAAACTTTTCAACACAGCCTTCTGTAAAAATGAGCTCTTTGCCGGGGAAAGCCTGCTTTACCAACCTAAGGTTTTGAAATTGCATATCACTGCCCGTCCAGGTTTCGTACCAGTGGAAGCCAACGCCCCATACGTATCTGGCCGCTTTCGGATCATTCAGAATTACATCTGCCCTTTGATATATTAAGTCGCGGTTATGATCCCACACAATCAGCTTTTTGCCTGCCAGGCCACCTGCATGCAAAGCCGGTCCAAGATAATTTTTCACGAAGTCGCGTTCCTGCTCCGCGGTATATATGCACGATTCCCATTTTTGTTTTGCCATGGGTTCGTTTTGCACCGTTAAGCCCCAAACGGGCATTCCCTTAGCCTCGTATGTCTTTATGAATTTTACGTAATAGTTGGCCCAGCTTTTCATGTATTGCGGAAGCAGGCTGCCGCCCTGTAGCATGTTGTTGTTGGTTTTCATCCATGCCGGCGGGCTCCAGGGGCTTACAAAAAAGCGAAGCCCTTTATTCATCGCCATCGCCTTTTTTATCATGGGTATTTTGTATTGTTCATCGTGGCTTACATCAAATGTTTTAAGCGATGCATCGCCGTCTTGTACATACACATAACTGTCGCTCGAAAAATCGCAACTGTTGATATTGGTTCGCAGCATGCGATAGCCGATGCCATTCACCGTATCATAGTATGCTTTCAATAATTCCTGCTGGCTTGCCACGGGTAGCTTAAAAAAAGTTTCGGCCGATGCATCGGTAATAGCCCCGCCCACGCCAATATAAGTTTGAAAACTATGCGCAGGATATACGAACACACAAGGCTGTGTTTCTAAGGGCTGCGCAAACGGTGTTAAGGCAAGTGTGCCTTTTTTTGTTATGCGGTCATGGGTTGCCTGTGAGGTATTGTAAACAGTAACCGAACTGAATTTTTTTTGTGCAAGGGCTATTTGAAATGAAGCAACTGAAACCATTGCGAGCAAGTATTTTTTCATGTGTTCATTTTTAGTGCGCCCCGCACGTGCGGGGCTGGTTTTTA
>CAYUGH010000163.1:0-6449 GCA_964444195.1 uncultured Chitinophagaceae bacterium
CTGAAGTAATGGTTTGGATGGTGAACAATGCAACTAATCCTGCAAAACAGGAAGAGGTGAACTGGCTGCAGGAAGAATTAACCAAAGTGGATCCGCTCATCCATATTGCTTATCCCATGAGCGCAAAATACTTTTTGCAAAAACGTGGTTTCCCCATCCGTACCATCAGCCGTGCAGTTGCTACCAAGCTCACGCCCGACCAACGCGCCACCCTTGACGATATTTATAATCGCTTTGAGCATTGGTGCGAACGGCTGGGTATTCAGAAAGTGGATATTCCTGCCATAGCGGGTTCGGGGTTTCATCCTGAAAATGTGTATTAAAATATGATCGCTTCTGCATTTAAAATAATATTCCCAGGTAAGCTGATGATTGGCAATGGTGTTTTTGCCCAACTTGGCGGCGACGTACTGGAGCATAAGCCAACCAAAGTATTTATCGCAACCATTGAGCCATTGCTTTCAAAAATCGAACCATTGGTTGATGAACTGAAGAAGCATTCTGTTGACGTGATGATTGATACATCCATCGTTGCTGAACCTTCTTTCAGCGATTTTGTGAAACTGATGGAACCGGTTGCAGCATTCAATCCCGATGTGGTGATAGGTATTGGCGGAGGCAGTGTGCTGGACATTGCCAAACTGGTAGCGGCGCAATTGGAAAACGAACAGCAACTGAGGGAATATGTCGGGATTGGTTTATTGAAGGACAGGAAGAAGAAGCTCATTTGTGTGCCTGCAACATCGGGTACGGGAAGCGAAGTATCGCCCAATGCTATTTTGGTTGATGAAACCGATAACCAAAAAAAGGGAATCATCAGTCCTTTCCTGGTTCCCGATATTGTGTATGTTGATCCAATGCTGACAGTTTCCGTTCCTCCATCTATTACAGCCGCAACAGGTATGGATGCGTTAACCCATTGCCTCGAAGCGTACACCAATAAGTTTGCCCAACCGTTTATTGACCTGTTTGCGTATGAAGGTATGCGGCTGATTGCGGCAAACATTGTTACGGCTGTAAAAGAAGGTTCCAATATTGAAGCAAGGGAGAAAGTAGCCATGGGAAGTTTGTACGGCGGATTTTGCCTTGGGCCGGTAAACACTGCTGGTGTGCATGCATTGTCGTACCCTTTGGGTAGTATGTACCATATGGCACATGGGTTATCAAATGCATTACTATTACCCTATGTAATGGAGTATAATATTGAAGCGGCGCCCGAACGTTATGCTGATGTAGCACTGGCACTTGGTTGTGATAAAAGGAACAATGCTTTGGAAACGGCCATGGCAGGTGTAGAAAAAATACGCGAGCTAAATGAGCATTGTGGAATTCCTTCAACTTTAAAAAAAGTAGGTGTAACCGAAGAATCAATTCCGCAAATGGCCATGGAAGCCATGAAGATTCAGCGTTTGCTTAAGAATAACCCCAGGAAAATTACAGAACAGGATGCTGTTGAAATTTATAAATCTGCATTTGAATGAGGAGGAAGAAACGATTTTCAGGAGTGATTGTTCCGGCGGTAACGCCGCTCACCGGCGCGTTTCAGATTGATGAAGCAGGTGTTGAAAAAATGTTTGATCAGTTTTATGCTTACAACATTTCTCCATTCATACTGGGTACAACAGGTGAATCAGCTTCTTTATCAAATGTAATAAAGGAGCAATATGTAAAAGCAGCGGCAAAGAATAAGAGGGCAGGTTCAATATTGTATGCAGGTATTTCTTCAAACATAATAGGTGAGTCCGTTGAGTTTGCAAAGTATTGTGCGGATAATGGGGTGGATGCTGTGGCAACTACCTTACCTTCTTATTATGCATTGACTGAAAAGCAGATGAAGCAATATTTTGAAGCATTGGCAGATGAAGTTCCTTTGCCATTGATCATTTATAATATCCCTGCAACCACACACATGAGTATTCCTTTGCCAATGATTGAGGAGTTGAGTTATCATCCAAATATTATTGCCACCAAAGATTCGGAACGCAGTGAGGAACGACTTGCGCAATCACTTGCCTTGTGGAAGGACCGCGAAGATTTTGGGCATTTCCTTGGATGGGCGGCCAAATCGGCTGAAGCCCTGATTGGCGGAAGCGATGGCTTAATACCCAGCACGGGAAATTTAATGCCAGAAATTTATGGAGAGATGCAAACGGCTGTTGATACCGTCGATCATGCAAAGGCTTACGAAATGCAGAAGCTGAGCGATGTGTATGGCAATCTTTACCAGGGTGGAAAAACATTGGGCGAAAGCTTATGGGCATTGAAGGTTTTGATGCAGCATAAGGGCCTGTGCGAAGATGTGGTGATGCCGCCCTTGCAGCCTTTGAGTGAAGCGGAGAAACAAAAATTAATTCAATCGTACGAAGAACTAAAAGGATAAGTAGTTATGAGTTCATTACCTGTCTTGGCAATTACCATGGGCGATCCTGCAAGCATTGGACCCGAAATTGCGGTGAAAGCATTGTTGCAAAAGGAAATCCATGAAATATGCAGGCCTCTGCTTGTGGGCGATGCGGCAGTGTTTCAGCAGATCATTGATATTCTTAAGATAAATGCAAAAGTGCATGCTGTTTCAACAGTGGCCGATGCAAAATTTAAGTTGGGAACCATTGATGTGTTTGACCTGGGCATTACAGATATCAGCAAGCTGGAGTTTGGAAAAATAAATGCCATGTGCGGCGAAGCCTCTTTCCAGGCGGTGAAGAAAGCCATTGAGCTTGCGCTGGCTAAGGAAGTGGACGGAACGGTAACAGGCCCTATCAACAAAAAATCAATTAACGAAGCGGGCCATCATTTTGCAGGCCATACCGAGATTTATGCGCATTACACCGGCACAAAAAAATATGCCATGCTGCTGGTGGAAGACAATATCAATGTAATCCATGTAAGCACGCATGTATCGCTGCGGCAGGCTTGCGACCTTGTAAAGAAGGATCGGATTGTGCAGGTGATAGAACTGATTGTGGATGGCTTAAAACGTTTGGGTAAAACGAATTTAAAAATTGGGGTAGCGGGATTGAATCCGCACGCAGGGGATAGCGGTTTGTTTGGTACGGAAGATGATGAGGAAATTTTACCTGCTGTACAAGAAGCAAAACAACTGGGCTATGATGTGGAGGGACCCGTTCCACCCGATACCATGTTTGCCAAAGCGGCCATGGGGGCTTATGGTGGGGTGGTGGCCATGTATCACGACCAGGGACATATTCCTTTTAAGCTTTCCGGTTTTCATTGGAATGCTGAAAAGCAAAGGATGGACAGTGTGAAAGGCGTGAATATTACATTAGGATTGCCTATCATCCGTACATCGGTAGATCATGGGACCGCTTTTGAAATTGCCGGAAAGGGAATTGCCAGTGCAGACGCTATGGTGCTGGCCATTGAAAGTGCGGTACAGTTGAGTAAACACGGATGAATGATGAATGATGAATTGTGAATGCCGAATGTTCGGTTGCTAAATACTCAATACTAATTACCAATTACTAATTACTAATTACCAATTACCAATTACCAATTACTAATTACCGTTTACCCATCTTATGATTGCGATAATAGCAGATGATTTTACCGGGGCGGCGGAATTGGCCGGGATCAGCCTGCGATACGGGTTGAAGGTGGAATTGTGTACAGGCGAGGTGATTGCAACCGGTGCCGATGTGCTGATCGTTTCAACCGACAGCCGCTCTTTGAATAAGGCAGCCGCGCTGCAAAAAACGGAAGAGGTGTTGAAGCAGGTGCTGCAATTGAATCCTGAATGGATATATAAAAAGATTGATTCTGTGTTGCGTGGCTATGTGCTGGATGAATTGAAAGTGCAGATGCAATGGATGAATAAAAGCAAAGCATTCATCCTGCCTGCCAACCCATCATTTGGACGAACCATCAGCAATGGAATGTATTTTGTACAGGGAAAGCCCATCAGCGAAACAGGTTTTGCGGCTGATCCGGAGTTTCCTGTAAGCAGTTCAATGGTTCCGGCCATATTGAATAATGATACCCTTCGGGTAGTAAAACAGCCTGATGAATTGACAGGCGACGGATTTTTTGTTGGAGAAGCAGTAGCCGAAGAAGGTGTAAAAGCCTGGGCAGGGGCTATGAATGAAGGTTTTGTGCTCGCAGGCGCCGGTGATTTTTATACAGCATTGCTTCAGCAAAGATTTAAGGAACAGCAGGCGGCTACGTTTAATTTGCAGCTTCCGTTGCTGTATGTATGCGGTACTTCATTTGATCAATCCGTCAATTTTGTAAAGCAGGTTCATGAAAAGAGCCCGGTGGTATTGTATATCAATAAACAAATGCTGGAACAATCCATCGTTGATGATGAATGGCTGCAAGCGTGCAATGAAATATTAACCGGGGAGAAAAAGGCCATTATTGCTTTTCGCAGGGAAATGATTCCTGGTGAAATGCCTGCTGTTGATTTGCGCGGTATTATGGCGAAAGCTGTACAAGCCGTTGTTAAGGAAAATGATATTGTTGAGTTGTTTATTGAAGGAGGTTCAACGGCAACGGCCATATTGCAGGAGCTCAGCATCAATCATCTGATGCCTGTAAATGAAATCAGTCGTGGCGTGGTAAGGATGAAAGCAGGGAGTTTATTTATCACCGTAAAGCCTGGCAGCTATGAACTGCCAAACGAAATTAAAGAACAGTTCGGCAACTGGTTTGCCGGTTAACGATTCGCCAATGGACCATTTGCATTTTATTGATTACTTCATTATTCTCGCTGTGCTGGGCGTTACCCTGTATCTCGGGTTCCGTTTTGCAAACAAGCAAAATACAACCGAGAAATTTTTCTTATCAAAAGGAAATTTTCCTTCCTGGGCATTGGGATTGTCTTTACTCTCTACGCTCATCAGCAGTGTTACTTTTCTGGGCTATCCTGCACAAGGGTATGCCAGCAACTGGATATTATTGGTGCAGGGTTTAATGGTTCCTATTGTTTTGCTGGGCACCATCTGGTTTATTGTGCCCCTGTTTCGCAAAGTGATCGGGTTGAGTACCTACGAATATTTTGAAAAACGTTTTGGCGGTTTTGCCCGTTATTATAGTTCGGCTTCCTTTATCATTCGGCAGTTTGCGGGTATGGGCACGGTATTGTTTTTAATAGCTGTTGCCATTCATGAAATGACAACCATCAGTCCCTATATTATCCTCGCTGTGGTAGGCTTTGTATTGGTGATGGTAAACCTGAAAGGCGGCATACAGGCGGTTATCTGGCTTGATGTGTTCCAGGGGTTTATGTTGTTTGCAAGCGGAATTATTTGTCTCGCGGTTGTATTGTTTTCCGTAAAAGGAGGTGTGCCCGAAACTATTAAAGTGGCAACGGCATACAACCGCACAGGTTTTGGACCTTATAGTATTAAATTTACCGAACTTACCCTGGTGGTTATGATCATCAACGGGGCTTTTTATGCCATTCAAAAATACGGAACGGATCAAACGGTGGTGCAGCGTTACCTCACAGCAAAAACGGATAGGGCGGCAGAGAAAGCCTCCTTGCTGGGTATCTGCTTGTCGGTTCCTATCTGGACCATCTTCATGTTTATTGGCACAGCGCTATTTGTTTTTTACAAGCAAAATGCATTACCCGATGGTATGAAGGCTGAAGCAGTGTTCCCGCATTTTATTATGACGCAGTTGCCAACCGGCCTCATTGGTTTTATCGTTGCAGCTTTGATCTCGGCGGCCATCTGCAGCCTCAGCGCCGATTTGAATGCGCTTGCTGCCGTGGGTATGGAAGATTACTATAAAAAGTTGCGTCCGGGTAAAACGGATAAGCAATATCTCTACACCAGCAAGGCGTTTGTAGTGTTCTCCGGGTTGTTATCCATTGCCATCGGCGCATTTTATTTATTGTCGGGCAACGAGGGGGTGCTTGGTGTTATCTTCACCATCTACGCCATTTTTTCAGGAGGGATTGTGGGTGTTTTTCTGTTGGGCCTGTTCAGTGCAAGGGCCAACCGGCAGGGGGTAAATATTGGCATCATCACCTGCATCCTGTTTACCGCATGGGCATTTCTTACCAGCACGCCTGTGGGTGTAAAAAATCCAAAGCTCCTGCTCGATATGGGTAATTTTAATTTCACGCATCATAAGCTCATGCTGGGTGTGTACAGTCACCTAGTGGTTATTGTGGTGGGGTATATCGCCAGTTTATTTTTTCCCAAACCTGTACTCGAGCCAAATTTGCTGTACAGTAGCTGGAAACAAAACAGGCATCTATAAATTGATAAATATGAAACAGATAGTTAATATTGTTACCGGCAAGAATGCTTCTATGTTACTTCTGTTGCGTCGCACACTTGTACGTTCTGTTCATCATTCAACAATGAAAGCACAACATATCTTTGCGCCTTTGCGTCTTTGCGTGAAATCATTTCTTCTTCTCTGTGCCTTTGCGCCTTTGCGTCTTTGCGTGAAATCATTTCTTCTTCTCTGTGCCTTTG
>CAYUGH010000164.1:0-6123 GCA_964444195.1 uncultured Chitinophagaceae bacterium
CCGCGGGTCGTCCCCATCTGGTTTTATTATGATGGATCGGGTGATCCTTTTGAGCGGGAAAGCTACACACTCGATCCGCCCAGCACGGATTGTACCGGTAGTTCAGTGCTTTGTGCCATTCTGGCTGAGCCAGATGGTGCCGAACCTAGCCTGCCCAGTTCGGCAGGCATTTCGGCTGCTGCTGCTTCCAGCAATAATTTTGCGGATGAATCCGCATTGGTAGACAAAAAAGCACCTTGATACCGCATTCACTTAAAAAAGGGGCTTCTGCCCCTTTTTTATTCCCTTTCATTCTGCACGATACCAGTCATTTCAATTACCCTCGATGGAATCTCAAAAACATAGTTCTTACTTTTGGGACTTAGGATGTATGCAGCACCATTATAATTTCTCTTTATTTCAACACTTGTAACCCCTTCATAATTCCAGCGCCGTAAATCCATCCAACGCAATCCCCTCCCTGCAAACTCTTTCTTCCGTTCTTCCCTTACGATCCTGAAAGCTTCATTTCCACTTGTTGTCATATAAGGTATATAAGTACCGGTTTTATAACGCTTAATCAGCAAGTCATTCAACCAATCTATGGCTTTTTGTGCCTGACCGCTACGCGCAGCCGCTTCCGCCGCTATCAAAAAGGCTTCGCCCGTTGTAATTCCGGCAAACTGATCTATCGTTATTGCCCCGGTATAATCTCCTTTGAAGCCATATGTATTCGTGCCATTCGAGCGGAAATAAACCGCCTGCCTGAGATCGTTACCTGAGTAAGAACGATACAGGTTGCTGTCCACATTCCAATTATTGAATATTAGCATAGTAGTACCCGAAATCTGGGCCTGGAACAATACCTCGGCGTTGTGCCGGGTAAAAGAAATGTTTGCGTTTGGGTTAATGGAATTGAAATCAACCAGGTCTTTTTTGATGGCCAGCGCAGATTCAGCATATTTTAATGCCTCTTCAAATCGTTGCATATGCAGCATCACCCAGGCCAGCAGCGTATAGGCGGCAGCCTTCCCGGGCCGGTAGTATGCAGAAGGCAATTCCGGCAATAATTCTATGGCCTTAACCAGATCCTGTTCAATAAAGGTATAGGTTTCCTCCAGGGTACCTCTTACGGTGAGTTCGGTTATATCCGGAGTTTGACGGATAGGCAATCCGGGGGTATTGTTTGCCGTTTCCATTATATATGGTTCGGCAAAATACAGTACCAGGTTAAAATGCCGGAGCGCCCTCATGAAATGGGCATGACCAAGGCAATCATTTTTGGCTGCGGATTCATTTTCGCGTGGTTGATATTTTCCCAAAAAATCAATCACAAGGTTAGCCCGGTTTATTGCTCCATACCCCCCCGTCCAAATGGAATTCAACGGGTTTTCCTGCTTTATGGTAAACAGGTAAATACCACGGTCGGATTCATTGGTACCTGACAGCACATCTTCGGTTACATAATAATCGTCGTTCGACGAATGAGCAAGCGCCGAATACCTGCTCTGGTTCTCATTGTATGAATCCAGCAGGGCACGGGCATCTGCAATATTGGTGGGTGTTACCAATGCCTGGTCGGGTTTGGCATCTAAATATTTTTTGCAGCCGGTGGTTGCAAAAAGGCTAATGCTAATTATGAGGAAACATATATTTTTCATAATATTTATTTTTTATGCATTTAGTATTTATTTTCCGATTTTTATTTTCGTACCTTTTTGCTTGCCCAAAAAGGTACCCAAAAAAGGCCCCCGCAGCTTAATACCCCCAAGCTGCGGGCTGGTTCCCTGATTAGACGGGTGTACTACTGTAGTGCCTGGCATTATACCCTGATCTGGTTTATATAATTTTAGTTTGATCACCATTTAACAGTACAACACATCGCTTTTTTATACAATTAAAAATTCGCCTTCAGTCCCCATGACCATGCCGTGCGGGGTGTGGGCTGGTTGGGATATACAGGGTCAATACCTTCACTATTGGCTGCCCAGATAAGTCCCAGGTTATTGGCATACATAAACAGTTCCAGCGGTAAGCCTTTTTTCTTTTCACCCTGCCATCCAAGATCATAGGAAACCCGGATATCCTGCAGGCGGATATGATCGGCTTTTAATACATGCGGTTCGCTGTTTATATAAAAATTGTCGCGGTTATTATTGAGCGGAAAAGGCATGGACGGCACATAGGTTCTTGCTTCATCGCCCGGAGCTTTCCACCTTTTGTCAATATCGGAATGGCCTGTCCAACTGTTGTATAATGCGCCGTACTGGATACTGCTTTTCCTGAAATAGTGCCCGAATTCACCGCCAATGTTGAAAGACAGGGAAAGCCCTTTGAGGCTTAAAGTATGCCGCCAAAACCCAAACCAGGTGGGTCTTGTGGTGCCATGATAAGCCAGTTCTTCGATGTTGGTGGGCCTGATGAGGTTTGAATAATCTTTAGATACTTCTTTATTGAGATAGCCCTGCGGATCGCCGGTCAGCGGATCGAGCCCGGCCCACCTGTAACTGAATAATGAATGCAATGGAAAACCCGCTACAGGATTAATTGATTGACCGGAACCTACAATGCCCTGGTAGTTAGGCGTTGAATAATAATATTCTACCACTTTATTGGTAACATAGGATACAATAAGGTTAGTATGGTAAACACCAATCCCGGTTTGTACTTTGTAATTCAATTGAATATCCCAGCCATGCCCTTTTAAAACACCCGAATTAAGCGTCAGCGCATTAAAGCCCGAAGTATTGTCAACCAATACAGGCGCCAGCAGGTCTTCACAGGTTTTGGCATACCATTCCACCGAACCACTCAGGCCTGTGTTTTTTAGCGAGAAATCAATGCCGATATTTACCATTTTTACTTTTTCCCAACGAAGCCCGGGGTTGGGTGGATTCACCACGAGAGCCCAGGGTGTATTGTTCTGGTTCAGGTTGGCCGATACATATTGGATGGTGGGTAAGGCCGACAGCGAAGGGTTTACATTGCCGCTGCTGCCATAGGTGGCCCTAAGCTTCAAATGCCCGAACACGCTTTTTTGCATCCAGCGTTCTTTGGCCATTTCCCATGCTACACCGGCCGACCCAAGCGGCACTCCTTTTTGGTTGGTGTTTACCCCCAGGATATTGGAGGCATCTTTGCGGGCGCTCACGGTAAACATATATTTTCCAAAATAATTTACCCCGCCATTGGCAAATGCCGATACAAAACGATTATCCGTTTGGCTTACGCTTTGGCTCGAAGTAACCTGGGCATTGCCCCGCAGGTTGCCCCAACTTGGGTAAAGGGTTAAAAAATCAACATTTGCCGAGGAAAGTGCATCGGGATTATAACCATATAAGCGGCTGGCATATCCACTTGCTTTGGTTTGCCTGATCTCTGTACCACCCAGCATATTCCATTCAAAACCGCCTGATCTACCTTCATAATTCAGTTGCAGGCGGCCCGAATGGGTGGCGCTTTTTGATTCATTCCGGTCGAGAATTGCACCTATTGGTACAGGCCTGCTGATCCCGCTTGCTGTTCGTTGGCTATACAGGTTTGCCATATTCCTGGCCATATACGATCCGGCTTCATTTAATACCGCACTGCTGCTTTGGTTGGTTTGGTATTGGTAAATGCCCTGCACTGAAAAATGCTTAAACATTTTTTGGCGGACCGACAACCGGTACCAGCCAGTATTGGCATCTGTAGTATTATTGATCAGTTCCCTGTCGCGAAGCGGTACATATTTCCAGTCAAGCAATTGCCCGGCACCGGTAGTATCGGTATAACTGCTCCTGTAGTCGCGCTCAAGCGCAACAGGATTACCCTTTTCATCGGCCATCCTGGCATAAGGATAGTAGGTTGAACGCCCGCCGCCGGGTATAAAGGTTTCAAAGCCGTTTGCATTCGTGCGAGCAAAGGTTTGATTGATGGATACATCCACCTGTGTGGTTTGGGTTACACGGAAACCGGTTTGCGATTGCAGGCTCATGCGCCTGTAATCGCGTCCTACCCGGTAATCGCGGTTCTGATCGTATCCTATACCCACTAAATAACTGATCTGCCGCCCACCCCCGCTTGCCTGCACATGATATTGCTGCCTTAGCTCGGGCCGGTAGGCATATGTTGCCAAATCACCCATCCAATCCCCGGTCAGCAGGCTGTCGCGGATGGTTTGTAATCGGTCGGCCGATATGGCACCGGAACGATGCTTTGCCAGCGCTTCTACGTAAGGACTAATCAGCGGCCTCGTTGTTGTGTTGCTTAACTGGGCATTGTAAAAATTCCGGGTAAACAAAAAGTCCTCGGTTTCCATGAACGACGCGGCGCTGATGGGTTTGGTACCTGCCAGGTCAGGCTCTTTTTCAAAGCTCAGGTTGGCTGTCACTTGCAACCGGAGCGGCTGATTGTACTTCCCCTTTTTGGTGGTTATTACAATCACCCCGTTGCCTGCCCTGGCGCCCCAAATGGAGGTAGCTGCAGCATCTTTTAATACGGTTACCGTTTCCACATCGTTGGGATTGATATTTTCAATACGGCCTTCAAAAGGAAAATTATCCACCACAATCAGCGGGCTGGTCAAGTCGGCAGAAAAAGTACTCAGGCCCCGGATGGTATAATTATTGCCTGTAATGGTTTTCTTTACAAATAAGCTGCTTGCCAGGCCCTCCAGCCGTTCGAGGATACCGGTTGATATGGTCCGTTGCAGCAGGGCATTGTCCACCCGCTCAAAGGAACCCGTAGCCCTTTCTTTGGGCAGGTTTTCGTAACCCGTAGAAACCGTTACCCCTTCCAGCGTTGCTTCGTCGGGTTGCAGTAATACCAAACAAACCGTGTCGCTAACCATTACTGTTTGGCTTTGGTAACCGATATGCGACAAGGTCAGCCTCATCGGGAGCGAAACTGCCTGTATCCTGAAACTTCCGTCGGGTTCGGTTTGGGTAAGGCCCTGTGTTGAGCCCCCGGAAATATTCACCCCAGCGATGGGGGCCTTTGTCCGGGCATCCTGAACCATGCCCCGGATGGTTATGCCTGTTTGTGAAAAGCAGGATAACACGGCAAACAAAAAGTTCGCCAGCATAAAATACTTTTTCATAAGCGTTGGTTATTTTTTGGTTCAATTTTCAAAATGCGGAGGTTGCGGGTGGTTGCGGCCAGCTTAAAATTGTTTTGGGCGCACCAGGCAGCGAAGGCTGAAAAATTTTCCAGGTCCTCCTTTAACGGTGCTCTCCGGAAACCGGTTTTTGCCAAGCCTGGTACCAGCACAATGGGCACGGTTGACATATAGTTCCAATCATAGACCCTGTTTCTGAGGGTTTCCCTTTTATCGGTAGGTGTTGACCCAACACCGGAAATTTCCCAAACAGGAACGGGCATGGTATCATAGCTCATCTTCACCCGCAACCTGCTTTCCAATGCGTCTTTCAGTATCCGATCCATGCGGTCGTCATCGGCCTTTACCGGTAAAAACATTTCAAAGCAGGTAGTATATCGGTCAAGCCAGTCATCATAATACATATCCGCAGGTTTGAACAAGTAAGGCATCAAAGTATCGGGTACACGGTACCGGTTGGGATGAAAAGGGGTGCCCCCAAGCGCCATGGAAACAAGGGACTTATACCCGGCGTTGATAAATGTAAGCCTTGCACCTGTTGTACCTGCTGTCTTGTACATTTTAGAATCAAGACCAAGGATGGCGCGGCTCCAAAAAATATATTCAGGCTGTTCGGGTACAAGGTTGTAGCCCGCAGCCTTATTAAAACTAAGCAGCGGCTGCCCGCCATCATATTTTACCATATCGGCCTTTACCCTCCAGTTGGGCTCATGCCCATCCAGTACATATTGTATATTGGTTTCGGTAATATAATCGGGCCAGGTAATGGCCACTACCCTGCCCGCGCCATCCAGCCAGGCCACATGTGATACCATTACGTAAGGAAAATGCTGGTTCAGCATGGAATCTTCAACAACAACGGGCAGGCGGTTACTGCTGATCTTTTTTGTTCTCCTCATAAAAGTATCCACCCGTACAAAACCTTCAGGGGTAATGGTAACCAGGTTTAGCTTTTCACCAAATTTTTGCTGAAGCGCATTGAGAAAGGGCAGTTTACCCCAACAGTTGGTACATGTAGTATGCCAGAAATACAATATGGTAAGCTT
>CAYUGH010000165.1:0-5942 GCA_964444195.1 uncultured Chitinophagaceae bacterium
ATCCCCACAATCCATGTCTTTTCCTGCTTCGAAAGAAAAATAAAAACCATGGAAAGAATGAAAGCCACACTGGTAATGCAACAGACAACCAACAAACGCACAAGTGAACTTTCAAAAATGAAAAGAGGTATTATCCCAAAAAGAAACATAAGAATGGAAACGCCAGAACTTGGAATAAAAACAACTCTAATAAAATCATAATATCTTAATCCACAATTTTTTTTGGTAAAATAGAGCGATAACCAGCCCCCCAGAAAGCCACTAGCAATAATCCAGGTGATATATAAATAATAAGGTGGAAACCCAAAATGAAAGAATAAAAAAGTCAACAAAATTGGTAAAATATTAAGTATACTTTTCGTGAAAGAATAGGCTTTTATATCTCCTTGCGCAGATATGGCGCCCCCTAGCATTACTGTAAATTGCTCTAGCAACGACCTGCACATTTGTAATCGTGAAAACAAAACCGCCCATTCGGGTACATTCTTCAGCCAAACTCCAAGAATATATGGAGTCTCTATTAAAAAAGGAACAGTAAAAAACGCAAGCAAAAAGAATGAGAACTTAGTACCTGTTAAAGTAGTATTAAGCATAAGCATTCTATCTCCTCCACCCTCGCTTTTAGCAACAAGTGGATTAACCGCTTTCATCATGGTATTGGAAAACACCATCAACTGCCCAGAAATTTGATTGGCAATTCCCTGTGCAGCATTGAGCAGTGTCCCAAAATAAACATTCAATACTATCCCTAATCCGTATTGCGAAATCATACTACTCGCAGATCCAAATAAATTCCAACCGGCAAATCCTGTCATTTCCTTCATCAGCCCTCTATCCCAAAACCGTTTAGGAGCAATTATACATTCACTATAGTTACGATGACAATAAAAGCGCATAATGCCCATCGTAATCAGGGGAATGCAGGCCATCAAAACGCCATACAACACTAACTTGTCGCCAGCAACATACACAACAGTTAATGCCGCACCCAATTTTAATAAAGATTCCACAATACCCACAATGGAGTAGTAGAGCATATTTTCGTGGGCATTCAATACGGCATCATAAGGAACCGTCATCACCGTAAAAATGGTACTTACAATAAGGCTTCCGTACACCACTTTGGCGGCATAAGCGCGTTCGGGTGCAATGTTGAGCACCCCATTAAAAAAGAACCATCCTGCAATCAACAAGATAATGCCCATGATGGTAGCGATCCCAAAATGGATTACAATACTAATATTGAAAATTTTCTTTTGCTTTTCTAAGTCACCCGCGCCTTCGGAGTAAGACATAAATCGCTGCGTAGCCGAAGCCATGGCCGCATTCAGAAAACCCAGCATGGCAATGGCGCCACCCACAATATTAAAAATACCAAAATCGGAAGCACCAAGGGCATTGAGAATTAAACGCGTGGTGTACAGTGAAATATACATTGTGATGGCCATTTTGCCATACAAAAACATGGTATTTTTGGCCACCCGGCCTGCGATTTCACTCACTGCTTAGTATAAATAATTTTCTCAAAATTCATATTAAATTCACGAAGCCTTTCTTCCAAATATCCTTTGCCTCCATGAAACTTTCTCACTTTCAAAGTACCCGCCATAACCATATCCATAACCTGCTCCATATTTGGAACCATAATAAGAGTATTTGGTAGTTTTTCCTGTACCATTTAGTACTAAGTAGATAGGAAATTCAGGGAATTGATTTATTCGATTGTTGATATCTGAATATGCTTCCTTGTCGCTATACCCTTGTCTTAAAATAACTACGCCAACATCAGCATACTGCTGCAGCAATGTGGCATCTGTTACCGCGCTAAAAGGAGGGCTGTCAATAATTACATGGTCAAACCGGGCCAGCAATTCATCCATCAATAATTTCATATTCTGCCCTAAAATAAGTTCCGCCGGATTAGGCGGAATAGGCCCGGTAGGCATCACCCAAAAATTTCCATTGTAACCCGGCACTTCCACCAATACTTCATCAAGGTTCATTGTTCTTGTAAGGTAGGTACTGATTCCATGAGTAGCCGACAATCCAAGGTTGCGCATGAGCCTTGGCTTCCTCAAATCAAATTCAAGGATAACCACTTTTTTATCGAGCAATGCATAGCTAGCCCCAAGGTTCAGGCTTGTAAAGCTTTTACCTTCACCGGGCCTGTGGCTTGTAACCAGGATGGTTTTTGCCTTTTCACCTTTCCCGGTAAAGCTAAGCCCTGTTCTTATCCCTCTTAATTGCTCCGACACCGCGGATCGTGATTTGGGAGTAATTTCAATGGGGCCCTTCATATTCTTAAGAAAGCTGATCTCTCCAAGGAGGGGCGCTTTGCATTTGGTTTCAATTTCCTTCCGGTCGGCTACTTTGTTATCAAAAAAGTCGCGAATGAACAAAAACATTAAGGGTAAAAAAAATCCAATCCCCGCTGCAACAGCTAAAATTTTTGTTTTATTTGGACGTATTTGCCCGATACTTCTCGGGTCTTCAATGGTGCGGCTATCTTTTACCGTACTGGCAAGCGCCACCGCGCTCTCCTCCCGCTTCTGTAATAAAAACATGTAAAGAGCTTCCTTTACATTACGGTCGCGGCTTATCTGGATCAGGTTCTTTTCAAGCGCCGGAATGCTGCTTAATTTGACCGAAAGCTTCCTGTTTTCCGCATTTATATCGCGTAAAGCCGTTTCATAGCTTGCTTTCAGGTTCTTTACGTTTTCCAGCAGGCTTACCCGGATGTCTTTTACCTGGTTGTCAAGATCCACTGATAAAGGATTGAGCGCCCCCGCCTTTTCAATCATCCGGTCCCTTGCCAGCACCAATTCATTATGCCGCTGAATAAGCGCTGATAAAGAAATATCCGCTATACCGAGTGAACTTGGCACCAACCCGGGGTTATTCTTGTTTTTGAGCAACTCCTGCTCCAATCCATTGATGATATTTACCCGCGTTTGCTGATCGGCATTCAGCCGGTCAATTTCTTTGGCCATTTCCAGGTAAGTCGCGGCTTCCGAAGAAACATTGGTGATCTTGTTTTCCCGCTTAAAATATTCAACATGCCCTTCCACTCCTTTCAATTCGCGCTCTACCACTTTAAGCCTCTCTGTTAAAAAGCCAATGGTATTGGCGTTTACTTCGTTTTTATCCTGAAGCCCCTGATGGTTATAGATTTCAATGATAGTTTTTAAAATATCGGTTGCGCGCTCACTATGCAAATCAGTTACCGATAAACCAATTACCGAGCCTATTTTGCCCACAGGGGCAACATCGAGCTGCCCCTTTAAGCTTTGCGCGGCGGCTTGTATGGGGCGGAGGTCGATTTCAAATTCAGGCCGCTCTTTTATCACTTCCGGATCTCTTGGCTTTACATAATGTACATTGGGCCATACCCTGAAGCGGATTTGCTTATACTGATACCATTTCCCCCTTTCAATAGGCATGATTGTTCCATTCTCTGAAGTGCGCAACTGCCAGGGTTCCTTCAGCACATTCAATACCCAGGTATATCCATTATCAATAGTATCGGGGTTTTCTATCTCGAGTTGAAAAGGTAGGCTTTTCCCATAAGTTGTCCAGCTAGCAATACGTCCCCTGTTTTTTACCGACACGTACAGTTGCTCCTTGCGCACCACATCGCGCAGCAAATTAAAACTCCGGATCACTTCAATTTCATTTTCCACAAGCTTTCCCTTGCCGCCAATTTTCAGTTCTTCCAGCAACGGGTTATCCAATGCAGAACCGCCGCCTTTCTTCTCATCCTTTACCAAAATGGCCGCAACGGATTGAAAGACAGGCTCTGTATACTTCAGGTAATACCATCCAACAATCAAAGCTAATGCACCCGTAGCCACAAACCAGGGCCAAAGCCGTAAAACCCTTAAAATCCAGCCTTTAATATCAATGGCATCATCTTCCTCATCGGGGAAGTTAAATGCCATATTGGGATCTGCCTGCTGCATGAAAAAATTTAAAACATTAATTTGAGATACTGGTAATAGCAACTACTATCAGGGAGAGGATACTTGTAATAACCGGTACCCAAAGTGTCCAGCCTTCCCCAAGTAAACCCTTGTTTTTATTTGGTTCCACATACACCACATCGTTTTGCCGGAGTTGAAAATAGGGTGATTGCATGGCTTTACTCGAATTGAAATTGAGGTGAGCTATTTCCATTTGATCCCCAACTTTACGCACTACTTTTACATTATACCTTTTCCCGTAAACCGTCATGTCTCCTGCAGCGCCGAGCGCTTCGAGCACATTAATGCTTTCGCCCTGTACAGGCACCACCACAGGGCGGGTTACATCGCCAATTACCGTCACTTTAAAATTGATCAGCCGAACCGATACTACGGCATCTTTAAGGTATTTAGTCACCAACCCGGATATTTTGCTATTCAGGTCGGCGGTACTTATTCCGGCTGCGGTTATTTTACCCAATACCGGCATCGTGATCTCGCCGTTCGGTGAAATGGCGTACACATTGGCAAAGTTTTGTGCCGGTACGCCGGCGGGTGTAGTGCCTGCTACAGCATTAGCGGATGGCGTGGCGGTCATCAGGTTAAAAAACTGGCTCGCTTCGGGGGTTGTGCTGCTGATAGTAATTTGCAACTGGTCGTTACTTTTCAGGAGGAGAGGTTCAAATGGCGCCAATGATACTTTTTGCACATGGGCCGTATCCGTTAAATCCTGGAAATAAGACAGTTGCTTGGAATTGGAACAGGAGCCCAGTAAACCAAGCACAATTACTATCCCAACCCAGGAATTAAAATATCGATTCTTCATAAAAAGATTGAGTTTCCTAATGAATTTCAAAATTTTGTCCTTTAGAACTCCGGATAGAAACAATGAGTCCCATGAATGTTTAAAAAATTTTGGAAAAAAACGGTAATAAGAATAATTAATTTGAACATTAACTGAATTCCTGCCTCAATGTTCGGATGGGAGCAGGTGCAAATTCTTCAATAGCGGATGAATCAAAAATAGTATCCCCGCTTTCAATAGTGGCTGCCTCCGCAGGCCATTCCTGGAACCTGACAGGAACAGAGTACTTTTCGGCAATAACAGAAGCTGCATCCAGCAGCGAAAGCGTTTCGCCTCCTATATTGAATATTTTGCCGTTGGTTTGATTTGACAAAGCGGTTTGTAGCATGATCCGCGAAATATCCTCAACATGGGTAAAGCTCCGCTTCAGGCTTCCATCGCCATAAACAAATATGGGATTGCCCTTTTTTGCATTCCCTTCAAAAAAACCAATGGTGCCGTATGAGCTTTCACCCTCTATTAATGAACCGTATGGAATACAAATACGAAACACGGTATAATTTATCTCAAATGCATTGCGATAAGCATTAAGATAGCCTTCGCAACTGAGCTTGTTAACGGCATACACGGTAAGGGGCAGTTTCTCGGCCCCTTCTTTCAAAGGCAAGCCCCGTACACCTTTATAAACCAACCTGGTGGATGGAAAAAGTATCCTTGCTTTAGCTCCTGATTTTCTTATGGCTTCAATAAAAAAAAGTAACCCGCATTCATTAACCTGTACATACTTTGACCATTCATCAAATCCCTGCCAGGTACCTGTGAGCCCCGAAAAGAAGAAAATGAGGTCGGCTTGGTTCAGCCCGGTATTATCCCAGCAAGACGGATCGGATACATTGATCCTGGTATAGCTTATATCGGGTCTGTAACCCGTTTCAAGGATATCAAATCCATGAACCTCCAAACCGGATTTTATTAAATACTCAGTCAGGTTACGGCCAATATACCCGTTACAACCGATAATAAATGCGACCATTAATATTTAGCAGCTAATGAAGAAATTTCAGATAATAATTTTGATTGATGGAAAACCTGGTCAAATTGAAAACTAGGGTCATGGTTGCAGGCCCTCAAAAATTGTTCCATCATGCGGTGCAAATGATTATCTTCCTCACATTCAT
>CAYUGH010000166.1:0-5936 GCA_964444195.1 uncultured Chitinophagaceae bacterium
ACATTCTTATCGGTTTCGTTGCTGCAAAATACATATACGTAGCCGTTTTTAGGCACCGCTATGTTTTGCAATTCTTCATAATGCTGTTTCCACCCGCCGCTGCTTTTTACCATGCTGCATCCTCCGCTTACAAATTTAAACTGTTCGTCGAAGAAAATATAGTTTATATAAGCCTTTGGCGAAGATACGGGCGGTGGACGGTTTTGCAAAAAGCTGTACAGCGCCGAGCCGAGCGGGTTGATGGCCTCCGCCTGTATGCCGGTTAGCTTGCCGGCGGCGGCGCTGCCCGGTGCGCCTATAAAACCGGCCAGCAACTGCGGCACATCAAGCCCCGATGTACTGCCTGTAGAACCGTCGTGGTAGCTCATGCCAAAAATATCCAGCTTATCGCCCGCCATCACTTTCAGGGTAATGCCCAACCCTGTTTTAGCCGATGTGCTGTTAAGCTTGTACAGTTTCTGGCTTTGGGTGTTCATGCGTTGCGTGCTGCTGAGTACCGGGTGGTTATAGTCGAAACCATTATTGTTGTTGTATGCCGGAATACCGTTTGCCTGCTCATTACCAACCACATTATTGGTATTTATGTCGTAATAAGCGGTTCGCTCATAATCCACTGCCGGCCCCGGGCTGCCAATGTCTTCAAGCGTTGCTGCGGGATATACATTCTGTTTGATTTCCTCCGTCAGCACCATGCGTACATTGCCTAAGTGGTCTTTCAGCATATAATCGTATGCAAATGATTTTATCTATTAATCAATTATCGAATGTAAGAATTTCGGCTACTTGGGCTTATAGGAGATGCGGGTGATAACACCCGCATCGGCGACTCAGGGGGAACTCCTGCACGGGCAAAGAAATAAAGGTAATCGAAGTTGCATGCAATAAATATGCAGAACTTCACTTTGCGAACCAAATCTCCATAACCCAATATTAATAACTACGGGTCAGGAGTTCTGAACTTACGCTTTTCAGTTAACTACCGTAAGGACTGCAATTTTAAGTGTTTCAAAAAGTGTTTCATTTTTTTAGCCTTATGAACCTAACGAACTTTTGTAACCTTTCCAAACCCCAACATAATTTAAACCCTCAACATCTCTTTTTCCAAAAAAATTGTCAATTCCTTTTTTTGCTCATCAGTGAGATGAGTTATGATAAAACTTTTTTGTTTGACATGAGATAAAAAATCACTATCAATAAAATCCTCCTTAATTAAATTGTATGGATAATAGCTTGGCCAAATCCATTCACCATCCGAAAATATCATGTAGGGTCCAATATATTTTGTCCCATCAAATATTGCTAAAGTCTTTGAAAAAATCATATCAGATTTTTCAAGATATTGGATTAATAATTGGTGTTCTTCTTTCGTAAGAAAACAAGATGTTCTATCATTTGTCTTGCATAAGAACTTTGAAAGGCTTAGTACCTTATCATGGACTTCACTAAAACCTATCATTTTCATTTTAAACTATTTAAAAAACTTTGAACCACCCTCCGTTGTCTACCATTAATTTGCCAGCAGGCAAAAATCCTTGACCATTTGCTATCCACATTGAGTTTATTGGTGCTACAACTTGGGCATTAGCAAGTTTTGAGACCTGAAAAGCCGCTCCATTTGGCAATGATCCCGAAAAACAGGACATTAGTCTTATCCTTGTTCCTTGAGAATATCCAGCAGCCAACATGCTATTATATAGCTGTGAAGGTGTAGTAAGCTGTCCGTTAACCACAAAATTGAGACCATCATCCGTTCCATGGACAACAACATCGTACCATCCTTTCTTAGGAATTATATTTGCAGAATTTGCTACAATAGCAGCGTCATCACCAAAGCCTGCAAGTTTAAGTACTTTTGCAGCTTGCCTTGCTTTTGCAGCTTTGTAAGCCCAAGCGAATCCTTTAACTACTCTCCCCCAAGGAACAGCAAACAATAGTCCTTCCTGAACAGCCGAACCAACACCTTTATCGAACGCATGTTCCCGCTGCTTCATTCTATGATAACTACTCAGAAAATTCTGTGTAGCAGCATCATAATTGGAACTTATATAGGGTTGATAACTTCCTGAACCTTCATCGTATCGCAAACTCCTTGCATAGAATGCATCCATTTGAATAGCATTCATTTTCTTAGTAGTCGGTCTAACAACTACCTCAGGCAAACTCTCATCTGCTTTTTCATCTTCCTCAAAACCTACTCCTTGTTTACTAAGGCCTGTGGGGTCATTAAAAGCGATTGGGTTATTTTCTGCAAAATTATATGGAGTCCAAGAGTCAAATTCCTCTGCATAAGGGTCAATTTGCCAAAACCGCCCAATCTGGGGGTCATACCCTCTGAATGGAGTTTCATAAAGGCTTAGGTCAAAATCATTAGTTAGTTCGGTGCCATCATTGAATTTATGTCTATTCTCCAGCTTCCCCGCCGCCTTACTACTTATCCCCGCCATCGTCAGCCCGAACGGATAATAATGCGTTTCCTCCAGCAGCGGCCCCCGGTGGTGCTTCACTTTCAGGTTGTCAAAATACACATTCAAAGAACTCTCATTGCTGGTGTAAATATATACATAACCGCTCTTTTGCACAACGATCGCATTACTGGCATCGTGTGTTCTTTGATTCAAGGTATATTCCAACGATGCTCCTACCGGCTCTCCTCCACTTCCATTACCCGCCTGGTAAGCTAATTGCTCATCTAAAAACAACCAGTTTACATAAGCCTTGGGCTTGTTGGCCTGTTCAGGATTATTGGCCTGCAAAAAGCTGAGGATGGCCGGAGAAAAAACGCTTCCGTTGGTACCTGTTTGCCCGGCTCCAATCTTTCCTCCGCTTGTACCCGGCATTAGTATGCCAAACAAGGCTGCTATAGCTTCTTTTACCCCTGCCTGGTTGCTGTTGGGCTGCCCGACCTGGCTACCCTCCCACCAACTGCGGCACCAAAGCTCCAATTGGTCGCCTGCCTGTACTTTCATTAAAATGCCGGGACCTATCCTCTGCCCTGAATTACTAAGCTTAGCGGCCCTTAAATTGGGGTTAGTTGATCCGTCAGCCGGCATATTCGGATGCCTGTCGGCCCGCGTTTCAACTATCTGGGTATAATAACGGGTTTCAGATGCTTCCATGCTTTCCTCCATGGTGGCCGTAGGGTAATCATCGGTTTGCACCTCTTCTGTCAGTACCATCCTTACATTGCCTAAGTGATCTTTCAGCATATAATCGTATGCAAAACCGCCGGGGTTATCCTGCGGGCCCACCCTTAGCGCCCGCATTCTTCCCTCTGCATGCCCTGCAAACTGGAGCTTATAGCTATAGTTGGCATACCCCGGTGGTGGGGTGCTGTAATCTTTTGATTCATACACCGCGGCCCCCATATAATGAGTGGTAGTAGTGACCGTAATATTGCCGGTACTGCCTATGGTTACCCCATATTCAGTGGTTTGCTTCTGTATTTTACTGCCCGCAGCATCGTATGTATAAGTAATAGTTCCTTTAGTTGCCGTGCCTGCATCATTCTTTACGGTAACCTCCGCCGGCAGATTGAGGTGATTATAAGTGATAGCTCCCCCGCTGGTAAGATTGCTTCCTGTTGTACCGTTCAGCCGCTTGTTCAGGTCGGTGATTAGGTTGCCGTTTGCATCATACCCATAGTCATCACCACTCGTGTTTTTGTCGGTAAAATCTCCAAGCCCCATCACTGTTGTATTGAGATCGGTTACTTTGGCCAGCCGGTTGCTAAACGACTGGTAACTATACTGGAGATTATCTATAGCCGCTAATGATGTTCCGGCTAACGGCATACCATAATGGACAATCTTTTTAATATTGCCATTTAAATCGTACATGGTATTGCTCCCCAGCGCATCGCCCGAAACAAAGGAATACCGGTCGGCATAAGCCGGATCAGGGAAACCGCTAAAGGTAGATGTCACTACTTTGTAATAGGCTGCTTCCAGCCGGTTGACCGCATCATAACGGCAATCGTAATATTGAAACAAGTCGCAGTTTCCCCGGCTCCGCCAGGCGCTTGTGCTTATATTGCCATTGTACTGCGGCAAACCACCCACCGTAATGCTGCCATAGCTGCCGGAGGTTTTGTTGTACCCAAGATCAAAACCAAACCAGTTTGTGTTAGCAGCGTTCACTTTTACAAATGGCCGGTTGGCTCCCAATAACCAGCCCCTGATATTATAATCATAGCTGATGGATTCCAAAGGTGTGCCGGTTGCAGGATTTGTGCCCAGGTGCTTTGTTTTTAACCGGCCCAAAGCATCGTAGGTTACTTCTATGAAAAATTGATTGTGGCGCTTTTGTGCTGCTATACATCTTATCTGTAGTTGCAAACTACAGACAGCACCCGGCTTTGTATTCATTACTGAACTATAAGAACTATCAAGTTTATTTGCATAGCACACTACAGATAGCTGGGGGCAGCCCCCGGCCAACATTATGAACCTGCTGGCCGAACGCCTCGGGACATCGGTTGATTACCTCATTAATGGCGACAAAACAGAAAAGGCAAAAGCCTCCCTCAAAAACTCCGACCTCCTACAAAAATTTAAAGAAATAGACGCCTTACCCGAGGATGAGCAAAGCGTAATCTTAAAAGTGATTGCTGCTTATGTGAGGGATTTTAGGGCTAAGCAGGCATATGCTTCCTAATGTATTATTACATAAACAACGCTTGTGATAAAAAGTGCAATTATAAAATTAATTAAGATTAATTTACATATTAATGGCGCCTGGAGTTGCTCTAAAATACTCCTCCTTAAAATATAATAAATGGAAATGCCTGCTGCAATATTATTAAGCAGGATGTTTATAGCATTAGAATAGTAGAACAAAAGAAAATGTTCCATTATTGACAGCAGAATTATTGTAAATGAGGCAAGAAGAGAAAAATACCAAAGACGTCTTGAATAAGTAACCACTTTTAGAAAACTAATGAATACAACAAGTGAAAGAACCCATTGTATTATAAATAATACTATTGGCTTGTCCGGAGCCCGCAATGCAACTCTGTGTACATATGTTTCGTAAAACATTATGAATGAGTTAATCAAGTACAGACCAAAGCAAATCAAAATTAGATATGGTATCGCCCTACGATTACTGTCCATTGGTTGCCTTATTGTAATCATCCTCGTTATCAAATATTTGAAATGAAATATTTTTCTCACTATCAAGGCTAACCATGATGTACTGTTGTTGAACAGTTCGAGATTTCACCTTTCCTGGCAATCCTAAAAAACCCTTTTCGCGAATTGTTGTTGTTTTGGTAAAGCTATATCCAAAATTTGTATTGTCTTCATTACCACCCAAAGAAGTAAAATCACTTATTTTTTCCTTTCCGTATTTGTCTGAAAATTGATGAAAGTTCCCTTCAATTTTTCCATACTTCTCACGCATAGGGGATAATGAATATGCATCTCGTAAGTAATTGGCAAAACTGACCGCACTCGGCTCCAAAACATCTTGATTATTTAAAAAGGCTTCTGGACTTAAATATGAACTTCTATCATGATCGTATGCATGCATAAGTTCATGACCGCTTGCTGTCATTGAATTCAATGCACCGCCATCTCTTGGTACATCACTAAACCATGGATTACCGACGTAACTTGCAGTACGATTGTAAGGATTATATTCAGAGGAATATGTCAAAAAAGTAGATTTCATAGTATAGTTATGAGAAGAACCTACTAATCTGTTAAGTACTTGAGCCCCTAAAGATGTTGCTGCAATTTTTGCCACATTTTCGGCTGCAGTTTCTGCATTATTTGCAACCTTCAACTTCCTTCCATCAGGATCAATGAATAAAAGAGGATTGTTTGCAACATAAACAAATGGAGAAATGGAATTATATATTTCGCTTTCGGGATCAATGTGGTTCCACCTCCCAATCTGCGCATCATACATCCTTGCTCCGTAGTCCATCCACTCGA
>CAYUGH010000167.1:0-5906 GCA_964444195.1 uncultured Chitinophagaceae bacterium
GTAGCGCCGATATTTTCGCCCCCTGTTTTAATAAACAGGTAAATGCTTCCGGAGGTTGTGAATGTTACTTCACCATTTTTGCCTACAAGTTCGCCTTCGCAGCCAATTGCGGCAATATTGCCGCTAAAAGGTGTACCGCCGCAGCCAGCCCAGGTATTCATGGCAATCCTGATACCGCCGTCACTATAGTCGGAGCCGGCTACCGGGGCAGCGCTGCCAAAATACACTTCGAGCCAGGTATTGGTAGCCCCGGAGCCTGCAATGTTCATGGCAAAACGGTATTTTTTACCGGCTACCACTTCCAGTTTTTGCCAGAAGGCCGCATGACCCCAACCGCCACCGGTTGCCAGCATTTTGCCATCTTTTAGTTCCATATCCACACCGGCGCTAATAGGATGGATGGTCCATTTGGAAGCATCGTCAGCGTTCATGTTTCCACCCTGCACCAGGTTGCCGGCGTTGGGATCACTCGTGGCCACGGTCACGTTTTGAGGTGTGGCATCATAATAAATGCCGCCTTTGCCCATACTCTGCATTTTTACATTATACACACCGGCATCGGGAAAGAATACCGTATCTACAAATTTGCCAATACCGTAGCCCGCACCTTTATCAAAATCCCAACGGGTATTTATGGCGCCTGTAGTTGTATTTTTTACCAGGTAGGTATTGGTGCGGCCTGTTACCGCTTCAACGGTAAAAGATGGAGTAAGGGCTGCTTCGAGGCCATTATCCCTAAAATCTTTTTGGCACGAACCCAGGGTCATGATGACCATTGCCGTAACCGGTACCGCTCCCAGGTAAGCTTTATTTATTTTATTAAACATGGTTTATAATTTTTTGTGATGCAATCAATCGGTTCATAAACAGTTTGGGCGAATCAATAATTCGGGTTTTGAGTCAATTTAGTTCCCTGCAATTCCCTTTGGGGAATGGGGAATATTTCGTTTTTACCGGCCGTAAATCCTCTTGAACCAAGTGCGGCAGCAGCATCGCCCCAACGCACCAGGTCAAAGAAACGATGGCCTTCGCCGGCCAGTTCACGCCTGCGTTCTGCTTTAATAGCATTCAAAGAAACGGGTACGGATGTAAGACCCACACGGGCACGAACGGCATCCAGCAGCGCCTGCGCCCTGGTTCCGGTGGCGCCAAGCGCTTCGGCTTCCATCAGGTAAGTATCCGCCAGGCGGATCACATAAGAATTCTGTTTAAAGTTCAACTCCTGGGCGCCACCGCCGGTTCTTACATCGGTTGTGCGGGGCAAAAATTTGTTGAGGAAATAACCGGTGTTCTGGTAGCCTTCAATATAATCGGCCTGGCCTGCATCCTTCAACGCTTTCAGGTCGAATACCGTTGCATCAAAGCGTGGGTCGCCTTTTATGAAATTGTAAAAGTCTTCCGTAAAAACATTAAAGCTCCAACCGGAAGGAAGATCGGGGGCGGTAGAACCGGCGGGTCTTGAATAGCTACGTGGGCCTACCATTACATTCACGGTATTGCCTTCATCCCCACCGCTTCCCCAAAAGCCCCAATCGGAGTTGGCGGCATCGGTATGCAACACTTCAAGAATTGACTCGGTATTGAACTTGTTGCCGAAATTGAATACGTCGGCAAAATTGGTGAGCAGCCTGTAGCCAAATGTGCCGGTGCCTCCTGGAGTGCCGTTTACTTCGGCAAACTGGGCCGCCGCCTGCGCGTTTTTCTTTTCGTACAAATACACTTTGCCCAGCATGGCCATGGCCGCGCCTTTGGTATAACGGCCTGCCTCGGTTGTAAGCGAAAGCGTAACGGGCAGATCGTTAATAGCTTCGGTCAGGTCTTTTTCAATCTGGGCATATACTTCTTCCGGCGTTGCCTGTACCACATCATACATATTGGAAGTGGTAAGCGGCTCCAGCAGCAGCGGCACATTTTTAAACATGCGCACCAGGTTGAAATAATAAGTGGCCCGCAATGCCTTTGTTTCTGCAACAAACCTGGCTTTTAATGTTGCGTCCATTGGCGTTTCACCAATGCGCGATAAAAGCATATTGGCCCGGAATATACCCTGGTAAGGATCGTTCCAAAAGCTGCCGGGCATAATGGTTTCATTAATGGTAAAGTTGGAAAAGCCCTGGATACCCGCGCCATCGGTAGAGCCGCCGCCGCCGGCATAGTGGTCGTCAGATCCGGCGTTCATCATGGTGATCATGTTTTCAAAACCACCCGAATTTTTGCGCATTACATCGTACACAGCTACCATTGCTGCATAAGCCTGCTCTTGATTGCTATAATAGTTTTGCGTAAGAAATTGTCCTTCGGGCTGAATGGTGACAAAATCCTTTCCGCAGGATGCAATCATGAGCATAGAAGAAGCTATGACCGCGATATTTATCTTTTTCATTTTCATGATATATATTTTAAATGAGGTTAGAATTGAAGTTGAAGCCCGCCCATAATTGATCTTGCCTGTGGGTATTGGCCTTTATCAATGCCAAATACGCCCCCGCCAACTTCAGGATCGTACCCGGTATATTTTGTGAAAGTCACCAGGTTTTCGCCGGTAACATACACGCGGAATCTTGAGAGACCTACACGGGTAAACCAACGGGCTGGCAGGGTATAACCCACTTGCAGCAGCTTGAGCCGCAGATAGTCGCCATCTTCCAGGTAGAAATCAGACATGTTGCCGAAGTTGGCATTGGGGTCGGTGCTCACCAGCCTTGGATAATCGTTGCTTGTGCCTTCACCTGTCCAGCGGCCAAGCGCTTTAGCAGAATAATTGGCGTTGCCAATATCTAAGCGGCGAAGACCCTGGAATATCTTGCTGCCGGCGGTGCCCTGGGCAAATACCATCAGGTCGAACCCCTTGTAATCAGCTTGCAGGGTAAGGCCAAAAGTATATTTGGGGATATTGGTTCCCAGGAAAGTTCTGTCGTCTGGTGTAATGCTTCCGTCGCCGTTAGTATCCTGCCATTTAAAATCGCCGGGTCGTGCATTAGGTTGAATTAAACCGCCATGATCGTTTTTATAATTGGCTATTTCATTTTCATTCTGAAAAACGCCAAGTGTTTGGTACCCAAAAAATGAATTGTACGATTGGCCCACCTGGATGCGTGTAATATTCCCCATGGATTGAAAACCTGCTTCGCCCTCAATAAAGTCGGCATCGGCTGCTACATAGGTTACTTCATTTTTAAGATAGGAAATATTGCCATTGGCAGAAAAACCAAGTTCGCCGAAGCGTTTGCGATAACCCAGTTCAATATCCACACCGGTGTTTTGCATGTCGGCAACATTTGCAACCGGCAAACTTGAAACACCAACATAGCCGGGGATATTCACCGGCCGGAGGATGCCTGTCGTTTTTTTCTGGTAGAAATCGGCTGATAAAGTCAGGTTATGGAATAATCCGGCTTCAAAGCCAATATTAGCCTGCGAGGTTTCTTCCCAATGCAGATCAGGATTGTCGAGCGTACGGGGAGCATACCCGGTAGTTACTGCGCCCGAAGTTCCAACGGCATAATTGTAACCACCCACAACGGTAGATAAATAGCCGAAATTATCAATGTTATCGTTACCCACTACACCATATCCACCGCGGATCTTTAGCATAGTAAGTATATTACTGTTCTGGTTCCAGAAACCTTCTTTGCTTACTACCCATCCGGCTGAGAAGGATGGGAAAACGCCAAATTTTTTGTCGGGACCAAAACGTGTAGAGCCATCGCGGCGTACAATGCCTGTAAACAGGTATTTATCCTGGTAGCCATAGTTTACACGGGCAAACAGCGAAGAAAGCTTATGTTCTACCATATCCGAACTGCCGGCGTTGCGGCTGGTTTGCGGGATATCGAAATTGAACGATGCGTCCTGGTAGCTGTTAATAGGCAGGTTGTACAGCGTAGTGCTTATGCTTCCGCCAATATTTTCAACATAGGCGCCCTGGCCCAAAAGAACCGTAAAATTGTGATCTTCCAGGGTTTTGTTATAGGTAATAATGTTTTCAATATTCCAGTTGAATACCTGGTTCTCGCTTTTGCCATAGCTGTTTTGGGTAGCGCTAACGGTGGGGCTCAGGTAAAATACCGGGGTAAAACCCTGGTTGCCCCAGTAAGCCAGTTTAGAACCAAGCGTAGAACGGAACTTCAAGCCCTTGGCTATATTGGCTTCGAGATACACATTGCCTACAAAATCATCCGACCAGTTATAGCCGCCAAGCCTTGTTTGGGTATAAGCCACCGGGTTGGTCATTTCCTGGCCTACGGGAATAGAAATGCCGTAAGGATTTCCATTTGCATCGCGAAAAACGGGATTGTCAAAATAAGGAGGTGCATTTGCAACGGTAGGATCGGTTACCACCAACGGCGTAATGGGATCGAGGTTAATGGCCGAACTTAATGGTCCGCCATACTCGCTATTCGTATTTCCCAGGCCAATACTTTTTTGGTGTGCATAGCCAAATGTTTGACCTACCGTAAAAACATTTCCCAGCTTGTGGGTGGAGTTCAGGCGAAAGCTCATCCTTTTGTAATGCGATATCTCGCTGGCCACAATACCTTCCTGGTCCTGCAGGCCAAACGACATAAAAAAGGTGGACTTTTCACCACCGCCGTTCAGGCTTATTTCGTGCGAATAGCGTTTGGCGGCATCGTTAAAAATAGCATCCTGCCAGTCGGTTCCTTCACCTAAGCTGCCGGCATTTGGATACACAATACCGCCGCCACCGGCTACAGAACGTTCGTTCATTAAGGTAGCATACTCTTTTGCGTTCAGCAGTTCCAGCTTGCGGGCAGGGGATGAAATACCGTAAAAGCCATTATAGCTTACGTTCATTTTTCCCGATTTCCCCTTTTTGGTAGTAACCAGTATAACACCGGTAGCTGCCCTTGTACCATAAATAGCGGCTGAAGCGGCATCTTTCAATACTTCGATGGATTCAATGTCGGATTGATTGAGATAGGCAATGCCTCCCTGGTCAACCACCACGCCATCAACTACCCACAAGGGGTTGTTGCCGCCGCCAAAAGTGGTAACACCGCGTACCCTGATGGTGGAAGACGAACCGGGCTGGCCGGAGTTTTGAAGGATGGTTACACCCGATACCCGGCCCTGGAGCGATTGCTCGATGCGGGTATTGGGTACATTTTCCAGGTCGGCGGCTCGTACTTTGGAAATGGCGCCCGTAACTACGCTTTTGCGCTGGGTGCCATATCCCACTACCACCACTTCTTCCATAGCGGAGGCTTCGCCGGCTTCCAGTTTTACGTCCAATTGGCCGTTTTCGGGAATGGACACGCTTCTTGTCACCATTCCCAGGTAACTAATAATAAGTACCGATGACTTTGACGGGACAGTAATGGAAAAAGCTCCATCAGCATCGGTAACGGTGGCAGTGTTTGTTCCTTTCACTGCTACGGTAGCTCCGCTCAGCGGGGTGTTGTCGGCCTGGGTTACTTTACCGGTAACGGGAACTGGCTGGGCAATGGCCAGGGATAATAGTCCCTGCATCAGGAACAATAGCAAAATTCGGGGTAGGAATCGTCCTTTCATAAGCAAGTTTTTTTGGTAATCGTTAGTAATCTTGTTTCGGTAACAGGAACAAAAGTAGATTCTTGTGTATGCCTGACCCCAAAAAGCACCCCCTCAATACCACATCAAAATGCCCGTTTTAGCCAATAAGGGCCTTATTTGGCCCATCAATACCACATCATTTTTTAAAAGCTGTTTTTTGGGGTATAATATTTACTCAAACGATTGCGGAAATGGGCGAAAGAATGACTTTTTATCGCGGAGTCGTGGGGGTTGGTGGGGGCGGTTGAGGTGAGGATGGAGTTGAGGGTATGAATTCCCCTGTGTACAACTCGAATTGTTCTGAAACTGGGGGAGGCGGGATTTTTAAATCAAATAATCACATTTGATTATCA
>CAYUGH010000168.1:0-2629 GCA_964444195.1 uncultured Chitinophagaceae bacterium
GATGTACCGGTGAACTAAGCCTTCTTCCTTCTGGCTTCAATAAAATCCCACATGGCAGAAAACACTTCTTTTTTCAAAGAATCCGAAGTTTTTTCCGCAGAAGCCACCGGGGGTAAAAGGTGCATTTCAATGGGATGTGGCCAAAGAAAAAAGGATTTGCCAGGGGGAAGAACAGTGGCTGTATGAAACATAACAACCGGTATAATTTCCTTTTTGCAATCCAATGCCAGCCTGAAAGCCCCGTCATAGAAGTCTTTCAGCGGTTTACCCGTGCGGTTCCGGGTTCCTTCGGGATAAATTACCATATCAAGCTTTTCCACCAGCAACACTTTTTTCATATCATCCAGGCTCCTGCGGCGGCTGGCATCGCTGCCCCTGTCCACAAGCACCGAACCTCGTTTATAAATAATCCCAAAAAGCGGAATGGAGGCCATGGACTTTTTGGCAATGGTTTTATTGGGCCCGGGAAAAAAGGGGGTCATGGCAGGAATATCCATCATGGAAGAATGGTTGCTCACCACCACGTAATTTCCATGTTTATCATGGTTTTTTCTTCCGTAAATGCGTAATGGGCTGCCAATGGCATACAGGAAAAAGGTCATCCAAAACCTGGTAGTTCCCCGAAAAACGCGCATGCCCCAGGGTTCGGGCAGGTAAAAGGAGCCGAGGATTGGCCACACAAAAATTAAAAGCGTGGGTATAAAAACCACTACTCCCCAAAGCGCCCAGATACGACCGAATATTTCCTTGAAAATTTTCATGAAGGTTGATTAATCAAGATGCCAGTCAATGGGGGTTTGCCCGTTTTTGGCAAGGTATTGATTGGCTCTGCTAAAATGTTTGCACCCAAAAAAGCCTTTGTCGGCACTAAACGGGCTCGGGTGAGCCGCTTTCAGGATAAGGTGTTTGGTTTCATCAATCAACGGGCTTTTATCCTGTGCAAACCTGCCCCAAAGGATAAACACCAACCCTTCCCGCTGTTCACTCAGTGTTTGAATAACCGAATCGGTAAACTCGTGCCAGCCAATCCTCGAATGACTGTTTGGCTCATTGGCCCGGACCGTAAGCCCGGCATTCAACAGCAATACACCCTGTTCGGCCCAACGCGTAAGGTCGCCATGCCCAGGATTGTTCATACCAATATCGGTTTTCAGTTCCTTAAAAATATTGACCAGCGATGGCGGAGGAGGAATACCCCTCGGCACTGAAAAAGAAAGCCCCATGGCCTGCCCCGGGCCGTGGTAGGGATCCTGGCCCAATATCACCACTTTTACCTTTTGAAACGGGGTTTTGTTAAACGCATTGAACAATAATGACCCCGGTGGGTAAATCACCTGCCCGGTTGCTTTTTCGGTTTTCAGGTGCAGCACCAGGTTATGAAAAGATGCCCGCTCAAATGCGGGCTCCAGTGCTTCTTTCCAGGATGGGTCAATTTTTACCTCCATACCATACGATTTAACCCCTGCAACTGTGGACTGTGGCGGGCTCGAACCGCCGGCCTCTGCTCTGTCAAAGCAGCGCTCTGAACCAACTGAGCTAACAGTCCGGGTTGGATGGCAAATATGCACCATTTTTTTTACCGGCCCTGTCAACAGTTTACTTTTGCCCTATGAATTTGAAAGTATTAATTGCCCTGCTGCTAATTTCATCTGCATTCATGCAAGGCTGTGGAGGTAATAGCCCAGACCATATTCTGATTGAAACCACCGCAGGGGATATGGAAGTGCAACTTTTCCCCGAAAAAGCCCCCAAAACAGTCAGCGCTTTTCTTTCCTATGTTGATTCGGGGTTTTATGATAACAGCTCCTTTTACCGGATACTAAGCCGCGATAATCAACCCACCGGCGCAAATGCTGCAGAGCTGATCCAGGGTGGCATTTACAAAACTGGAAACAGGCGCGATTACCTGCAAGGCATTCCCCATGAACCAACTTCGCAAACCGGTATCCTTCATCAACATGGCACCATTAGCCTTGCAAGGTTGGAACCGGGTACTGCCGGAACCGAGTTTTTCATTTGCATTGGCGATAACCCATCTTTTAATGCCGGTGGGCTGAACCGTGGCGACACGCTTGGATATGCAGCTTTTGGCCGGGTTGTTAAAGGAATTGATGTGCTGATGAGTATTTATAACAGGCACGAGGTTGACCAGGAGTTTACCCCGCCGGTTGGGATTATTAAAATCGTGAGAAAATAAATCTTAATTCAAAAATAAAAATGCCTTCGGAAAGCAGCGCCTTTATTCCCCGGCAATGTTAGCCACCACTTTTGCTTTCAAATGTTTTGCCACATTGAGCGCTTTGAAAAAATCACCGTAATAGGCCGCCGTATCTACATTCAGAGCAATTACAGGAGTATCGGTTTTTTGGGCAAACAATCTACGGAGCTCACTTTCGAGGCTGTCGACTGAAATTGGTTTTTGTTGCAAAAACATCTGCCTGTTTTTATCAATGCTTATAACAATGGATTGCTTCACCTTGGTATCGTTTTTACCACGGGGGTTATCAACCTTCACCACGTTCGGGTTGGCCAGGGTGCTCACAATCAGGAAAAACAATAGCAGAATGAAGAGGATATCGTTCAACGCACCTGTGTGTACCTCGGCATGTGCTTTTAGTTTGCGGCGAAT
>CAYUGH010000168.1:2729-5893 GCA_964444195.1 uncultured Chitinophagaceae bacterium
TGTGGCTCTTGTAGCAAATCCAAAAAATCCGCGCTCGCTACTTCCATCCGGTTGGCAGTTTTATCCACTTGCGTATTCAGGTAATTATATAAAAGATAAGCAATCAAACCAATGATAAGACCCGTGGCCGATGTGATCATTTTTACATAAATCCCCCCGGCAATGGTATTCAGTTCAAACTTACCCGAGGTATTGATATCATAGAACATTTGAACCATACCAATAATGGTACCCAAAAAGCCAAACATAGGCGCCATGCCGGCTATCATGCTCAGGATATTGATGTTGCGTTCGAGATTGTATAATTCAAGTTTGCCTACATTCTCCATGCTGCGCTCAATGGCTTCAATGGGTTTGCCAATCCGCTGAATGCCTTTGTCAACCATCCGGGCCACGGGGTGGTCGGTGTTTTTGGCATAGGAACGGGCTGCGGTAATGTTACCATTCATTATATGATCGCGGATGATATTCATGAAGTTGTTCTCCAGTTTTCCCGCCTTACGAATGGCCAGTAATCTTTCAATAAAAAAGAAAACGGTGGCGGCAAATAGAATAGCAAGGGGTATCATCAATGGGCCGCCCTTCCAAAGCAATCCCCATAAATTTACACTATCTCCTTCATTGGCAACTTTCGAGGCTTCAATGGCAGCCTGCGAGGCTTCATTTGTTATGGCTTGTAAAAAGAAAAACATCGTATCGTTTATAAATTTTTAATTCAACGGAATGAATTGATTAATAGTATCTTCTATCCAAACAGAAAAGCATTTTAACAATTATGCATTTCAAAATTCAAAATTGATTTTTCCTGCCAGGTAATGAAAATTCAGAATGCTTTTATCCTGAACCGGAAAGTCTTTATTATTATGAGTGATTATAAAATCTGGTTTGATGGATTTAGCTGAATAATATTGAACTGCATCTTCAAGATCAGCAAAATCAGACCGGGACACATCATCCATTACCAACTGATCTTCAGTTGAATACTGAAACATTTGTGATAATGACATCATTTTTTTGTTAGCAATAACCCTGTTTTTTATGTACTTGTACAAAAGATGGTTAACTATCACAAACGTGGACGGTGCGATGAATAATTGAATGCCTTGTTTGCGCAAAACCTTAACCAATTCAACCGTTACTGTATGCCATTTGGAGGATGCGTCCATAAAATCGACAACCACATTGGCATCAAGAAACAACTTTTTCATTTCCTCCGTTCCTTTCCAAATAAATCGGCCATAATATCATCGCTTCCCGATGAAATCACACCTGCCAATTCCTTAATCAATACATCCTCATGGCTTTTACTTTCCTCTTCCATCCTCTTCAATCCTGCAAAATAGTCTTCTACCATCTTGGATACAGATTTTCCACGCTTTTTAGCTATTCTTTTAGCGTATTCAACCTCCCTTTTAGGAATTGACAACGTCAATTTAGTGTTCATACCTGGAAATTATACGTACAAAATTAAAGTTTAGACGTACAAATTCGTGCATACTTTTCCACAAACTGAACAAGACTGTGGCTTATTCTTTAGAAAAACGCTGTATCGCCTGCGCGATTACCCAAACACCTGCCGCACCAATAAGGTTTAGCCACAAAAACGACACTACTTCCATATTGTACACAGTAATCACAATGAGCTCGGTTATGATTGCGGCCCAGAAAACCGCAGTGCCCTGAACGGACCTGGCAAAAAAGGCAACCAAAAATATTCCAAGGATAACGCCATAAAAAATGGAGCCCAACACATTCACCGCCTCAATCAGGCTGCCCATATTGGTGGCAAACATAGCCACCGCCACGCAAAACAACCCCCAGCCCAGCGTGTATTGCCAACTCAGGCGATATTGCTCCTTTTCAGGTACCGGTTGGCCCGAAAGGCTGCAATGTAAATCCACCACTGAACTCGATGCCAGTGAATTAAGCGCGGCGGCAATACTGCCCCATGCCGCCATAATGATCACCGCTATAAGCAAACCAACAATTCCCGGTGGCAGGTTATGGGTTACGAAGTATAGGAAAATGTAGTTGGTATCTTCATTTTCAGCGCCAGGCAAGCTATCTTTCACCAGTTTGGCATAATCCTTCCTGATGACGCTCATTTGCTTTGCATTGATGGCAATTGAATCCTTCAGTTCAGGTTGTTCACCCACTTTTTCGTACCAAATGGTTTGCTGCTTCGATCTTTGGGTAAACTGCTGCTCCATGGCTGCCAACTGAGGGGCAGCGGGGGTTTTCATAGCCGCAGTTACAGCGGTTTGGTTGAAAAAAACCGGCGCTTCACGGTACTGGTAAAATGCAAACACCAATACCCCGATCAACAGGATAAAGAACTGCATGGGAATTTTCACCAGGCCATTCATGAGTAAACCCAGTCGGCTTTCGCGCATGCTTTTTGCAGTCAGGTAACGGCCCACCTGGCTTTGATCGGCACCAAAATAACTCAGCGCTAAAAAGAAACCTCCAATGACCCCGCTCCAGATATTGTACTTATCCTTCCAATCGAAACCCTTTTCGCCAACACCGCTGGTGATGATATTCATTTTGCCACTCAATCCGCCGGCTCTCAGCGAATCGCCAAGCCCTACTCCGGCAGGCAGCAACTTTATTGCCATATACCCTGCAATGCCCATACCTGCCATGATGATAAAGAACTGCAGCCGCTGCGTGTAGGCCACTGCCTTTGCGCCTCCTGCAACTGTATAAATGATCAGGAAGCCACCCATAACCAGGTTGGTGATGTAAATATTCCAGCCCAGCAAGGCACTAACAATAATACTTGGCGCATAAATACTGATACCGGTACTTAAACCCCGGCTTGCAAGAAAAAGTATGGAAGTAAGTGTTCTTGTTTTACTATCGAAACGGTTTTGCAGGTATTCATAAGCCGTGTACACTTTCAGCTTATGAAAAATAGGAACAAAAAAAATGCTGATGACAACCATGGCAATTGGCAGCCCGAAATAGTATTGAACAAACCGCATACCATCGGTATAGGCCTGCCCGGGTGCGCTTAAAAAAGTTATGGCACTCGCCTGCGTACCCATAATGCTGAGCAGGATGATCCACCAGGGCATGGACCTGCCACCAAGAAAATAGCCTTCAAGATTTTTGTTGTGTTTGCTTTGGTACAACCCATAGGTAATGATCCCGGAAAGCGT
>CAYUGH010000169.1:0-5823 GCA_964444195.1 uncultured Chitinophagaceae bacterium
CTATCAATCGCACCTTCGAGGAATTGAAACATACCTGCAAAACATTTTTCTACCTTCGACCAATAACTATCAATCGCACCTGCTTATCTAATGTTTGCCATATTCCATCATTATCCCCTACATTTAAAACCTGAAAAAATACTTAACAAACTTGCCATACCTTGAACGATCAGGCCAAAATACAAGGTACCCTGCGGCTTTTGCTTACCGATGCATTTGGGTTTGCAGCCGCCAAACCCCTCTGTACGGCGCACCTGCGCATGGGGCTTCGCGCCGCTAACCTGCTGCGCGAAGAATACCCGCTCAGCAAAAAATACATAGTGGAAAAAGGGGATGGCTACGAAACCAAACTGCCCTTTTGCAATTTCAAGGGTATTGGCGGGTTTATCAGGGGTTTGCGGGAGGAAATTGAAGTGCCTGGGCCGGTGGGGCTGAAAAAAATATTTGGGGGAGTGACGGAAGTTGACAGTGGGGTTTAGGAAAATTGATAACAACCGACATATTGCGTAATATGAAAAACGAAATAATTCTATACCAGGCTGACGAACTTCCCACCCGTATTGAAGTAAGAATTGAAGATGAAACCGTATGGCTATCGCAACAGCAAATGGCCAGTTTGTTTAATCAAACCAAGCAGAATATCAGTTTGCACATTAATAATTGCTTTAAAGAAAAGGAGTTACAACCAAATTCAGTTGTCAAGGAATCCTTGACAACTGCCAAAGACGGAAAAAAATACAGCACGAAATACTACAACCTCGATGTCATCATTTCGGTGGGTTATCGGGTAAAATCAATACAATGTACGCAATTTCGCATTTGGGCAACCCGGGTGTTGAAGGACTATTTACTTAAAGGCTATGCCATCAATCAGCGAATGAACCGCATAGAAAACACGCTCAATTGCAAAATTGGAAGAAGGCTAAACATTCGCCTTTTTGTGGAAACCGTTGAAAACAGCAAACCTGAATGGCAAATTATTTGAAAAGCTGCGAAAAAAGAAAAGGGATTGGCCGGTTTCAAGGGTTTGCGGGAAGAAATAGAAGTACCTGGCCCGGTGGGATTGAAAAAATATTTGGGGGAGTGGCGGAAGTTGACAGTAAGGATGGGGAGGTTTGGGGCAAAAAGAAGGGCCTACGTTTTTCGCAGTGCCCCAAGAAAATCTTCGGCTTATAGCCTTGTTGTGATTTGCAATACGAAAGTAATAAAAATAAATGAAAAAGGTGTATTAAAAATACACCTCGCAAATCACAACACAACTTGTACAAAGCAATACATATGCTATGTTAAAAAGAAAAACGGGTAAGACTTTCACCAGGGATAGGTTTTGGACACCCGCCCCAATCAATTGTGCACAATTGGCTTTCCCCGCAATTCCTTTTTACAAATGTAATGCAAACAATATTATATTTGTACAAGTTGTAAATAAATTTTTTATGATAAAAAATACATCCAATTAAATATCAACCGCTTATGTCTAAAATTTTTGCTTGCGATCTAGGAACAAATAGCATCGGCTGGTGCATTCGGGATACAGATGAGTTAGAAAATCAACTTATAGACTATGGAGTTGTTGTCTTCAAAAAAGGCGTTGGAGAGGGGAAATCTGGTGAATACTCACTTGCTGCTGAACGCAGAAGTAACAGGAGTAAAAGACGATTATACAATGCTAAGCGCTACCGAAAATGGGCAACATTAAAGATTCTTGCTGAAAACGCCATGTGCCCAATAAGCATTGAAGAATTGCGCTTATGGAGCATTGGCAATTGGCAGGAAGAAAACGGGATCAAAAAAAATAAAGGAAGAAGCTATCCTACATCCTCTGACTTTAAAGCCTGGTTGGCGATGGATTTTGATAAAATTGGCAAAGAATGGGAAGGTAACAAGTTAAAGCCTGAATATTCAAATCCTTATTCATTGAGAGCCTCTTTAGCGGAAGTCCTTGACATGGATGATCCGAACAGATTATACAAAATTGGCCGTGCATTCTACCACCTGGTTCAGAGAAGGGGTTTTAGAACAAGCAGAAAAAGTGGCAAAAGCGCTTATGGCAGCAACGAATATTTAGAAAAAGTATTGGCTGAAAAACCAGAGTGGAAAGTAGCCAAAATCTTACAGAATGGATTATCAACAGAAGGAAGGCGTATTAGAAATAGTGGTGTAATCCAACGGAGATATTTTGTAGAAGAATTTGATGCAATTTGTAACATTCAAAATCTTTCACAAGGACTATCTGAAAAGATTTACAACGCAATTTATTTTGTACGCCCGCTTCGCTCACAGAAAGGGCTTGTAGGTAAATGTACCCTAGAAAAAGGAAAAACAAGAATACCCGAAAGTCACCCAGATTATGAAATATTCCGTGCACTACAGTTCATCAATAATATTCAATGTCGTGAAACAGCGAGCAAACGAAGCTTTGAACCCATAAGTCTTGACCTAAAAAGAAGGATTTTTGAAGACATATTCTTTAAAAAGATAGAGCGGGGAGAAAGAAAAGGCAAAGTAAATGACCGTGGATACTTTTCGTTTGATGAAATAGTCGATGCATTTTCTGAGAATCATAAATATGAATTTAATTATGCTCCATATGCAAATGATAAATTTGAGCTAAAGCGTAATCCAAGTGTATCAGCATGCCCGGTAATTGCAGGCTTAATGAATGTATTTGAAGATAAATGGGAACACAAATTCTATACTGATGAAAATATTTACGGGATTGATTTTAGTGGGCTGACGCTTGCCTACATGGCTAAGTACGCAGGCCAAGACTATCCAAAAAATTTGAATTACATCGGAGTATGGCATTTGCTTTTTGATTTTTTGCAAACACGGGATGATGAAGATGCACTGAAAACATTTTGTAAGAATGTTTTAAATTGGAAGGATGAAAAAACAGATGCCTTTTCCGGCATTTCAATTTCGCAGGGATATGGTTCATTAAGCTATACGGCCATCAAAAAAATTATTCCCATTTTGCAAGAAGGATATATATACTCCGATGCGGTTTCCTTTGCTAACCTGAAAACAGTATTGGGAGAAGAAAAATTTAATACACAGCTTTACGATGTAAAAAGGACTATCCAGCATACAATCTCACAAATAAACAATGTAAAGGAGAAGTTAAATATCGTAAACAACCTTATCCAACAATTCTTTGGAACAAACCCCATGAGCAGGGCAAAGGGTGTGGATGATACGATAAAGGAATTGGCTGCACAAGAAGTAGATTACAGGCTTAAGCAATATTTTGGAGAAACAGAATGGAATGCTAAGCCTGAGTCCCTGCGGAATGAATATTTTGATTTTGTACTTGAAAAATACCTTCGATTTTTGAATGGTGAACAAATAAAGGAAGAAAAGGCTTCGGGTGATAAAAAAACTACTGCAGTCATTGATTATTACAAACTACCGAGATTAGATGATGCCATAAAAGAAACTCTAAAAACACAGTTTGAGGTTAATGAAGCTGCATTGAAAAAAATGTATCATCCTTCTGATATTGATATTTACCCGAAATCGAAAACCGGCTTTTTGGAAGACCCCAACCCGCCAAGCAGGGGATGGAAAAACCCAATGGCAATGCGTACTATGTATGAGTTGAAAAAACTGGTTAACTACCTGCTTATGGAGAAGAAAATAGATACCGAAACTAAGATTATTATAGAGATGGCAAGGGAGTTAAACGATTCAAACAAGCGATGGGCTATTCAAACATATCAGAAAAACAGAGAAGAGGAAAATAAAGAATTTGGCAAGGCAATACTGGGAGTGGCAAAAGAAAGGTATTCCAGTCTGAACGAAAATGATGCTGATAATATTGATAAGGTAAGGTTATGGTGGGAACAATTGGAAAATGGGGAAGAAGTATATAAACAGATAAAATCACTTAAAGACGACATTCAAAAATACAGGCTTTGGAAGGAGCAAGAGTGTATGTGCATCTATACCGGAAAAATGATAGGACTAGTTGATTTGTTTGATGGTACGAAAACACAGTTTGAGCACACACTTTATTTAAGTAAATCATTTGATAACTCTTTGTCTAACCTTACCGTTTGCGATGCAGACTATAACATGCGTGTCAAAAAAAATCAAGTTCCAATGCAATTGAAAAACTACAACATAGACTGGAACGGATATACCGCAATTAAACCGAGGATCGAGAAATGGATAGCAAAGAAAGAATCGTTAAAAGAGCGTATAGAAAGCAATAAGATAGAAACAAAAAAAGCTATAAGAAAGGGGGATGTTGAAAGAAAAAACTACCTGATAAGGAACAGGCATTTGCTTCAATTTGATTATGATTATTGGAGTAAAAAAGTAAAAACATTTACAACATCTGAAATACCGAGCACCTGGAAAAACAGTCAATTGATTGACACCCAAATCATTTCAAAGTATGCCAGAGCCTATTTAAAAACAGTCTTTAATAGAGTGGATGTGCAAAAAGGAAGCATTACTGCAGAATTCAGAAAAATATATGGCATAATGGGCGAAGAAAAGAAAGATCGTAGCCGACATAGCCATCATGCTGATGATGCCGCTGTCCTTACACTCATTCCCGGTTCTGCGCAAAGGGATGAAATCTTGAAGGTCTACTTTGAAGCAAAGGAAAACAAAACGGATAGGCAATACTACCCCATTAATCCGGTTGGTTACAGCAATTTCGATATACAACATATTACTGATATTCGAAATAAAATAATTATAAATCTCATCACTAAAGATCAAACACTTAACCAAGCAAGCAAAAAAGTTAGGAAGCGTGGTAAAGTGCAAAATTTTCCAACAACTAATGGTGCAAGTAAAGAACGGATGATGAGAGGTGATGCTATAAGAGGTCAGCTTCACCAGGAAAGTTATTTTGGGGCAATCAAACCAAATGAAAGAAACGAGCAGGGCTATCCCATTAAAAAAAATGGCCAATTTGTAACGAAGCAAACCGACAGTAAAGATGATATCTGGATAGTTATGAGAAAACCAATAGGGAATTTAAATTTTGATAAGGATGTAATAGTTGATGAGCTTCTAGGGCAACATTTGGCAACGCAATTGAAAAATGGTTGTAAGGTTGAGGATTTAGTTGATTTTAATGGAAAGAATATAAGGCATTTACGGTGTAGAGTAAAAGCAGGCATTGGTTATCTATCAGTAGAAAAAGCCTTGCCTATTAAATCACACATCTTTAGATCAAGGTATGACCATAAAACGGATTATTTAGTACAAAATGCAGACAACTATTTGTTCCTGCTGTACGAAGGAAAAAATGATAAAGATCAAATTATACGAAGCTATAGGATATTGAACAGAATGGATTTGGCAACGAACCGAATTAAAGATACCAATGAATTAAAAACAAACTCCGCATTTAATAACATAGAAAAAAAGAAAGGGAAAAATCTTTTCCGGCTTCCTCTAAAAGCCATTATTAAAATTGGGGATAGAATAATCCTTTATAAGGAAGATAAGGATGAACTGACAAAGGATAATTTGAAAGAGAGGTTATTTGTTGTTTTCAAATTCAATGAACCTACTCCATCCACTGGATATCTCTATTTACAGCATCATTTAGAAGCTAGACCAAATGATATACTTGGCAAGTTGGAAGAAAAGGATTTCATTCCTGAGAAGTATCAACCAAGGCTTTTTCTTAATGTTGACAAACTTAATTGTATGATTGAAGGAATTGATTTTTCAATAATGCCTGATGGTGAAATAATAAAGTTGGACACTACTAGCTTCCCTAGTAATATCAAACCTGCTTTATGATCAAACGCACCCTCTATTTCGGCAACCCCGCCTACCTCAAAACCACCAACG
>CAYUGH010000170.1:0-5724 GCA_964444195.1 uncultured Chitinophagaceae bacterium
GCTCCGAGCGCTTCACCCGGCGGGGTAAACAACAGCGTATGGAAGGACATTTATGGCGGTGACGGCTTTTGGGTCGTTCCCGATGGAAAAGACCCTGACATCTGTTATGCCGAATACCAGGGAGGTAATATGGGAAGGGTAACCATTAGTACTGGCAAATCGGTTAATATTCAACCGCAACAGGCGCCCGGCGATGAAAAACTACGCTGGAACTGGAATACTCCCATTCATGTAGGGGCGGTTAGCAAAGCCCTGTACACCGGCGCTCAATACCTGTACCGAAGCACAGACCAGGGCCGCAACTGGACCCGTATTTCGCCCGACCTGACCACCAACGACAAGAACAAACAGATGCAGGAAGGCAGCGGAGGAATAGGCGCCGACAATACTTCGGCTGAAAACCATTGCACCATTTTTACGATAGCTGAAAGCCCGCTGGATGGAAATCTTATTTGGGCGGGCACAGACGACGGAAACCTTCAGGTAACCACTGATGGCGGCAAAACCTGGGTTGTGCTGAAAGGCGGTGAGGCGCTTGAAGGCTATGCCCACAAGATAAAAGAAGACCCTGTGAACAAAGACCTCCTGTTTTTAGGAACCGAACGTGGATTGTATTGCACCCTGAATGGCGGCAGGGAATGGTTCCGTATGAAAAACAATGTACCCTGGTATGGATTGGTACGCGACATTGATATTCACCCGGTTACCCACGACCTGGTGCTGGGCACGCATGGCCGGGGCATTATAGTAGTGGACGATATCAGGCCAATCCGAAGTATGACCACCCAAACCGCAGAACAGCCCGTGGTACTTTTTGCCCCGGGAACAGTAAAAATGACGGGAGGAAGGTTTGGCGGCAGTGGCTTTCCTATCCAGGGCGGATGGAATGGAGGTAACCCGCCTGCTATTCCTGCGATTGAATATTACCTGAAGGAAAGAGTAATGAGCAGCGAAGTAAAAATTGATATACTCGATAGCGAGGGCAAGCTTGTTCAGAATATGCCGGGTACAAAAAGAAAAGGGATTAACCGGGTGTACTGGAACCAAAGGATGAAACCTCCCAAAACGGCGGAAGGAAGTGTAAAGCTTGACTTTTCATCCTTCCTTGCCCCTATGGTGCTGCCGGGAACTTACACAGTAAGTAGCGCTTGCCAGGCTTTAGTTATTGGTAATAAATTACTGGAAATTATTTAGAAAACTGCTCCTGAAAATGGGGCAGTTTCTCATTTGAGTGTATTTGAGCTCCTATCAGTCATGTTTTTGGCCATTTGATAATACCTTTGAAACAAACTTTGAATGATGTACTTCGAACTTCAGGAACCTGCTGTGGCATATAATTTCCCCACAACCATGGAAGAATTTCTTTCGTTTATTGAAACAAAACAAGAGCGCTATGAATTTTATAAAGGGGAGCCGAGGATGATGCCGGCAACCACGAAGGGGCATTCCATTATTACCTTTAATATACATAGTATTCTGAAGGCGGTATTTAAGCCGAAAGGTTGTATGAGTTTCCAGGAATCGGTTTTTTTAAGGATATTAAGCGAAAACACCCTTTTTTTGCCCGATGTGGTGATCACCTGCGATCCCGAAGATTTTTCCCTTAAGAGTATGTTCCTGGAACATCCCTCCATTATCGTAGAAGTGCTGAGTCCATCCACCGAATTGCACGACCGGTCGGAAAAATGGCAACTTTACAGGCAAATTCCCTCCCTGCGTTATTATATGATGGTCAGTCAAAACCAGCCATTGGTAGAGGTTTATGGTCGTCCTCACGAGAAATCGCTATTTTATTTCGAGTCTTTTGAAGGCTTTGACTCAACTGTAGATTTGCGTGAAATGGGTATAAAAATCCTGATGGCGAAAATTTACGACGATATTATTTTCGAAATAGAGACCCCTTCTGAGTAATTATCCTTATAACCTTACACCAATTCCTCTACCGCCCCAAGACACCACTGATAAGCCTGTTTCCATTGTACTTCCACGGTATTGATCACCTCTGTTTTTTCTTCATCAGGCGTTATCAGCCAGCCCTTTTTTACACCGCAAACTTCGCAGGCTTTCAACAGTCCTTTCAGTTCCCTGGCGAGGGTATCCCGATCATTGGTATCGTAACAAACCTGTACAGGTAGCGGGTTTCCGCCTTCACGGTACAGTATAAAATCGCACTCAAAGCTTTGATCCTTGTAATAAAATATATCGGTGGTGTACAGGTTTCCATAGCGCCGGTACAACTCCCAAAACATTAAGTTTTCAAACAATGCGCCGCGGTTACCCGCACTGATAGTGGTGATGGCATTCACCATCCCGTTGTCTATAAAGTAAGCCTTTTTATCGCTCATCTCCCTTTTCACCAGTGAAAAATCGAACCTGGAGATGCGCTTGAAAAAATAGCCTGCCTCGGCCATATCAGCAAGTTCGTAAAGGGTTTCGTTAGCAAGTTTATAACCCTGGGAACGCAGGTCGTTGGCTATTTTGCGGAGGCTCAGGGTTTTCCCGATATTGAAAGCGATACGCGAAAGCAGGTATTTCAGCGGGAAAAACTGGCTGACATTATAGCGCTCCACCACATCCCTGAAAACCATGGTGTTGTAATAGTTCTGCAGCAGGTTGCGGTTTTGAACCATGTTCAGCCCCACTGTTTCAGGAAAGCCGCCCATTGCCAGGAACTGTTCAAAAGCAGCCTTCATTTTTGCCCTTTCCTGCACCGAACGCCCCATGCCGATTTGACTGAACTGGAGGTATTCCGCAAAACTCAATGGGAGTATTTCAAGCGGATACCCCCTGCCGCGCATGGCGGTCGCCACCTCAGTGGCCAGCATTTTACTGTTGCTTCCCGTGATGGCTACCCTTGTGCCGGGTGTATCGTGCAGCCTTCTTACAAATTTTTCCCAGTTGGGCGCATTTTGCACCTCATCCAAAAAAAACCAGGTCTCCGAAAGCGGGATATCAGGATACAGTTCCATGCGGAACTGCAGCATATCATCAAGCGTAACCGACAACCAATCAAGCCTGTCGTCTTCCAGGTTTACAGATACGATTTGCTGAACAGGAACCCCAGATACGGTAAGCCTGTTGATTTCCTGGTTCAGCAGGCTGCTTTTCCCGCTACGCCTTGGGCCTATGACCACCGGTACCTTATTACCTACCCATTCCAGTTGCTGAACCCGTGGATAGAGCTCTGTTTGTACAGTGGCAGGCGAAGAAAGTATATCGTAAAACCCATTTTTCACAGCACGAATATATGAATATTATCCCTGAATGGGTACAATTTTTATTATAATTATCTATTTTTAGGACTATTTATTATAATTATAATCCTATTTAAAGATCATTTTTATATAAATTGATAAAAAACAGCCCGGCATATTAATAACGACCGACACAGAAATGAATTACCCATATAACTGACCAAAATCCAATCCATCATTCATCGTTCCTCATTCATCATTCCTAAATGAATTACTTTTGCAAACTGACAATGATTGTCAGCGATTTATAAAAAAGCTCCCCTCCTGAATTTATTTATGGAAAAATATAACCGCATACTTGTTACTGCCGCCCTCCCCTATGCCAACGGACCTGTTCACGTAGGTCACCTTGCGGGGTGCTACCTTCCTGCCGATATTTACGTTCGCTACCAGCGCGCGCGCAAACGCGACATTGTATTTGTTGGCGGCAGCGATGAACACGGCGTTCCCATTACCATCAGGGCGATGAAAGAGGATATTACCCCGCAGGATGTGGTGGATAAATATCATGCGCTGATCAAAGACAGCTTTCAGAAATTCGGGATTTCGTTTGACGTGTACAGCCGTACTTCGGCCAAAATCCACCATGAAACTTCTTCGGACTTTTTCAAAAAACTGTACGATGACGGCATGTTTGAGGAGCGGGAAACCGAACAATACTATGATGAGGATAAGGAAACCTTTTTGGCCGACCGGTATATTGTGGGCACCTGCCCCATTTGCCAGAACCCCAATGCCTATGGCGACCAGTGTGAAAAATGCGGTTCAAGCCTGAGCCCGGAGCAGTTAATCAACCCTAGAAGCGCACTCAGCAATAATCCGCCAATAAAACGCAAAACCAAACACTGGTATTTTCCGCTGAATGAGTTCGAACCTTTTTTGAAAGAATGGCTGCTTGATGGCCATAAGGAATGGAAAAACAACGTGTACGGGCAATGCAAAAGCTGGATTGACAGCGGTCTGCAGCCCCGTGCCATGACCCGCGACAGCAATTGGGGTGTGCCCGTGCCGCTGCCCAATGCAGAAGGCAAGGTTTTATATGTTTGGTTTGATGCCCCCATTGGCTATATAAGCGCCACCCGTGAACTTTTGCCTGATACCTGGGAAGATTACTGGAAAAAGGAAGATACCAAACTGGTACATTTTATTGGCAAGGATAATATTGTTTTTCACTGCATCATTTTTCCTGCCATGCTTAAAGCACATGGAAATTATGTACTTCCCGACAATGTGCCTGCCAATGAATTTCTGAACCTCGAAAACGATAAAGTAAGCACAAGCCGCAACTGGGCGGTATGGCTGCACGAATACCTGAATGAATTTCAGGGCTGCGAAGATGTGCTGCGTTATTACCTCACCACCATTGCCCCCGAAACCAAGGACAGCGATTTTACCTGGAAAGGTTTTCAGGATGCCAATAACAGCGAACTGGTGAGCATTTTTGGCAATTATGTAAACCGTACATTTGTGCTGATGCATAAGCTCTGCAGCGGCAAAGTACCCCCGTTGCACCTGGAAGCGCAGGATGATGACGACCATAACCTGGTTGCTGATATCAAGCGTGCCAAACACACCATTGAAGAACTGCTGGAGCAATACAAATTCAGGGATGCTCTTTTTGAAGTGATAGACCTTTCGCGCAAGGGGAACCAATACATGCAGAAAAAGGAACCCTGGATAAAAGCTAAACTGCTTACAGAAGACCTCGCTGCCAACAAAGGCGGGCTGGCCAACGCGGAACAGCTTGCCGCCCGTCAAAGCATTGACAACACTATCCACAATTGCCTGCAGCTATGTGCCAACCTCGCTATTTTCATCAACCCGTTTTTACCGCATACCGCCAAAAAAATGCTCCACATGATGAAGGTGGTTGAAAAAATGCTGGATTGGGAAAATGCCGGCAAGGAAAAATTATTGAGCGTAGGATATACCCTCCGTGCGCCGGAACTGCTTTTCCGGAAAATTGAAGATTCTGAAATAACTGCACAATTGGAAAAATTGAACGAATCAAAAAACGGCGGAACTGCCCCAAACATTGAAACCGTGGAAGAACCAAAAACTCCGGCATACGTACCCGTAAAGGATGAAATTGTATATGATGATTTTGCCAAACTCGATCTGCGCATTGGCACCATTACCGAAGCCATAAAAGTGCCCAAGGCTGATAAACTGCTGCAACTAACCGTGGATATGGGTTTTGAAACCCGCACGATTGTGAGTGGCATAGCCATGCACTTTGCACCCGAAGATATTGTTGGCAAACAGGTAACCGTTGTGGCTAACCTTGCCCCCCGAAAAATGCGCGGCATCGAAAGCCAGGGAATGATATTGATGGCCGAAGATGGTGATGGAAAGCTGCATTTTATGAAACCGGAGCATGTGATAGATCCGGGCGCAACGGTGAGTTGATTTCAATTTTAATGGCCGGTGAGGACACAGGCCATTAAAATTTAGAGCCACACCGGTTAGT
>CAYUGH010000171.1:0-1987 GCA_964444195.1 uncultured Chitinophagaceae bacterium
AAATTTTGGCGCTAATGAGATTGCAATTTAAAGAACAGGACTTCCGGCTTCAGGCAGTGCAGCGTACCCACGATATCCGGCAAAGTATGCAAACCCTGGCGGTAAGGGGTACAAGCCTGAATACAACATCAGCTACATCATTCACCGGCGCGGCGCTAAATTACCCGATGCTGAATGTGTGCAGTTTTTATTGTACGGTTATGTGAACAGCGTTTTAAAAAAAAGAAGTTCCTGCCAGAGCTTTATCGCGCCGGGGAAATGGCTGTGATCAGGCATGTACTTCCCTATAATTGCTCATTAGCGTTTAAATAGCTTCCTTTCTATCCCCTTTCCTTTCTATTTTTGATTGGCTGCAATTGTTTAACAAATTGCTGCCCGCATTATTAATACGCTATGGATACAAATAAGCAAAACACGCCCGAAACGGAAATGAAAGTGAATTAGATACCAACCACCAATTACCAACTGACCATTTATTTTATTATGGAAGATTACAGCGCCCGCGAATTATTTGAACTGCTGAACCAGCAGGATGAATGTGACTGGATTGAAGCCAAAGGCGGGCACGAAAGTTCTCATTCACTAATGGAAACAGTTTGTGCATTTTCAAATGAACCGGGATCTGGTGGCGGGTATATTCTGCTGGGTGTTGCAGAAGATAAAACCACCATTTTCCCGCAATACAAAACGGTAAATATTACAAACCCTGATAAATTTCAAAGAGATTTTGTAAGCCAATGCAGTACAATGTTCAATGTACCTGTGCGGCCAAAAGTGAGTGTGGAAAAAGTAGATGGAGATACGGTGATAAAAATTCTGGTGGATGAATTAGACCCAATACAAAAGCCATTATATTTTACTGCCGATGGTTTGCCTGGTGGGGCATACAGAAGGATTGGCTCTACCGATCAGCGGTGTACAGAGGATGATATGCGCCTTTTCTACACAAATTATAAGAGCTTTGACCAAACGGGAATTAAGGGTACATCGCTTGATGATGTAGATGAAACTGCGCTAAAAAAGTACCGGGCATTACGGGAACTGGTAAATGCGGGTGCAGAAGAATTGAGTTATAACGACAGTGAGCTATTGGAAGCGTTAGGGTGTTTGAACAGGGAGAATAGATCGGAACTTAACCTTGCCGGTTTGGTTCTTTTTGCCACATCAAAAGCACATCGTTTGCATTTCCCCATGCTGCGCGTTGATTATATACGGGTACCCGGAAATACCTGGGTAGAAGATCCTGATAACCGGTTTACCACGATTGATATGCGTGGGCCCCTTCTCAATTTGGTATATCGTGTAATGGACGCCATCAATTCAGATCTTCCAAAAGGATTTCTATTACCTGAAGAATCCATTCAGGCAAGTTCTATTGGTTTGCCTACCAAAGCGCTCCGCGAAGCCATTGTAAATGCTTTTATGCACCGTTCCTACAGGGAGCACCGCCCAATACAGGTAATCCGGTATAACAACCGCATTGAAATTATTAACCCCGGATATTCGCTAAAACCTGACGATCATTTAGGCGAACCTGGCAGCGAAACAAGAAATCCCTACATAGCTGCCGTTTTTCACGAAACAAACCTTGCTGAAACCAAAGGTTCGGGTATTCGTGCCATGCGAAAGCTTATGGCACAAGCTCATTTGGCTCCGCCAACATTTGAATCAAACAGAAACAGCAATCAATTTACTTCAAGACTGCTCCTTCATCATTTTCTTGATGAACGGGACCTGGTTTGGTTATCAAATTTCAAAAGCTTCCAACTATCAGACGGGCAAAAGCAAGCGTTGATATTTGTTAGGGAAGTAGGCGCCATTGACAACCAGACCTATAGACAAATGACAGATTGTGATACGCTTAAAGCAAGTGTGGAACTGAGGGGGCTTAAAACATCTAACTTATTGGAAACCAAAGGAAAAGGCAAGGGCACCTACTATGTGGCCGGGCCTGAATTAATTAGGCTGGTACCTGAAATAAGTGCAC
>CAYUGH010000171.1:2087-5701 GCA_964444195.1 uncultured Chitinophagaceae bacterium
CAGTTCAGGAAATAAGTGCACCAGTTCAGGAAATAAGTGCACCAGTTCAGGAAATAAGTGCACCAGTTCAGGAAATTTTGACCCGGATTGAACAATTAAATAAACGTGAACATGACCCTGAAAAGGTAAAAAGTATCATTTTGGAATTATGTTCCACCCGATCCATGAGGGCTGTTGAAATAGCAAACTACCTGAAGAAGGGGGAAGGATATGTAACAAGAAAATACCTGAGCGAGATGATTGCAGAGAAAAAATTAAACTACCTATACCCTGAAATGGTAAATCACCCAGAACAGGCATATTTAGCCGCCAATAAGAAATAAAGGATGAAACTCCAATTTAAAGAACAGGACTTCCGGCTTCAGGCAGTGCAGTGTACCCACGATATCCGGCAACGTATGCAAACCCTGGCGGTAAGGGGTACAAACCTGAAATACAACATCGCCTACGTCATGCACCGGCGCAGCGCTAAATTACCCGATGCCGAATGCGTGCAGTTTTTATGGTACGATTACGTGAACAGCGTTTTAAAAATGAAGTTCCTGCCGGAGCTTTATCGCGCCCGGGAAATGGCTGTGATCAGGCATGTACTTCCCGGCACTGTAACCGGGCGGACGCTGCCTCCTTACCACGGCCGCGATTGCACTGCACCCAAAACCATTACGTACCAGGCTAAATGTGATGCATATAGAAGCCCGAAGCACAATTGAAATATTGATTTAGCGGCTCCAAAGCGAAGGGAGAAACAGGAATTAAAATTTGAACACAAATAAAAAGCAGCTACGACTTCACTTCGTAACTGCTTAATTTTAAGTGGATCCTGAGGGACTTGAACCCCCGACCCTCTGATTATGAGTCAGACGCTCTAACCAACTGAGCTAAGGATCCTGCCATCCCTTTTCGGGAAAAGCGGCTGCAAAAATAGGGGTTTGCATGGATTTTGAGTTTGAAAATTGGCCTCATGGGAGCATTTTTTCAGCCGGGGTTGAATTTCCACCTGTAATGCCGGTAAGCAACTGGTACAACTTTAGCAATGTTTTAGCCGGGTCCATGTATAGCTTCAAACAAAAAAAATGAAGCGACTTACTGTATTTGCCGCTACCGGGCTGATGATATTAACCGCCTGCCAGTCACCCGGTTCCGCAGCCCAATCCAATAAAGCCGACCGGGCAGTGGGCGGGCGATGCGAAGGCTGCGATTGGTATGTGCTGGGAATGCCTGAAAAATTATCTGCGGAAACCACGATTGCTGCACCTGAAGAACCAGGCGAAAGGTTAACGATCAGCGGTACCATTTACCAGAAAGATGGAAAAACCCCTGCTGCCGGGGTCATTTTATATGTATATCATACGGATGCGGAAGGAAATTACAGCCCGGCCAAAAATCAAACGCAGGCGGTTCGTCACGGCCATTTGCGCGGGTGGGTGAAAACAGGTTCGGATGGGAAATACATTTTCCATACCATTCTACCGGCATCTTACCCAAATTCAAAAATTTCAAAACATATACACCCCACCATTAAGGAACCCGGCTTGACTCCCTATTACATTGATGAATACCTGTTTGAAGGTGACCCTTTTCTAACCCAGCAGGAACGGCAAAACGAGGAAAAAAGAGGGGGTTCGGGAATAATAAAAATTCAAAAAAATGATCAGGGCGCCTGGATTGGCAAAAGGGATATCGTTTTGGGGATGAATATTCCGGGCTACTGAAAAAAACAGGTTGGAGGATAGAAAGGAATTTGATAGCGGATTTCAACGCCGGGCGCTAATTTTACCCGCTATGGAATTCAGGCATTTTGCATTAAAAGATATTGATACCATTTTCCCCGCGCCGGTTTTAAAGAAAGCTGAAAAATGCCCGTTGCGCGAGGTGGAGGAAACAGAGAAAGGACAGTGGGTAGCTTTTGCCGACGATGGCCCCGAAAGTTTTGATGTGCAAATCACCCTTCAGAAAGGCGAGGTTATTGCCCATTCCTGCGATTGCGGCAAGCCCGATGCACTGGGCTTCTGCCTGCACCAGGTGGCAATGCTGAAACATTTGGCGGCAAAAGGCAGCAAAACGGTAAAGCAGGTTGCCACACGCAAAACCAAGGAGGACCCCATATCCAATTTGCTCAGCCAGTTGGAACCCGATGAGCTGAAAAGCTGGCTGAAGGAGGTCCTTCATCAGCAAAAGTACCTCGCCGTTGCTTTCACCAACCGTTTTGCCCCGAAGCCTGAAAATTATTCGGCGGAGGAAATTTACGCCATAACGGATGCCGCAGTAAAATCAGTGGTAAAAAATAAAAGAAAGATTGACCAGTCGGAGCTGAAAAAAATATTGCAGTTGTGGAAAGAAGTGCATGAACCGATCATCACTAACTACCTGTCGGACATTGCAACGCCCGAAAAAACGATTGTGCTGAATAACCTGTTGTTTTCCATACAAAAATGGAACGAGGCCTTCAACATAAACAGTATAAAAATAACCACCTACAAACGCGATATACTGGCACGGGTCATACAGCCGCTGTACGATATACAACAGGAAACAACCTGGCAGAATGTTATAAAAGCATATTTTATCCATGGCTTAAACACCGAAAGCGCCATTGGCAGCGACTGGCTGGTTTTTCTCGCCGGTCTTCCTGCATTAGAAACCCGCCAACACCGGGTTGGGCTGATACTGGAGTTGTTTAAAAACAAATACCAGGGAATAACCGGGCAAAAAGACGGAACCGTTACGGCATGGTTTACCGAACTGGTATATAATATGTACAAGCATGCGGGCAAAGTGGTTGATTGCATCCCCTGGATACAACCTATAACTTACCAAAACGCCTATAACCTGGAACTGGTGGATAGCCTTATAGAAAACAAACTGGATGTAAGGGCGGAGAAAATTTGCCTCGACCTGATAAAAAGCAATTTCCGTGATGAGTACGATTTTCCTTACCAGACCAGGCTTGCGGAAATATACAGGCGGCAACCTCAAAGCCGGGAAAAACTGTACAGTATATTAATGGAGCTTTTGCCACACCATGGCACATTGGAAGATTACCTGGTTATTTTGGATGAACACTTTAAAAACCGGGAAGAGGATGGAAAAAAATGGAGAAGCAAGATTTTAAATGCGCTTGGCAGCGCTATCCGCTCAAGCCCCGAATCGGCAACATTGTATTTTTCAATACTGAACCTTGAAAAAAAATATGCCAAAATGGTTGAAAAACTGGGCGATAGTTGTACCAGTGAGGTGGCAGCAATACATTTTGAGAACCTCTTTAAACATGATAAACCCGGATTGCTGAAACAATTATCCCGGATCGGATCGGGGTATTATGAAACCAATGAGGACGAAGTTTTTTACCCCCTTTTGGCAGTAAAGGTAAAAGAGCATTATTCGGGTTTTGAAATCATGTCAATCCTTTTAAAGGGAGAACCTTACTGGCGGGGGCGGTTTTCAAGGTTTTATGAGAGGTTGTTGAAGGGGGATACAATAAATTAATCTACCCCTCTGCCGGTTCCTGGATTTACTTTTCGATAGTATTCAGGGTTGTGAATTTTTTGTAAAAAGGATAGGAATTACCCATCATCACACCAACTGCATCTTCGCCACCTTTGGGTCCACAATGG
>CAYUGH010000172.1:0-5627 GCA_964444195.1 uncultured Chitinophagaceae bacterium
AACATAATAATTTGTTTAGCACAAATGTACTACTTATTTCTTAACAGTTACTAAGGGGCATAATAGCATACTACCAAAAGTTTTACAGCGGTGCATTGCGCAGTATTTGGTGGCAACTGAATAAGCGATTATTAAAATGGGCGAAATGGGAGAAGGGATTGTATAAGAGAGCAGCCATTAAATGGTTGCAAACGAAATACAAAGAGCACCCCACATTATTTGTACACTGGCCATTGGCGTATCCATAGCAAATAGCTAAATTGCGATTTATAAACAAGAAGAGCCGTATGAATCGAGAGGTTCACGTACGGTTCCGTGAGAACGTAAGGGTGAAATTCCCTTGCGTGACTCGATTAGGCGGCAAACCCTAATAGACCTCTGCTAATATTCAACAGTTTGACAATTGAAAGACGAAGTGAACTATGTTGACAAATGACATTGAATTAAAAACTGCTCGACCTACAACCGAACTACGCGACTTTGTAGAGAGTTTTTGGATGCTTGCTAACCATACTGACAAAGATCATCAGATTATAATTCTGCCAGACGGAAGGTTTGACATTATTTTTTCACTGACAAATAAAAATAACTTCAAAACAACATTAAAAGGTATAGATACAGAACCAAAACAAACTTCAATTCCTGCTAAATCCGTTTTCTTTGCAATAAGTTTTAAACTACTTGCCATAGATTATTTGCTGCCCGAAAAGGTTTATTCAATAGTCAATGAAGGTGTTAATTTACAAACGAACTTTTGGGGCATTACAAGTAACGACTTATCTAATTTTAGCCAGTTTACAGAGAAGGTTACAGCGAAAATGATTTCATTGGTAAAACCTAATATTGACAGTATAAAGCAACAATTATTTGAATTGATTTATTCTTCTAATGGCACTTTAACAATCAAAGAATTATCTAAAAAAGTATTTTGGGAAAGCAGACAAATCAATCGCTATTTTAATCAAACTATCGGCATATCGTTAAAATCATATTGTAATATTTTTCGTTTCAAATCGTCTTTACATCATATAAAAAAAGGAAAATTGTTTCCTGAACTTAATTTTACAGACCAAAACCATTTTATTAAAGAAGTGAAAAAAATGTCGGGAGTCACACCAAAGGAACTTTCTAAAAATCAAAACGACCGATTTATACTATTATCTTTTTTGCACAATAAATAGTTTTGCAACCCGATTAATTAACTGAGCTGTAAATGGAAAACTATACCATCATATTGCTTATCATGTCTCTGATGATTATTGCATCAGGGATTGCAGATAGGATAAAGCTGCCGGCGCCTGTATTGCTGTTACTGGTTGGTATTGCCATAGGATTTGTGCCTGTAATCCCGGACATAGAACTAAATCCTGAAATTATTATGCTTCTTTTTCTGCCGCCACTATTATACGATGCCGCATTCAACATTTCATTCACGGACTTTAAGACAAACATTAATACCATCGGCACGTTGGCTGTCTGGCTGGTATTTATTACAACTGCGGGCATAGCAGTAGTTGTGCATTATATGATACCCGGTATGGACTGGCCGCTTGCTTTTGTATTGGGAGCTATTCTTTCTGCTACGGATGCAGTAGCAGCCATCGGTATTACAAAAGGACTGGGGCTTCCTCACAAAACCATAACTATTCTTGAAGGAGAAAGCCTGATTAATGATGCTTCTGCGTTGGTTGCCTATCGTCTTGCGATAGCTGCTGTTACCGGAGTTGCTTTTGTCTGGTGGAAAGCTTCACTACAATTCCTATTTGTTTTAGGTGGTGGATTTATGATAGGGATGGTCGCAGGAATATTGTTGGCTCAGATGCTTCGTTTTTTTCGTACTAATGATATGGCGCTAATCAGCCTTATGCTGTTGATGCCATTTGTAATTTATCTTGTTGCCGAGCATTTCAATGTGTCAGGAGTAATAGCGGTAGTTATATTGGGGCTAAGCATGTCAAGGCTAAGCCGTGAAAAGTTTCCTGGAAAGGCAAGAAATCAATCAAGGCATTTTTGGGATGTGATTATTTTTCTGCTCAATGGCTTTATCTTTTTATTGATTGGTCTTCAGTTTCCTATTGTATTAAAAAAGATGAACCCCAATCAGGTATGGCTTTATGTGGGCTACGCTGCAATAATTACATTGGCTGCCTTGAGTATAAGGCTGATAAGGATTTATATACAGCAGTTCAACCTCCAGAAAGCTTTTCAGGGAAAACGCAGAATAAGCGAAGACGCATTATTTGACTCAAAAACGAGCTTTATAATAACGTGGTCAGGTATGCGTGGTATTGTTTCGCTGGCAATTGCCATTGGACTTCCTGTCAGGCTTGGAAACGGAGAACTGTTTCCCATGCGGAATGAAATTATTTTTCTTTCCATTACTGTAGTGCTGTTTTCCCTGCTTGGACAGGGGCTTTCACTTCCCTGGTTTGTAAAAAAATTCGGCAGGAAATAATCGAATAAAAATTACTCTTTTTAAGTAAAATCAAAACGACCGATTTATACTATTTTGAACTATGCGTCAGCGGTAATTTTGCATCGTAATTTTAAAAATTCATTGCGATGAAACAAAATAATGACCAAGTAATCATAATTGGTGCAGGCATAGCGGGATTGAGCCTTGCAATACAGCTTGCAGAGAATAAAATACCATGTGTAGTGCTTGAAGCAAGAGAAAGTTTTGGAGGAGCTACAAGTGGCGTAAGGATTTCGGCTAAAGGAGTGAGAGTTCTTGAAAATATGGGCATTCGCAACATAGGCGAAAAGACAGAAAAACTAATGATGTACTTTGGTAAAAGCAAAGTAACCTTTGACGTTAAAAATGAAAAAGGTGCAAGCCCTGCAATTATAGTAACCCGATTGGCTGTTTTTGAGAAACTTCGTGAACGTATAAATGAGTGGGGAATAAAGGTCATCTATAATTTTAAGTTGGAAAATGTAATTGAAAACGCCGACAACGTAGTTGCCGTTTCAAATGATGGACGAAACATTCAAGGCAAATATTTAGTAGGTGCAGACGGTGTAGGCTCTAAAGTAAGAAGCTTGTTAAATCCAGATAGCAATTCTAATAAACGATATGCATGTTATTTGGGGCTTGGTTTCATTTATCCAAGTGATGAAAAGGTAGAAATGTCTTTATTTAATAGCATCAACGGTAATATCGGTCTTGGTTCTATTGGCAAAATAAGTCCAAATGACACCCATAAAAATAATTTCTTATGGACGCATATACATATGACCGAAGCGGAAGCAAAAGCCATAACCGATAAAGAAGTGTATGAACGTATAACAGAAAAAGCAAAGAATTGGACGCCTTATTTGCAACAAGTTTTTCAAGAGTGTAAAACCAATCCAAAAACAATATTATATCATCAACCTGTTTACAACGGCAGTGTGCCAAGTAAATGGTATAGCGATAGAATGTTTTTGATAGGCGATGCGGCTCACCCTTATGGTCCGGGTGGACAAGGTATCAGCTTGGCAATGTTGGACGCAGAAGCATTGTGCGAATTGTTTGCCAATGGTCTGACAGAAGAAAAGAAAGCCAATTTTCAAACGACAAGAGCTGCCATTGCAAAATCTAAAGGCGAAAGTGCAGAAGAAAGAAACAAACCTGAAAACCAAATCACCACTAAATGGGGATTGATGTATAAGGGCATTTTAGTGCAAGCATTACATTTGTTTAGTGGCGGTAAAATGGAATTGTAATGAAAAAACTAAGTGTAGAACAACGTATTCAACTACTTGAATACAAATAGGCAATCAAAGATATTACCTATCAATATGCTTTATATGCCAATCAAGGTTGGAATGAAATGGTCATTAATCCAAATGCGTTATTAGAAGTTTTTGAAAAAGATGCCATTTGGGAAAGTCTCATCGTGAACATTCGTGAAGTCGGTTTGGAAAACATTAGTAAACGTTTAGTGAAAGAAACCCAAACTGTAATTTTTGCTATGCACAATTATTCCAATCCTGTAATAAAGATAAACGGAAATACAGCCATAGGAAATTGGTTGTTTTGGGTAGTGTAAAATGTAAAAAGATAAAACAAACCAAGTTTTATGAGCCAAGATATTCAATATGTAAAAACTGAAAATGGGTGGCGAATACAGGAAGTAAAGTTACATTTTGGCGACATTGTAAAGAATAAAATTCAAGAATAAATTGTTGGTACTTTCCTATGGACGAAGAAGGGCAGCCGCTAACAATTAGGCTTCGTTGGGCGCAACGCGCCAATCCCGAAATTTCGGGGAAGCTCAATGTTGCACCCTTCCTTTGTTAGGGCAGGCTCAACCTTCGGTAGCCGGGCCTTATATTAAGGGGATTCATTCGTTAACGCCCACCCTTTCTATGATTTTGCTTTCACTGTTGTGAAGCGCCGGGGGGCGTTTAAGGTTACACGAAGGGTTGTTTCGGGGGGCAGTGTCTTTCATCAGTTGTAAGCTTCTTTTTTGAAAGTTTTTGCGTGTAAGGCGCAAAGCTACCCTGGGACGCATTATACAGCCTTTGTTTCGAGTGTGTTCATATGGCAAATATCCTTCCATTGGGCAGGCGGTCAAGCGCGCTCTTTCCGGCCGCTCCGATGGGCGCGCCACATGCAGGTAAACCATGGTGGTTTCTATACTCTCGTGACCCAGAAACTTCTGGATGCTCATGATGTCCACCCCATCTTCCAGCATATGCGTGGCGCAGGTATGCCGTAGCGTATGCACCGACACATCTTTGGTGATGCCTGCATGCTTTACCGCTTCCTTTACCGCCCATTGCACCCCGCGCTGGCTGTAGCGGCTATCGAAGTCGCCGCCCTTGCGGCCTTCAAGAACAGGATCGCCCTTGCCATTGAACAGAAACTTTTTGGGGTGTTCGGCTTCCAGGTACGAGGCAATCCCCCTGGCCAGTACCGTGCCCAAGGGTACATACCGGTCTTTTTTGCCCTTGCTTTGTCTTACATGCAGCATCCTCCGGTTCAGGTCAATGTCCTTTAGCTCCAGCATACGCACTTCGAGGCAGCGTAGCCCGCAATCGTACAGCAAACCAATCAAAATGCGGTGCTTGAGTAAGGTGGGCGCTTTCAATAAAAGCTTCAACTCCTCGCGGCTGAGCACTACGGGTAGTTTATGCTCATGCTCAATGGCAGGCAGCGCTACCCGTTTATCATCTAGCCCCTCCAGCCTGAAAAGGAAACGCAGCCCATAAACGGTATGCTTGAAATAGCTTTCGGAGGGTGTGTCGTGCTGCTGTTGAAGCAGGTAGAGGTAATCCTCAATCTGATCATCTTCCAATTCGGTGGGAAGGCATCCATAATGAAGCGCCATCTGGCCAATATGGCGGATGTAATTGTTGAGGGTGCTTTCGCTCCTCCCCGAGGTCTTCATCCGCCGCTTAAACCTGCGGTACATATCGGTAAAACCCTGTACATTAGCACATGCTTGTGCTACAAGCGTTGTACGCCCCGGCGCACTCGTGGTACTTTTCATACTCTCGATTTTTGATGGTTAAAAAATCAAAAGGTACACGGGTGACGCGGGGCTAACAATGACAAAAGGCAGGCTACTGAAGGTTTAGTGCAACAGGCGGTTTGGCAATATGGCGGGGCGACGAATATATGCTCAGCTTTTTGTTCG
>CAYUGH010000173.1:0-5547 GCA_964444195.1 uncultured Chitinophagaceae bacterium
GGGTTTTCTTACTGAAAAGCGATTGGACTCATTCCTTTTTTGTTCAGCCATTTCGTGATTATATTTTCACTCCTTGACTTTTTCACTGATTGACTGATTCACTTTCCCCCAAGAGATTTATCATGCTAATAATTTCTCCAATTTCATTTTCCACTTTTCCCAGTCCTTCATTTCCCTGGTTTGTAAATCTATAAATTTTTGCGTGTGGTCGTGATGAATTAAATGACAGAGTTCGTGTATGATAACATACTCAATGCAGCCTTTAGGGGCTTTAATTAATTCAGGGTTTAGGATAATTTTTCCTTTGGGGGTACAGCTTCCCCAGCGTGTAGGCATATCCCGGAGAACGATTGAACTCGGTCCTACTTTATGCTGTTTAAACTTATCAATCAATGGCTGTGCAATAGAATGAAATTTTGATCGTGCATGTTGCAAATACCAGTTTTTCAATAAATCCTTTGCCCTGGATTTATCACTTACGGTTACTTCAAAGAATTTGCCGTTTAATTTTACCGATTCTGGTTTACCTATTCTAATTTGTAAACGATATTGTCTACCAAGATAAAGATGTGTTTCTCCGCTTATGTATCTTCTTTCCGGTGTCTTTGGTTGAAAAGAAAGGAAAAAACTTTGTTGTTTGATAATCCAGGGGATTTTTTTCCTGATTTTCTCCTTCACCTTTTCAAGAGAAGTGCCTGCCGGAGCTTTTACTAATACTTCCATTTCAGGCGTTACAGTAATGCCAAGCGATTTCCTGTCTGAAAATTCCAAACGAAAATCAATGTTTTTACTACCGAATTGAATAGCTTCTTTCATTACTTGCAACGGATTTTAGCTACATCAATACAATCACCTGCAATTTTGTCCATTTCTTTAAATGACAGGTCAACATTGTATTTGTCTCTAACTTCATCAATCAGGTAGTCACCAATTTCAATAAGCAACTTACCTGTGATGTTCGTTTTAAGTTGCCAGTCAATAATGGGTCTGCCATTGTCTAAAACAGATTGCCGTATCAGGTCATCAATTTGCAGAGCTATTTGGGTTGAAACCTCTTTTCGGACTACATTATCCTGCATTTTTTCTATAAGTGCTTCTACTGTCAAACCATAAAATGCTTTGGCCACATCCCTGTCTCTTAATTGATCAGGTATGTCATTATCTGTATGAGCCAGCACATTGCGCATGATATCCTGAACTTTGTTTAAATATTGTGCTTCGCTGATCCGTTTGGCTTCATAGTCGGCAATGGTTTCTCTCAGCATTTGAGAAAACTTCTTATAAAAAGCAGGATCTTCATCCATTTTCTCTGTAATGTGCTTCGCAGTTCTGCTCGCAATCTTGTCTGCCTTGGCTGCTTTACCGGTTGTATTTTCTACTTCTTGTTGAAACTTATCTTTGTCGAAAATGTTTACCAATTCGGTAATGGTTTCAATTTTCTCTGTGGTGATGTGCGTATCAATTAACTTTTGAATCTGTCCTTCAAATTGCTTGTAATCTATTGCATCGCTGTATCTTTCTACTACAGCCAGGCGCAATTTCAGGAACATTGTCAGGTCTTCCTTATAACGGTTGATTACCTTTTCGTCAACATCTTTATGAAACTCGATAGAAGACAAAGCAAGTTTTAATGCTTTGGCGAACACGGCCAGTTTATCATAGAACAAAACCCTTATGGCTTCATCTTTCAATAATTGCTGATAAGCTTCTGCATCTCTTTTGTTAGCAATGGTTTTGAATATATCCCACAAGTCAGTATGCTTTTGGGGGAGCTTTCTAATCTCATCCAAAATATTGCTTATTGTTCCGGCCAGGTCTTCATCGTCAAAATCTTCAAAGGATGAATACATCTGCAAGGCATCATCAAGGTTTTCAATTACACCGTAATAATCAATGATATAGCCAAATTCCTTATCTGGATAAATGCGGTTTACCCTTGCTATGGCTTGTAAAAGTTTGTGACCCTGCAAATTCCTGGTGAGATAAAGAACTGTGTTTTTCGGTTCGTCAAAACCAGTTAGTAGTTTATCTACCACAATAATAATTTCAGGATACCTTTGGTTCTTAAAGCGATTGATAACATTCTTTTCATACCTTTTTGAATTGCCATGTTCGTCCATCATCCGTTTCCAGAATTGTTTTACTTTTTCAGGTGACTTCTCATAAGCACTTTCTTCGCCTTCGCGTTCGTCAATAGATGAAATCAAAACTTCACTGCTTACAATGCCAATTTCATCCAAATACTCTTTATACTTAATTGCATTCATTTTCTTGTCGCAAACCAACTGAGCTTTGAATGGCGTGCTGCCTTGCCAGTTATCACGGAAATGAAAGCTGATGTCCCAGGCAATCATCCGCATTTTTTGCTCGGCAGCATTCAAATGGTCGTACCGGGCGAACTTCTTTTTAATGTCTGCTTTTTGGTATTCTGTCAGCGGTTCTGAAACCATGCCGAAAAAAGTATCAATAGGGCTGGCATTTACCTCTTGTAAAGCCAATCTTCCTTCGTACAGCAACGGAACTACAGCTTTGTCACTTACAGCCTGGTTGACAGTATATGCATCAATTATGCCGCCAAATTTTGCAGCCGTGCTTTTGTCCTTTTTAAAAAGCGGAGTTCCGGTCATAGCAATAAAACAGGCATTAGGCAGGGTCTTTTGCATATCGATATTAAAAATACCGTGTTGCGTTCTGTGTCCTTCATCCACCAGCACAAAAATGTCGTGACTCTCCAATGGCTTATTGATTTTCTTAACTGCTGCCACAAATTTGTTGATGATGGTTGTAACTACTGCATCGCTTTTGCTTTCGAGCAATTCAACCAACCGTTGACCTGTAGCAGCATTCTCAACAAACTTGCCGCACTTGCGGAAAGTGTTTGTTATTTGATTGTCTAAATCGGTACGATCTGTTACCAAAACTATTTTTGGATTTCGGATGCTCGGTTCCATGGCTATGGCTTGTGCCAGCATTACCATGGTTAATGATTTGCCGCTTCCCTGGGTGTGCCAGATCACGCCGCCCTTTCTTTTGCCATGCTCAATATTCCTGATTCGCTGCATTGATTTTTTAATGGCGAAAAATTGCTGATAACGCGCAATTTTCTTTTCCCCGTTATCAAACAGGATAAAATTAAAAACAAGGTCCATTAACCTTTCAGGCCGGCACATGCCAAACAAATATTCATCCTGGATGGTGGGCAGAACATTTTCTGCTTCCAGGGCTTCAAAATATTGCCTTACATATTGAAAACGATCTGCAAATAATTTATCTTTCTGACCCTGGTGAAGGGGTTCGTTCTTGATTGTGTATAATTCTTTCAAAAAGGCATTAGCCTGGTCCTCGCCCTCAAATTGTTCCTTCCACTTTGCCCAAAACTTTTCAGGTGTGGCATTAGTGGCATAAGCTGCTTCCTGGGTGGCTATACTTAATGCAAGTTGTGCGTACACATATAAACTGCGGATCCCATCTTCCTGCTGGCTCCGTAAATGCTGGCTGATTGCCTGCTTTAAAGGCTCCTTCATATCGGGCCGTTTGCATTCAATAACACAAAGCGGGATTCCGTTTATAAACAAAACCAAATCGGGACGGTAATGCTCTTTACTTGTGCTTCGCATTACACTAAATTCTTCAGTTACATGAAACACATTGTTACTGATATTCTTCCAGTCAACGTATTGGAGAGTAAAACTTTTTTTGTCGCCATCTACAGTTTGCTCCAAAGCCTGACCCAGGGTAAGCAGGTTGTATGCCCTTTCACAAGCGGCAATATATCCTTCATTCATAGGCAGGGTTTTCAATGCCAATATGCCCCGGTCAATATTCTCGTCTGTAAAAATGCCGGTTTTAGTAGCACTTACCCGGATGCTGTTTATTTCCTTCAACTGCTTGCGCAACACATCTTCCAGCAAAACATTAGAAGTTTTGCCTCCTCTTTGCCTGTCCGCTTCTGTCGGGCTTAAATAGGTATAACCCAAATTCACCAGCATCTGTAATGCCGGAACCTGGCTGATATGGTCTTCTTTAAAACTTGGTGTGTCCATTTTTTTGAGTTATGAATGATGAACTATGGGTTATGAATTGGGATGATTCATAGCCTCCTGAACATTCTGTTAGAACTTTGGATATATATAGAAAAATGCGGTTTTCTTTACATGTCGGTTTTGTCATGTATAGGTTTTGGGCATTTTCTTTACATGACGAGTTTCTCATGTGTAGTTTTGCGCCACTTTTTACACATGAGCCGGCTGTCATGGGTAGAAAATTAGATATTTTACCTGTGATAAAGGTGTCATGGGTAAATTCTTCCTGTATTTGCACCTGATTATAGTTTGTTGACATTCTGTAAAAGGTTGAATAAATCCGTGTTGATGTAGTAGTTGTCCTTCCAAATCTTTTGTTTGGTCACAATACCGAGTTTATCAAGTTCGTCCAGATACTTGGCGGCTGTTTTTCGGCTTACCCCTGTTTCTTCCATCACAAAGTCAATTTTAGTATATGGGTGGCGAAACAGATTGTTCAGCAAATCCTGACTGTAAATTTTAGGCAGTTCTGTTCTGATTCGTTCCTTGTGGCTTCTCATCAGGTTCTTAATTCCTTCAATGATTTTAATGGTTTGCAAGGAAGTTTGTTCTACACCATCAAGGATATAAAGCACCCATTCTTCCCAGGCGTTTTCGGTTCTAACTTTTTGCAGCAGGTGGTAATAATCTGCTTTGTTTTGGTTGATGTAACGGCTCAAATACAGAATGGGCAAATTCAACATACCTTCTTTTACCAGATACAGGATATTGATAATCCTGCCTGTTCTGCCATTGCCGTCATAAAAGGGGTGGATGCTCTCAAACTGATGATGGATAACTGCCATTTTTACCAGCGGGTCCCAATCACTAAGTTCATTGTTATTGATAAACTGCTCCAGGTTATTCATCAATACCAGCCCTTCATCATGGGTTTGTGGCGGGGTATAAACGATTTCACCGGTTTGCTCATTTTTCAGTTCTGTGCCGGGTACTTTTCTGAAACCTGCATCATTTTCTTCCAGCGTTGCCTGCATCTGGATAATGTGGTTGTTTGTCAAAAATCCTTTTTGCCTTACGGTTTCAAATCCCCATCGCAAAGCTTCTGCATAGTTGTGTACTTCTTTTGATGCAATGGATTTAAATTCTTTTTTAAGATAATCGCCCTGATACAACTCATCATGCGTAGTGATGATGTTTTCAATAGCCGAGCTGTCTTTGGCTTCCTGCAAGGAAAGTGTGCTGATTAAAATGCTTTCATTCGGAATGCTCAGGGCAGCCCCCTTCATTTCGGCTAAAGCACTACGGGCAGCAGCCGTTTTTTTTAGGATGGCTTTGGATTCTAAATCGATGTCCAAAGGAAGTTGAGGGATTTTATATGCCATGATGTTATTTTTTATTGTTTATACAATTTATCGTTATTCCAATTTTTAGGATTGTTGATGATGTATTCAGAAATGCGTTGATAGGATCGTTCATCACGAATGATATGTTCGTGATAATTGCGTTGCCATAATTTTCCGTTGAA
>CAYUGH010000174.1:0-5506 GCA_964444195.1 uncultured Chitinophagaceae bacterium
GGTCTGTCACCAACGCAAATTTTTCGTTTATCCCCGATGTTCTTTTAAGCCCGTGTTGAACGCCTGCTAGAACTTCCAAAAAAATCTGGCATTGTAAATCAATTGGCTTCGTAATACATTTTAGTTATCGCTCTTTTTCTTTTTCTCTAAAATCCTTCTTATCAACGTGCCGCAAGCGGACAAATTCCTAAAAAGGGAGAATCAACATCAGCTTCATTAAAGTGTTGGAGTTGCGGGTGAAAAACACTCGTAACGGCGTCTTCTGTGAACACCCTGCATTGGCAGGAATGATTTCCCAAAAATCAGGCGTTGAAAATCACTTGGTTTTTGATATACATTTTAGACATGTGGTGTGTGTTATTGTACGTAGTTATTTTATTTTTTCTTAAACCCTTCAAAAGTTTCGTATTTTGTTTTGCCTTTTCCTTCCCCATACACAACACCTCTATAACTTAAAGTATCTATCCACGAATATTCGGGATTGAATTTAATGAAGTTACTTGTCATTTCATTAGTTTTCATAGAACCAGCTTCTACAACAACAAAACTCTCAATATCTGAGGTCATAAGTGGCAGTGTCCCACAGTATATTTTCTTGTGGTCTTTGGAATATGGGAAATTAAGCATTTTAAACGTATTTGGATCTGCGTCAATTACAGTTTCATAGTCAAGAAATACATTTGTCTTGTCTGCGGAATAACCATTGTCTAAAACACAAAATGATTTCGGGTCAGCATTTTCTATTTTACTACCAAAAAGATAAACATTGTCTTTGTCTGTCGCAAAGTCTTTGTTTTTCAAAATTTTGAAAGTTTCATAGTCAACATTTAAATATTTTACTCTTTTTCCGACAGCTTCGTCATAAGAAACATATGTCCATTTCCTGTCAATTTTCTTATAACCTTTTGAACAACTCACTAAGGTCAAAGTTAAAGTCAATATGAAGATTATGTTTCTCACTGTCGGTTTCTTATAATTACGCACAACGTAAAGACTTTGCGTACGTGGGGGAAATATTGGTTTAAGCGTGGCTAAAAATATCCTGCTTCATTGAGTTTTTCGTCAAACTTTTAGATTAAAGACTCAGTACAACACTCTCCAACCTACCTCAAATGCTTTTCAATAAAAGCAAAACCATCCGCAGCCTCCAAACCCTCCCAAAGTACCTGGTAAATAGTAGTGGCAATCGGCATATCGGCGCCAATGGTTTTATTGATCTCAAACAGGCCGCGGCTGGCAGGGTAACCCTCGGCCACCATATTCATTTCGAGCTGGGCAACTTTTACCGAATAGCCCTTGCCTATCATGTTGCCAAAGGTTCGGTTGCGGCTGAACAGCGAGTAGCAGGTAACCAGCAGATCGCCAAGGTACACGCTGGATGCATATTGAATTTTGCCGGTATCGGGCGCCTGTTTGTATTCCATCACCCTGCGCAAAAACCTCACCATTTCATCGGCAGCGCTGGCTATATATACGCTCTGAAAATTATCGCCGTACTCAAGCCCGTGGGCAATGCCCGAACCAACGGCATAAATGTTTTTGAGGACTGCGGCATACTGCGTGCCCCATACATCGTGGCTAACCACGGTATTCAAATAATCGGTCCTGAAATGCGAGGCGATATTTTCGGCTGTTTCGGTATCCTCCCCGCTGAACGTGAGGTACGAAAGCTTTTCATTGGCCACTTCCTCGGCATGGCAGGGGCCCATTACGGTGTAGTAGTTTGAAATATCCACCCCAAACCGGTTGTTCAGGTATTCGTTGAGCAACTGGTGCGAATCGTTGGGCAATATGCCTTTGATGGCAGAAAGCAGTTTTTTGCCTTTAAACAGCCCGGCAGGCAGGGCATCAAAAGTTTGCATCAGGTAGGCCGAAGGGATGCAAACCAGCACCACTTCGGCATTATTAACCACTTCTTCTACCGAAGTGCTTAGTTGCAGCAGCCCGGTATTAAAAATAACCGAGCTTAAATAATGCGGGTTATGCTTTCTTTTTAAAATTTGTTCGAGGGTAGAATTGCTGCGTACCCACCAGCCGATTGTGTGCCCGTTATCGGTGAGCATTTTGGCAAGCGCAGTACTCCAGCTACCTCCCCCGATGATGCAAAACTTCATGCACCAAAAGTAAGGGTATCATTATTTTTTAACTTCGAAAAGCTTTTCCTTATCCACCACCAATACCTTGGTCCCCTCTTTGAGCGTGCGCGAAATGGCGTTGTACGGTTCGCTTACCACCTGTTCGCCGGGTTTTAACCCTTCCAGTATCTCAATATACCGGGTATCCTGAATACCGGTTTTTACCTTTTTCTTTACAACCGTTTTCTTTGGGGCATCATACACAAACACTACAACCTCCTTATTATCTTCGCCTCCTTCACCAGTGGGTTCTTTAGCTTTTGGTTTCTCCCCTTCCTTAGCCTTCTCCCCTGCTTTGCCTTCGCCCTTATCCCGCGTGGTTACGGAGTTCAGCGGTACTGAAATTACATTTTGTTTGGTGGTGGTTTGAATATCGGCATTAGCCGTCATACCCGGTTTAAAGGGGAAGCGGTTGGGATGTTCGGGATCCACCAGGTCGGCATAACTTTCGGGCAAAAGCGTAATAAACACCTTATAGTTGGTTACTTCACTGGATGTGGAAGAAGTGGAAGCAGTAGCATTTACCGCGCCTGTCTGGCTGCTGGCAATTTGGTACACCACCCCTTTGAATTTGCGGTTGATGTAGGCATCCACCGTAATCACCGCGCTATCGCCTATGTTCACTTTCGGAATATCATTCTCGGTTACATCCACCCGTATTTCTATCCGGCGCATGTCGGCTATCCGCATCATTTCGGTACCGGCCATTTGGGCAGTACCCACTACGCGTTCACCCTTCTTTACATTCAGCAACGAAATTACTCCATTCATGGGCGCAACAATGGTGGTACGGCTTACATCCTTGCTGGCGCGGTTCAGGTTGGCCTGTGCGCTGCGTACGGCCGCTTCGCTCGCTGCCTTGTTCTTTTGTGCCGCAACCAGGTTGGCTTTGGCAGTGCGCAACTGGTTTTCAGCCATTTCATATTCCGACTGGCTGATCACGTTATCCGCCAGCAATTTTTTCTGCCTGTCATAATTGGTCTGGGCAATATCCACCGCCGATTGAAGCCCTACGATCTGTGCCTCCACATTGGCAACCTGCGATTCCTGCTGGCTTACCACGGCAGCGGCCTGCTGCTGCTGTGTGCCCAGTATGTCGGCATAAATGCGGGCAACCACCTGCCCCCTCTTTACACTATCCCCTTCAATTACCGTCAATTCGGTTATTTCACCACTCACATCAGAGCTCACTTTTACTTCCAACTCCGGAAAAATGCGCCCGCTGGCATTTACCGTTTCAATAATGGTACGGTTTTCAGCCTTCTCAATGGCAACCTTTACCCCTTCTTCTTCGCCTATCCAACCTTTCTTTTTGGCAACCACGAGGCCAATGATAATAACCACCAACCCGCTGATTATCCAAATTATTCCTTTTTTCATTGTGTAAATATTTAGTCTTCCCGTTTTCTAAAGCTTAATGGAATTGTTTTTATAAAACTCAAGCACTTTCAGCCTGAAAATATATTCGTATTGCGAAGATGCTTCATCAATTTTTGCCCGCTGCAGGTTGTTTTGCAGGGTCAAAAGTTCTATTACGGGCAACAATCCAACTTCATAACGCTTGGTCCCCAAATCGTAGCTGTATTGCGCCGTTTCCACTGCCCGCTGCCGGCTTTGAAAGGTATTCATTGAGTTCACCGCGCTTTGGTAAGCCTGGTAAATGTTCTGCTTTAGCTGCAAAGTATCGGACCACATTTGGAGCCGGATATTCGATTCGTTGAGCCTGGCCCGGTCGTAGGCCGACCTTGCCTGGAAACCATTGAAAATGGGAACAGAGAGCGAAATCCCGAGACTTTGGCGGAGGTTGAAATCAAATTGTTTCCATACGGTAGCTTTGGTGTATCCCGAAGGAATGCTTACGGGGGTATTTACAAATAACTGGTTTCCGGCTACGTTAACAAAGGATTGTGTTTGTACGATGGAAGTAACATTCTGTCCCTTGGGCAAATTTTCGAATGCGGAGGAATAGGCCGTTTGAATGTTGCCGAACGCATTAAGGGTTGGGTACAGTGCTCCTTTGGCAGCCGCCGAATACTTTTCAGCAGCCTGCAATTTCAGCATGTTCGACTCCTGCAGGGGTTGGTTTAAAACAGCGCTTTCAAAAACCAGGTTCGGCTGCAAATCGGCAATATTATCAACCGGGATGGCCTCAGCAGGGGGGACAGCGATTTTGAACGGGGCGGCCGCATCAAGGTATAAAATGGTTTTAATGGAAAGTTGGTTGAGCTCAAAACTGCTTTGGGCTGCAATCAGCGTGGCGCTGTCCCTGGCCATTTGGGCAACCAATTCTGCCGCGTTCAGCTCGGGTAATGCCCCTGCTGCAACCCTTTTCCGCGTGATCTCCAGTTGCTGGCGGGTTTGCTCTACCTGAACCTGTGCAATCAGCATCTGCTCGTGGCTTAACAGCGCCTGCAGGTAGGCCGCAGCTACATTCAGCGAAATATCGTTTTGGATAACCTCTGTTTGCTTGCGGGCTGCTTCCGTGGTAAGACGGTCACCGGCAACCTGGTTTTTTTGAGAAAACCAGTTGAACAGCGTAACATTGGTTTGCAGCGCGCCATTAATAAACGAAATATTATTGGTGGTAAATAAGTTGGTGGAAGGGTCAATGCTGCGGCCAAACTGCCCACCGCCTGAAGTTTGAAAATTCAGGGATGGAATGCGCGAACCTTTGCTTTGTTTCAGGTTGACATCCGCCATTTCTTCCTGTATCTTATTTTGCCTTACCTGTATATTGTTGGCAATGGCATAATCTACACAACGCCTGAGATCCCAAACCTCCTGGGCATTCAGGTAATAAACGGCTGTTACCAGCACAAGGGACATTACTATTTTCCTCATAACCGCCAAAGTTACCCCGCCTTAAAAATTTCTATAAAAAATTTAAGGATAAGTGGCTGTTAGGCAGTACAGGCGCAAAAAATCAACAGTTTGTTAAAAGGCGGCCAGTATCTTTTCCTGGATTTGCTTCAGCATTTCGGGTGTAGGCTTCATTTTGTGGGCCAGGAAATCGGTGTCGCCCATGCCGTTCATGGGCACGAGGTGGATATGCGCATGAGGGATTTCGAACCCGATGGTAACAATATTTACCCGGTCGCAGGGATAGGCTTTGCGGATGGCGGCGGCAATGGGTTTGCAGAAAGTAAGATACCCCTCAAGGTAGTCGTCGGGCAGGTCAAACAAACGGTCCACCTCTATTTTGGGAACCACCAGCGTATGCCCGTAGGCCGAAGGGAAAATATCGAGGAAAGCGAGGAACTTATCGTTCTCTGCCAGTTTGTAACAAGGTATTTCCCCGGCAATTATTTTTGAAAACAGTGTCATGAAGTGAAAGTATGAAATTCCAAAAAATTAAATTCCAAATTCCAAGC
>CAYUGH010000175.1:0-5359 GCA_964444195.1 uncultured Chitinophagaceae bacterium
TCGCAATCATTATCCTTTCCATCAGGCAGTTCAGGCGCGCCGGGATAAATAGTCGCATCCTTGTCGTTGCAATCATCCGAATTATCAACATAACCACGTGGCTGAGTTACTGATTTTTGGGTAAGATTGGGTTTACCATAGCCATCCCCATCCACATCGCGGTACCATTTTCTTAACACCTGTCCGCAAATAAATTCACAGCCCCCAGCGTTACACAAATCATGGAAATTGGGGAGGTTTATGGTAATGGTGCTTTGTGCACTTGTAAAATACCCATCGCTTACGGTAACAATCAATGTATATGATTCAAGGTCAACATCAATAAGCGAAGGATGTTCCAGGGTAATCATACCTGTGGCAGCATCAATTGCAAAAATTGAAGCCCCTGTTCCACCTACAATTTTCCAGTTTTGGAACACCGTGGACCCTGGGTTCAAAATGTCATCGTCATCGGTAGCTGTACCCAAACCTACCTGTTCACATTCGCCATCACCTACCGTGAAGGACAAATCGGGGGTAACTACCGGTGCAACACCACAGTTCATGCCTGGGCCGCCCAAGTCGGGATATTGTACAAAGCTATTGGTGATCATCAGCTTATCGAACCATGCGCCATCTTCCCTGTAAGTAATGGTGAAAGTATGATCGCCCGGTTCAAGGTTAGCAATCGTCATTATACCCCATTGCCAGCCCACGCGGCCCTGGTGACCATTGGCTTCTACAAAAGCGCCGTTATCAATTTTTACCCAATAGCTGTCATCGGCTTCGTTAGCGCCACGGCATCTGCCTATAAAATGATATGTACCTGCCGTTTCAATGGTGAACGGTATTACTATCTGGTTGGCTGCTATATTAGCTGGAGCGGTACTTGTGCTGTTTAACCCATTGCGAATAATGGCATAAGTACCGTTGGAAGCCGTTGCATCACTAACTAAATTCCAATTGGTTCCCACAGTAGCACATTCCGGTTCTAAGTATTTTGTAACCACGGTGGCCGGCTCGTCGGGGAAAGTTGGATTGCCCGTACCCCACCAGCTATACCAACGCTGGTAATCTAAGTTGTCGTAAGCCGGTACATGCTGGGTAACGTTTGTATTTACATTGAGGCTGTCGAGCAGGAATTTATCAAGAAAATCATTGATAACCGCGCTCTGCGCTGAAGGAATTGCGCAATGGCCGTGGTCGGTATCAATAATAAAGCCATAGCGGTCTTCTACACCGAATGCTTTCCAAACTTCGTGCGCCGCCCTGGCCGATACATAACAAGCCGGGTTCGACAACCAAAACTGGCTGGCATTGCCTGTAAGCAATACCGCTCTTGGCGCTATCATGGCCACTAATTCGTGGTGGTCGTAAGGCAGTTTTGCCGTATTGATACCTGCAAACAGCGACATGCTGTCGGAAAACCAATTGTAATCGGTAGCGCCCAATTTTTCTACATGGCCGCCGTATTCCGATACACGCCATGCCGGTACGCCGCCACCGCCCGATTCGAGCGGGAAAGCAAGCGCTATGCGCTCATCAAACGCCGCACAATACAATGCCATTTTTCCGGCATACGAGCATCCGGCTACACCCAGGTGAGCCAAATCAACCGGCAATTGATCCTGCACCAATTCGAGGCCGTCAATCAGGCGGCTTACGCCCCAGGTCCATGCGCTGTACTGGCCTGCGTTGCTTAAATTCTGGTCGGGATAAAGCCGGTAATACGGATTGTTCAGCGAAGGACTTCCGTAAGTGGTTACCTGATTGTGGGTGTAAGTAATACGTGCAATATTGCGGTTAGTTAAACTTGCTAACGGCAGGCCTCCGGTAGCACTATTCATACCTATTATGGCGGGGAACGGGCCCGTACCAATAGGTAAATTTATAGCTGCTGTTTGCACAACCGAATCGCCGCCTTCAACTAATTTTGATACTACGCGCAAGTTGCCGTTTACCTGTGTGGCAGTTGCCGAAGTTTGTGTCCACGTAGCCCTTACAATGGCCGGTTTGTCAGGCTTTCTGCCCAATTCGTATTTTTCAATTTCAAGTTTTATTTCATTGCGGCGTTTTGCCCAATCGGAAAATTGAGTGGATCGGCCACTGCCATCTGACCATTCAAAGGGGTCGGTTAAAGGAAATACGACCGGTAAATCTACTAAACTTGGCAATGGCGGAGCAGGATAACCTGCGCCTGTATTTTCAACATTGAAAACTTTTGGAATAGGACAATTGGTTGCCGGGTTTCCCATGCCGGGTACATCTGCGTTTGCCACTTGTGTAATTACAATTTTGTCAAGAAGCGCCCCGTCTTCCCTATAGGCAACTGATACGGTATGTTGCCCAACACTCAGGTTTGCGTTTGCTATAAAGTTTATCCATTGCCATCCGGTGGTAGTTGTGTTGTTTATTGTTGCCCAGGCTCCATTGTCAATTCTTACAAAATAGCTGTCATCATCCGCTGTGGGATGATTTACCCTTGCACGTACATGATGAATACCTGCAGAGGTTACTTCAAATGAAAAAACTACATGGCCATCCGGACCGGCGGGTACGTTATTTGTAGGATTGTTTACACCCCCCGTTACATAACCGCCATTGGAGGCGTTGGCATCTGTTCCAAAAACCCAACCGGAACCTACCGTTGCGCATTCTGCTTCCAAATATATCCCTGCAACAGGAGGCGGAGGGGGTAGAGGAGGCAAAATAGGATCATCGGTTCCCCACCACTGGTACCAGCGTTCATGGTTGAGATTAGGATACGGATGAACCTCAAAGTTTGTAGAAACTTCTGTTTTTCCCAATAAGAATTTATCGACAAAAGCCTCAAATGGGGGTCTTACTGATGTAGGAACGGCACAATGGCCATATCCCCCGCCAATATGAAAACCTATCCTGTCTTCAATCCCGAATGTTTTATAGACTTGCTTGGCGGCCATTGCCGAAACATAAGCAGCGGGATTTGCAAGCCATGTATAATCAGTATTTCCTGTTACCAAAACTGCCCTTGGCGCAATCATGGCAATTAGCTCATGGTGGTCGTGGGGAAGCCTTGATACATTTGGCCCGGAAAACTGAATCATATCATCTTTAAACCACCTGTAGTCCGTTGCCCCTAATTTTTCTACTTCGAACAGGGTTTCAGAAACACGCCAGGCCGGTGCTCCGCCACCGCCTGATTCCTGGGCTATTGTCAAAGCAATTCTTTCATCGAGCGCACCGGCAAAAAGTGCCATTTTGCCTGCATAAGAACAGCCTGTAACGCCAATATGAGACAAATCAATTGGCAAGGATGCTTGCACGATCTCCAGCCCATCAATTAGCCTGCTAACACCCCATGCCCAGGCACTGTATTGCCCGGCATTCGAAAGGTTCTGGTCTGGATACAACCGATAATATGGGTTGGTTAATTGAGGATTACCATAGGTAGTTACATTATTATGGTTATACGTAATTCTTGCAATGTCGCGGGAAGTAAAAATATCTGCGGGCACACTGCCATTTGGGCTGTTCATCCCAATCACAGCGGGAAAGGGGCCTGCTCCGGCCGGCTTGGTTACTGCTGATGTAAGTACCAGCGAATCTTCCCCTATCCTAACTACCACCACCAAAGTACCTGATGTGGCGGTGGTTGCTGTATAGGTTGCCGTAATATTCTCAGGGCGTTCCGGCTTTTTGCCGATTTCATAATGCTCAATTTCATGCCTTATTTCGTTGCGCCTGCGTGCCCAATCTGCAAATGCAGTTGACCTTCCTGAACCGTCAGACCACATAAACGGGTCAGTCAAAGGCTCAATGACAGGCAGGTTGGCAAGGGTAGGCAATGGTGGTGCAGGATGATGTGCACCTGTATTTTCAACTGAATATACCAGGGGTTGAGCTAACAAGCCCTGGCCATGAAAAATAAAAATCAGTACAATAATCAATAAATTAAATTGTTTCATACAGCATATTTTAATTTGGTGAAAAGCGCAATAACTATGATCATAATTATGATTGGGCTTTTAGGTTATAAGCTTAAGAATGAATTTTACTATGGAGGGGCGTTTGTTTGTTGCGAAACTATCGTCCTAAGATTTCTACAAGAAACAACGGCCAATATTCTGACTGCCCCAACAGTCAGATATTTTTTGAGAAAAAGTAATTTTAACAATCGTAAACGATTACATACGGAAGCCATATCTTACCAAATTTATTGGTACTACAATATAGGCTCAAACATATGTAAACGTTTACATAAAAATTTACAATGACAAAATTGTCTGGTACCTGATAAAATTGTCCTAAATTATAACTGCCATGTATGAAAAAAAAATTCCGGTTAAAATTACCAATGGAACCGATCTCACTTTTTATGTAATAAATGGAAAATGGAAGCGTGATATTCTCATTTGCATTGAAAAAGGCATTAGACGGCCAATTGAATTGCAGAAGCACCTTGAAAAGCTAAATGCAAGCGCGAGGGTATTAAATAAGCAGCTTAGCGAACTTGTATTACATAGGGTAGTCGTTAAGAAAGTTCATGCAAGTGTCCCTCCCAAGGTAGAATACTCGCTTACGGAATTTGGGTTACGCCTATTGCCAATATTGAAAATGATGGATGAATGGGGTATGGAATACAGTTGCTCCAACGACTTTTCTAATATATAAATATTGATATTACTAAAAGCAACACCTGGCTTCATACATGAAATTGCATAAATAATTCTATTTCAATGAGTTATAATTTATTTTAGACACACATGCCGACATTTTTATAAAGCGCATGTTTTTTAACGGTTTGCAATAGATACAATGGGCTATATGTACGAAGTCAGGTGATATGCCGATAACTACAATTTTCAATAGCAACTCAAACGGTAGAAGTATAAAAAAATAGCCGCCCTTTTTACAGGAACGGCTATTTATGTTTTGGTGCTATTTTATTGTTTCACCAGCACTTTCTTCACCTCAATCATAGCTCCCTGCTGTACACGAAGCACATAATAACCTGATGACATTCCTCTCACATTGAACTTCACCTGCTGTCCCTTTGTTTCAGGTACGAGGGCAACAGATTTTACATTTCTGCCATCTATTGTCATCATTACCATGTCAACTTTCTGCCCGGGTACAAAGCTTTCCAGGCTTACGTTCAGGTCCGAAGTAGCCGGGTTGGGCCATATTTTTACGGACAGTTCGGTATTGGCTGAGGATAGATTTGTTTCATTGACCGGTTTCGCTGAAAGCATAGAGACAATCAATGCGCAATCTTCATCCTTCAATCCATCACAGTCGTTATCCTTTCCATCGCATAATTCAGGGGCGCCGGGGTAAATGGTTGCATCATTGTCGTTGCAATCATCCGAATTATCAACATAACCCAAAGGCTGGAAGC
>CAYUGH010000176.1:0-5306 GCA_964444195.1 uncultured Chitinophagaceae bacterium
TTTCCGAACTACTTTTTTTTCCTGAAATAAATCAGGTCAATAATTCAATCCATTACCCTTTGTGTTCCATCAGCTACTTTTTTGTTATTCTCAGCATTTGCAATACCACTGCAAGTGCAATTAAACCGAAGCCCCAGTAAAACCCGGGGCTCAAATCTTTGTTCTCCTTGAAGATCACAAAAGCCAGCACAATGCCATATACGGGTTCAAGATTGAGGGTAAGGTTTTGCGTAAAGGCAGAAATATGTTTGAGCGCCTGCAAACTAAGGTTTACAGAAAGAACGGTACAAAACCAGGCCATTATCAACAGCCAGGCCCAATCCATCCCCTGCGGCCAAAAGCTTTCAGCCGGGATAAAATACCAGTACACAGGAAGCATCAGCGTCCAGGCAATCCACCCGCCTCCAAGCTCATATAACGAAATGGTTTTGGCATTGAATTTACCCACCAGCTTTTTATTTAATATGGAAAATACCACCATCAGTAAAATAGAAACTATGCCAATGATGATACCCCATTTATATTTTGGATTAAAATGAAATATCAGCCCGATGCCGGCCAGCGCCATATTTCCCAGCAGCAATTCCTTGATGTCAACTTTTTTTCTGAACGCAAGCGGTTCGACCAGGGCAGTAAATACACCTCCCGCTGCCATACAGGTAAGCGCGATGGAAACATTTGATATTTTGATACTTCCGTAAAAAGCCACCCAGTGCAGCGCTACCAACGTTCCAACTAACCCGATTTTAATAGCATCTTTCAGCGGTAACTTTTCAAATTGTTTCTGAAAAAACCGCAGCGCAATTAAGGTAAGCACAGTAATAAACATGCGCCACCATACCAGCAATCCTTCGTTCAGCGTAATCAGCCTGCCGAGCACCCCGGTAAAGCCCCATAGGAAAACGGCAATATGCAATTGAAGGAGCGCCTTTTTCATGAAGCGATAAGATCAGGCCATTGGCCATTAATGCATTGAAGCGGAATTGGTTTGGAAAGAATTAAAGGGTTGAAATAACCGGCTTACTGTCGTTGGAATCGTCCTGCATGGGGCCTGGATTGTTTTCCGCTTTTTCGTTCTGCACCTTTCGCCGGTAATTTCTGAAAAGAGAATTCCACTGTATTTTTAATACACCTATCACCCCTTCCTTAATAATGCCGCCATGCATTTTGCTGGTTCCAAATTTCCTATCTACAAAAGTGATTGGAACTTCAACTATTTTAAACCCGAGCTTCCAGGCGGCAAATTTCATTTCAATCTGGAACGCATAGCCTACAAAGCGTACCGCATCAAAATTAATAGATTTCAAAACCTCGCTTTTGTAACAAACAAAACCGGCTGTGGGGTCTTTTACCGGCATCCAGGTTATCAGCCGCGTGTACAGGCTTCCCCCGCGCGAATAAATATGCCTGTCGAGGGTCCAGTTCTGAATATCGCCACCCTTTACATACCGGCTGCCAATGGCAACATCTGCCCCATTCTTACAGGCCTCTACCAATCTCAGCAAATCCTTGGGATTATGGCTGAAATCGGCATCCATTTCACAGATAAAAGAATAACCACGTTGCAAGGCCCATTTAAAGCCATGAATATAAGCGGTACCCAACCCTAACTTTCCCTTTCTTTCTTCCAAATGAACCTGGCCGGGAAACTTTTGCTGAAGATTTTTTACAATGGATGCGGTTCCATCGGGAGAGCCATCATCCACCACCAATATATGAAAAGGGGCGCTAAGCTGCATAACAGCATGAATCATCTCCGAGATATTCTCCTTCTCGTTATATGTAGGTATTATAACTAATTGGCTCAATGGGAAGGTGTAAGCAACGAAATTACAAGTTTGAAACAAAAAAAGGCCAAATACCGCTTAACAAAATGTGAAAGCAGGTTAAAGACCCTTTTTATCTTTTCAAATACACCTTGTGAAAGATTTCAGTGAGCTTTTTCTTGGTATGCTGGGGAAAATCGCCCTGCATCATCCAGTCGTAGTAACTGCGTTCTTCTTTCAGCACTTTTTCCACTTCTTTGCCCTTGTGCTTGCCAAAATTAAATACAACCTTTCCATCCTGGAGCACCATCCTCCTGGCAAAATCAACAATTTCTTCTTCGCCAATTACCTTAAAAATGGCCTCCAGCGAATTGCCCAATTGAGGATACCGTTGCAACTGGGCATCCAGAACCTCCCAGGTAGCCGTGGCATCCGCTTCGGCGCTATGGGCATTGGTCAGTTCCTTTTCGCAATAGAACTTGTATGCCGCGCCAAGGGTACGCGGTTCCATCATATGGTATATCTTCTGAACATCCAGCAACTTACGCCCGTCGATCTTGAAATCCTTATCCACGCGCAAAAATTCTTCCACCAACAAAGGAATATCAAACTTATTGCTGTTGTACCCGCTTATATCACAATTCTCAAGGAATTGTTTGATCTCGCTTGCCGCCTGTTTGAATGTTTGGGCATCCTTTACCATTTCATCGCTAATACCATGAATTTCTGTTGATTGCGGCGGAATGGGCATTTCAGGGTTAATCAGCCTGCGCTTAACAAGCCTGCTTCCATCCGGCATTATTTTCACAATAGCAATTTCAATAATCCGGTCAGAGCCAAGGTTAATACCGGTAGTTTCAAGGTCAATAAATGCCAGTGGACGCTTCAGTTCAATATTCATAGCCGTAAAAATAAGTACTCGGGGGTACCTGTATCCTTTTTATCACAATTTAATTTAATTACCCTCCGTTCACCCAATCATTTGAAAGCGCCTGAACGTCCATTCCATCATAGCTGCCACTGCTCATAAGCAACAGGTTTTCACAAACATTTCGTTGGGATTCAATCCATTTTTCGACCTCATGCCGCTGAGTAAGAACCGTTAGCCCGGGTTTTGCAAAACCGGCAACAATAGCTTCAGCGGCAAGTGGGGGCATGCGTTTTATTTCCATTGCATGCGGGCTGTAAAAAACACAGGCGCTGTCAGCCGCATCCAGTGCACCGGCATAGTGAGGCATAAACGCTTCGCTCAGGCTGCTGTACGTATGCAATTCAAGCACGGCGGCCACTTTTTTACCCGGATATTGTTGCTTAACTGCCTGCATAGTGGCTTTCACCTTACTGGGGGCATGGGCAAAATCCCTGAAAACGATTCTTTCACTTGTTTCAGCCAACACTTCAAGCCTTTTGGCAGCGCCGGTAAAGCCTGAAATTGCACCGGTAAATTCTTTGGCATTCAGCCCCAACTTTTTGCAAACCAGCCAGGCAGCATGAATATTCAATAAGTTGTGGTTTCCAAACACCTGCAGCGGAACCTCATCTTCTTCTATTAAAAGCCGGGTGGTATGGCCATCCTGTTTGTGCTCCGGAAGACCATACCCGATCCGTTCAAAATCTTTTCTTGGATGGTTTTCAACCAACTCCTTTAAAAACAAATCGTCTGTGTTATAAATCAGGGTACCACCGGGTTCAATTTTATCGAGGAAAATGGTGAATTGTTCGAGGTAGTTTTCAAAAGTGGGAAACACGTTTATATGATCCCAGGCAATGCCGGTAAGCACAGCAATATGAGGGAAAAGAAAATGGAACTTAGGTCTCCGCTCCAAAGCACTTGCCGGGTATTCGTCCCCCTCGCAAATAATAACCGGGGCATCGGTAATATCCACGCTTTGTTCAAACCCCGGAAGCCTTGCGCCAACCAAAAAATCAAAATCCTTTCCAGCCGATTTCAGCACATGCATAATCATGCTGGTAGTGGTTGTTTTGCCATGACTTCCACCAACAACCACCCTTGTTTTATTGTAACTTTCTTTGAAAACGTATTCAGGAAAAGAGTAAACCGGCAGATTTAACAATTTAGCCTTTAGCAACTCCGGGTTATCAGCCCTTGCATGCATGCCGAGGATAATGGCGTCCAAACCCTTTTGAATATTTGCCTCGTTCCAGCCTAACGCATTGGGTAACAATCCAAAATCAGCCAAATTAGTCCTGGAAGGCTCAAAAATTTCATCGTCACTTCCTGTAACCCGGTATCCTTTTTTATGAAGCGTTATGGCGAGTTGGTGCATCACACTGCCGCCGATTGAAATAAAATGAATATGCATCCGTTTGTAAAAGATCGCAAAGTAAAGCGTTTGGATGTATCTTTGCAGATTCTATATTAGCATTAATATGAAAAAAATACTCCTTGTTTTATTAATGGCCTCCTTTAGCGTTGCCTTATTCTCATGCTCAAGCAGCAGGGGGGTTGGTTGCCCCAGTGATCCTTCAAGTATGAAATCCCGAAGGTAAAATCAGGGGAATAACATGAGTTTTACCTGGAAGAATTTGCATCAACCGGAAGATATTGATGAGATTATTCGTGCCTCGGCCTTGCGCCCGCAGCTAATTTTTAAGCATAGTACGCGCTGTAATATAAGTTCAGTAGCCAAAAAAAGGCTTGAACACAGCACCCAGCCGCAAGGGATAGATTTTCATTACCTCGATGTAATAAGCCACCGCGATGTGTCCAATAAAGTTGGCAGCATTTTCGGGGTTTGGCACGAGAGCCCCCAAATTTTATTGATTGCCGATGGTGAATGCATATATGATGAAAGCCATATGGGTATTAGTATGGACGATATTATTGAGCAGGCTGCCATCAAATAAAAAAGGCTGATTATCTTTTGAATAATCAGCCTTATTGGTTGCGTTGGCTTCTAAATGTATAAAACCAAACACAGATATCGCAGCTAAATGTTTTAAGGTATTGGAGCAGGGTGCTATTAAAAAAAGGGCTGCAACTCTTTTTTACCGAAACTGAACTTACCGGTTACTTTTTTCACGCGGAAGCAGGATTGTCTCTTCGCCCGGCGTACCGGCCCATGAACCTTTGCATGGAAGTAATGCCTTGAGGTTTTTCCTGTTTCCGACGGTTAGGTCAAATGATTCAGGAGGGGCTCTGCATATACTTTCGGTAGCTCTAAACTGATACTTCAGTTTCTCAAGCCAGGTACTTTTCGAAACGCACCCTATTTCAGTCCGGCAGCAATACGCAACCAATATCTTTGGTCTTATTTTATGCCTAACTATTTTAAAAGAACTTCTGTTTATTTCTGTGGAGTAAAAGTAATGTAATTGTTTTTAAAAAACCAAACAAAAAGCAGCTTTTTTAAAAGGATAAATCCACATGCAGATGCCCTGAATGTAAATAAAACAAGGAAAACAGGATATAAAGGGGTATGAAAGGCTGCAAGGGGTTTTCGCTTTACCACCACACCAAAGCGGGCGAAGGGCATCGCCTGTTTCTGAAAGTACAAAAACAAATGACAAAGAACAATT
>CAYUGH010000177.1:0-5056 GCA_964444195.1 uncultured Chitinophagaceae bacterium
GTAAAATAGCCAATGTAAACGGGTATCTTCCTGTTTAGCACAACCTTTTGCTCTTTTCCGGCATGCATCGCCTGTTTTATTTTTTCATCCGTCCAGCCTTCATTTTTGGCAAGTACCCTTTTTGCCAGTTCAGCAGGTTCACTTACACGGATGCAGCCATGTGAAAACGCACGGGTATCGCGGTTGAACAAATCCTTTGAAGGCGTATCGTGGAGGTAAATACTATTGCTGTTTGGAAAAATGAATTTCACCAGCCCGAGCGAATTATTAGGACCCGGCTTTTCGCGGAGCGATCCCCCACTCCATTCCATATTCTTCCGTTTGAGGTAGGCCGGGCTTTTGGCACGCGATAACCCTATCTCTTTTGTAATAATACTTTGCGGAACATACCAGTACGGGCTGAAAACTACATAATCCATTACCCCGGAAAAAATAACGGTTTTATTTACGGGCGTCCCTACTACTACCCTGCAATTCCATTCAGGCTTTCGGTTTACAAAATATACCAGTTTAAAATCGGGTATGTTCACTAAGATTAATTCAGTTGCGTCAAAACGAGCGGGTATCCAGCGCAAACGCTCCATATTCACAAGCAATTGTTCCTCCCGTTTCCTGGCGCTTATATTCAATTCATTTATCAAAGTATTGCCAATTACAGAATCTTCCTTTAACCCGTATACTCTTTGCGCTTTGGTAATGGCAGCAATCATGTCGGGCAAATAACGGGAAGTATCTATCAATTGGCCGGCAAAACCCAACTGTGTAAGTCGCTGCCTGATGCTGCGAATGGAAACAGCGCTATCACCCGGTTTCAATATAGCAGGCTTACCAGCCAGGTTAGCAATATTTACCTCTCCACCTTTCCTTTCAATGGCCCGGTATTTCTTCATCTCATCCCGCAGTATAAAGTATTGTGCATTCAGTGCATTCTTTTCAAAATCATCCCAGTTCTTCGCCACCAAAAAACTATCAAGCAGGTCCGGTACCGATTGTTTTCGCCGGGGAATCATCCAGCCCAGCTTTTTCGAAACACTTTCATCCACTCCCTGCAACAGTTTTTCAGCATAAAAAAAATACATGCCTGTAAGCAAAAATTCGGTTTCAGGGCCGGGAACAAGCGGCTTATCAAGGTCGGTGGATTGCATCAGGCTGTCAAGTAGTTGGTTATAAGGAAGTTCTGAAGAATCTTTGGAAACAACATTCATCAGGTGGGCCGTTAATCCATACCCTGCTTCGGTAATACCGGAATCGGTTATCCAAATAAACTGGTATTTGCGTTTACGGTAAAAATCACGATAGGCTCTTTCAAAATGTTTCAATCGCTGGTGCGATGCAAAAAATGTATCTAATTGGATGCTGTCAAAATAAATACTTTCACCAGCCGAAATATTAGCCATCGTATCGGTGACCTCGGGGGTAATTTCACGCGGCCTTTTTTTTGATTCTTTGCAGGAAAATGCTAAGCCAAAAAGACAGACTACCAATACCAACCGCCATAAACCTTTTAAAATCATCATGTTTCAAAGTTGGCATTTTTATGTGATGGTAAAAATTATAAAGTTGCCCTTCCCCACCCTGTTTTAGGTTCCGACCCTGGTTGTGTCCCCACAAACCAGCGCACAAACCGGATCCTCACAAACCAGTATCCCCCTAAACTTGTTACCTTTGCGCCCATTATTTCAACGATTGCTATAACATTTTATGAACACAAACGAAGTTTACATTATTAGTGCCGTACGCACCCCCATGGGTAGTTTTGGAGGCAGCCTCAAGGATATTTCGGCTACAAAATTGGGCGCCATAGCTATTAAAGCTGCGGTTGAAAGAGCTGCAATTGCGCCTACGGCAGTTCAGGAAGTATTGATGGGAAGTGTTATACAGGCCAACCTTGGGCAGGCTCCTGCACGGCAGGCAGCCAAATTTGCCGGGCTACCCGATGGTGTGCGGTGCACAACAGTTAATAAGGTATGTGCCAGTGGCATGAAAGCCATTATGCTGGGGGCGCAAAGCATTATGCTGGGCGATGCCGAAGTGGTGGTTGCCGGTGGCATGGAAAGCATGAGCAATGTGCCTTTTTATACCGAAAACATGCGTTGGGGCAATAAATACGGCAATGTTCAACTGATTGATGGTTTGGCCAAGGACGGCCTTACGGATGTGTACGATGGTAAAGCCATGGGTTGTGCCGCTGAACTCTGCGCCCGAACCGAAGGTTTTAGCCGCGAAGACCAGGATGCGTTTGCGGTTGAAAGTTATCAGCGTAGCCAAAAAGCCTGGAACGAAGGCAAATTTGATGCTGAAATTGTACCGGTTCCGCTCCCCCAAAGAAAAGACGACCCAATCCTTTTTGCAAAGGATGAAGAATGCTGGAATGTAAAATTTGATAAGATCCCCGGACTGAAGCCGGCATTTGAAAAAGATGGTACGGTTACCGCCGCCAATGCAAGTACTATGAATGATGGAGCTGCAGCGCTGGTATTGGTCAGCAAAGCTTATGCTGAAGCCAATGGATTGAAACCAATTGCCAAAATAGTGAGCTATGCCGATGCTGAACAGGCGCCAGAATGGTTTACCACTACCCCATCGCTGGCACTACCGCGTGCAGTAGCCAAAGCAGGTTTGCAAATGAACGACCTGGAATTTGTAGAACTGAACGAAGCCTTTAGTGTGGTAGGATTGGCCAATATTAAAAAGATGAACCTTGACCCTGCCAAAGTGAATGCGCATGGCGGAGCAGTTTCTTTGGGTCACCCGCTGGGATGCAGTGGAGCAAGGATTATTGTAACGTTGATCAATGTGCTCAAGCAAAATAACGCTCGAATTGGGGGTGCCGGAATTTGCAACGGCGGCGGGGGTGCAAGCGCGATGGTGATTGAAGCGGTTTGAGATTCAACCCGCTCCACGCATTGATATTATTTCACCATTCCCTTTGCCTTTATTTACCCAACCCGAACAAAGTGATTTCCAGCATATCATTATCCATACTTTCGGCTTCAAAAAAAATGCCGTCATGAAAAAAACTGGTTTAATGCTGCTGATGGTGATCTGTTGCAGCCAATCGTTTACCCAAAAATTTGAAGGGCTTGCCCTGAAACCTCCCATGGGCTGGAATAGCTGGAACACTTTTGGAACCGAAATCAACGAAAAGCTGGTGAAGGAAACCGCAGACCTCTTTATCAGCCTGGGACTAAAGGATGCAGGCTACGAATATATTGTGCTTGATGACGGCTGGTTGGCCATGGAGCGCGATGCAAACGGCAACCTGCTGCCTCATCCCGATAAATTTCCTTCAGGTATGAAAGCCCTGGGCGATTATATCCATTCGAAGGGCTTGAAATTCGGCATTTACAATTGTGCCGGAACCAAAACCTGCGCAGGATATCCCGGTACCCGCGGGCACGAATACCAGGATGCGCGCACTTATGCCTCATGGGGTGTTGATTTTCTGAAATACGATTGGTGCAATACACCGAATACCAACGCACAGGGTGCTTACACCACCATGCGCGATGCCATTTTTACCGCCGGGCGCCCGATGATTTTCAGCATTTGCGAATGGGGAGATAATGACCCCTGGAAATGGGGCAAGGATATTGGACATATGTGGCGCGCCACCGGCGATATCACCAATTGCTGGGATTGCGAAATCGGGCATGGTTCATGGTCATCGCTTGGGATTTGGAAAATAATCAACCTGCGCAAAGGCATTAAACCGTTTGCCGGCCCCGACCATTGGAACGATTTTGATATGATGGAAGTAGGCAACGGCATGACCGATGCCGAAGACCGCAGCCATTTTGCCATGTGGAGTATTTTAACCTCTCCGCTCATTTTGGGAAACGACATTCGTGCCATGAGCAAGGAAACCTTAAAAACCCTTACCAACAAAGAAGTGATAGCCGTTAACCAGGACAAGCTTGGCATCCAGGGTTTCAGGTTTTCAAACGAAAACAACATGGAAATTTGGATGAAGCCGCTTGACAACAATGAATGGGCGCTGGTTTTTGTAAATATGAACAACCAGCCCTCAAATATGGAATTCGACTGGAAAAAACATCCGCTGGAAGATGACCTTGCCAAAAGATGGAACGACCTTAGTAAGGAAACTTTTACAATACGGGACCTCTTTAACCGGAAAGATTTAGGAACCACCCAAACCCCATTAAAATTAACGCTTGGGGCACATGATGTACTAATGGTCCGGTTGAAGAAATAGCCTGCCCTAAACCGTTACCCAGGTTAACACCAGGTCATCCCAAAAACGGTAAGGGAGCGTCATAGCCATGCTTTGGTGGAGGGTAAATTGCGCTGAAACAGTTCCGGTATTTTCATGAGCTTCATTCAGCCCACGGATGTGCAGGTGTTCAATAAAATCAATTTCGCCATGGCTGTACCATTTAAACATGGCTTCCTTTACGCTCCAAAAAAGGGTTCCCATTTTTACCAGTTGGTCGCTGTTGTGGGGTGTAATCAGCGAACGTTCTTCTTCGCTTAAAAACTTTTTCATCACCCGCAGGATGCGTTCGGTAGGCTGCTCCACATCAATACCAACCCTTTTTTGGGTGCTTACAATGGCTGCGGCATAGTTGGAACAATGCGAAATGCTGAAATGAAAAGGATCTTCAGGCAGGTAGGGCTTGCGGGTATCGGCAATCTGAATGAGCCGGATTGGAAAATCGGGAAACAAGTATTGAAGCAAATAACGGCCTGCAAGATGCTGCAAACGTTTGGCAGGATGGGTAATTTCGCGGCTGAGCGGCACTTTTTCGAGGAAAAAAGATTCCGGCTCCTCAATCTTCCAAACGGCCAGCTTGGTGGTTTCGTCAATAGTTTGTGTATAAAATAAGCCCATAAAAGCAAAGTTAGTTGCAAATTGCGCCCATCATTTGTTTATCGTTTAGTGTTTGTTGTTTATGGTTGGTTTGAGGTTTGGGTTTGAGGTTTGCAAACGCCACACATACTCCCCCACCCAAACTCCATTCACTACTCACAACTCACCATTTATTCACTCATTGACTTATTCACTCATTGACTTATTCACTCATTGACTTATTCA
>CAYUGH010000178.1:0-4983 GCA_964444195.1 uncultured Chitinophagaceae bacterium
TGAAAAAATATTGAAACAAGCAGGTTTGAAATAATTTATTGAAAATGAAAAGGGTGAAGTTTACTGTTGAAAAAACTAATACCGGCTTTTCCGCCTTTGCAGAGGCTTATCCAGTTTATACAACTGGGGAAAATATGGTTGAGTTGAGGGCTAATATCTTAGATGCAATCAATTCCTGGTTTGAGCATAAAAATCAGCCTTTGATTAATGAAAACAATATTGAAATAAGTCTTGATTTACCCCAATTCTTCGATTATTACAAAGAAATTAATGCCAAAGCCATCAGCAAAAGAATTGGAATGAATGAATCCCTGTTATCGCAATATGTAACCGGTGTAAAAAAACCTTCTGAAAAGCAAAAAATTCGCATCTTATCCGGAATAAGGGAACTCGGAATCGAATTGATGAGCCTTGAATTTGCTTGAGTTTTATCCATTCATTCAATTATTACCCCTTCCTTCAAACCTTTGTCTTCATCAGTTTGAAAGCACTCATACCTTCATCCATTATAAATTAAAACAGCTAAAAAAAATCCCATGGCGCTACCAAATGTTTTTGATCCTCAGGTTACTGCCCAACTTGTTGAAAGACTTCAAAAAATTTCTCCGGAAGCCAAACCACTTTGGGGAACCATGGATGCGGGTCAAATGGTGGCGCATTGCAATGTAGCTTACGAATACGTTTTTGAGCCAGAAAAATACAAACCCATTCCAGGCATATTAAAACCGATCCTTAAGCTTTTGGTGAAACCCAAAATTGTAAATGAAGTACCCTATAAACAAGGTTCGCCTACAGGTTCAGATTTTAAAATAAAAGGATCTAAAGACTACGGGGCAGAAAAGGAAAGACTCATTTCCTTTATCGAAAAAACCCAAAAAGCAGGTTCAGTTTTTTTTGAAGGAAAGGAATCACACGCTTTTGGAAAACTGACATCAACAGAATGGAATAACATGTTTTACAAGCATCTTGACCACCATTTCAGGCAGTTTGGGGCATAATAAAACTTATGCCAGAAAAACTATTTGTGGCAGGATGTATTTTTTGAATGGTTTCCCAACAAAAACATGACTTACGAAAGAAACAACTTATAAACGATCACATTCACCTGAACGAAATATCTTTTTCTTCAGCTAAATAAATTTCGGACAATTACCAGGTACTTTTCTCTTTCATGGTAATGGCAAATTTACCGTCTTCATTTATAAATCCTTCCTTCACCTGCAACACCCCTCCCTGGGCAAAACCTGTTATTACTTTTGCGAATGCAAGTTTAGAAACCGGATCAAAAATTAAAATACCTTTTGTTCCATCAAGGTGAAAACATGGCAAAACTACTTTTCCTGTATTCAGGTTTATAATTCCATAATCCCTAACCTTTGAATTTATTTTATTCATATTTCCCTGAAAGGAAAAAATAAGTACACGATTTCCGCCAACCACTGTAAAATCATCATTACTTGCCAGGCTTATTTGCCCCTTTAAACCAATTTTTTCATACAATTTAGCATAGGGCAGAAAGGTAAATGTGGTATCCATTAGCCCTTTTGAAGTTATGGCAATACCTTGATAAAAGCCCCTGATTTCGCCATACGCAGCAATGTTCTGTTGAGTTTGCTTCCAAACCAAATCACCTTTTTTGTTGATAAATCCATATTGAAACTCATCCTTCCGAGCAGGCTCAACCCTGGCCAATCCACTTGAAAAATCAGACGGTGGAATACTAAACTGAAGAGGGATTACCACTTTCCCGCTTTTATCCATGAAGCCATATTTCACTACTCCAAATTGGTCCTTTTTGCCAATCATTGCAAGTCCTTCTGAAAATGGACGGCTGTTTACAAATTCATCTTCAGCAACCACCTCTCCTGATATTTTTAAATAGGCCTGTTTAGGCGAAGAGCGCATGGTGATGCCAATCCCTTCCGAAATATTGGTTAGCTGTTCCTTGTGCAACCAAATTTTACCGCTTTTATCAATATATTTATATGGCTTTTGCAGTATATTCTCAAAATGAAATTTATCAACCGTTAATTTATCACTTGGGGTTCCAACAATCCGCTTCCCGTTTTCGTCAATATATCCCATGCTTTTATCATCAGCAAAACTAAACAGCCCGTTATGCAGCCATTTATTATTCAACTTTTCAGGGCAGGCCGCTGCAAGACTTCGATAAGTATTAAATGGTACCACCGTTTCGCCATTTGCCTTTATCATGGCAAATGAATTGCCTTTTCGAATTATGGTACTTCCCATATTGAATACACCAAAAAAATTGTCTGCATCCAACAGTAATGCGCCTGCTGCAATATTACCTCCCTGAACCTGCTGAAAATTAGTATTCAGGATAGCATCAATTGTAAGAGATGGTTGTGCGACCAACCGTTGCATGGAAATTATGAAAATAAGAACCGGTAAAATTGAATACCCTATGGAGATAATTTTTCTCATAACGCATGTTTTAAAGTTAGATTTCTGTTTGGGAGAACAATTTATACATCAGATCGAAAAAACCAATTAACCAATAAGACAAAAAGATGTTAAATTATCATAAGGCTACAACCCCTGATATCCGAATGGTCAATCCTTCCTAATACTTCAAAGCTTCCATCCGGAAAAACGCGGCCTGCATCAGCAGTTTCTATAAAGGAACAGGAATAAAGATTTGCCAGGTCAGCCATGCAAAGTATTCCGGCACCATGGCTTTTTATTGAAAATGGGTCATCCTCTTCACGAACAAAAGCCCGCATCCAGGGTGGACATTCATAAATCCCCTCGCCTTTTGAATAAGCCTGGGATAAAAGCTCTGTCATCCCATATTCACTGTGAATATTTTGGACGCTGAAAGCCATTTTAAGAATACTATGCAATTCTCCCCGGGTCATTTCTCTTTTCCGGCCCTTCATACCTCCGGTTTCCATGATGCTGGTATTGGTTAAATCCATCGGGTTTTCCAATGCCAAATCGAGAAGCGCAAAACTTACCCCAAGCAACAAAGTTTTTTGGCCTTCACGCTCACGCCTCTTTAAAACTTCAATCAATCGCCCCTTTGATTCCAGGAAAAATCCACTGTCCGGATTTTGCGAAAGCTCAATCAGCCTTTGGGCCATGTAAATAAGTGAGGAGCCTTCCCGTTCAAGGTACGAGGGCAACAGGCAAAGAATTGCATATTGCTCCGGGTTTCCATAAGCCTCAGTAAACCCACGGGTAAAACTTTCCTCGTACATATCAAGCCGGGCCACTAAATGCCTGCTAACCTCCATGCCGGATGTTCCACTGCTGGTAAATATTTTTTCTGGCTTGCCGGTGCCAGTAAAAATGCTATGGGTTTTAAAAAAAGAAATAGGCAGAAATGGAATGGATGAAGGGAAATGGACTTCTAAATCGCAATCATTCCCATTAACGACGGTTGGAAATCCTTTCCTTAGCTGACAGAATTGGCGGTAACCCTGGTTAAATTGATACTGGAAACGAAAAACCTTCCCCGCCCATGCAACGAAATCCTCACTTTTAACGTTAAAAATATCCCCGGGTGTAAAACCGATTGGATAACTCATGAACGAATAGCATTAATTTTGAACTATGAACAAACAAAAGTCAGTACTTCAAGCGATAGTAGCCGTATTTATTTTATCCCTGATTGCCCTCGCCTGCGAAAAAACCACTTTTGAAACCAAGCCCACCCTGAAATTTAAACAGGCCGCTTCATATGATTTAAGCCAGGGCGACTACCTCCAATTCAAACTGCAACTTTCAGATAAAGAAGGAGACATAACCGACAGCATCTGGATTAAAGCTTCTACACGCAAATGCCCGGGGTCGGCACTAACCATTCCCTATAAAATGCCCGATGTGCCACCAAAAGCAAACCTTGTTGCAGAAGTTGATATTACCTTTATCATTGGTATTATTGACCCCTCAGCGCCCGTATGGAACCTAAACCTGTGCGCAGGAGTTGATACGGCCATATTCCAGTTCTGGACAAGAGACCTTGCAGGTAATCTAAGCGACACCGTTCAGGCTGACCAACCCATTTTAATCCGCAATAATTAACCCCACTTTTCAGGATTTTTTAAACTTCCCGCATTTTGCCGGATACCTTTTTTATTTGAAAGGAGTTCGATTACTTTGGCAAATTGCAAAGGCAAAAGATTTTGCTCAATAAAATACTAAAATAAACTATGGCTAAAAGCAAGAAAAAGGCAGAAAAGAAAGCATCCGGATTGGATGAACAGGCAATGAATTTCATGAAAGAATACCTGAATACTCCCAGCCCAGTTGGATTTGAAAACAGCGGGCAACGTGTTTGGCTGAATTACATAAAACCATATGCCGATGAAATACTCACCGATCCGTATGGAACTGCCGTGGCAGTTATTAACCCAGGCCAGCCCTTTAAGGTAGTCATTGAAGCCCATGCCGACGAAATCAGTTGGTTTGTAAACTATATTACCGACCAGGGATTAATTTACCTCAAACGGAACGGAGGCGTTGACCACCAGATCGCGCCTGCAAAAAGAGTGATCATTCATGGTAAAAAAGGGCTGGTGAAAGCCGTTTTTGGATGGCCGGCCATACATACACGTTTCGGTACTCCCGACCAGAAAGAACCGATTCCCAAGGTGGACAACCTATGGCTCGATTGCGGGGCGCGCACTAAAAAAGAAGTGGAAGATCTTGGAATACATATTGGAGCAGTTGTTACGTACGAGGAGGGTATTGACGAACTTGCTTATAATTTTATGATTGCACGGGCTTTCGATAACCGTATCGGGGGTTTTATGATAGCAGAAACCGCAAGGATACTGAAAGAACAAAAGGTGAAGTTGCCTTACACACTATACGTAGTAAATGCCGTACAGGAAGAAATAGGATTACGCGGCGCCGAAATGATTGCCCGCAGGCTGAAACCCGATATTGCAATTGTAACCGATGTAACCCACGATACCACTACCCCGCTCATCAATAAAAACATTGAAGGAGATA
>CAYUGH010000179.1:0-4954 GCA_964444195.1 uncultured Chitinophagaceae bacterium
GTATTTTACCCATAACACTTTCATTTATCAATACCATGCAGCCATTGCATATATGTTTGGAGCGGGCATATTTTTGCCGGAAATCTATTTCGCCCCCATATATCTTTCAAAAAACTCCCAGGTACGCAGCATCTGATCTATCCGCTGCCTGTTGTTCCCGGAACGGGTCAATTCATGGGTTCCTCCAGGGTGCCTCACATATTCCACCTCCCGACCCAACACTTTCAGGCTTTTGTAAAATTGCTCGCCCTGGATAACCCCGGTGCGCAGGTCCTGCTCGCCATGAAACATAATGAGCGGGGTACGAATATTTTTTACGTAGGTAATTGGCGATTCACGCTCGAGGATATCATAGGTCTTTTTTTCCCATGGGTATCCGCCAAAATAATTGGGCACCAGCCGCCATGCGTTGCCTTCGCCAAAAAAGGTACGGAGATCGTACACCCCGCGTTGTGCGCAGGCTGCGGCAAACCGTGTATCGTGGCCAATTATATAAGCCACCAGGTAACCTGCATAAGAGCCGCCTGTTACAAACAGCTTAGTTGTATCAGCCCAACCTTCGGCCACGGTTTTGTTAAGCGAGCCCATTACATCGCCCATGGGGCCCTTGCCCCAGTCATTTATGTTGGCCCGCATAAAAGCCTCTCCATAGCCACCGCTTCCCCTTGGGTTGCAGTACACCACCCCATAGCCCTTGCTGCAGAAATATTGGAACTCATGCCACATGCTGGCTTCGCCCGGCCCCCACATGGCGGTTGGCCCCCCATGAATTTCAAGCAGTAAAGGAAATTTTTTACCGGCTTCAACATTGCCCGGCTTCATCACCCAATATTCAATCTCCTGCCCAAGTTCGTTTTTAAAACTATGCTTCTCAGGGAGGCTCAGTTTTTTATCTTTTACCCAGCTATTCAGCGATGTTACCTGTTTTGGATTGTTGGCATCGGGGTCGGCAACAAAAAGTTCGGAAGGGTTTGTAACTGCAATTTTGGTATAGGCAAGTACACCCGATTTAACATCAAAACTGCTGATACCCTCGTCGAAAGAAGTAAGCCGCGCCACCTGTTTAGCCTGAACATCGTACCGGTTAAGCACTGCTCCTCCATTGGAAGCCGAAGCAAAATAGAGGTACCGGTCATCATCGCTCCAGGTCAGGTTTCCCTTATTGCGGTCATATTCAACTTTTACCGGTTTTGCATTGGGCTGAACAGGAATTATGTACAGGTCGGGCACGGCTACAAAGCTGGTTTTGCCCTTTTGGTAAGCAAGCCATTTACCCGAACCCGAAATAGCAGCGGCAGAATACACAACCCCCGAATCGCCCATCATCAAATTCAGGTTTCCACCCGTTGTATCTACCGTATAAATGCCCCGTTCCAGCGCACGGTCGGGGTTGGTTTTTGGGAAGGCCTGCGCCTCAACCACCAGCAGTGCACTACCCGGAACAAACTGTGGGTTTGAAAACGAAATAAACCCTTTGGTAATCGCTTTAGGCTTGGCGCCTGGTTCAGCGGCCATGATAAATACATGGTTCACGCTCATTTCATTGCTTGTAACCGCTTCCTGCTGAAAATTGAGCCTGGTGATCACCTTGGCCTTTTTGTCCTGCTCATTTTTATAGAGATAGGCGCGTACTTCTTCAAGTGTTCCGTTGGCATTGGGTTTTTCCGTCGTATTCTTTAAAAAGCTATTTGAAATACCCGGCTTTTCCATGGCATAAGCCGGCATATCACCCGTTTTGTTCAAAACAGAATCGTTTACATAGGCCCTTAGCGGAATGCTGCCGGTAAAGGCAATCCTTTTGCCATCGGGGCTCCAAACCGGTCCTGAGGCGCCGTTGGGCATTTTGGTAAGCTGAACCGGTTCGCCCCCTGCCATGGTTGCCAGGAAAATTTGCGGAACATTCTCCACCGCCCTTACAAATGCAAGCCGGGTACCATCGGGGCTCCATGCGGGTTGTGATGCCCCCTCGGGCGCCGTAGTAAATTGCTGCTGCAGCATGCTGCCCCATGTTTGCGCAACCCATATTTGGGTTTGGTACTTATATTCCCCTGCATTTTTTTCGTCAGTAATTATGGAGATTATTGTATAGGCCATTTTTTTTCCGTCATTGGTCAGGGTTATATTTCCTGCGGTTTTTATTTCAAGCAGGTCGGTAACCAAAACGGGGCTTTTACCTTGCTGGGCAAAACTGGAGATACAGGCAAAAATGGATAAGACGAAGGCAAAACGGGTGGTGTTCATGCAGAAATTTTTATACAGGTAAAAATGGGGGATAATTTTCATTTGAGGGTCATTTGGAAATATTCTTACGCCCGGAAAAGGGTTGCATCCAATGAGCAGAGTTTTTATGCCCGTGCCGGTCTTCCCCCGAAGTCGCCGATGCGGTGTCTTATGACCCGCATCTCCAATACGCCTGAGTAGCCGAAATTCTTCACTGCCGCTCCGGCACGCCTGGCATTCGCTGGAAGAGATGACAAGAGTTAGGAAGCCCATTTTATTTTTGAGGGTTGTTACCCCAATCCACTGAACACAGGAGCATTTGGTGCCGCTTTGCTAAAACACCAAATGCGGCGCGGTTGGAGGCGTTTGGTATATGGAACACCAACCTCGGCTAAAGCTGATGCTTTTGGTACAATTATGCTGTTTCCTTTTTCCCAAGTCATTATTCTTTACCTGGTCAAAATAGCTAATTCTGCAAAATTGGTTAAGTTAAGGCGGCAATATATGTGCTGTTATTCTTCTTCAAAGATCTGATGCTAAATAGCTACCTTCTAATTATAAACATCATACTCATTATAGTCATATCTAATTTTGTATAGTTTTGCATTTTTAAAATATAGTGTAACGGAAGACATGCCACTTCTTCCAGTTCGAACATCCGTAGAAAAATTAAACCTCCATTCTTTATAATTAGCCATATCAGGGTCAAAAGATTTTTCAAGTGCTTTGTCGGGTAGAATCATTTGATAATTGCTATATGCCGGTATTCGATAAATCGCTAAAAGTTTAGCGTATATATTTTCAACTAAATCATTGTTATGTATTGTTATTTCATCTGGAGTGTCCTGAGGCCATTTTGACACACTATCTAACATAGCTCCGCCTATTTGCATTGAACTTACCTTATCTTGGTTGAATTCGATAACAACTCGTTCTATACGTCCAGAATTATTTTGTAAAGTAATAGAACGATACAAATCCAAACGATTTTGTATCTCTTCAGGGTGTGAATAAGGTAGGCGATAAGCTACTGCAACGTCAGCAAATTGCTTTTCTTCTCCCAGTCTCTGGAGTTGGCTATAAACATCTGCTGGGGAGCTTCCAATTTGAAGAGTCCATTTACTCCCGCTGGTAATAGTTTCAACGCGTGGAAGACCGCCTTCTTTTTCACATGAAAATAAAAACAAAACAGGAAGGGTTACTAAAAAAATTCTTTTCGTAATGGTGTTAATTGAGATTTGATTCTTGATCATTTGCAGTATGGTTTTTTAGTTGACGCCAAATGTTTTCTTTTCGTTGCAGCGGGCACTAATAAAAGTTTCAACCAACGTTAACGAATTGGCGTGTGGCGGTATTTTGTGCTCCATTTACCTGGCGCTGCTGAAGATTAAAGATACAAAAGTCGTTGTTTAGTTATTTTTTTAGCAGGCTAATTTCAGGTGCTGCATTAGCTGGAAAGGATGGACAAGAGTTGGAAAGGCAGTTTTATGTTGGAGGTTCGTTAAAAAAATCCTCTAAGCGCACGGGAGCATTTGGTGCCGCTTTGCTAAAACACCAAATGCGGCGTGAAACAATGCGGCCTGCTTGAAATAGATTTTTTGTACTAAGTACTTAAGCCAAGCTAATCCTGAGTTGCAAACTCAGGATAGCATTCAGCTTTTGATTACAATTCGGCAGGGATTTCTACGAGAAAGCTTGCCTGGAAGACTAAAGACAGCTGGGATATTGCTATTCCGTTGTTGTTTCGCTGGTTCTCTAATTGCCGAATTTCATCACGTCGAATTAGGGTTATTGCAGGATTATTAATGAAAATTCCTGCATTGTACTTCCAAACTAAACCTGTATTCCCTGCAAAATATCCCCATGCCTCAATCAGCCCCGTTCGTTGCGCCCCGGCATCGGTTTTATCGCCAAGCCCGGTACGTACCAGTAAATATTTGTTGTACTGCCACCAGTAATCGCTGGCAATGGATTGGCCGGATGGGCTGTTTTGTGCGAACAGGCCAGCATAGTGGGTGGCATGCGAATATTCACGCCACATACTGTTGTAAATTTCGCGTGAGCCAAGCGTATTGCCCACCTGCCCACCGCCATAGCGCAGGGTTATATCGTGCTTATTAAACTCGGCCAACTTCATTTATTTTACTACAAAAGTGTAGGTTCCTCTTCCCTCTACCCAGTTAGTAGCTTCGTTGGAATCCCTCTCTTTGCAATTGTCTTTGTAAATATTAAAATGAGTATTGCCATCATTAAATATGGGGCGCATGTGCCGCATTAGTGGAAAGCGTTTTACGCCAGGTTCATTAGGTGCTAATTCTTGAGGCAGGGAAGTACTTCCTTTTGTACCTGTGCTGTGGTAAAATCTAACGATAAACACCCCTGTTTCCTGGGTTATTAGCTTCGTAGTTAATTTGTAGCGATGATTCTCGTACAACCAATTTACATCTGCAAAGGTTTCGCTAAAATTACTTAACCAGCCTATTGTAGTTGTATATGTAAATTTATTGGTAGCGCCAGGCTGATCAACGATATCAAAGATCGGGTTTATTAACTTTTTAATAACCGCAACGATTTTTAGGTCGAATTTTGGCAGGTAATATTTTTTTTGCGAATACACATCAAATAATGAATCTGAGAAATCTGCTATCAACATAAGTTCTTGTCCAACTTTAACAGTATCGATGCCCGGTGTAATATTTAAAGGTATTTCAAATTCAAACAGCACTTCTTCATA
>CAYUGH010000180.1:0-4897 GCA_964444195.1 uncultured Chitinophagaceae bacterium
TTTTTTGATTTAAAAAAATTTCTCAGAGGGTAATTTACTTTAATGCAATTTATTTTGCTGCTTGAAGATCATGGATTCTTTTTTTATGGATTCTTTGAAATCATTTACCCTGCTTGAAATTTCCTTATCAGGAAAGGTTGCAATCCAATCTGAAATTTCTAAAAAAAGCCTGGAATACGAGGTTAGCTCAAAGGAAATGATTGTAAAATAGGACTGAATATAATTTTTCTGGTCAGTTTGGTACTTTGATTTTTTAGCTTCTGGGATTTTAAGTTCTTTTATAAAACGCTTATTTATCTTCTCCCAAAGGCCAAATTCTATCCCATTGTTCTCTAAAATTCTATCCGGATCAATGCTGTAAATAAAATAAAAGTACAGCTCCTGCCCTTTGACCATTATTGGGTTTTTACTAAGATAATTTGTTGAAGTTTCTAAGTTAAAAACATCATCAAGCTCGTCCTTCTCAGAAAGGATTTTCCATTTTCTAGAATCAAAAATTTGATTAAAATTAGCTTTTCCGCTAGGAATCAATTCTTCGATTAAATGATCTTTATACCAATGGTCAATTAAATTGTAGCAGCGATTGATGATGGCCTTGTAGTATTGTGTCCAATTATTGGTTTTGATTATTTCCCTACTCTTCAAATTCTGCCATTCTGGCTCACAAGTAGACCACTTAAGGAAAGGATGCAGTTCACTTTTATTTTCTTCAATAAGTGCAGAGTGTTTTTCTAAAAATAAATTAAAGGTCGAAAGTCCTGACTTTTCATTCTGTTCCTTTGAACTTATTAATTTTAATGAGGGAAGGAATTTATCATAAGGTGGACTGTCCTTATCCATCCTGTTTAATCCGAAAGGCCATGCTCGGAAATTTCCAATAGACCCATATATCTTTTTCAAAGACTTGTTAATCCCTTTTTGTTTTTCTATAAAACTTTCAGGAGCAATATGGTCCCAATCAAAAGGACGATCTGTATCTTCTGCATCAAATTCAATATTCTTAAAAATATTACTCAGAAAATTCCGTTGGCTGTAAAGAATTAGTTCCTTGTTAAACAATGTAGTTGTAAAAAAAAGTCCATAATTTGTCTCCTTTTCTAACCTGGTAATAATATCGTTTCGAGTCCCAGATCCTAGTATTTTAATTAACCATAGGCTTTCTTTGTTGTCCTTTTGGTCATTATTAGGAAAAGGAATCAAAACATTCCCAAGCATAGCTCGCTGTATTGTGGTAGGTGACCAGAATAATTCCTGGTTTAAAGTATGAAGGCAGGGCCAAATATTACTTAATAACTTTGAATAATCCCTAAGCTTTCCGCCTTTTCCAAGCCAATAACAAAGTGTTATTATACCTAACATGCGTCTGTGTTCCTTGGAATTGAGATCAATTCTATCCTTCGATATCTTCAATCGGTAAAGAATTACAAACATGAGTTCAGGAGCTGTTTCGGCAATCCGGGTAATTATAAAATACGGAAGTCCATAATCATTTTCGTCCTTTTTGTATTCGAGTAATGACCTGCAGTAATTCAATACATTACTGCTCCCATTTGTTGGTGCTATTAGATCTGCCACATACTCTTCAAAATTTTTCAGAGCGCTTTTGCTATTGACAGTTTTTTGAAATTGCCTTGGCTTTATTTTCATGCTCAGCGAATCGTGCTGTATTCCATTACTATTGTTGGGATCGTGCTGATATAATCGGTAAATTATTGTAATAAAACGTGCGGGCTTAAACAACGGCCTGCTATTGTTTTCAATGAGTTGAATTAAGTCCGGGGTTATATGGGCCTTCAACATTGAATAATTTAGTTCCTCTCCTCTCAAAGGTGTTCCGCTTGCATTTAATCTTACAAATAAGTTTTCTAGCTCATCATTTTCTTCAAAGGTAACATCATGTAGTTCAAGGCTTTCTGGGTTATCAAGTTTCTTAATGTTACTTCTTACAGAAGATTTCCTGTTTTTCAATTCTTCAAAATTGAAATAAGAAACAGGGATTCTGAATCCTTTTTCTTCGGTTATAAGTTCCTGAGTTCTTTCAAATATTTCCTTTATCCGGTTAAAAATGGCTACTTCTGTGCTTAATAACACTTTTTGCCCCTTTCTTTGGGGATCTCTTCTGATTTCAGCTGAATTTCTTTTAGCCTTCTTAAGCCAGTCTTCTTTTAATTTCTCCCACCATTTCCATCCCTTAATAAGTTCTACTAAGCTTGCATAATTCTCTGCCTGGATAAAAAATTCAAAGGGAATTGGCAACAAAGAATCATATGGAAAAAAATGGTCAAGAGGGGTAATCAAGTGATCCCCAACTTTATAGGAACGCAGTGCTCTATGTATGCTTGCTGATTCAAGGGGTTTGCTGTTGTCTTGCTTTTGATAACCCCATGGATGCCATTTTGTAATAACTCGGAAAAGGTAAAGCCATCTGTCATTTTCACTTGGATAATCCAGGTCAATAAAGACTCGCGCCAAATCGTCAGCTTTCATCTGCCTGAATAATTGAGTACCAAAACCTAAACAAATGGCAGTTGCACGTTGTTGGCCGTCGAGCATTTCAAATTTTTGACGATCATTTTTGGTGGGCGATAAAATGAACACCCCCACGGGATATTTTCTCATCAGCGAATCCCACAAATCTTCAATTTGCCAAGGTTTCCAAACAAATCCGCGCTGAACATTGGGTAAAATAACCTGCCCAGTTCCTGGCCATTCACTAATTTCCTTCAGACTGTAAGAATCCTTTTTCATTTCGTTAGGTTTTTATATTGTTGACTCATTTTTTTGTTGGCAATTGTTAGGTAATGCATTCTTTAAGGGTATGCAAAAGCTAAATTTTTATTTCATAGTTTGACCTCTTGATTTTTGAATAAAAATATGGATAATTTTCCCGATTCTTATTCCCCTTCAACCCCAATATTCAGAAAATCCACAAAGGGCTTCATGGTATCGCAAAGCCCTGAAAGGTATTTTACCAGCCCTTTATCCGTCAGCATTTTTTCATCCAGCTTTACCATCACTAAAAAGCTTTTCAGTTTCAGGTATTCAATGGCGGGGTTCTCAGCCTCATAGCCTTTGGGCGGACGGCTGAGCGTTGCCCCTTCGCTGCGATCAAGATCGCCGAATGTGGCTTTGAACTTTTTAGCGTTAATGATCTTTTTAAAGTCATCAAAATTATAATCAATTTCCTGCCGCACTTTTTTCAGCACATCGGGCTCAGGCATCCAAAGCCCGCCTGCTAAAAAACTTTGTCCCGGTTCAATATGGCAGTAAAACCCGGCGAACGGAGATTTCTTTCCACCCCGGGCAATATAACATCCCATGTTCGATTTATAGGGCGCTTTATTATTGCTGAACCTGATATCGCGGTTTATCCTGAATGTGCAATCCTTTACCTGGAGTGGCGCCAGGTTAGGGTCGGTTTTGGCCAGTACGGCAAGCAATTCACCCGTAAAACTTTCGAAATCGGCCTTCGTAGCGAGGTAAGCGTCGCGGTTGGCATCCATCCATTCTTTAGTATTGTTGGTTTTCAGTTTTTTAAGAAAGTTGAGCGAGGAAGATTGAAGCATAAGATTGTTTTAAAAAGAAACGAATGAAAGCCAATGGGACTCAACAAAATTAATGCCGGGTTGAAACATTTATGTACAAAGTTTGGTTCACGGGAATATCTTAGGGCCCAAATCCATTCAGTGGAATGAATAAAAGAATTATTTCCATAACTGTAGCATGCTTGTTGTTTGCCGGCTTGCTCATTTTTAACCCATTTGGTGTAGAGCCATTAGGGCAAAAGGTACTCGCCTGTGCCGCGCTGATGATTGCGCTTTGGGTATCGGAGGTATTGCCCATGCCCGTTGTGGCGCTGTTGCCCATCGTATTATTTCCATTGATGGGGATTGCCGATACAGCGGAAACCACCGGCCCCTATGCCAATCCTGCTATCTTTTTATTCATGGGTGGTTTTATGATTGGGTTGGCCATTGAAAAATGGGACCTGCACCGGCGCATTGCTTTAAGCGTGGTTCAATTTACCGGAACGAGTGGACGAAGAATCATTCTCGGTTTCATTTTTGCCACCGGCTTTATAAGCATGTGGCTTAGTAATACGGCTACCACCATGATGATGTACCCTATTGCGCTAAGCGTGGTAACCGTACTTGAACGGGGGCGTGAGCAGGATAAGGCTGTACATAATATGGCCATTTGCCTGCTGATGAGCATTGCCTATGCAAGCAATTTCGGGGGCATTGCCACATTGATTGGCACTCCGCCCAATGTGGCTTTTGCCGCTTTTCTTAAAAAACAATATGGATACACTTTCGCCTTTTCCGATTGGATGATGATTGGTTTTCCCATGGCGGTATTGCTGATGCTTAGCCTGTACTGGGTAATGACCAAATGGCTTTTCAGGTTGCAGTTAAAAGACGATGCGGCTGCAAGGCAACTCATTCACAGTGAATTGAAGCAGTTGGGAAAGCTAAAAACCCCCGAAAAGCGCGTACTGGCAGTCTTTGGTTTTACCGCGTTCCTGTGGATTTTCAGGGAAATTATTAATAAGCTAACCGGCCTGAAACTGGATGATAACCTGATTGCTGTTTTGGGCGCTGTATTGCTTTTTGTGCTTCCAAGCGGGGATAAAAAGGGTATTGGCAAAACTTTATTGCGTTGGGAGGATACCGGTAAAATGGCCTGGGGCATATTGTTGTTGTTTGGGGGTGGCATTACCCTGGCTAACCAATTGGAAAAGGCAGGTTTAATCGGGAAATTGGGACAGTGGATGGCATCCGGGGCGGGAAATAATGTACTGCTGCTTGTATTGGTCATTACGCTGGTTTCCATTTTTTTAAGCCCTAACTCCGTTAAGTTAGGTAGTCTATTTTGAGTTGTTTGAATAAATCGTAGG
>CAYUGH010000181.1:0-4890 GCA_964444195.1 uncultured Chitinophagaceae bacterium
TTTTTATATCTTTATTAATCAAAAATGGAAGAATTATGAAGTTGATTGTAGATCAGCAGGAATTGAATTTTCCGGATCGGTGGAGCATGACTGATGATGAATTTTTTGATTTTGCTTCGCAAATGAATGAAAACCGCATTGAAAGGGACAAACACGGGAATATTTTTATTGTGCCACCTTTAGCTACCGAAACCGGCGGTATGGAACTTGATGCCGCATTCTATGTAAAACTTTGGGCTAATAAAAATGGCGGTGAGGCATTCAGTTCTAGCACTGGTTTTACCCTTCCCAATGGAGCTGTTCGAAGTCCTGATGTTTTCTGGATATCTCCGGATAGATACAATGCACTTTCTAGAGGGGAATTGAAAAGGTATGCAAGAGTATGTCCTGAATTTGTAATGGAAATCCGCTCTGAATCTGACCGCCTGAAAACTTTAAAGGAAAAGATGACAGAGTATATGGAGAATGGGGCATTATTGGGGTATTTAATTGATCCGGTTGAACAAAAGGTCTATGTGTATCACGTCAATAAGGAAGTAGAAGTAATTACAGATTTTTCAGGCCATTTATCTGGATATGATGTGATGCCGGGTTTTGAATTGCCTTTGTCTATTTTTAAAGAAAGTGAATAAGTCAGGTTTTATTTCAAATCTCGAATAATAAATAGGCGATTTTTTACATTTAACTTAAAGTTTAGAGTATGAATTTAGAACTTATAAAACATAGCATTCGTTCAAAAGTTGAGATAACGAATGATGAGGCTTTGTTATTGGAAATTGAAGAATTACTTACAACTTCAATTAATGCGGATGAAGGGGAAAGTTTTGATTGGGAAAGAACTGATGGGTTCAGGCAAAAAATTGAACTTGCACAAAATTCAATAAAGAATGGAAATGGGATTACTCATGAAGGCGCTTTGAAAATATTAAGCAGATGAGTAAGTTGAAACATGTTATTTGGTCTCCTGAAATTGTAGAAGATGTGAAGATTGTTTTGGAATACCTGGATGCAGAATGGCCTGAAAAAGTAGGAAATGAATTTAAAGAAAAACTTTTTACCAAAATAGAAGCAATCAGAACTGGTTTCAGTGGGGGGAAATTGGCCTATAATATGCCGGGTGTAAGGTCGGTGTCTATTACAAAACACAATAGGTTATATTTTGAAAGCGATGAAAACGCAGTTTACTTGCTTCGTTTGATTGATACCAGAAGAGATCCAACCCAAAATCCCTTTGAATAGATTCTTTCCCTTTATCTTAGCCCATCAACGTATACCAGCAAAATATTGATAAGCATAATGCCAGCCTGCGGCAATTGAAATCCTTTGGGGCTAGGGTTGCGTGGGCGAGGTTATTTTGCATAGTGGTCGCCATCGGTTTAGTGGTATGGCAATGGCCTGTGTTTCAAATTTTTCCTTCTGTTTTAATATTCATCTGTCTTGCCGCATTCCTTCGGTTGGTAGTGGCGGCAGTAAACACCTCGGAGCAAATAGTACATACCACCTATTTGATCGCCATTAATGAAGAAGAGCTTGCCGTTGCCGGGGGTAATTACCATCAGCGCTTCGATGGGAAAGAATTCTTACCAACGGTGCATGACTATGCGCAGGATATCGATCTTTTTGGAAGAGCTTCCTTATACCAATATACCCATCGCGCAGAAAGTTGGCCCGGCCGCAGGGAATGGGCCCAATGGCTTTTAAAAGCCGCCTTGCCCGAGGAAATAATAGCAAGGCAGGCGGCAGCCAAACAACTAGCCAATCAGCTAAACTGGCGGCAACAGGTACAAGCAACCGGAAGGGTAGCGCCACTTTCTGAACAGGTGGAGGCGAGGCTGCTTGAATGGCAAACCTTTGAGGACCCTCATTTTTCAAAGCCTTATTGGAACTGGGTGCGCTGGGTCGGGCCTGCCGTATCGATAAGCATTTTTATAGCTTATCTCACGGGGTATATTCCTTCGGCCTTGTTTAATATTTACCTGCTGGTATTTTTTATTTTGACTTCCTATACCAGCAAGCTTGCTACACCGGCGTATCAACAACTGGGAAAACTTGCAGATGAAATAAAGACCTTTTCAGCCTCGCTCGCCTGTATTGAACAAATGCCTGCCGGTGAAAGTGAATGGCTTCAACAAAGAAAACAGTCCGTGCAAGCAAAGGATGGTTCGGTAGCATCTGCAATCGTTCTCCGGCTGAATGGCATCCTCAAAAGAATGGATTACCGGTTGAACCCGGTTGTTTTTATTCCGCTCAATATCCTGTTTTTCTGGGATGTGCAGCAAATGCTTCAGCTTACCAAATGGCAAAAAGATTATGCAGGTAAACTTTCCGGTTGGCTCCGGATCCTTGGTGAGATAGAAGCCATTTCCGGGATCGCTTCGCTTGCCTGTAATCATCCCGAATGGGCTTTTGCTGAATTAGATACACACCACGGTAGTTTTGAATCAGTAGCCCTTGGTCACCCGCTGATAGATGCAAAAAAGAGGGTTGCGAGTGATTTTTCAACCCGAGGCGTACCAATGGTCAATATTATTACCGGCAGCAATATGGCCGGTAAAAGCACTTTTTTGCGCAGCGTTGGGCTTGCCATGGTGATGGGGCAGGCAGGTGCGCCGGTTTGCGCTCATGCGGCGCGTATGAGCCCTATGCGGATAATGAGCAGCATGCGGATTGCCGATAACCTCGAAGAAAGCACCTCAACCTTTTACGCCGAACTGAAAAAGCTGAAACAAATGATTGATGCGGTGAATGCCGGTGAAAAAGTGTTGCTGCTGATGGACGAAATTTTACGCGGCACCAACTCGCTTGACAGGCATAAGGGCTCAAAGGCATTGATCGAACAGTTAATTCACCACCATGCTGCGGCCTTAGTAGCTACCCACGACCTTGAGCTTGCAGAGCTATCAAACCAGTATCCAATGGCCATTTGCAATTACCATTTTGATGTACAGGTGGCCGGAGAGGAGCTGTATTTTGATTATGCATTAAAGCAGGGGGTTTGCCAAAGCCTGAATGCTTCTATCCTGATGAAAAAGATTGGGATTGAGTTAGGGTGAAATTATATTGGGCATCTGAATATATTCATAATCAAGGGGTTGCCCTTTTCGCCAAAAATCATATCCTGCCATGACAATCGTCAGTTTTCAGCGATGCAGGTTGTGCTACTTTGCCTTAGTTTCCGGAAAGTGTATGCCCTTCTACACATGTGCAGCACCCTGCCGGATTCCATAAACAGCGAATTACCATGGCAAAATTTACCGACATGACCAAACCGGTTGACCTGATGCAGCATGCCGCAGGAACCGGGCACAGGCGTACGCAACGACCCGTTTACATGGATTTTATGCCCCCCTGCAATAGCGCCTGCCCCGCAGGTGAAAACATACAGGCCTGGTTAGACCATGCGCAGGCGGGACGTTATTACGAAGCTTTCCAGCAGATCATCGAAGACAATCCCTTTCCGGCGGTCATGGGTAGGATTTGTGTTAAACCTTGCGAAACAGGCTGTAACCGGAATCATATTGATAACACGGTGAATATCCATGCCGTGGAGCGGTACATTGGCGACCGCGCTATTGCCGAAAGATGGAAACCTGAGTTTACTGCCAAACCAACCGGTAAACGTGTAATGGTGGTTGGGGCCGGGCCGGGTGGCCTTTCAGCAGCTTATCATCTTACCCGCATGGGCCACCAGGTTGAAATATTTGAAGCTGAACCTAAGCCGGGCGGGTTGCTTTACCTGGGTGTGCCTGAATACAGGTTGCCTCAAAGCATGCTGCAGGCCGAAATAGACCGGATTCTTGAAATGGGGATAAACCTCAAAGTAAATTACAGGGTTGAGAACCTTCCTGAGGAAATGAAAAATGGCCGTTTTGATGCCGTTTACCTGTCAACCGGGGCACATGCCGGCCGCGAGGTTTCATTTGAAGGGAGGCCGTCTATTCCGCACATGGATGCCATTGAGTTTTTAAGATATTTCAAGCTGAATACGATGCCGCCGCTTGGAAAAACGGTTGTGGTATATGGGGGCAGCAAGATGGCCATGTACATTGCCCGCGTGGTAAAAAGGTTGGGTATGTTACCCGTGGTGTTGTATCCCGGCGATAGAAAATTGATGCCGGCCTATGATTTTGAAGCCGATGATGCTATTGGCGAAGGCGTCGAAATTGATTTTCTGCGCAGGCTGAAAAGAGTGGATGGAAGCCAGCTTACCCTTGAAGTAATGGAAATAGTAAAGGGTAAAGCTGAACCTACAGGGGAAGAGTTGCTGCTTGAAGCCGACGGAATCATATTCGCTATGGGACAGGATGTTGACCCTTCGCTGTACAAAGACATTGAGGGTATTCAATGCAAACCCGACGGTGGAATAGTGATAAACAACATCAACCGCATGACCGGTCACGAGGGCATTTTTGCCGGGGGCGATATGCTGCCGGGTGAACAGCGCAGCAGTACCATTTCAATAGGTAATGGTAAAAAAGCAGCTAAATATATTGATGCTTACCTCAACAAGACAGTTTATGAAAAACCGCCCAAACCGCCTACCGCAGGCTACAAGAGGCTCCACATCTGGTATCAGACCGAAGCGCCTTCAACTGTTCAGCCCAGGTTGAATCCGTTTACCGCTGCCCGAAGTTTTGATGAGGTAGTATCAGGTATCGGAGAAAAAGATGCCCGCTACGAAGCACAGCGTTGCCTGAGTTGCGGCAACTGTTTTGAATGTGACGGTTGCTATGGCGCCTGTCCCGAAGATGCCATTATTAAGCTGGGTAAGGGCAACCGGTATAAGTTTAACTACGATGCATGCACAGGTTGCAGCATTTGTTTTGAACAATGCCCCTGCCATGCCATTGAAATGATTCCTGAACCTGTAAATGGAGTGCAACAATGAAA
>CAYUGH010000182.1:0-4884 GCA_964444195.1 uncultured Chitinophagaceae bacterium
GTTTTCAATTGTGTCGACACTGTCGACACAATTTCCTGTGCATATTCTGCACGTTTGTTTTTTAAAATTTCTTTATTGATGCGACCTCCTATTTGCCAGTATAAATAAACCAATGCACTATTTGCCGTTACCGCTACCTGCCTTTGGCTTTGCTCTATCAGGGTAGCTAATTCCTTCAATAAGGCAGTATCCGTTTTAGTTTTCGATATGTTTTTATCGCTCCTCATTACACTGTTTGCAATGGCTCTTTTTCTTTGGTTAATCCATTCATTTTTTTTAAGCCGAATCTTTTCGAGTATCAGGCTTTTTTACTTTTTAGGCTTTACCGGCAGCGCCGCATACCCAAAAACCAGTTCCACAAAGGCTTTCACGCCAACGTCAAGCTTACTGTCGTCAATATAAAAATCGGGCGTGTGGTGCGGAAAAGCATCCTTTGGATTCATGCCAGCAGGCATGCCCCCCAAAAAGAAAAAGATGCCTGGTACCTTGTCGCTGAAGAATGAAAAATCCTCAGCTCCCGTGGTCCATTCTTTGGCGTGAACATTTTCCTTGCCGGCCGCTTTTTCAAAGGCAGGCACCATCAGTTCGGTCAGTTGCGGATGATTGTAGGTAACGAGCGTTTTGGTATCAATATCCACTTCGGCAGTAGCGCCATATGCACTTGCAATGGTGGTGGCCACTTTTTTTATCCTTTCATGTGTTTCCTTTTGCATCGCAGGATCAAGCGTACGGATGGTTCCGTCGAGGGTAGCTTCTTCAGGTATGATATTGTTACGCACTCCGCTGTTGATTTTCCCAACACTGATCACCACAGGCGCAATGGTAAGTTCGCTTTGGCGGCTCACAATCCCCTGCAGGCCCTGGATTATAAGTGAGGAAACATAGATGGGATCAACCCCGCCCCAGGGCTGCGAACCGTGGGTTTGCTTGCCTTTTACTTTAATGGTAAACCAATCGCTGCTTGCCATGGTGGCCCCGCTTTTGTAGGTAATGGTTCCAAGGGGTGTTTGCGAATTGATATGCAGCCCGAAAATAGCATCCACTTTCGGGTTGTCGAGCGCACCTTCTTTTATCATCAAAGGCGCGCCGCCTTCCTCATCGCCGGGAGGGCCTTCTTCGGCTGGCTGAAAAATAAAGACCACGGTACCCGGCACATCCTTTTTCATTTTCGAGAGCACTTCGGCGGTGCCCATCAGGATGGCCACATGCGCATCGTGACCGCAGGCATGCATTACGGGTACAGTTTGTCCTAAGTATTCAGCCGTTACTTCCGATTTAAACGGCACATTCCCCCTTTCCTTTACCGGCAGGGCATCCATATCGGCACGTAGGGCCACTACAGGACCTGGTTTGCCACCTTTCAGTACGCCTACAACGCCCGTTACGCCTACTTTTTCACGTACCTCAATCCCCAGTGATCTCAGGTGTTTGGCCACCATTTCGGCGGTTTTTACCTCGCGGTTGCCCAGTTCGGGGTGTTGATGCAGGTAGCGGCGCCATTCCACCACTTTGGGGTTAACCGATGTTACCAGTGCCGTATATTCAGCAGGGGTTTTTTGCGCTATTGTACAAAATGGCAAAATGCCGGAAAGTGCTAAAACTGATTTCCTCATGCAGTATATTAATTTGAGGTAAATATAGAGAGATCAGGGGGTAAAAAAATGAAAGCGCTCTGTGAAAAAAGGGTAAACCCCAACCCGGATTATTTAATCTAACTGTAAACTTTTTTTAGGACGAGTCAGTTTGCCACACAATATGTTGGCACAATTTTATTTTGTGGCAGTTTTTTTTTGTGGCAAATTATTTTGCGCGGGGTTTCAATTGAATGCCTGCTGCATTTTTTGATTTGTGTGGGGCTTCCAGAAAATGACCACAGAACCTTTTTCATTTTCAGCAATCAAATCCTGGTGGGTTTTCCGCCCCATGTATGGCCTTCACCATTTGCTCAAACTCCTCAGGCAGCATATCCAATACAGAAGCTACCCGTGTGATGAGCGCTTCGCATTGGGCCCGGTCAATGGTAAAATTATTCTTGTACCGCGCATGGATATAGGCTTTCTGCAAAAGTTGAAAAAGAATAATTTCTTCTTCGGTATCCCTCGGAAAGGGTTTGCCTGTTTCGGGCGATACATACCGCACCATACCCAACAGCTTGTGCAGGCTATGGGTTTTAAAGCAATGCTTCATGGCCGGGGCAAGCAGCGCTTTCAAAGCCGATTCCATGCTTTGATGCAGCATAAAGGCAGATAAGGCATATTCATCCTGAGCCAGAAAGGAGCGGGCGCCCGCCAGGAAAGCGACCGCTTTGGTGTAATGGTTCCGGTGGGTATGTTCCATTTGTGCAGGGTTGGGCGGTTGTAAATGAGCTCTATAGGGGAGTTTTATGGAGCCAGCGTCATAGACCTTTTTTTCGGCATCGGAAGGCGGAAACTGCTGCAACAACAGCCAGCACGCTTCGCAAAGGCCAAGCAGCAGTTCCAGTGCTTCGGGCATTTCGTTTGCATCATACCATTCGGCCAAGCCAAAATTGTCAAACGCAAATTCCTGCCAGTCATCCAGCAGTTCCACCCATTCTTCCGCCGGGCGGAACCTGAAAAAACGCACAAAAAACAGCTGAGGGTTTGCCGCTTCAGCCTCAAACAGGTAGCGTATAACCCCTTCGTATGTTTCAAATATTTTCGACAGGCCCTTGTTGAACAGCACGTCAAGGTTATAATCATCAAGCTGCATGGCAGGGTGTGCTTCCTTTACGGCCGGGGGTAAATCATTTTCCAGTTGTTCAGCAACCAGTATAAGGGTTTCCAGCAGGCGGTGCAGGTCAATAACCCGGGCGGGGCACTGGCAATAATGGTAGGGTTCATATTCCATGGCAGCGCGGTACCAGCGCCATATATAGTATTTCAGCCGGTGGATGGGAAATTGAGCAAAGGTTTCAGTTAATAGTTGCTGAAGGTCATAATCTTGCGGCAACTGAATGCGGGCGGCTAACATAGGCTTCGGTATTTTGCACAAAGCAAATGCAGGGAAACCGTGTACCCTACCATGGCGGCTTGTATGGTACCGATTATTGCTTGTATGTTACCAAAAGAGGAACATAATTCACTTTCTGGCTGAAAACAATTTTTTTATAAGGGTATTATCTACGGCATGGGGCTGGTAAAAAAGGTCGTCCCATATTGGAATTATCGTCATATTTTGACTTTTGTACCTTTTTGCTTGCCCAAAAAGGTACCCAAAAAGGGCCCCCGCCGCTTAATACCCCCAAGCGGCGGGATGGAGCCTTGATTAAGCCCTTGTACTGCTGTAGTGCCGGGCATTTTTGCCCTGATTTCGATGATTAATTGTAGTATTCTTCATATTTCAATAGCACCATACGTTATAATCTATTCAAATTGGGTTGGGAAGTTATTTAAGGCCGAAAAGAAAATACTCATTTAAAAAAGAAATGGCTAAAGCGGTAGCGTACAGCGGATTTTAAAAGCGTTTTTTTATGGTGGACTGGGATTGCATTTTAATTATTTTTTTTGTAAGAAAAATAAACAATTGATTGTTTGCAAACAGAGCGGTGCTTATCTTTGTTTCGTTGAATAGAAATAGAAATAATAAAATGAGTATAAACCTAACACAAAAGCAAATTGGTCAGCGCATAACTGAGCTTCGTAAAATGAAGGGGTTGTCACAGGAAGATTTGGCTAAAACTGTCAAAATATCAAGACCGTCCCTGGCTCAGATAGAGCTGGGAAACAGGGGCGTTGACATCCTTGAACTGCAAAAATTTTCATTGATTTTGGGTTTTTCACTGGACGATTTTATGTCGGAAAATTTTACTGTGACGCGGGAAGTTGAGGGCAAAACAGAAATAAAGTCAAAGAAACCTGATGAACGAATGGCTGTTCCAACCCTGGAGGTCAATAAATTTAAAAATGTACTGCTCTACCTTTTAGAAAGATGTGCCGGCAAACCAAATGTAGGAGAAACGGTGCTTTACAAGCTGCTTTACTTTTCTGATTTCAATTACTACGAATTGTATGAGGAGCATTTAACCGGTGCGAAGTATCGCAAGTTGCCCTATGGCCCCGTGCCGCAAAAGTTAGATACAATTATTGGTCAGATGATGGAAAAGGGAATGATACAAAGGATTAAGACAGCGTATTTCGATAAGGTTCAAACCCGTTATATACCACTTGCAAAAGCTGATTTAACCGAACTGAAGGCAAGTGAAAAGGAAGTGATTGATAAAGTGATTGAACAAATGAGTGACTGGTCGGCTGCTGCAATCAGTAGTTACTCTCATAAGGATATGCCCTGGCTTGCATCAAAGGAAGGAGAAGAAATAAATTATGAATTAGCTTTTTACAGGGAGCCTCCTTTCTCAGTAAGAAACTATGGAAACGAAATGGAAGAACAATGACCTTTCAGGAACTAACCGAATTTCAAAGGGATTTGAAAACACTTTTGAAAAAATACAGAACGCTGCATGACGACCTGGAAGTGGTAAAAATGGTGTTGGAAGTAAACCCTGATGAAAGACCGCCGTTTAGTTTTCGTATTGATAACCTGGGACTTGAAACCTGTATCATTAAAGTGAAAAAGATTGCCTGCAGAGCCTTAAAGGGCAGGGGCGTACATTCAGGATTGAGATTGATTTATGCTTATTTTGAAAGGGAGGCCATAATAGTTTTTGTGGAACTATATCACAAGAACGACAAAGAGAATGAAGACAGGGAAAGAATTTTAAACAATTTTACATAACATATATCATGATCCCCCGCCCTTCAGTCGGGAACTGTTTTGCGTTATTTTCTCTCCAACCTTGACCGGAAGCCAGGTGTTGGACTTCTGATTTGCAAATTTTGGCCACAAAAAAACCTGCCACCAAATAAA
>CAYUGH010000183.1:0-4864 GCA_964444195.1 uncultured Chitinophagaceae bacterium
GGATTGTAAAGCCTGATGACAATCGTTCCATCCTCCTGCGGGGTTACACAGGTAACAACCACCCGGTTATTCGACAATTCGAACAAGCCGTCAGCGAATATGGCATCTTCGTTCACGGGTAATGCCAGCAATGGCTGACTGAAGGATGCGCCGGCTTTTTCCGTTTCGCTATAGCTGAACATGCCATGAGGCTTCAGTACGTAGCGGTAGTTGCTTACACCCTCCTGGTCGGCCTTATAGTTGGTATGCCAGTAATTGTTCATCACATAGCTGAACCAGGTAGCTGTCGGGGCCCCTGTTGAGTTCCATTCCTTATGGGCTTGATTGATCGTTTGCTCCTCATCAATAATATTTCCTGGTTCAATAAACGGCGCTTCCAGCAACATCCATTGAATTCCCTTGTCTGCTTTTGAAAGATCCAGCCAGCGGCGGCTATACAAATAATCCATATTGGAGCCCGGCAACTGATCGGCGAGATATTTCATGGAGCCATAACCGGCATCAAGGGTTACATTATTCAGGGATGAGTTAAACGGAAATCCCACATGCACGCCTTCCTTCTCCCGGATCGCTTTTTTATCAATCATATTATCAATCATAACCTCATTGCTTCCTGCAAATAATGATATTTTCCGTTCGAGGCGGTTGGCGCCGGGCGCTTCGCTGATCATTAAAACGGAAATAACCACCGGGCCGTTTTCCAATAGTTTTACCTGTACCGGTTGGTTTGTAACCGCGTCGGTTGGTTTAACCCCGGGAACATACCAATAGCTATTCAACCCCTGGTTATTAAAAGAACCGGCAAAATTAAAGGAGCCGCCTTCGGTTAAGCTTGTAATGCTCCCATAATTATCCCACTCAATCTTTATTTTATCATTGGCAAGCGTGTGGTCCGTTACTGAAAATGTATTTTTTATCTCCCCCGGTTCTTCGTCCGTTATGGTATAAACCGCTGTTCCAAGTGCAGGCACATTATTCGCCATAAATACATAGTTTCCGTTACTTAGTTTTTGAAGCGGCCATTTTTTCCCTGCCGCATCCTTTACGGATTTACCATCCACGGCGGCGGGAACCGAAACCGGCCCGCTTCGCATCCATGAAGATGTGTTAAAAACCGCAATGCGTTTCGAACCCGGGTTTGTGATGGCTGCCAGCAAATTTTTTTCCAACGCATTAATTTGTTTACCGGCATCAAGCATGAATTGTTTTTTAATAGCCCATTGTTCGGTAACAAAAGGAATATCGGGCTGGGTAATGCTGTTGTGCGCCCCCCATGTATGTTCATGAAACAGGAGAATGTTTTTCCATGCTTCGTAAAAACCGGGTGCATTATATTCCTTTGCATTGAGCATGGCATACAGGGTGGTTAATTGCTGCAAGCGCAAGCTGTTTACCCTGTTCCTTCCTTCTTCATAAGCCGTTGAAGCGGCGCCATCTTCCCAATAGGGCGTAATGTCGCCTTTTACTACAGGAATACTGTTGCCATATTTTTGTTCAAATGCTTCAAATAGTTTGTCCGTTGTGTTCAATACAATTTTCGGCGAACTGTATTTTTTATTCCATTGGTCAACAAAACCCGGAATGGTAGAATCAATGGGGCCGTTATCCGCAACAATGTTATATCTCCATTGTACCATATCATACGGATAGTTATTGGCGTTCAGTTCATCGAGGTATCCCGCAATTTTTTTAGCGCCCTTATCAAACACCCCGCCAATGGGGGTTCCATGCCACGACGAATAACCTTTTGCAGCCGTCCAGAATAAAACCTTTTCTTCACCCGAAGGCGATACCCACCAAACCGGTTTATCGCCCCATGTTTTTACAAAATGCCCAACCCGGTCGCCGCCATACGGATGGGTTTCGCCCATAAAATTAGGGCCGCTTGAAAAATAGCTGATACCTCCTTTTGCCAAACCCGTTACCGTTGTCCAGGCAACACCGGGAATATCAGACATCATGGCACTGTTTATTGTAACACCGTATTGCTTACGCAATTGCGCTGCATAATCGGTATAATGGAAAGCTTCCTCAGGTTCGCTGAGACCTGTAAGAATATTTGCATACAAGCCCGACAAGCAAATGCTCCCTTCTTTTACTGCTTTAAAAAAAATTTCCTTTTGGGCAGGGGCCGCCTGCTTTACATAGATTTCAACCGCCCACAAGGATTCAATGTTCCATTTAAACCTGGCCTCGGCAGGTAAATTTTTTGTGGCTTCAATCATGTGCAGGGCATCGTCGATATTTTTAATATGAATTTTTTCGACTTCGGGCTGCAAATGCGAGTAACCTATATCGGTATGTGAATGATGAATAAAATGCAGCACGCGATGGGTAACGGGCTTCAAATGGATATAACGGTTGGCCATTATTTGCTTACCTGCCGATACTTGTATGTGTACACTGTCTTCCTTCTGAACTGCAGCCACCGGTATATCAAAATTATTGACACCGTTCTTTACCGTAAATGTGTAATTTTCTTTGCGGTTCACCTGTACCTTAAACGGCTGGTCTTTACCAAAATGTAATGCTGTTAAAACAATGGGTTGCTTGCCATCCTTCAGGATAAAGGGCATCGGGTTCACATCCACTTTTTCTTCAAACGAAAATTTAAAGGTCATGTACCAGTCATTGCTGTTTTGCGCCTGCCCAACCACTTTCAGTTTCACAGGAGCACCCGGCTGCAGCTTGCTTACAGGTAACCTTAAAAAAGCAAGACCATGCGCGTCATTTGCCGCATCAATTTTTGTTCGCTGAAATACAATTCTTGAACTATCGGCTGCGGCAAATGTCCAGGTTGGATTTTGATGGTTGGGGGTTGTTGTAAAAGTCAGCAGTTTTTGGTCATTCACATATACATCAAAATTCCGGTTGCCCTTGCTTGTGCCCGATGAATGTGCCGCCACCCAACTGAAATAAACATAGTTTCCCTTTATGTTATCGGGTACAGGCGCTGTTTCCCATTCTATTACTTTATTACCATCCGTACAGCGGGTTAGTAAAGCAGTAGTAGCATAATCGGGATAGGCGGAAAAATACCCGATGTTTTCTCCTTTTATTTCTTTGGCGTACCCGTTTATCCATTTTATTTCACCAAAATAAGGGGCTTTAATTTGTGCCGATGAAATTTGGGTAAACAGGATGGCGATAATCGCCATGAGGCATTTCTTTATCATTAAATCTTTGTTTTGCTTTACCACCCTCAAAAAATCCACCATTCCGCTTTCACCCCCAGGTATTGCCCCCATTGCTTGCTGCCGGCCTGCGAGAGGAAGGGTGAATACAAATTATCGGAGGCAAATTTATTGTAATGCGCAATACTATATACCAGCCTGAAATGCGGGCGGGCCCAAACGCTTCTTTCGCCGCCGGGCACTACGGTTGGTGCAAGGGTTAGCTTGCTCATTTGCGCTGCATCCTGGGTTCCGTCCTTCCGCCACGAAAAATCCATTTCGTGCAGGATATGCAACCAATCTTTGATAAACCAGGTGCCCCTTGCACCGAAAGTGAAATCGGTTTTCCGGTTGAACAGCATGGTTTTGCCCATATAGTCGGGCGTTTTATTCAGGCTGTCGCTTGCTCCCCGGCTTTTGGTGAAAATACCGTATCCATTCAGGGCATATTTTTTGCTGAAGTTCCATAAGATGGTTTCGGTAATGGCAATTGAACGGGCATTTTTAAATTTCTGGGTTTCCAGGTCGGGACCGCCATAGGTAAGAAAGGTACGGGAACTGCCGCCATCGCCACCATTTGCTATGCCGGCTCCGTACCGGATGCTAAAAGCATTGAAAGACCCCGGCTCTACGGTTTTCAGGGTTACCATATGCTTAGCGCCAATCACCCAACCGTTATCTGCCGGATAGCTGAGCGCTTCGCTGGTATCGGCGCTGGTGGCATCGGCCAGCCGGTGAAATTCGCCCAGCAATTTTATATAGCCGTTTTTTTGCTTGATGGTGTGTTCAATAACACTCACGGTGCGGTTGCGCAAAGCCAGCACCGGTGTTCCGTTTACCAGGTTGTTGTAATAATAGGGTGGAAGGGTGGAATTGGAATCGGCCGCTTCGGTAAACATGATGCCGAACTGCGTGTTCTTGTATTTTACCCCGAAGCCCTGCGAGCTATGATCGTCAAAATAAAAATGGTCGGCAATATGAATGTCATCGCCCCGCCAGAAACGGGCGCCTATCCAAACACTCCAATCGCTGCCCTTAATGTTTTTTGCCTCGGCAAACAGTTCGGGGATAGCGCTGGTAATACCTGCTGAAGAGCGGTTGGTTACATTGCCTATAAATTGCCCCTGCCCTGTGTAAAAGGCAAACCTGGCCTGCACATTAATATCCGTGGTATCCCTGGTGGCGCTTACCGGGGTAAAATGCATGGCAGCCAGCAATTCCATATAATCCGATTCCTCAAAACGCCCCCCGATTGAACCCATGCCATTCAGGTTAAGCGATTTTGGAAACTGGCCCTGGATGCCTACCCCATAACCCACCCCTGCGCGGCCATAGGTTCCCATGGAAAATTTTTTGTTTGAAGTAACAGCAGGCTGTGCGAATAACAACGCTGGCAATAGCAGGATGGCTATTGGAAAAGCAATCTGGCATTTCATGTGTTCATTTTTAGTGCGCCGCCCCTGGCGGCTTTTTAATTTTGCCACATGGAATCCCCAATGATCATTTGTGCTGGGTGTACGTCAGTTCGTGGGGATTTCATGTGTTCATTATTTAGTGCGCCCCGCAAATGCGGGACTGGTTTTTATTTGTCACATGGTATCCCACGAAAATAATTGTTTGGTCGTCGTGGTCATACCATGATTAAAAGTATTGGGAAAATTAAAAATCAAAGCAATTTAATTTAATAGCTT
>CAYUGH010000184.1:0-4797 GCA_964444195.1 uncultured Chitinophagaceae bacterium
AAATAAAAACCAGCCCCGCACGTGCGGGGCGCACTAAAAATGAACACATGAAAATACATTTTGTATAATTGCAAAGCGATGAAGAATCAATGGTCAATTTTTGGGAAGCCTGAAATTTGGCTCATCTAATAACGCCAATCGGAATTGTTAACAACAATTGTGCCGCTGCAGGTTTTCAATTGACACAGTTTTCAGGCATTTAGATAAGGTTAAGATACCGCTGTGTTTAAGGTCTTTTAAAAATAACAAAGTATAATAATTTTATGATGAAACGGCTATTTATTCTCGTCCTCCTATATTCTTTAATGAGTTGCGAGACACAAACAAAGAAACAGCACATTGTAATTGACCCGGGAAACAACAATTTATTGAGCAAGTTTGAGATTGATACAAATTATCAGTATTCATCAATTGATGCAATTAGCGCATATTTTTCCAAAAAGTTGGATGAACTAAATCTCGCGAAAAAAGAAATGAAGGATGGAGTCTTTGATTCCGTGTATAAAGATTATGGATACAAACTAAGTGTATGTAGAATTAAATACCTGGAAGGAAATGAAAAGGTAATGAACAACTTCAGGCATTTAATTTATTTAACGCAAGACAGCAGGTTTGGCAAAGAGAGGCTTCAATTTCTTTTTGATTCTTACCCGGAAGAAATAAAAAAAACTCCGATTGGGATCCAGGTTTTTAAGAATTTAAACTCTAAAGTAAATACAATTGAAAAGTCGAAAATTAAGCTATTATTTGAGCACGAATTCAAATCTGCAAAGGGTGAGGCTTTTAAGTTAGGGGAAATTAAAAAGGATTATATCCTTATTGATTTTTGGGCATCCTGGTGCGGACCATGTATAGTAGTGAACAGGGAATTAGTTAAATTATATCCATCTATGGACACTTCTGTTGTGGGTATAGTAGGCATCTCACTTGATAAAGATATCAACAAATGGATAAATTCTATTTCAAGGGAAAAGTATCTGTGGACAAATGTTACAGATTTTAAAGGGTGGGACTCACCAGTAGTAAAGTTGTTATCAATTAACGGTATCCCGTTAAGATTGCTTATTGACAAAAATCTTAATTTAATAAAGTTTAATCCATCTATTTCTTATTTAAGGGATAAATTTGTGCTACAGGAATAGTAATCCGGCAGGTGCTGAAGTCTGTCCTAATTCACAGCAACCTCTCTCAACGAGCGATGAGCATAGGTGAGATTTAGGGCCAGACAAAGAGGAGGCAGCAGGCATACCAGGGTATCTGTTTATGAATAGGCATGGTATAGCGGTATTAAATGAAACATGCGACCCCGCTGGGGTCAAAATGCCCTGCGGCTTAATCTCCGGTCATCCAAAACACCAACAAACCAAAACAATTTTTATCCTGTGAAATCCCCACAAACGGGGCGAATACCCAGCACCCATAATCATTGGGGGATTCCACCCCGCAAAGGAGGGACAGGCGTGGCAAATAAAACCCGCCCCGCACTTGCGGGGCGGCTAAAACTGCAGAATAAAAAATTTTGAATGATCTTGAAGAGGGTTATGTTCCTAAACTTTTTCAAGGCCGGTATTCTGGCAAATAAAAATTGGGGGTCACTGGTGATACACCGGCAACGGCGTCCGAGTTTACAGGGAGGAAAGCTATTCATTTTATAACTTGCATTATTTCAATACATCTATAGCTTTTTGCAATGTCTTATCTATTCCGTTACTAATTTCAGGCATTGTATTTTTACTAAATATGTCGGGCGCCAGCCCAATCCCCTCGTATGATTTGCCATCGGGTAGTTCTACTTTTTGGGGAACTAAGGAATAGAACCAGCCATTTACCAATTCTCTTCCTATCATAGTACCATGTGCTCCGTTAGTTGTGTCGCCCATTAGGGTTGCATTGGGCAGGGTTTTAAATGCCATTACAGAACGCTCACCTGCGCTGATGGTATAGCGGTCAATAAGAACAATGATGGGTTTATCAACATACTCGCCATTTGGATAAATATGCCATTCATGCCAATCGGTATATTCATTCTTCCCCTTGCCATTTTTGGTTTTACTCCGAAATACATAACGGGATTGGTTTGTCAACCTTCCAATTTCGGAAAAGCAATAGGTAAAATCACCACCCTGGTTATGGCGCATATCAATGATATACCCTTTTGCATTGGGAAGATCACTCAAAAAGTTGTTTAGTTTTAAAAAGTTGTCGCCCACATAATCAAAATAAATGTATCCCACATTTTCATTTTTAATTTTACCAAAAATGTAGCTGTTTTCTTCACCTTCTTTATAGCCCGTTTCGAGATAAGTTTTTATAACAGGAATACTAAAGATTTCATCATCAATGAGCTCATTCCTTATTTTATTCGAGATAAACAGGTCTCTTTCCGGGGCTGTAAGGGTTACGTGCCCATCATCCAATACGCTCAGCATGCGGGAAATAACAGAGAATAATTCACCATCTGTAGTACCCGCATTTACCATTGGGCGATACATATTATACTGGGCTTGCCAATCAATATTTCTTTCTTCAAAAGGAGCATATTCTTCATTAAAGGTAGTCCATAGATTTTCAAAAATAGCTTCGGGATTGTTGGCCGGAGGCTCAACAAACATCTTTTTGCAGCTACATATCGAAATAGATATGAGCATTACAATCAAAACTCTATTCATTCGTGCGGGGTGTACGTCAGTTCGTGGGGATTTCATGAAACTAAAATTTATAGTTGGCAGATAAATTCAGGGAATTGCGGAAAGAAAGTAAATTTCTGGGTTGGCTCATGTGGATGAATTCAAAGAGATACGCTACGCCAAAATCCCATCTCTCATTATAATCATATTCATATTTTAGTTCGAGGTCCAGTGTTTGCATTTTGTTCCAGGTAACCATTTCTCCATCGCCTACATAAGCCATAAAGGTTTTAAATCCGGAATGAGAGCTGATGTTTTCAATAAATTCATCATCATTTACCAAATAGGGCGAGCGGGCAAGCCAGGCAAATAATGGTAATTTTAGTGTTGCGGCTAATGCGCTTTTTTCGTTAATGCGCCTTTCGTAAGTACCAAAAACCCCTAAGCCAAAAGCAGCAAAATACCCAAAACTGCTAATTCTGCCATATACATAATTCATGGCCTGTATATCGGTTGAAAAAAGCCCGCCGGCAGTAATTGCTGCTTGTTTAGTTTCTTTAAATTGCTTACCGAACCGGTAATCCAAATCAACTAAGTTAAAGCTGTGAGGATACGCGGTATTTGGTTCGCTATGCTCTGTAAATTCATAAGGGCCAGCTACCATAGGATTATAATTTGCATAGTGAAGGCTAACCTTTTGGAAGAACTTAGCTTTTCTTGTATATTCTAAGCCAAGGTTCATGAACGAAAAGTCGTTATGGATTACCGGTGAAAAAATTAAATCCTGACGCATGATATAACTTGGGCCGAAGCTCAAAGTCAATGTGTTTTCTTTCCTTGTTTCCTGTGCGAAAGAAGTAAAAGCTGTGAGGCAGCATAATAATGATAACAAGATGAGTTTCATAAGCGTCCTGAATTTTTACGATAACCAGTTTTGCTTCGCTTTAATTATGGGCGAACCTTTGCAAAAATAAGCCGATTGATTTAAAAGCTTGCGAACGGCGTTTTATTTTTAACTCCCACCACCCCAGTCCCGGCATTCACTTCAATTTTTTAAACCGGATACCGGCCGTTAGCACACAGGTCAGGTTTGCATTGGTGAGGAAAGTAGGGTCTAAAGAGGTGTACCCCGATGACCATGCAAATTGAAGTTTTGAATAGTACCTGCTCCCATTGTAGCCGGCATTTAAAACAACATGGGCAGCATATTCCAGGCTTGTGGCGCTACCCTTGCGGCTGGTTGTCTCGTACATATTCTGCGCAAGACCAAAGCCTGCAAAAGCAATAGGCGAAATAAATAGTCGTGTGTTGCGCACAGCAACATTTATTCCATACCCGGGTAATACCAGCAGCCCCGGGGACCGGATATACTCCAGCCCGGTCTGTGCGCCAAAACGTGACGGCAGGTCATACGGTGGCGGAATCATGGTACCATCTTTTGTTCCTACGGTTCTGTAAAACGGATCTATCCGAACGAGGAATGAACCTGCTGTTTTCACCTGGTACTCCGATTGATACATGGAAGCGCGGTACGAATATTTTGAAGGATTGAAAAGGTAGGTGATCTGTAATCCCAGCTTCACCTCATGCAGGGAGGGTGCGCTTTTAAACTCATTGTAACTGTCCGAGATCACCACTCCTGCACTTTCCGAATAGTAGGGGCGAAAAACCACTTTCCTGCGCGTGAAGCCAAAGGCAAGCTTGAACTGGCTAAGGTTCGACCGCTCTTCCCGCAGGTAGGTAGTGCCGGGCAGAGAGAAACTAATATCTCCATCCAACCATCCAAACGTAATGCCAATACCTATATAGTCGTTCGTGTTTTTGTACAGATCACCGTTCAGCTTTGTCGCATCATCGCGGGTTGAACCTAACGACAGGTTGTTGCCCTGCCCGCCATAAAAAATGCGGACCTCATTATTCAGATCAATTTTTTTCACATAGTTTGAATCCGCATCGGCGAGCGGTAACAGCCCGGGTAAGGTTTGACTAAAACAGGGTGAAGCAAAAAAGCAGCATACACATAATCCTGCATGTACCATTAATCTCAGATTTATTTTCATCACCTTCTTTTGTTCAATCATCAGCTTCATAAGCACCTTGCCATTCTTCGTTGTACGCCGGAACCCTTCCATGAACCCGAAAATACATGCTTATTCCATACAGGCAGCAG
>CAYUGH010000185.1:0-4535 GCA_964444195.1 uncultured Chitinophagaceae bacterium
AAAGATTTTATAAACGCCGCATGAAAATTTATCGAACAAATTGTAAGTACATTTGTTTCTCCGATGCCTGCGGTTATGGGTTAATTCGTCATGCTGCCCGGGATCCCTCGCTCGTGCCCCGCTTCGGAATGACGGAAACCATGTAATCCGCGATTTCCTTGTCAATGAAAAAATACGGAAATGGAATTAATTTTTCCAGGTCTATGCTATAAAGTATATTTGAACGGTGAGAATTTCTCGTTTTGCATACCTTTCTACAGCTATTCTTGTTTCCGTTTTATTTTTCCATCAGTATGATAGAAAAAATAATGCAGGAAAGAACAGCGTAGGCGCATTTGCAAAGAAGCCCAACCCTTCAAGCAATACGCAGCCTGAAATTTTAAACAGGGGTATGGCTGTGAATAAACCCAAACACTGCCCAACGAATGCTTGTTTTAACAGAAATCATACCCCCAACCATTTTATCTTCCAGGTTAGAGAAAGAACCACTTCTTTGTTCTTTTTAGTTGCACAGGGCTATAATTTGTTTTCCCTGGAAAGTGCTATTCTTCAACCCATTTACCGCCAACGGAGTTTTACTTCAATTGCCCATAAACTGATTTTCCCTAAGCATTGGTTTTGGTAAGGCAACACCTGTCACGTTGAATTTGTCAATTGCTAAACACTTCATTTTGCCGGACGGCATTTCCTTTGATTGAAAATCAGTCGAAAGTTGAAGCGTTTATGAATGGGGTTTATTACTCACTGTCATGCAACAATCCCAAATTGCCGTTGGCAAATTCAGGAATAGCGCCATGCTCATTTGTTTAAAGTCAGTTCAGGAAAGGGTTTTAAGATAATTACTGTGAAAGGAAAACGCCAGGGGCAGGGAGCAGTAATGCACCGCCGGTTTAATTAAGTAGCCCGAAAAAATGTTTTTGAATATGGTTCATCTGCCACAGTTGATAATAGATTTAGGATTAATTATGGGCGCGGCGGCCTTTGTGACCTTTGTTTTCAAAAGGCTGAAGCAGCCGACAGTATTAGGATATATTATTGCCGGATTGCTGGTAGGGCCTCATTTTTCTTTTTTCCCAAGTGTTACCGATAGTAAAAACATAGAAGTGTGGGCAGAGATCGGTGTTATTTTTCTGCTGTTCACCCTCGGGTTGGAATTCAGTTTTAAGAAGCTTATGAAAGTGGGTGGTGCCGCTTCGGTTACCGCAATCATAGAAGTAGTGGTCATGCTGCTGCTGGGATATGTTACCGGAACTGCACTTGGATGGCCCCTGATGGATAGCATTTTTCTTGGCGGGGTGCTGTCCATTTCTTCCACAACCATCATCATACGGGCATTTGATGAGCTGGGACTGAAAGGTAATAAGTTTGTGAGCCTGGTATTTGGGATACTTGTGGTAGAAGACCTTGTAGCCATTGTATTATTGGTATTGCTGTCAACCCTTGCCGTAAGCAGGCAATTTGTCGGGATTGACATGCTTTTTTCGATAGTGAAACTGGCTTTCTTCCTCATTTTGTGGGTTGTCTCAGGCATATTCTTCCTGCCGTCTTTATTGCGAAAGGCGCGGAATTTCATGAATGATGAAATATTACTGATAACGTCTGTGGCCTTATGCATCCTGATGGTAATACTAGCCACCAGGGTTGGTTTTTCCCCTGCGCTTGGCGCCTTTATTATGGGTTCAATACTTGCAGAAACAACATTGGGAGGAAAAATTGAGCATCTCACAAAATCGGTTAAAGAGCTTTTTGGAGCGGTCTTTTTTGTTTCAGTGGGAATGTTGATAGATCCTAAAATGCTGGTGGTTTATATATGGCCCATACTGTTAATCATTCTCATTACTATTATCGGGAAAGTGGCGAGCACCACCATTGGGGCGCTGCTGTCGGGCCAGCCGCTAAAGCCATCTGTTCAGGCAGGCATGAGCCTGGCACAGATCGGCGAATTTTCATTCATTATAGCCACCCTTGGCGTTACGCTCAAGGTTACAAGCGCTTTTTTATATCCCATTGCGGTAGCGGTATCTGCTATTACCACATTTACCACACCCTACATGATCAAGTATGCTGTTCCGTTTTATGAATGGTTGAACAGCAGGCTTCCTCAAAATCTAACAAGAGCGATAGACCGCTACAGCACGGGAACGGAACATATTAAAGTCAGCAGCGACTGGAAGCTGGTTATCAGATCCTATCTTATGCAGATCGTTATCTATACCGTAATTATTCTAAGCATTGTTGTCCTGGTTCCGCCGTATATAGTTGCCGCCGGAAGCAATACAACGGATTCCTTTATAAATATCTTTACCGTTATTGTGATTTTGCTTGCCATATCGCCCTTTTTGTGGGCGCTTGCCATCCGCAAAATACAACCCGAGGCTACATCAAGATTGCAACAGGACATCAGGTACAAAGGCGCATTGGTGCTTCTAAAGGGGCTGCGCTACCTGATAGCCCTCATGCTTCTTGAATACCTGGTTAACAGCCTGCTGTCTTTTTATGTGGCAATAGCCATTTTAGGCCTTGTCATTTTGCTGATAGTGATCAACTATAAGAAACTGCAACTGATCTATGAAAGTATTGAAAGCAGGTTTATTGTCAATTTCAGGGATAAGGAAGAAACGGAAAGCAAGGAAAATGGCACCCTGCTTGCTCCCTGGGATGCTCATATAACCAACTTCACACTCACGGCAGACTTTACCGGAATTGGCAAAACGCTTATGGAACTCCGGTTTAGAGAGACCTTAGGTATCAACATAGTTATGATAAAAAGAGGCGGTCATACGATGTCGGTACCTGACAGGAATGAGCATGTTTACCCTGGGGATGTGCTATATATTATTGGAACCGATGACCAGGTGGAGGCCTTTAAAAAATACCTGGAACACAACAGCAAACAGCTCATAAGCGGCAGCGGAATAGAACGGGATATTTCCCTGCATCATGTTGAAGTAACGGAGGAATCGGAACTGGCCGGAAAGACCATCAAGGAATCGGCTATCCGCGAACGAACGAAAGGATTAATAGTTGGTATTGAAAGGGGAGGTGAAAGAATGCTGAATCCGGAATCATCGGTCATCTTACAGCCTCATGACCTTCTTTGGATTGTTGGGAATAAAAAAAGGATTTTGCTCCTTCGTAAAAAAGGAACGCTTAGTTAACCGGCATTTAATTTCAGGCTATGGATAGAATACTTGTGACTACAGATTTTTCAGCTAACTCAACAGCAGCAATCCGTTTTGCAATCCAGTTGTCTGCATTGCGCGAAGTGGAATTAATTTTCCTCCATGTAAACAAGTTATGGCTTGAGCCTGAATGGATAGAACCTGAGCAGGCAAAAAGGGCATTAATTGACAAAGCGATATTGATGGAGAGATTAAAAAGCTTTGTCAGCCAGGAGTATGCTTCTTTGAATGTAACCGAGGTCGGGTATAAATGCGACATTTATTATCGTTTTGGTGTTGTGGCCAGCATCATTGACTACTCGCTGAAAAATCATTGCAGCTATATCTGCATCAGTACAAGCGGCGCCGGGCCGGTGGCTAAGCTGTTTGGCACCAATACAGGAAGTTTAATAGAAGAGTCGAGGGTTCCGGTATTATGCATTCCCTGCAATTACAAGGTGTCGCCGTTAACAAGCATACTGTATGCTTCAGACATGGTAAATTATGAGCAGGAATTGGAATCAATCATTGCGTTTGCCAAACCAATCAATGCAACCATCAATGCAATACATTTTTCGCCCAATGCCATAGATGAAAATATAGCTCAAAAGGGCTTCCCGGGAAAGCCCGAATGCCAGGTCAGGTTCTTTACAAGAGAGCGGGATCCCAAAAAATCCTTGCTATGGGAAATAGAAAACGTGATTGCGGAGTTTAACCCCTCCATTGTCGTAATGGTTACCAACCAGAACCGGTCGTTTTTTGAATTGCTGTTTCTTCCCAGTAAAGCAAAAGAATACTCATTTCGTACCACCACTCCATTGCTGGTATATAGTAAGGGTAACAGGTAAGGTATCCGGGCTTTCGGGGAGTTAGATATAGAATGCCATTAAGGGGAAAAACTTATCGCTGACTTGTGTTCACTTGTTCATTTTTTCTAAGTATTCCGTTGGCATGCACCCGTAAAACTGCTTAAATGCCGTTGAGAAGTAGGAAGGTGAGCTAAAGCCTGACATGTAGGCAATTTCCGATATATTATAACGACGGCTTTCCAAAAGCTCTGTCGCTTTCTTAAACCGGATACGTTTGATAAAATCAGTAACCGATTCTCCTGTAATGCCTTTCAGTTTAAGATAAAGGTTAGAGCGACTCATACCGATTTTCCGGCTCAAATTGTCAACAGAAAAATCGGGCTCCATGATCTGTGTTTCAATAAGCGAAATGATCGTTTTAATAAATTCTTCATCAATAGCATTGAACGTGATTTTCTCGGTAACAACTTCTTTTGTATTAGAATAATAAACTTTCAATCTTCTCCGGGTGCGGAGCGTGTTCTCAACTTTTGCAGCAAGCAGGTTAATGGAAAATGGTTTTGTT
>CAYUGH010000186.1:0-4527 GCA_964444195.1 uncultured Chitinophagaceae bacterium
CCAAGGGCCACAAAAAGAAAGTGCTGTGAGTGAGGGATATGATTAGTGAAGGCACAAACCATGGCTTGGGTTGGCACGAACCACAGCATTGGCATCGTGTGTTCTCGTACACCGCACAGTCCCCCTTCTTAGGTCGGGAGACTGTGCTGGGAAGGGATATACCAGGCCGCCCGCGTACAGGGTGGTAGTGGTATTGGCCCCTTCGGTTACCGTTTTGGTAAGCTTGCTGCCTGCTGCATCATAGGTGTAATCAATAGTGCCTTTCAGCCCACCGGTTTCGGTATATACCGTTATGGTTTTTGGTAAATTCAGGTGGTTATATTTGAAAATAGGACTTTATGGCGCACAGTCCCTTGAGGTCGGGAGACTGTGCTTGGAAGAGAAAAACCATTTGCAATTTGCCATCCATGGCCAAAAGATTGTTGAATTATCCAAAACCGAAATTAAAATGGCCGCATAAAAAACGACAATTTGAAATGCGCCCCCTTACATTTAGTTCATTAGTATTTCCTCATAATAAGCAGCTTTGACACTTGAAAAGGTACTATCAAAAACAAGGAATACAATGAATGCACTGCCAAACTTAATAGAACCCAAAGTTTGACAAGGATTCTCATTTCCGGCATTTTCATTAACAAAAATGACAAGTGGCAATATTCGACCAATTATCTTTGAAAATGATAGATATGTACAAAATCGCTTTCCGCTTCTGTTAAAAGATAGCAATGAAGAATCTTCATATGTTTCAAAATAATATTCTTCCTTGTACCTAAGTCTGTTGTTTAGTTCATTACGATTGATACCTAAATCACCCGGGTAGGGTAAAACCAATTCTTTAAATTCAGCAACATTGATAAATGTTAAATTGGAGCAGACATAAAACAATCCATTCTCCTTGCTACACCTACCAAATTCGTTAGCTGGTATTAACCTTTGAATGCCTTTCTTGATAGAATCTGAATTTATAATGTAGTCATATGCTACTTTAAACATATTACAATTGTTCCTTTGACAAAAAGAGACCTCATAGGACAATAAAAAAAATAGAAATATAAAAAAATATTTCATTTTGCACTATTTGAATTTTATATATTTTGAATCCACAGGTGGGTTAAATCCTCTGATAGTGTTGCCAAGTGCATTTTGGTCAAATGGAATGAAACGATAAACGCCTGTCCCATCATGCATCGCCATGGTAGAATAGCTTAATCTTTGGCCCCAACCCTTTCCCATCTCACCACGAATTAAATTAATTCTCGTTTCATTTTCTCCAATTCTATCACCTCTTGGCATCCTACTTTGTATTGAGCTAGCATCTTTCAGATTTCCACCTAATCTTGTGTGCCCAAACTCATGAAGAAACATTATACCTGCACCCATTGTTTTCTTTTCAACATTTCTGGCCCCCTCAACAAATGCAGCAATATCCTTACTGTCCAATGTAATTTCGAAACCGTCTTTCTTAGCGTGATTTCCTAGTGGGTTTCCTGGGTCATCGAATACATTTATCATCCCCTTGCCATCAATCCCTGAAATCAACAAATCACGGGCTGTTTTACTAGTTGTTCGAGATCCATCAATTTTTGGAACTAATTTTCCATCAACCTCCTCTTTTTCATATGATACAGTACCATCTTCGCCATAGACTAACGATAAGCCAGTTAACAATGCTAAATCCTCATTTAATTGTTTAGCTAACTCAGGTGATGTTTGAAGTAGAGCAGCAATATTTATTGAGTCGCCATTAACATCAATAAACTTTACTGGATCGTTTGCTGCATATTGGTAAGGTGTTAGCGAATAGTATTTATCTGCAAACCTATCCTGTGTAAAAAACCTCCCAATCTGCGCATCGTACATCCTCGCCCCGTAGTCCATCCATTCAAGCCCACTACCATCGTTAAACTCCTGCCGCTGTTCTTCCTTACCGTTGTACTTAAATCGGTTCTCCAATTTTCCCGCCGCCTTACTACTTATCCCCGCCATGGTCAGCCCGAATGGGTAATAATGCGTTTCCTCCATCAAAGAACTTCGCTCATGAGCAAGCGTAAAGTTATCAAAATAAACCAAATCATCGCTCTCGTTCGTAATATAAATATAGCAATACCCACTTTTTTTGGCGAGGGCAGCGCTACCGGCCATAAAACCTATCTGCCCGGGGTTACCGGGGTTCATGCTGCCCGTGCCTACCTGCCGGTAAACCGATGCATTGGCATCCATTTTAAACTGTTCATCAAAAAACAATACATTCAAATAAGCTTTGGGTTTGCCGGATTGCGGGTTGTTATCCTGGCTGGTAAAGAAGGTAACCACCGAAGGGTCTAACCCAACACCCTGCGCTACGGTACCCGAAGCGGCTTTCAACAGCCCCCCGGCTGCTGAGCTATTGGTAAGCACAGAGGCAAGCCCGCCCAGCAGGCTGCTGAGCCCATCGCCCTGAGGCTGCGCGCCAACGGTTGGGTAATAGTATTGAACCGATGTGTGGATACGATCGCCTGCCATTACTTTAATGAGCTTGCCCGCACCTACCTTGCCTGTACTGCTGCGTACCAGCAGGGCATTGCCAAGCGGCGGCGGGGTCAGGCCACTGTTCTGCAATGGGCCTGGCGAAGTTGTTCGTACACTTGCTACATTTATCGGTTGTCCGTTTGCGTTATCCCATATATTGTCCTGCTTGGTTACCTCCGCGCTGCCTGCTTCGCCTTCAAAAGACAACATATCATATACCGTAGTTTCTTGTTGCTCCGTCAGCACCATGCGTACATTGCCGAGATGGTCTTTCAGCATATAATCGTAGGCAAATGATTTTATCTATTAAGCAATTATCGAATGTAAGAATTTCGGCTACCCAGGCTGTAGGAGATGCGGGTCATAAGACCCGCATCGGCGGCCCAAGGGAACTCCTGCACGGGAAAAAAGCCTGTGTAAATATCCTGCCCCCTTAATGCCGGTATGCCTGTAACCAGTAAGCAGATTATCCGTTACAGTCTGTTACCTTAGTCGCGGAAACCTTGGCTTTTGCAATACGAGGAGCTCTTTCGACACTTCACCAGCGGTTCTGCACTACGTGCGTATCCTTCGTTCCTCGGATATATTCAGCTTCTTTACACTCACTTGATACTGTTTGTACAGCATCTTTACCTGAACGTTCAGCACCATATCTTTTCAATACAGCATCTTCAGGTGGTTTGCAAACGCTGTCTGCAAAGCGTATGCAACGAGCCTACCATCATCTTCTATTCAGCAATTAAAGACCTATCCATTTCTTTAATTCGTGACACACCCAACGCGGGCGAAAACTCTACCATTTAAACAGCAGGGTTATTGGGGATATTACAGTTATTATTACATAACCTACAACTATCCAGCTTCCGTTACTCCCTTTATAGTTAGAGTTTCGTTTAAATGTGTTATAAATTGTAACATATCTTCCTCTCCAAATAAAAGAAAAATATAAAATAACCAATAGTAAAGCATATATTATTATTATAGACATTTTTGGGATAAATAAGGATTGCGAATCATCATTTTGAATATTGAATATGCGGGTTAAATATGCTAATGAAGTGTAAATATTCACAGTTAGCAGCCCAGCCAAGACACACCAAGAAGTAATATGATATAAATTATCTTTGCTTGTTAGTTTAGCAAAATCGTATAGTTTGCAAAACAGCAGAATTAGTATTGATCTTATTTTCATATTTATTACAGATAGCTAGTTACCCCAAAACAATCTGGACACAGCATATAGTGTTGCAATTGTAGCACCACCCACGCCACCAAAAGCACCTATTATACCCATGGCAGTATCCAAACCATGAACGATGGCTGCGCCAGTGTGCCCATTATTTATGTCATCTACCGTTTGCGCAAGAGAAATAGCCGCAGCCCCAACTCCGATTACTTTCGTTACTATTCCGATTTTTGATAAGGTTTTAGTACCTAATTCCGCTGCATTTGCCTTACTATTGATTGCCCGATCTACTAATGAATTTTCTAAACCAATTACGCCGGCAAAATCATTGGCAGTACTCATGACTGTTGAAGATTCTGATTCAGCAGATTTAGCTGTTGATTGCGGTTCGGCATTTCCTGGGTCGTAAGCGGTAGTTGTAGGTTTCCCTTCTTCCAATGGGGTAACTGTGCCGTCAGCGTTTAATTGAAAGGGTTGAAATTTATCACCATCATTTTTGAAACCACGCTCAATAATCCCTGTTTTCCCCAAATTCTTGACACCGGTAATTTTTTGATTACCATTTTTATCAACACCTTGTGATTTGGCCCAGGCTTCTGCCTCAGCTTGAGAGTTGATATGTGCTGCCCAATCAACATGCTTATTCCCATATTCATCATAGTATTGAATCCAATCCTCCGCTTGCCTTCCATCTGGGTCAATATATCTTAAGGGGTTGTTATAAGCATAATTATAAGGACTCCACCGCCTAGATTGACCCGCCAAAGGGTCAATATGATTCCACCTCCCAATCTGCGCATCATACATCCTTGCTCCGTAGTCCATCCACTCGA
>CAYUGH010000187.1:0-4512 GCA_964444195.1 uncultured Chitinophagaceae bacterium
AAAAGCAAACCATTATTGAAAACTGCCTTTTCGGTGTGGACATCAATTCCAACTCTGTAAAAATTTGCCGTTTGCGTTTGTGGATTGAGCTTTTAAAAAATGCTTATTACAAGAACGCAACAGAATTAGAAACGCTTCCGAATATTGACATCAATATAAAATGCGGAAACTCTTTAGTAAGCCGTTTTGCGATTGATGCCGACCTGAAACAAGCCTTAAAAAAAAGCAAGTGGACAATTGACAGCTACCGAATAGCCGTTGACACTTACCGAAACGCTGAAAGCAAAGAACAAAAAAGAGAAATGGAACGCCTGATTGCCGACATTAAATCGGATTTCAGAAGTGAAATTTCGTTGAACGACCCGAAAGTAAAAAAGCTACGCAAACTATCGGGCGACTTATATCAAATGACCAATCAGGGGCAACTTTTTGAAATGAGCAAAAAGGAAAAAGCCGATTGGAACAAGAAAGTGCAACAACTGACAGAAGAAACCAAAAAACTCGAAACCGAAATTGAAGAAATAAAAGCCAACAAGATTTTTGAAAATGCTTTTGAATGGCGTTTTGAATTTCCCGAAGTGCTAAATGATGATGGTGATTTTGTGGGCTTTGATGTGGTGATTGGAAATCCGCCTTATGTTTATAGAAATGCTGACATTGAAAATGTTAAAGACTATTTTAATAGCAACTATTACAACACTTCGGGGAATTATGATTTGTATAAATTTTTCATTGAACAATCAATAAGAATTTCCAAACAAAACGGGTTCAACTCATTGATAACAAATTCATCATTTTTACTTCAAACATCCTTCGACAAGACACGGAAATTTCTTTTAGATAATTCAACTTTAAAGAATATCGTTCCCCTTGGTGGTTCGGTATTTGAAGAAGCTACTGTTGACTCAGCAATTTATATTCTTCAAAAATCAAAATATAACGGAGAAGGAACATTGGTAATAAATCCTCAAAAACCAATTGATGTTGCAAGCACTCCAGCATATACCGTAAGACAAGACAGATTTTTAGCAAATGAGTTTTTAGTTTTTGACTACTTGTTAAATGACGAAGAATATAGCATTGTTAACAAGCTAATTTTAAACTTTCCAAAAATTGAAACTGCTTATGACTTTGGTGTAGGAATTAATACAGGCTACATAAAAGATGAATTAACAGCAAATAGCAAACTTGATAAAAGATATCACCCTATGGTTCCAGGAACAGGTGTATCTAAATATGGGAATATCAAGACCGAAGGCTTCATAATGTATGATAAGGAGTTTGTAAAAAGCAAAGGAAAATTAGGTAGAACTTTGCCAGACGAAAAATTTTTCACGGAACCTAAAATTCTAATTGTTAGAACTAGAAATATCAGTCTTAAAGAAAGAATAATTGCATCAATAGATTATGACAAAAAATATAATCTCAATCGCATTTCAAATATTATTTCAAAAGGTGGTAATTCACTTGAAGGCTTGTTAGGCGTTTTGAACTCTAAATTATTTAATTGGCTGTATTCAAAAAGATACTTTGATTACGAAATCAAGCCAATTTATTTAAGAAATTCTCCACTTTGTGACACGAATGATAAAGAACTTAACAAACTCGTTAATGAGATAATTTCTTTAAGAAGTTCTAATGAAAAGGCTGAAATTACAAATCTAACTAACAAAATCGACCAGTTGATTTATCAGCTTTATGACTTGACGGAAGAAGAAATTAAAATTGTAGAGGGGAAATGATTACCAAAATTAACAAGATAAAGGATTTCGGTATTTACAAGAATTTTTCTTGGGATGTATCCATTAATACCTTTAAAAAGAAAAATCTGATTTACGGATGGAATTATTCAGGCAAGACCACTTTTTCAAAGCTATTCAACAATCTTGAAAAGAAAGCTAAAGTTCATTTTCCAGCTTCTGAATATTCATTTGAAATTGAGAAAAACACTGAAACCTATACACACGAGCAGTTGGCAGACTTCCCATACTTGGTTAAGGTTTTCAATTCCTTTTATGTGAAAAATATTTTTTTGTGGGACAAGGAAAATAATGAAGAATTTGAACCTATACTTTTCTATCTGGGAGATGAAGCAGGAGATATTCAACCAAAGATTGATTCACTACGAAATAGATGGAATCCGAAAATAGAAGCAATCAAGAAAAAGAACGAAGCAATTGTTTCCTCGTTTGCTGACTATGCAAAGGACAGCGGAAAATTTGCCAAGCAAGCGACTGAAATTCGGAGATACCTTAATGACCAAATTAAAAGCAACTTATTTAATAAAAGTCATTTCATTGACTTAGTTGCGGAAGTAAAATCGGACTTAGCAAAACATACTTTAACACCTGATAAGGTTACAGAGGTAAAACAACAAGCACTTGCCACAAATGATTTCCTCGAACAAGATAAAAACTTTGTCTTGACGGAATCGATTACATTAATAGGGAAAAGAGTAAAAGAAGTCTTAGAAGATTCCGCACCGAAGTCCGTTCCCTTTCCTGAATTGGATGAAGATAAAGACCTTTTCAATTGGGTTCAGACAGGACTTCATTTTCACGAAGATTCAGCGAAATGTAAATTTTGTGACAGTGATTTAAAGCCTGAAAGAATAAAATCTCTTAATCAATACTATTCGGAAAAACTGAAGGAAATCCAAGAGGCAATTCAAAAAATAAGAGACGAAATTACAACTGACAAATCAGGTCTAAATTTTGAATTTCCGCACGAAAGTAAAGTTGCAAAACATTTAAGAGATAAATACAAACAAGCTGTAAAAGATTACGAAACACAAAAGGATAAATACAAAAACGAACTTGAAATATTTGAATCAGACCTTAAGAGCAAAGAAAGTAATTATTTCAATCCTATACCTGCATCGGTCTATCAATCTATTTCTGTAAAAACAGAATTACTAAAAGTAATAGAAGTAATCGGAGAACATAATTTGTTTGTCTCAAAATTTGAAGAAAAAAAGACAGATGCAATTGCTTTAATTCTTCGCCATTTTGTTGCTGAATATTTGACAGCAGAAAATTATCTCACAAAAGAAAAAGAAAATGAAACGGCTGCTGACTTAGTTAGTCGTTGTCAAAGAAAACTAGATGAGAACAATGCCGAAATAATACGGCTTGAAGGTTTGTTAAAGAATACAGTTAAAGGGCAAGAAGAGTTAAGTATCTATTTAAAAATATTTTTGAACCGAAATGATATTAAAATTGAAATCGAAAAAGACAAGTTTGTTTTAAAAAGAGGAACGCACCCTGCAACTAATTTGAGTGAAGGAGAAAAAACTGCTATTGCATTTGCCTATTTCCTGACAGAATTGAAATCATTAAAGAAAGAAGGAAAACTGAAAGACACTATCATTTTCTTTGACGACCCAATTTCAAGCTTAGATAGTAATCATATTTTTCAGGTTCGGTCATTAATTCAAAATTTCTTTATTGATGAATCCGATTATTTACAGCTTTTCATTTCAACACATAATTTTGAGTTTTTCTCTGTCTTACTTGATAGCTCACTATTTAACAATAATGCTAATAGTCAAGACAAACCCAAACCCTTTTATTTAATTAACAGAACTGCTGAAAATATTTCTACCATAAAAAATCTACCTAAATCATTAAGAAGTCATAAATCAGAATATGCTCACATATTTCATATCTTAAAGGAATACGATAGCTCAGGTAATAAAGATGATTTTGAATTCAAAATTTTATTACCAAATGCACTTCGGAGATTTTTAGAACTATATTCATTATTCAAGTATCCTAAAGGATATTGTGAAATTGATGAACGCTTAAAAATAGTGTTTTCCGTGGACGAAGTTGCAGCACACAATACAAAGCTTTATCATTGGTTTTCGCACCAACAGCAATTAGAAAAAGTTGCTCAACACGATTCGAAACTTATTTTAATTGATGATGCAATTTCAGAAGTAATGTTACACGTAAAAGACAAAGACCCGCTTCACTGGAAAGGACTGACGGGAGAATCATAGCATATAATTAAAATTGAGAAATAGATAGTCCACAATTAAAAACTAAAACTATGGCAAAAAAGACAGTTCCAGTAAAACCTCACAAAAGGTCAACACCATCACCGACACCAAGAAAAAATCCTGATGCTCCAAAGCCAGGACCAAAGACAGTGCCAGTTGAACCACACAAACGGACACCACCAAAGAAATAATGACAACAATGCCAATGCTTCACAGCCACACACATTGCCAAGTCGCACCAGCCGACACGCAAACCAAAACTTGGCAAAGAGTGTGTCTGTCCCACCGCACAACCGACAGACAATCAACACGAAAGACAGAAGGGCAGCAGCTAACAGCGGTTTGGCGTAATGGCGGGTGCAGTGCTTCGTATGACAGTTTTGTGGTTCAACAAACAGTAGTGCTTCGTATCAAAATTTGTGGTGAAAATCCGCCACTACGCCAAGCCACAAAACGTTGAACAAATGAGAACGTAGTTTTTAATATGATAAAAAAAATAAAGAGTTATT
>CAYUGH010000188.1:0-4451 GCA_964444195.1 uncultured Chitinophagaceae bacterium
GCATTGATGTCGCTGTTTTTGTATTGCTCAGGGTAATTCATCAGCGTAGGCACATGGTGGGTTACCACCATACGCTGTTTGTCGGTCGGCTTTGCTAAAGCAGTCTTTAAAAAATCAAAATCGTTTTTGTGCAACGCATTAAAATCAACGGCTGTAAATTTTTTGCCCTTGTTTTTAATCAAGCGAAAATCGTTTACGTTTTGCTGCACGGTATATTCCTGTTGCGGTGGTATGTGGCTCCACAACGTGCTAAATACCAGCTCTGCATTTTTGTAAGTAACCGTTTGGTTGTTGAGCAGAAAAACATTCTCTTTTATTTTTTCATTCAGCGGTGCTTTTACGTCCGCCAGATCGTAATGATAGTATTCGTGGTTGCCGGGTATCCAGTAGGTGGCCTCAAAATTACCGGAGCAATAACTGAAAAAGTCATCGTGCTCTTTCATGGTCTTCAGCAATATAATATCGCCCGCCAGCAAAAGGATTTCACCTTCCGGTTTTAGCGGAAAGCGTTCCAGGTAATTTTTGTTTTCCTGAAATTCCAGATGCAGGTCGGAGCAGTATTGGATTTTCATTTTTTCTTGTTTTTCTTTCCTTCTAATTTTTTCATGGCCTTATCCAAATCATCTTCGGCCTGCTCAATAGATTTTTGTTGGCTTAGGTTTTTATCAAAATCGCTTTCAAAGTTTTTATCCTGTATCACCCGGTATTTCTCAAACTCTTTTTCGGCCAGTTTCAAGGCAATTTCATGGCTTGTTTTTCCGGCATTTTTCAACACTTTGTAATCGTTAAATTGAAGAAAGGCATCCAGTTTCTCCACCCAGTCTTTCATGCTCATGGCAATCTGCCGCCTGGCCTGGTTCTCGGCATAATCGAGGTACATCCCAACGATTCGGTTGAGCTCATCTATCTCTTTTATGCCGAGATAGTTTTTTGCAACACTCACATCCGATTTCTGAATCTTTCCACCCGGGGAATTTTTCCATTTGGTTAGCCCCATGTTGGGCTTAGTGGCACTGGCTCTTTTGGCAATAATTTCGGCAGCCGTTTGTCCCGTAATTGCCCAATGGAGTTTGTTCTGTACAGTTTTGTAAAACACTAAAGTGATTTCTGCTTTCGGGTCATAGTCCACACTGCATTGTGCATAGATATCGGTGATTTTCTGGTAAAACCTTCGTTCGCTGGCCCTGATTTCGCGAATTCGCTCGAGCAGTTCTTCAAAATAATCGTGACCGAAATTTTTGCCCTGTTTCAGCCTTTCATCATCCATCACAAAACCTTTGATGATAAATTCCTTCAGGGTTTTGGTAGCCCACATGCGAAATCGGGTGGCTTCGTGCGAGTTTACGCGGTATCCAACCGCGATGATGCTGTCTAAATTGAAAAAATCGATATCACGGCTTACATCGCGACTCCCTTCTTTTTGAACTATCCGGAATTTCCGGATAGTTGAAACCGCCTCCAATTCGCCCGAACCGTAAATATTTTTTAAGTGCTCATTAATGGTTCTTACATCCACTCCGAAAAGATCAGCCATTTTCTTTTGTGAAAGCCAAAAGGTTTCATTTTCAAAAAAAACTTCAATGGTGGTACGGCTTTCGGGCGTGGCATACAAAAGTATTTCCAGTTTTTCCATTTTTATAGCAATTCTTTTAAATACTTATCCATTTCACCCTGCACAGTTTTTAATTCATCCTCCAATTTATCAATCTCTCTCTGCACGGCTGCAATATCCACTTCGGCTTCTTCTTCAAAAGTGTCCACATAGCGGGGAATATTTAGGTTAAAATCATTTTCCTGGATTTCTTCAAAACTGGCTATATAGCTGAACTTTTCTTCGACCACGCCAGATTGCATTTTGCCGTTTGTAAAATCATAGTAGGTGTTTATGATGTGCCCAATATCGACTGCGCGAAGTCTGTTTTGATTTTTGGCACTTTCGTAATGCTTGCTGGCGTCAATAAACAAGAAGTTGTTGCTGCTTTTTTGTTTGTTAAAAATGAGAATAGCTGCCGGTATGCCCGTGCCGAAGAACAGGTTGGCAGGCAAACCAATCACTGCTTCCAACAGGTTTTCTTCAATGGTGCGTTGGCGTATTCTGCCTTCGCTGCTGCCACGGAACAATACACCATGCGGCACAACTACTCCTGCTTTTCCATGTTCATTCAGTGTTTCAACCATGTGGCTGATAAAAGCCCAATCGCCTTTGCTTTTGGGTGGTACGCCTCTCCAAAAGCGGTTGTATTTGTCGGTCTCGGGGTCGTAGCTGATGGTGGTTTTGTCGCCTTCCTTATCTTCCACCTTTCCCCATTTATCTAAGGAGAAAGGTGGATTTGCCACCACGGTATCAAACTTCATCAACGTATCGCCTTCTTTCAGCTTGGGGTTGCGGATGGTATCACCCCAACGGATGGTAGCATTGTCAAATCCATGTAAAAACATATTCATTACCGCCAAAGCCCAGGTGCTACCGTTGGCTTCCTGTCCGTACAATGAAAAGTTATCGGAGCCAACCTCTTCACCGGCTTTAATCAACAGCGAAGCAGAACCGCAGGTAGGGTCACAAATGCGTGAACCCGGTTTTGATTTGGTAAGTTTGGCAATAAGTGTAGAAACCTCTTTGGGCGTGAAAAATTCTCCTGCTTTTTTACCGGCATCACTGGCAAAGTTTTCAATCAGGAACATATAAGCCCCGCCAATGATGTCCACCCCATCTAAATGCGAAGGACGTAGATTTAAAGCGTCCTTATTAAAGTCGAGCAACAGGTTTTTCAGCCGGGTGTTTTTGTCTTTAGGTTCGCCCAGCTTGCTGCTGTTAAAGTCAATGTTTTGGAAAATACCTGCCCCATCTTCGCTGTATAGCTTTTCGCGGTTAGCTTCTTCCAAATCGGTCAACGCAATATTGATGAGTTCCCCAATGTTGGCTTCATTGCGTGACTCGTATAAAAATTTAAAGTGGCTGTGTTCTGGTACAATAAAGCGTTCGTGCTGCATGGCACGTTTGGCACGTTCCATATCACCGTTATACTTTTTTAGATAGCCTTCCATTTTATCATCATGCACATCGCTGAGATATTTCAGGAACAGCATGGTAAGCACATAGTCTTTGTAAACACTGGGGTCAATGCTGCCTCTGAAGGTGTCGCAAGCTTTCCAAACCGCATCATTGATGTCTTTCTGAGTTATTTTAGCCATGTTACTTACTTATTATTTTGATGATTTGTTGTTGAATTTGTTTTTCACGAAGCGTTTCAATTTCCTGCTTCAATGCTTTTTCTTTGTGGCGGAGTTTAGTGATTTGCAGAATCGCCTTTTGTGTTTGTATACCTGGCACGGCCACTTCCATATTTTCTAAAACCTGTTTTGAGATAGAAGGAATAGAAGAGCCAATGGCTTTACCTTTCAATAGTGTCTGCGTAGAAAGACTATTAAGAAACCAGGCCAGGTATTCAGGCAACACTTTCTTTTCTAATAGTCTGACTACAAAAAAGGAAGTAGACGCTACAGCCGCTTTGTTATGATTATTATAAACGGCCGCAAAATTTTTTGTTCCTTTAGCAGCAAACAGAACATCACCCTCTTTTAACAGGTGCTTTTCGGAAATTCCTTCAGCCGTCAAGTCGGCATGCAAAGTAGTGTTCAATTGTCCATATTCGTCAAAATGCCTGGATTGTAAATACACCACCTCCCCAATGCCGGATGGCTTTGCAAAGAGACCAGTTTGGATGTGTGCGATATTTTTAATTAACTTTTTCAAATTTATATCTAAGTAATCAGATTACAAATTTAAGCAAAGTTATGAATAAACCAATTTTATTGACAAAAAAAATTAAGTATGTATCCTACAAATAGCGTGAATGCTATCATTAGGCTCTAAATCTAATATGGTAAATGGCTTTTTCTCCCACCCTCTACGTCTTCCTCCTTCCCCCGGTTCCTCATGATCCTTAAAAAATTGCAACAGCGCGGTTTCGGAAAAATACCGCCGCTGCCCGATGCGGCTGCAACGGAGGCCATGGCGTTTGCGGTATCTTTCTACCGATTTCAGGCTCACCCTGAATTGTTCCATCACGGCATAGGTGTCGAGCCATATTTCGCCTTTTAGCTGCAAGCGGATGCCTGCCGGCGTGTTCGGGTAATTTTTCTTACGGTTAGATCCGGGTTTGCCGCCCTGCGGCATAGGTTCCTGGTTCATGATGGTAAGTGGTTTCATTCAGGTAATTGATACGATTTCGGGTAGCTCTCCTGCTGTTTTGTTGCTTTCTTCTTCGGTATTTTCCCAAGCAGGTAGCAATCATTATGCAGAAAGGCAGCAACAAGTTAGCAACAAAACCCTGAAAAATGAAAGCTTTTTGGCCAAAAATTTTTCAGCAACGTCTCCGGCACGGGAAGTTGCGTGCTTTACGTTTTCTGGCGCAACGTCCCCCTCCTTCGTCGGGGAGACGTTGCTCGAA
>CAYUGH010000189.1:0-4333 GCA_964444195.1 uncultured Chitinophagaceae bacterium
CCCACTCAAGGGCCTTTATTACCTGGTCAATCAGGCCTTTTCGCGTGGTAACTGTAGCCCTTCCCGCGGGCACTTTCAGGTCGATCGGTTTGGGGGTTACAACCTCGACCTTAGTGGCAAAAATGGTGGTATAATACCTGGGAAAGGCAAGCCCGAGTATCATTCCGGGTAAACCGTGGTAAAGACCCGGCCCGCCAGGTGCTATAATCTGGTCGGTATAAAAAGCAATTACATACAGGCTGTCAAAAAACTTGCCAACCGCTTTCCGGCAATCAAATCCAGCAATCGTTCTTACCTCATCCGTAATTCTCCATTCAATATTCAACATGCTATCCTGCACCAGGAATTTCTTTTCGAAAACCTGTTTGAGCTCTGTTGAAGTCCCCCTGGCAAAATCAGAGTGGGTTATATCTTCTTCGTTGACTGATTCACCCCAGAAGTTTTTCCATTTATCATCCGGCACTTCACGCCCGGCTTTAAAAACACTGGTTGCACTATCAAAAAAATAATCATTGTAACTTACCTGATACACCGGCATCTTATCTTTAAACTGACGGGTCCAACTGTCGTCTTCAATGAATTTTTGCATGTTCACCTTTTTTTCGTATTCTATTTTACCTGAAGACAAAAATTGTGTTTGTGCCGAAGCAGCAAAGGCGATTCCAAGCACCCATGAGCAAAAAATTATCTGAAGTTTCATATTGCTTTATATTGAACGAGTGAACATTACCAACCCTCTTCCGCTTTTTGCGGGCCCTTGTTAAAATTCCAATGAAGTGTTACAAGCCAATAGCGCTGTATCACATTATAAGTACGCTCTGAAATGAAATTTGAGCTGATATTCCGCTGGAACCCGATATTCTGATTGAGTATATCATTCATTCTGAATCCAATTCTCAAGTCCTCCTTCTTCGATATTTTTTTCTCTACCAAAGCATTCCAGATAAAGGCATTATTGTTTTGAGCAAAAGCATCGGTTTTCTGGCGCCAATTGTAGTTAAAATCAGTTGAAATGGTAAAATCTTTTGGCAGGAACAGCGTACCATTAAAGCCGGTTCGCGTTGTCCAGAATGTTGTAATTACATCGGGGCTGATAGATGATTTGCTGTAATTATAATTGGCTCCCTGTTCAAAACTTACACTATATTTTTTTTCCTTTTCCTTGTACATGCTTCCGCTAAATCCAATGTTTCGGCTTACTGTCTGGTTTTCTTCCCCATTAATAAAACTGGTGTAGCGGTTAAAGCTGGGATCCACATTAAAACCCACACTGATTTCAGGTTTCTTCCACTTAAAGTTATACCCTATGTAACCTCCAAGGTTATAGTTGCCATCCACATTTACCGTTTGCGATGTCCTTTTGCCAAAACTATCCACTACATCTCTTGAACTAAAGGCCTTGCTTGTAGGACTGAACCAAACTCCCATCCACATACCTGTATTGGAAAGCACTTTCCAAAAATTATAATTCAGGTTAAACCGGTGGTTAAAAGATTGAACGAGGTTGGGGTTACCAACTTTTATATTCAGAGGATCGTTGTTATCGGCTACAGGTTGTAATTGATTGGCAGTAGGAGCCCTTGTGCTTCCATTATAGTTAAGCCTTACCGAACTATACTGCCCCAGTTTGTAGGAAAAATTTGCCCTGGGAAAAAAGTTGGTAAAGTTGTAAAACCGCATAGTATCCCGGAACAGATCTTCCTGCTGCCAGTTGGTAAAAGCAACATCGCCCCCAAATCCATACTGAAGTTTTTTGCCATTATACCGGTAACCTGTTCCGCCACGGTTCACTACATTTTCAAACTTAAAATCATTTGAATATATTGAATTCAACGTTTCATATTTTTCATCAACCTTATCATAACTTAATCTCTTCTCGTGGCTGTTTGAAAAGGAATATCCGTAATTCAGTTCAATAATTCCCTTTTTTCCTACCGGTTCTGTGTACGCAATTCTTCCGCCCAGGCTATTGCCCATGGTATAGTTCTCTTTCTTTTGGTCGGTGGTATCCTTCCTGTTCAGCCCGTTTTCATCATAAAACTCATTCTCTGTGTACAGGAACCCATCTGAATCCATACTGGTATACTGGCTGGTGAAGTTTACCGAAAGCGTTCGCCTTAATTTTTTAAACTTGAGTTTATATAGAGCATTAGCGGAAAACTGCCCATTTACGCTTTCACTGGAGGTGGTACGTTTACTGCGGTTTACCGGCTGCTGCTTTATGTTTAGCGCTTCACTTAAATAATCGTTATACATCTGGTTTTCGCCATAGGAGCCGGAAAGGGTAAAGGATATGGATTGTGAACTGTCGATAAAAATATCCGATTTACCCTGTGCCTTATGCCGCATGCGGGTAGCCAGGTTCTTGCTCACTTCATTGTTGAAAAACTGGGTATCTTTCAGAATGGTTTGCGTGGTAACACTTGTGTTGGCCTCTGTTTTCATTTTTTGAAAACGATAAGCCCCGTTCATGCTGCTGCGGTTCTCATTCCATTTGTTGGCATAGCTTGTTCCAATATTCCACGTAGTAGGTAGCCCTTCGCCTCCATAACCGCCCGTACCGCCAAATTCATCACCCTGGCTCCACATCATCACACTGCCATCGTCACCAATTTCCATATTGGTGCCCAGGTTGCCACCAAACTGGTTTTCATCGGTCCAGCCAAGCGCGTTATTATTGGTATTGGCCATAATACCGTATACGCTTAGTTTACGTTTATCCTTAAATGCATTTATCATGCCCTGGTTTTCAAATCGCTCGGGCAATCCGCCACCTAATTTCAGTTTGCCAAAATACCCTCTCTTATATTCATCCTTCAGTTTCAGGTTAATGGTTTTCTGGCTATTACCATCATCTACTCCTGTAAATGCAGCCTGGTCGCTTTTCTTATCAAATACCTGAACCTCCTTTACCGAAGCTGCCTGTAGGTTTCGTGTGGCAAGGGTTGGGTCGTCTCCAAAAAATTCATCCCCATCCACCAAAACCTTTTCAACCCTGGTGCCTTGCGCCGTAATTTGTCCTTTGCTATCTACCGAAAGACCTGGAAGCTTCTTGAGCAAATCCTCTACCGTTGCCCCTTCGCGCACTTTAAAGCTATCAGCTAAATAGGCAAGGGTATCACCTTTCATCCTAACCGGGCTGCCCCTTACAATTACATTCTGAAGAATATGGGCTTTGGTCATTAACACCAGCGTTCCGGCATCGGTAGCCCCCGAAATTTCCACAAAATCCGTATGATCGGCATAACCGGGATAAGTGATCAGTAATAGGTATTTGCCATCCTGCGGTACTTTGATCTCAAAATGCCCGCCTGGTTTAGATCTCCCGAAAACCACCAGCGATGAATCTTTGGGGCGCAACAGTGAAATAGAAGCATTGGGCAGGTTAATTTTTTCAGTGGTATCAATTACTTTGCCTGAAAGCGATGGAGATTGAGAAAAGCTTGCAAGGGTACAAAAAAAGGCCGCCAGGATAAGAACAGGGAGCTTGTGCATAAGCCGTAGGTAAGTGTGCTGATTTTACGGCATGCAAAATGGCAAAAACAAACAAAGGCGCCAACGCCCCGTTGTTAAATAAATGATAGAAATTATAAACGGTTAAACCCTCTTTTAAAACCGTTCCTCCTTTTCTATCCGAGCATCCATCAGGTGAACTATGCGTGAAGCATAAGCGGCATTCTTTTCAGAATGGGTTACCTGTACAATAGTTACTCCATCATTGTTCAGTTCTTTAAACAATTCCATGATCTCTTCACCCTGTTTGCTGTTCAGGTTTCCTGTTGGTTCATCGGCGAGGATGAGGCGTGGTTTTGAAATGAGCGCACGGGCTATGCCAACAAGTTGCTGTTGCCCTCCGCTGAGCTGAGCAGGAAAGAGGTCCTTCTTACCAACAATATTAAAGCGGTCGAGGATATCGGCAACCATGGCCTTTCTTTCGGCGGATTTAATGTCTTTGTAAATAAGCGGGGTTTCAATATTCTCATACACCGTCAACTCGTCAATCAGGTGATAAGCCTGAAACACAAAGCCAATGTACTTTTTATACAATTCGGTGCGCTGCCTTTCTTTCAGTTTATGAACAGGTTCGTTCAGGAAGTTGTATTCGCCTTCATCAAAATTATCAAGCATACCCATTACATTCAACAGTGTACTCTTACCTGAACCCGATGGGCCCATGATGGATACAAACTCGCCTTCTGCAATATCGAGGTTTATATCTTTCAATAAAAAGGTTCGCGCCCCGCCTACATTCACCCACTTATACAATTTTTTAAAGGATAATAACATGCTTAAAAATTTATTCCGTTCTTAAAATATTTACCGGGCTGCTGAA
>CAYUGH010000190.1:0-4280 GCA_964444195.1 uncultured Chitinophagaceae bacterium
AATACAAATGTTCATTGATCTATTATCTGCAGATAACATAGCGGACTGTATTTGAATTTTGGTTCCATCAGGGCTCATGGTTGGATGAGGATGATCGGCTGCGGTGGCTTTATGACCTGCAGACAACAACATCATTTCGTTGGTGTACCTGTCAATCAAATAAATATTCCTTGCAAAATCATCGCCAACCGCCCAGCGACCATCGGCAGAACCGGTTACATGCCATAGCCCGCTCCCGGTTTTGGTTTGCCCGGCCATGTACACTTCGCGGGAACGCAGATTTACAATGGCAAGCCCTGTGGGTTTTTCCCTGGTACCCGAAGGCCCCCAGGCCGCTTCCTGCCCGGGATTGGCGCCGCTTACCGGTGTACCCGGCGCAGCAGGCTTTTCCGTGCCCGGTATTTTACGGTGGCCCATAATGGCAATGGCCACTTCATCTTTCGAAATCACTGCTTCGTGGGTTACCCACTCGTATTCGCTTTCGGGGTATAAAGCGCGAAGGCCGGTTCCATCCGCCATCACGGTCCAGGTGCGTTGCGGGCTTTTACCGCCGGTTTCCCAGCAAAAAACAATTTCACCCGGCATCCAGGGATTGGTTTGAATATGCCCCACCTGGAAAGGAACCGAAACCACATATTTAATTTCACCGGTTTTCACATGCATGGCAGCTATTCCCGAAGGGCCTTCACCCATATTACGCGGTCCGAATGATTTTTCAATTTTTGCATCTGCCGGCAAATGCTTTGCAGCTTCCTCTTTACTTACTCGAAAAAAGGCCCATTCTTCGCCGCCATCCAACGCCATATCGCCACCAGCACCCATTTCTTTTGGAGTAACACCGCAAACCCGTTGATAAGCATCTGCCTTTTGCAACGTACCCGCCTTGCTGTCGGCAAATAATTTCGCCAGGTCAACTTCTACTATTTGCATCGCAACATTTTGCTGTTGCCTTCTTGTTGTATCACCTGCATTGCGCTGTGTGGTATCCCTGCCTGGATTGCGGAAGAAATACAACTTCATAGATTTTCTTGCCACATTCAGCATACCTGTATAACCACCCTCCGTTACCTGCACCATCTCGCCGGTTTTTTCATGCACGGCCATAGCTTCGCCCTTCACCCGGTTCGAACGGAAAATGAGCCATTCCCCATCCGAAGTCCATTGGTTATGTGTCTGGTAAATTTTACTGTCACCATTAGGTGTGCTGGTTAAAAATACCAGGTCAACCCCGGTTACAGGGTCTTTCACCACTTTACGTTCTGATGGAAACCGCCGCCCGATTTGCGCATAAGAAGCCGTAAGAAGTAAAGTTGCCATAAAAGCAATGAGAACATTTCGCATAGCAAGCAATTTTATGATATAAAAAATTAATATGCTTTTCTTCTGAACAGCTTTCCTGTCGGCGTGATGGAAGGCCATCCATCGGCATCCATATACAAAGGCTTAATGTTAAGCAGCGATGTGCCATTGGCAGCCATGGTATAAGCATGGTACACAATAAAAGTGGTGTCGCCTTCGGTAAAAAATCCGTTGTGCCCACGGCCAGGCTCGGTTGAATCGCCTGCCAGCAATAAAGAATAATTATTCTCCTGCCAGCTTTTATTGTCTTTGGTAAGGTAAGGGCCTTCTATGCTTTCAGATCGGCCCATTACGATCTGGTATGTACTTTCCTTACCCGCGCAACATCTGCCGCGTGATGCGAAAATGTAATAGTAATCAGCATCCTTCAATAAAAATACGCCTTCCCCCAGAGAAGTGGTAAGCGCGATCAGCTTAGGATTTGTATCCTCAAGCAGCATTCCTGTTTTCGGATTTAATTCCACCATGCGGAGCCCTGCCTGGTACGATCCGTACAGCAACCATTTGCGCCCGCTTTTATCCATATAAATATTCGGATCAATTACATTTACCTTTTCGCCACCATTTTTAAAACCGATCACCTGGCCACGATCAACCCATTTATAGTCAGGGCTGGTACTATCGAGCGTGGTATTGGTAACGAGCCCGATGGAAGAATTAAAATTCATCCACGCCGAAACGGAATAATACAACCAGTACACTCCTTTATCAAAATGAATATCCGGAGCCCATAGGCTACCGTCCTGTTCAGGTATATCCTGTTTGTGCCAGGCAGGAAACTGCCCGGGCTTAAATATGCTACCGGCTTTTTTCCAGGTTATTTTATCGGTTGAGGTTTTTACAGAAATACCCCTGCCGGTATGAAAAATATAATAGGTATCTTTCTCTTTTATCATCACCGGATCATGCACCCTGATATCACCTTTTAAAGGATTGTTGGGTAAAGTATCAGGCAATGCAGCCCTACCTCCCTGCCCCTGCAAAACAGTTGCCATCCAACTTGTACAGAGGCAAATCATTGTACATTTCATTAATTGAGATAGCTTTTGCATATTGTGATTTTTACCGGAGTCTTGTACAAATCTCTACTTCGATAATACTTAGCTTACCGGCGGTCTGCACATCAATCCTTGCAATACCATCATCCAGCCCCTTCAGGTGTCATCACTATCCGTTTGATGGCCCAATCCTTTTTATCATTTCTCGTAAAATAAAGAATTCATTTATTGAGCCAGCATCATCGCGCTGTCATTCAGTTTAAACTTCTTCTCTTTTACCATGATAGCTACATCGGCAGCAGCCAGCAACACGGGGCCATAGCCATGTGCGGCATACACATTAATTGGGCGGTGATAATAAAATGCAGGATCGAAACCCATGCCGGTTCCTACACAGGTACCTTCCACCTGTCCTTTATCGTTCACTTTTGTGGTAACGGCATTCCACGCTAAAATGGCGGCAGGGCCATAAGCCTGTGCGTCAAGCCATCCATTGTTTACGCCGTGAGCAAAACAGTATGCATAAATAGCGGTGGCCGATGTTTCGAGATAGGAATCGGTACGGTCAAGCAACTGGTGCCAGAAACCGCTTCCTGACTGGAAGGAAGCAAGTCCTTTAGCATGCGCCCTGAATTGTTCAAGCACCTTCGCATAACCCGGGTGGCTTGACGGCAACACATCAAGCAATTCGGACATAGCCATGATGGCCCAGCCGTTTGCCCTTGCCCACCTGAACTCAGGGTGCGGTTGCATATCCTGCACCCATCCGTGCATATACAAACCCAGTTCCTTATTAAACATCCGTTGGCTGAAATTCAACACCTGGAACACGGCATCATCAAAATACTTTTGATCGCCGGTGTACCTGCCCATTTGTGCAATGGCAGGAACACTCATATACATATCATCAAGCCAGATGGTATTAGGTAAAGGTCGATTGCGTGCCAGCGTGCCATCATTCAGGCGAAACTCTTTGTTGCTGATATAATCCATATACCGGTCAATCAACGGCCTGAACGTGCTTGCCTTATCACCACCGGTAGCTTTTATCATAGATGCGCAAATGGCGCCCGCATCATCCAATGCATGCGGGTACAAAACCTGCCTGAATGGATTTTGATACTTAGGATAGGCATCGGTTATTTTTTTAAAGTAGTCGGCATTTTTAGCAAGAAACGCATGGCGGTCGGTTGTATAGCTTTTGTATTTAGCATCGCCCGTGGCTTCGGCAAGCCGCAAAAAAGCTGAATAAGTAACTCCCCACTCATAGCTTGTCAGGCGAAAGTCGCCCTGCTTCACAATGGCATTGGTATCAGGTTTAGAAAAATCGGTGATGGGCGCTCCGGTTGTCTTATTTACCACTTCGTAAGGAGTAGCGGCATTCAGGTAATTATAAATGCGGTCAGTCACTTTTATAATGGAAGCCAGGTCGGGCGATTGGTACGGAACCGGGTAATCAGGCTTCAGCAAATGCAACGGGGCAGATGCATCGCTTCCGGGTTTGGCATATTGCGCCAGGAGCATTTCAGGAAAAAGTGCAATAGCGATGCACGCGATCAAAGGGAGGCAGGCATTCCTTCCATGGAAAATACATTTCATAGGCATGAGATATTTAATCCGTTTGTTAACACAGGATTAGACGATTATCGCTACCTAAAAAACCTTGTAAATAGAAAAAATTGCAATCAATTTTCAGGCAACCCAACCTCATGGATCAAGCAAACAGGAGCACAAATTACTCGTTAAACCACACGAATCATCCTGTTGCATCCTGAATGTTGCAAAAACATTTTGGTAAATAAGCGGGGGGTCAATGCAATAAAAATACCGTCATTGATTTTGGCCCATGCGCACCCAATACCAGCGACTGTTCAATATCGGCTGTTTTAGATGGACCTGCAATAAAAAGCCCGAATCCGTAAG
>CAYUGH010000191.1:0-4201 GCA_964444195.1 uncultured Chitinophagaceae bacterium
ATGCTGGCGCTACCTATTCAGTTAGATTGCTGGTAGATATTCCTGTAAACAGAAACTCCTATTGGCCTAATAATGGTAAAAACCCTGGCCATACTTTTTTGGAACTTACCAAAACTAATGGTAGCCAATCCGTTACTCAAACATTTGGCTTTTACCCTCAAAACGGGCTCAAGAGTACTGCAACATTTGGGCCTGTGCCAAGTGCAATAAAAAATGATGCTGCGGAAGGTTTTATACCGCATGAATATAATGCATCCTATTCTTATGGAACTGTGTCAGCAACAGACTTTGTTACCCTCCAGGACAAAATATTTTCTGAAAGCCAAAAGCCATATGACCTTAATAATTACAATTGTGCCCATTTCGCAACAACTGTACTCAATTCCATTTTACAGCCTTACGAAAGAATAGAACCGATGGACTGGCGGGCAATACACCCTTACTCCCTACAGCCAATTCATTTTACCAACTCGCCAACTGGATTGTATAACAAGTTCAATTATATGAAAAGTGGAGGAGTATGGACAAGTTCGAGGATAGCAATAGGATTAAACGAAAATGCAGTTGTTTCAAAAGGTGAATGTGATTAAAATAAATACTATGAGAAAAATGAAAAAATCTGCAAAGATTACGATTGGAATTATTATTTTCCTTGGGCTATCTAATATCCCACCATTGCAAACAATTTTCAAATTAATCTTTGATCAGAAATTATTTTATTATTCGACGAATGATGGCTCAGCCTTTTTTGATGAAAATATATTTTTTGGAAGGGTATTCCATTTTAGAAGGTCAACAACTCAATCTTTCAAGGTTACCTACCCTGAAGCGGACACTATCATTTACCGCAATTTCAAACCCAACCCACTTGCTTTTTGGCGGTACCGGGATTATTTGTTTGATGAACGCTATACACTTCCTTACTTTCCTTTAGATGAGGCCAGGAAAAAACGGCAAGAGTGGAAAGAGAAAATGAAAAGGGAGGGAAGGCCCTATTGATAAAGATTATTGCCCGCACAGAAGCATTGTACAGTAGTTTTTTTCAGTATAAGGGATTAAGATCATGCGCTAAAAGTATGAAGAACCAAGGTTCCGCTTTCTTTTACAAATTCATGCTGGGATAATGAACTGTGCACCACTTGGCTATATTGCATCTTATCCTGGCATAACACAGGAAACCCTCAGCAGGTTAAGGGCAAAAAAGTTTTGATATATGTCAAAAATTTTCCAGGTTTAAATTTCAAGTTTTGGGTAATCTACTTATTTTATGGTTAACACACTTCAAAATGGCTTCAAAGCAAAATGGTTTTTACTTTATTTATTGACTGCGGTAAGCTTTAATTTAATCATAGGAGCAAATGAAAAATTTTCTTTTCCAATTGGCTTTTTAATAGCTTTTTCACTTCCATTCTCCTTTACTTCAGAGTTCTGTTTATTGCCCCTCTTTGTATTTGCCTCCATAGGTTGGCTATTATATGTCTGGTACAAAAAGAAGAACAATTTAATGCACAACACCCTTTCAGTTTTTGTACAGGCTCCTTTATATATTCAGATCAAATTTATTCTTGAGCCAACCTTAAAGTTTGGTGGTTTGGCCTCTTATATTTCGCTGGCCATTTTTGCCATTTTTTCATTTACCCTAATCATAACCTTAGTTTCCAAAATCATTTTCACCATTAGCTTGTTTAGGAAAAATAAGGAACATATATCCAACTAAACCTTGTTGGTAAAAGTCATTTGCCAATCAAAATCAGGTTTGCATTGTCATCATACGTAAAAACCTCTTCACTCAATCCCAAATCAACCAATTTATCAGCCTGGTAACGGGTAAGCCCAAGCAAGTTCCGGATTTCGTCCACACTTAATGGATTGTTTTGAAGTAATTGTTTTAGCCGCCCAAGCCATTCCAGCAATTGAGTATGTGCCACAGATTCCTGCCGCTTCTTCGACAAACAGTAATCGCAAACCCCGCAGGCGGCAACATCCTTTTCACCAAAATATTGCTGCATGGCCTGGCTGCGGCAATTGTGCCCGTATGCATAACGAATCATAGCCCTTACCCGCTGCAGGTGACGTTGCTTGCGGTCTTCGTAGTTTTTTTGATTGATAGAAAGTTGTTCTGCCGGAATACGGCTGTATGGAAAAAAAACCTGCGGGGTATCCTTTTTAGGAGTATACTTAACCACATTGTAATAAGCCAGTGAATTCAACAGGTTAACTACCTCTGCTGGTTCCATCTGAAGGATACGGGCAAGCGTTCGCTCGCTGATATTTACCTCATTGTCAAAAATGCCTTCATAGGTTCTTAACAATGCCATGATGACCGGTTCAAGCGTTGGATGGTCCTTTTCAAATTGATAGATATAATCCTTGCCGCAGGTAAACCCGAGTTTTGAAGGAATAAATACCGAATCGCTGAAACTGATATACCCCTCGGTTGCAAGCGTCTGCAAGGCATTCACGGTTGTTACGGGATCCTGTTTAAAACGTTCGCAAAACAAGGCAAGGTCAAAATCAAAATACTTCCCCTCACCGCTTCCAATGGGTAGTTGCAGGTAATTGGCTACTGACTGGTACACTTCGCGTATTACCTTAATTGGCGGATACTTTTTGATGACGCCTTCTTCCAGTTCAACAAGCCCAGGCTGGGTGTACAACAAAACTGCGTATGCTTTCTTACCATCCCTACCTGCGCGGCCTGCCTCCTGGTAATAATCCTCCAGGCTATCGGGCGCTCCAATATGTACCACCACCCGCACATCGGGTTTATCAATGCCCATGCCAAATGCATTGGTACAAGCCATTACTCTTGTTTTCGAGCGAATCCACTCTTCCTGTCTGATGGTCCGATCCTCCGAAGTTAACCCGGCATGGTAAAATGAAGCTGAAACACCCTGCATATTCAGCCAGCCCGCAATCTCTTTTGTTAGCTTCCTGTTTCGGCAATACACCAATGCAGACCCGGGTACGTTTGTCAATATTTCAAGCAGCTTATTGAGTTTGTGGGGCGTTTCAAAGGCACTGAAAGAAATATTCGGGCGGGCAAACGATTGGGTGAACACCGCAGGGTTTACCATCAAAAGCTTTTCACAGATATCGGTCTTCACGCCAGGTGTGGCAGAGGCTGTAAGCGCCAACACAGGAACATCATCAAGCTCTTTCCTGAGTTCGGCTATTCGCAGGTAGGGCGGCCTGAAATCATAACCCCATTGCGAAATGCAGTGAGCCTCATCTACCGCCAGCAGGTTAATGGGCATCCCCGGCAGGTATTCGAGGAAAAGCCTTGTTTGCAGGCGTTCGGGGCTTACAAACAAAAACTTGAAATGCCCGGTGGTAGCATTTTGCAAAGCCTTTTTTACTTCAAAAAAAGCCATGCCACTATGGATGGTAAGCGCTGAAATATTCCTTCGCCTCAATTGCATCACCTGGTCTTTCATCAAGGCAATTAAAGGAGTAATTACCAGGCACATCCCCTCCATACACAGGGCTGGAACCTGGTAACAAACCGACTTTCCTCCCCCTGTAGGTAACAAGGCAAGCGTATCTTTATTGGCTAAAACAGATTGAATAATCTCTTCCTGCAAGGGACGGAAGGCAGGATAGCCGAAATACTTCTTTAATATTTCAATTGGTTCGGGCATGGATTAATAAACCTCATCATGGGTGCCTAAATCTACTACCACTATATCTGCGTCGTCATCAAAACGAAAAATTATTCTCAAATCGGCCTGAACCGAAAATGCATAAAAATCGGCAAGAACACCTTTTAGCTTATGGGTTTTTAAAGAGGAGTCAAATGGGTCCTGGTGAAACCTGATCAACTTCTCAAGAATTTCAAATGAAACATCAGGATTCTTCCTGACAAGTTTTTTGTAGGTTTTTTTAAAGGTTTCGGAATAATATATTTTTCGGTTACTCATTCAGCCATTTCATAAGACCCTGAATATCATCCGTTGCAAATAGCTCTCCATTTTTTTTAGAAATCTCAGCTTCTCTGTAAGTCTTTAGAAACCCTTCTCTTTTCTTTTCTATCCTATACCTTTTATAGTCATTATCAAATGCCTCAAATTCCTCCCTTGGGAGTTCATAGATTTTATCAAGCAGTTCCTGAACAGTTTCCATAAAACGCCATCTTGTTTCCGTAAAATTAAGCAACTCAATCCAATTTCCTTACCCCCAGCCATAAACTATTCAAAGCCAG
>CAYUGH010000192.1:0-4073 GCA_964444195.1 uncultured Chitinophagaceae bacterium
GGATGGTTTGGAAGGAATCAAATTTTCCAGTGTTTGGAATGGAAGAGCCAATATCGTGCAATTTGTCAACGACCCGGATGTCGGAGGAACTATCATTGAAGCTACCGAGTCCATCAACCGGTCTTTCAACCCCATATTCAGTTTAACCAATTATGGAATCAAGCTTGCAACAGGTCATGACTACGATGGTAATCCAATTGATAGCAGAGGTAAGGCAGGTGTAGCAGCAGATATGGGCGTTGAGACCATGCAGTGGCTCACATTTGGGAGATTTTTCAAATCGCTCCCTAACGCATCTACACCGTTAGAACAGCAAATGGCTCAAAATGCAAGAGCATCCGGGACACCTCCAGCCAAGCCTGCACAATCTCGAGCTATCGCCGTGGAAGGCGAATCCCAGGCTTCCACGGCTTCAAAGCCAATGCAGCCAATACCGGTTCACCAACAGCAGGGGAAAGCTGGCGGATTGCCTAACCTAGCACCATATAATGTCGGTAAGGGTCATCACATTCCAGCAAAAAGTGCTTTCAGAGGAGACCCACTTTATGATGAATTTACCGCTTTGGCTTTTCCCAAAGATGAACTTCTTAAATTTAATCTTAGACATAGTACAATTACAGGCATACAGGCTAAGCTGTATAAAGATTTTGCTAAGACTGGCCAAGGATTAACATGGGATGCAATGTCAAAAATCGAGTCAGAAGTTTTAAACAGGGCTGGCTTGCGGCCTGATATTTCTCAATCGTTGGTAGACCAAGCAATTGATGCTTTAAAAAAACAGGGTGTTGCTCCAATTAGAATACCATGGGGTGGAAAGTAAATATTCATTTTAACCAAATTGGGACTACATATGAAAGAACAAATAATATCATTTGCAAGATCAATAATTGAGCATGTAAGAGATGATGCTATTCAAAGCTGTAACAATCAGATTAATGCATCAAATTTGAATTCTCCATCTGCTAAGAGATATGACGAGGCTATTAAGAAAGGTGATGTGAAGCGATTCGCGGAGATGATTGTTTCAGATAGCGTGGACGATACAATATTTTATTTGTTTAATGCAATTGATAATGGTTTAATAAATCTGTCGATTAATCTCCCTGATGGTAAACATATCAATTTAACTGAGGAGGGAATGGGCGAATTGGCAGGATTGTATTTAACTGAATGGCGGTCAGAATTTTCAAAGGAGAGGTTTTTTGAAGATATTTAGTTGTATGTGATGATTCCTTTTCCAACGTTGCCGTAAGTGCATGGAATCAAGGTGTTGGAGCAATTGAATATGCATCTAAATCGTTCTCAAAAGCCGGTCGCAATGAGCAGCAAACTCTCTGCCGTTGCCGGTCTTCTCTTTAGCCGATGCGGGAGTTCCCCTAGAGCCGCCAATGCGTGGTCTTATGACCCGCATCTCCCATTCGCCTGAAAATCCAAACACCTACCGCTACCGTTAGGACAAGCTAAACCGGCTGGGCATCGCTAATGCGGTAACCAAAATACCAGTATCGGTTCCAGGGCATTCAAATGCAAAAACGTTTACCTTTACCCGTGGGGAAAAGTTCTTTGAATTAACTAATCACCTGGGCAATGTGCTGGCGGTAATAGCCGATAAGAAAATACCGGTAGGCGCCGTAGCAGGCACAGCGGTGAATTATTTTATGGCCGATGTGGTAAGCGCTACTGATTACTATCCCTTTGGCATGCCCATGCCCGGCCGTAATGGAATAACCAGCCAAAGTACATGGGTACCCGGCCGCGGCTTTGTAGCAGGCACTAGCTACCCCGATTACCTGCAGGTAAACGCGAGGCCCTATGCGCCCACGCCCGGATCATATCGTGCGGGCAAGGAGGTAGAGTTGCTGCCTGGCTTTGAGACCGCTACAGGTACTGACGAACTGCTTGTAGAAACCCAGGAAGGCAGTGGTGTACTCAGCAATGAGTATGCAGGTGGCGAAGGCAGCTATGAAAGCTATGGGTATTACCGCTATGGGTTTAATGGGAAGGAGAATGACAATGAGGTAAAGGGCACGGGAAACCAGCAAGATTATGGGATGAGGATTTATGAACCGAGATTGGGGAGGTTTTTGAGTGTGGACCCAATAACGAAACAATATCCTGAATTAACACCTTATCAGTTCGCCAGTAATAGACCAATTGATGGCATAGATCGAGATGGACTTGAATATGCAAGATTTGATATTTATCTTGATAAAAATAATAACGTTACAAAAATTATAGTTACTAAAGACTATGATTTAAAAAACAATGGTAGTAAGGGAGCAGGAATTGAATACTCTTATCATGCTGCTAATGGCATGTCCGTAGAATATAAGTTTGTCAAGAATATATATGGTATTTATCAGGGTGGAGATAATCCGCAGTTACCAAAGGTGGGAGAAAATTACAAAAAACGCTATGATGATTATAGACTAGAACCCATAGACGAAACTGATGCAACAGCCAAACAACACGACAAAGATTATGATAATGCTACACCAGGTGGTCTAAAAGGTGTAAAGGGGATATTAGACGATAGGTCAACGGAAGCAAATGTCAAATACATAAAATCAGCAAAAAAAATAATTGAGAAATATAGGGAGGGCGAAAAAGATGATGTAACAGGTCAGCCTGTTACTAAAGAGGCAGCAGAAGCGGCTGAGTTTGGAAAAAAATGGTTTATAAGGGCGGAAGCCTTGAAAGGAAAAGATGACGAAGGCAATGTAAAACAAAAAGAAAAAATTCCATTTGATGCTAGACATAAGGATTAAGTTTATTGTGTGGATGCTTGTGATTGGCTTTACTCTCATGGGTTGTACGAGTATAACAGGCGGAACACATGGGGCAATTGAAATCTATGAATATTCTGTGACTAAATCTGTATTAGAAAAAGCAGTATGGAAGATAATTGGAACAAATCCCAATATCAGGCGTGACACAATTTATCAGAATGACGGTATAAAGTATGGTTATTATAATGATAGCATTAATTACATATCTTTTGTAATAACTAAGGGAGATTTAACTAATGACTATACAGTTAAGTATGCAGGAGATTCAAAATATCACGACACTTCAAAGATATCTGCGATATCTATTGTTTATGCTTGGGATAAGGATGGTAATGGAGGACATGAAGGTATTAGCGGCAGAGTAAAAAAACAAATAGTCAGTCTTTTTGAAACTGAATTTGTCAATAAAATAGATAACGAATTAAATTTAAAGCATAATAAAAACTGAATAAGCCTATAAGCACTACCAGGTTTACTTGTCTGGAACACTACGTGTAGCTGGGAATTTTTTATTTTGTTCTATTGCATTCGTGAGAACAACGAACGCAGGCGTAGATGGCTTGTAATGAATATAAGTTGGATGCTGTGTGTAGTTTGCAACTACTAAGATACATAGCAGCACAAAAGCAGTACGCCATACGGGCAATTGTACAACGGCAATATTGCCGCCATGGCCGTACATAATACCAAATTGGGCAACCCGCTGGCCTATCGCTACGGCTACGACCAGTTGAACCGGCTGGTAAATATGAATACCTTTAAAGATCCCTTTACCAATCCTGTTGATATTGATGATTACAAGGAAGCCATTACATTGCCGTGGTTCGTGCCAACCCAAGCCATGGTTTGTGCCTTCTCTAACCATACCCAAACACCAACAACACTGCCTCTTAGTATCGAACTATGGAATGATGAATGGGGTTCTGCCGTTGCCTGTGTTCCCCCGTAGTCGCCGATGCGCGGTGTTATCACCCGCATCTCCTGCACGCCTTGTGAAGCCGCCAATCTCATCCCCGATAATGGCTTACGAAACTGAATTGTTCATCTTGCAGGATATAAAATGCAGCCGAAGAATAAAAATAATTTTCCGGCAGTTCCACCAGTCCTGCCCTTACAGGATTTTCTGCCACCCATTACCGCTACAACGGCCTGAACCAGGTGGTTACCCCCTGCTATCTGTAGTGTTCCTACCCTGCTGTCTGTAGTATTCCTCCCTTGTCCGGAAATGTAAAAATGTTGAGTGCTGTCCTGAGTTTGCAACTCAGGACTTGCTTATAAAAGCTG
>CAYUGH010000193.1:0-4072 GCA_964444195.1 uncultured Chitinophagaceae bacterium
TGGTGCTGGCGAGGTAACGAGCTGGTGCTGAGCGACCGGGTTAAGCTCTGTGAACATGATTCACGGCTGGTGAGCGTAGCGAAGCGTAATACGGATGAACCGCTGGTTGAAGCTTCGTTAGTTGGTAATGCGTTGTCAAAAGGGATGAGTTACAAGGGAGTCCCGATGAGTGTGGCGGTTGTAAACCGATGCTGGCCACATGACAATCCCGCACGTGCGGGACGGACGGAGCGCTACGCAGGCATTACCGTGCAACAGGGGAGAGCCAATGGGTGTGTGAAAGAAAACTCAAGGTGGTATTACCATCAAGATGATTATTGAGGTACCCGTTGGCAGTCAGACCGGCTCATAGTAGTGTGGATGCTTACTGAAAGGTAAGCGGAGCGAAGGGGCCGGCAGTAATGAAGATTTGGAAACAACAGGCACAACCCTACCGCGTAAGCAAAAGGGGAAGATGCCGCTGAACCCACACCAAAGAGAGATGCGATTACCCATTGAAAAACGCCAGGTATGGGAAGCCTACAGGCATGTACGCCTGAACAAAGGCTCCCACGGCGTAGATGAACAAGACTGGGCAAACTTTGATGCCAAACGTTACCATAACCTGTATATCATTTGGAACAGGTTGAGCAGCGGTGCGTACTTTCCCAAACCTGTACGGCGGGTACTGATACCCAAGTCAGGTGGCGGCGAACGTCCGCTGGGTATTCCCACGGTAAGCGACCGTATAGCCCAGGAAGTGCTTCGGCGCATACTGGAGCCTTACCTTGAACCATTGTTTCACAAGGACAGTTACGCTTACCGCCCGGGCAAAAGTGCACACGATGCATTAAACGAATGTCGGGCCCGGACTGATTATTACAGTTGGGTGGTGGATGTTGACATCAAAGGTTACTTTGATAACATACCCCATGACAAACTGATGCAGGCTGTGCTGCATTACTGCCCCGGCCTAAGATGGCTGCACTGCTATTTGTGGCGCATTCTTAAAGCCCCTGTGCAGTTGCCTGATGGCAGCATGCAGGCAAGCGACAAGGGTGTCCCACAGGGTGGTGTTATCAGTCCGTTGCTGGCCAACCTATACTTACACGTAGTGTTCGATGCATGGATAGGCAAACAGGTTCGGGCAAAATTTGCTTTCGAACGATATGCCGACGACATTGTGGTACACACGGTAAGCGAAGCATCAGCAAAGTACATATTGAAAATCATGCAAGCACGGTTTTCAGCATGCGGACTGGAACTGCATCCGGAGAAAACTAAACTGGTGCAAACAGAAGCACGTCAAGGCGTTGACCGTAATAGCGACTACGGCTCAAGTTTCGTGTTTCTGGGTCATCAGTTTGTAAAGCAGTTGGTGCGGGTAAAAGACGGAAGTGTAAAGCTGTTGTATCAGCCACGTATATCCCCCAAAGCCCGCAAGAAAATGATGGAGCAACTAAAATACGAGAAGCTGCACAGGCGTACCGACCGGATAGAGCAAATAGCCAAACAACTAAACCCAAAGGTATGGGGCTGGATAGCCTATTATGGAAAGTATGCCCGAAGCAGCATGCTTGATATTTATGCGCACATCAATTTTCGGTTGGTAAAGTGGTGCATGTGGAAGTACAACAAATTTACAGGGCAGGCATTGCGGTGGTTGAAAAGCAAATGGGAGCAAAAGCCCATGTTGTTTGCCCACTGGCAGCAATGCACCTGGTTTTGTTATCGCTTCAAAATGGTAAAAGCACACAAACGGTAAACACATTGCTGAAGAGCCGTGTGAAGCGAGAGTTTCAAGCACGGTTCTGCGAGGAGGTCGGGGTGAAATTCCCCTGCCTTACTCGATTGTAAGCATACCCTTCTGAGTTATGTTCCCCTCACAACGTCTGATAACATCATTTGATAATTATCTGAGTTGACTGTCGGTATTTTCCTTTTGTCACAACAAGAATGTATTGACCGGCTTTAATGCCACGCACATTCAATGTTCGTTGATTCTGGCCATTGTCAAATGTCCATTGCTTAACCATTTGTGTCCGGTTGAAATCATACAGGATATATTTTACTTTTTCATTCTTAGGCAACGCTTTTACGTCTGGTTTTTCTTTGTCAATAACAACGTTTAAGTCGCCATGGTTGGATTCGGAGAAGCTGACAGTCTAAACCCTTCTCCACCGCCACCAGTACCACAGTCGGTATATGCAACTTCTGTTTCATACCAAAACGAACTTCCGCAACCATTCGTTGCTTGCAATTGAAATACATATTGTCCTTGCGGCACATATCCAAATGGGTCTGAACCTGGACTTGCGTTAGGATTTGTTTGGACTAAAGTCATACTAGGCCAACTAAGTAAACGAGCTTCGTAGGAAACATCTGTAGGGGATGGTTCTACAGAAAAAAGATTTCCATAGTGGGTAGAACACCAATACCCTTCACCTCCAACCGGATTTAAGAAGCTAACAAAATCTATTTGCCTTGCTCTGCCGTAATACATATCAAAGAACTCAATTACATCTATACCGCAGGGCATAGTTATAGTTGCAGTTATCCTAACTTCTCCTGCCTGTCCACCTGTCCATGATACAATGCCTTGATTGTTGTTATTAACCACAGTTGCTATCAAATTGTTTGAACTTGTCCAAACTACAGTTGCACCAACTGGAAGGTTGTTAATAAAATATGTTCCACCGCTACAATTTGACGTAATGTTTCTTACAACTGTTCTGTTTCCGTAAATACTTTGAATACCGTCAATATCGTCGGGAGCCAAATATCTGTGAGAACCTGTATAAAAAGGATTCATTAGTGCACAAGCTACATTGCTCCCAACCCCAGTGCATGTCCAATTTCATGTGCTGCAACAGTTACTAAATCTATTGGTTGATTTCCGGTTGCTTGTGCTGCCAGAGCCCATGTTTCATCATCATCGAAATGAATATCACCAGAAAAAGTGCCTCCATCTGGTGGCGGGAAAAAGGCATGCGCTAATACTCCATTGACGCCTGCAAAGGGGAAACCATCACCATGATTGCCTGTTCCCCATAGAATTACAATGTCTGCATTGCTGGTTACTTCCGTAAAATTAAGATTTCCATAGTCAGCCCATATTTGGAAAGCTTGTCTTATGGCATTTTGCTCATCGTTGTTGGGTATATCAGTCGTTCCATTTTGAAAGGAATATGTGATATTACTTCTGCCCCAACTACCGTTAATTACAAAACTGCTGCCTGGAATAATAGGACCATCATCATATTTTATTTGGGTGAATGCAGTCACAGTGATAAAAAGAAAGGTTAGTAGTAAATAAATTTTTCTCATGCTTTATTGTTTTCTGATTGTTTGAGATGTTTCTAAAAAGTACAGTTCTTGACCAGCAATTTCCGGTGTCATATTTTCATCGCTATTAAAACTCCTTAATGTACCAGATACAACTACTCTTAACCCAATTGTTTTCAAATTCTCATTAAGTCCGCACACAAATCCAATAACTTGTGAATCTATATTATTTGGTGTAGTAACGGTTAAACTCACCGCATACCTGTTGTACTTATTTGAAAATACAATCATACCCTCTTTATTGCTTACAGCCGTATAAGTGTTACGCTGCACTTCACAGAATTTGTCTTCATTGTCTTTTTTGCATTGAAAATTTGTAAATGACAGAATAGTAAGAAGTAAAACAATTGAATGATTACGCAACAAGTTTTTTTTCATATTCGAAAGTTTTAGAGATGACAATATTTTTTTGTTTATCGCTGCATGTCTGATTTGGTGGTGATAATCCTGAATTTCTCATGTCCGTTGTTTTAGTGTCTTAACGTCGCCGTACCTTTTTAGAGTGACTGCGACCGGGTTGCTTACAACGGCCCGGGCTTGGCGGTCGGGCGGGCATTTGAAAAACTGCTGCCCAGCAACTACAGCCCGGGTAAATATAATTCGTTTCAGGCTTAGCTGCAAAAGCCGACTGCTGCCCGTCAAGCCGGAACCACCGCCCAATAGCCAACCAAAGCCCAATGGCCTGCGTTGTGTCCCCCCGACTGCCGCCAAACCCCCTGTTGCCTGGCGGCCGTTTGGCCGGCGTCAA
>CAYUGH010000194.1:0-4037 GCA_964444195.1 uncultured Chitinophagaceae bacterium
GTACATTTTATGTAAATGGCGGCTTGCCGGTTTACGGAGTGCTGTAACGCAGGAGTTTTTTAATGAAAATATAGTTTACCCTCCTTACATAGCTTTTGCACAGATGCTATTGTAAAACGTTGAACAAAACGCCGCTGCCTACCTGTACCGAAGCGCCCGGAGCGCAACTCATTTTTTTAACGGATGTATTGGCATTAATGATGGGGTAACGCGGCCGGCCTGCCGGAATGATGACTTCGGTATTGCTGCCGGGCACTGCCGCAGGTTCCCAGTTGCCGGCATCTTCCCAGGCGGCCAACATTGCGCCCATAAATTACCTGCCTCACTAATTGGTGGTTCATCGCCCTACATTGCATGCAAGCAGATTTAAATTGAATGGCCGAAAAATAGCCTGCCACCAAATAAACTTTCCTATTTTTTTCTTGCAGCTTTTTGAGATAATTAGGATGAAAAAAGTTTAAGGAAAGGAAAAATCAGGTTGACGGAAAGGGTTTTAAAACAAAGTCGAAAAAACGTATTGGCGCTATGACAATACATTTTGTATAATTGCAAGCAATGAAAATTAAAAGCTAAATTTTTAGTCTTGTCTAAAAATAGGCCATCCAATAACATAAAGCAAGGCGTAAGCGGTCATTGTAAACAAACTCTACGCTCCGACAACAATCAATGAAGAAGACCGATTTAAAACGACATCTCAAGACCTACTCTATTTACGCTAAACGTAGTTCGACAATAAGCCATGCCTTTGCATCAGCCTTATCAATCGCAGACGACTATGATGAAGAGAAAGTAAATGCAGCACTGACAATATTGGGGCAAGACCCAGAAGCAGATTTACTGTGTGCTTATTGCGACAAAAGGGCCGAAACCTGGGACCATGTAAAAGCAATTGTTAGTGAAACTGCTTTTTCAGGACACGGCCATCAAATAAATAATTTACTTCCTTGTTGTAAAGACTGTAACTCCGAAAAAGGTAGCAGAGGCTGGATACAATTTTTGAAAATCAAAGGGCTTGACACAGAATTAAGAATTAACCGTATTGAAAATTATATAAATCACAACTACGTTGACACAAAAAATCTTTTATTAACGGACGAGTTTAAGGAAGACCTGAAAACCTACAACGAGATTAAACAGAAAGTTTTTGAACTATTTAAATTGGGCGACCAGCAAGCAACATATATTCGCAACAAACTTAGAGACGCAACAAAGCAACTAAATGACAAGTGAGAACAACGAACCGCTTACATGGGGTTATGATGGCGCTGCAACTAGTTTGGGTATTGACCAAAGTCCCCTAAACAAAGGGTGTATCGCTTGAAGAACTTGAAAAAAATCTTGTAAAAGGATAAATAAGTAAGTGGTATGAGAAATTTAATTTGTTTGGCAGTAACGACCGCTACCTGTTTTTTTTCACAACTTGCTGTAGGAATACTACCCTAAAGCTAAAAGGGTTATATTAGTATTGGATAATTTTAAAATACACACAGCCTCTGCATTGTATGAAACATTTAAACCCGGTTACAACCCGTACGCAGTTGCATTTTTCCGGATTGGATTCTTAAAAATAGTTCCGATTGGATTTTTTATCCCGATTTTTAGCCGAAATTTTGAGGCATGATTCCACGCAGAAATATATTAACCATCGATGAATTCAGGTTCAATGAGCAAAGAGATTTTCCCGAAGCAACCGGGGAGTTCAGCAGCCTGCTCCGGGATATTGCTTATGCCGCCAAACTGATTAATGCAGAAGTGATTAAGGCCGGGCTGATGGATGTAATTGGGGATACCGGCGATGTGAACATACAGGGCGAGAAGGTGAAAAAACTGGATGTTTTTGCCAATGAGCAGCTAAAAGGTGTGTTGCGGAGGGGTATTAGTTGTGCAGGGATTGTGAGCGAGGAAGAGGAACATTTTATTGCTTTTGAGGATGAAATGAGTTGCCGGAGCAAGTACCTCGTGGCCTTTGATCCGCTGGACGGCAGCAGCAATATAGACAATGGCATTTCAATCGGTACCATTTTTGGTGTTTACCTGAGGAAGACCGAGCCGGGCAGCCCCGCTACGGAAGAGGATTTTCGTTTGGAAGGAAAGAATATGGTGGCTGCAGGTTATGTTTTGTACGGGTCTTCCACCATTTTTGTATATGCTACCATTCGTAAGGTAAATGCATTTACGCTCGACCCCTCGATAGGTGAGTTTTACCTGAGCCACCCCGATATCCGGGTACCTGACGATGGGAACATTTTGAGTGTGAATTATGCAAACTATTTTAATTACTCACCTGGTATCCAGCGTTTTCTGTCTAATTGCCAATTGAAAAACAAGGATAATGAAGGGGCCATTGTGCAGCGTCATGTAGCCAGTATGGTTGCCGACCTGCACAGGAACCTGATTAAAGGGGGTATTCTGCTGAACCCGGGTTCAACCAAATTTCCGGAGGGTAAATTAAGGTTGGCTTACGAATGCAATCCCTGGGCTTTTATTTTTGAAGTAGCCGGTGGGCGGGCCATTGACGGCAAGCAACGCATACTGGACATAGCTTTTAAGGATATTCATCAACGCACACCATTGATCATTGGCAGCAAGGCGCTTGTGGATGAACTTGAAGCCTTGATACTTGAAGAGGGTTTGTAAAATAAACGGGGTATTTTTAGGCCCTTAAAATGAAATTGAAACTATGCTTGAATTTTTTTCCTCGAGGAGAAGGTTTTTAAGAAATACTTCATTGGCTGGTTTGGCCGGTATTTCCATTCCGCAAATTGTTTCCGCTGCATTTGAACCGGAAGGTGTCATTAAAAAGCTAAAGCTGAAAAAGGATGCAACCATTCTGTTCCAGGGCGATTCCATTACCGATGCAAATAGAAAGAAGGATGATCCCGGGGTTAATAGCGCCGATGTATTGGGAAAGGGATATGCGATGCTGGCCGGCGCCGAATTGCTGGAAAAACATGCCGCGCTTAACCTGAAAATCTACAACCGGGGTATCAGTGGAAACAAAGTGTATCAACTGGCTGAACGCTGGGAAAAGGATTGTATAAGCTTAAAGCCCGATGTATTGAGCATCCTTATTGGCGTAAATGATTTTTGGCATAAGCTCAATGGTAATTATAATGGAACCATTGAAATATACAAAAATGACCTGAAAGCATTGTTAGATCAAACCAAACAAAAGCTCCCCGAGCTTCAATTGATCATTGGGGAGCCTTTCGCGGTAACCGGCATAAAAGCTGTTGATGAAAAATGGTATCCTGCCTTTAACGATTACCGTGCCGCAGCGAAAGAGATAGCCGGAAATTTTGGCGCTGTTATTATTCCTTACCAAAAGGTTTTTGACAAGGCGCAGGAATCGGCCCCAGGTGTTTACTGGACTTACGATGGCGTGCATCCTTCACTGGCAGGTGCGCGGCTGATGGCGCAGGCTTGGCTTGGTGCAGTGTAAGTGTAATTTTAAGCATAGGGCGGTGGTATCTTTGTATATAAATTGGATTCCATGTAAAGGCCGGGTCGACTTGATTGTGGAATTGGTAATACCTGTACTGAGAATTTAAATTTTCCGACTCGACAATGCATGTTGGTTTTTAGAAATGTAAAATTAAGTTTCCTTAACCTCAAATAAATTCAACTCAATAAAATACAGTTCTTTCTCGTAAAAAAGTTTCCCAAAAATTGTAAATATACCATCCTCATCTGAATAGAAATCAGCATTTAACTCTACAGGTATATAACCTTGAGAGGTTGAAAAGTGATATTTACCTAATACCTTTAAATCTGAATAAATAAAGGCTTTGATATAATCTTTTCCTTTTGGAATATCACATCTAAATTCAATATGCTGCTCACAAGGTAATAAAAAAGCTGTAGCTATTTCTTCAGAGCCAATCAGTCCATTTTCGATTAAAGTATCAAACTCTTCTTCAGAATTTGCTTTGCCCTGAAACCAATTTCCCTTACATTTAATTGTCTTCTTGTCCATAAATAATTTTTTGATTTAAAAAAATTTCTCAGAGGGTAATTTACTTTAATGCAATTTATTT
>CAYUGH010000195.1:0-3978 GCA_964444195.1 uncultured Chitinophagaceae bacterium
ACAGAACCCTGTTTATTCAATGATTTTACAATAACCAGGCAACGTCCCTGCCAGGTGGTACGTTTTGGTTGCATAAAACTTTCTGTGCTTTTAGGATAAGAACTTGCCACCGCTACAATTTCACCGGGTCCCGAAATACTGAATGAAACAGGTAGCTCAGCCAGCGGATTCCGGATACCATTTGCATCCTTCAGCTCAACGGTTATATAACTTAAATCCTGTCCATCGGCATTGATATGTTTCCTATCCGCATCCAATGTAATTTTAGTTGGAGCCGCTGCGGTTTGCAATACATACTCCGAAACTTTTTTACCGCCTGTATAACCTATGGCTTTCAATATCCCCGGCTGAAACGGGATCTTCCAGGATACAATAAATTTAGTTGCGGCGCTTACTTTCTGACGGCCTATCCTTTTATTGTTGAGCCACAGTTCCACCTCTTCGCAGGAAGCATAGGCCTTCACCGTCAAGTCATCACCGTTGTATTTTTCCCAGTTCCAATGGCTGTATTCATCATGCCATTCCCATTTTGAATTGGCAGCTTTCCAGGAATTATCTTCCCAGGAAGGTACAGGCGCTGAAACCATTAGGGACAATGCATTCTTTTTCCAAAGCGCATCCCTGTAATAGGATTGTGGACGCTTCCAACCACAGATATCAATATCGCCGCAATATGCAAGCGTCCAGGGGTAAAAAGCCTGCGACTGTTGCCAGCCCAACCAGCCAAGCGCGGCTTCACCGAGGTAATCAAAAGCCGTCCATACAAAATCACCTATGACCCAGGGATATTTTTCAACGGCTTCCCAGTTTTCAAAAGCATCCAGCGCATACGATTCCGATCCATACATCACCCTGCGGGGCACTCTTTGGTGATCGCTTTCATATCGTTTGTATTCATAGTTATACCCTGCTAAATCAAGCGGGGCCATAAACGAATCCGTTTCATTCTTTATCCCGTTGATCCCATTGGTTACAAATCTTGTTGGATCAAGCGATCTTATTTTTTGCGCAAGCTTTGTGGCAATCGCAATCACTTCCGACCGTTCCTTATTGTAAATTTCATTGCCGGTACTCCACATAATGATGGATGGATGGTTGCGGTCGCGCAGAACAAAACCGGTTATGTCCTTTTCCCAATTGGCAGTAAAATACATATTGTAATCAAATGTATTTTTTGCATCTTTCCAGGTATCGAATGCTTCGCTGATGACCAGCATACCCAACTGATCGCAGGCATCGAGCAGGGCTTGTGACGGTGGATTATGCGCTGTGCGAATGGCATTAAATCCGGCTTGTTTCAGCAGTTCAATTTTGCGCCATTCAGCCCGGTCGTAGGCTTTGGCGCCAAGCGGGCCGTTATCATGGTGAATGCATCCACCCTTCAGTTCAAGCGGTTTATCATTCAGCAAAAATCCTTTGGCCACATCATAGCCAATCTTCCTGAAGCCAATGCTGGTAAGGCTTTCATCTATTGGCTTCCTGTTTACCAGTATGGTTGTATTGGCTTTATAAAGGACCGGATTTTCTACATCCCATAACGATGGATTCTTCACTACCAGCCTGACATTTGCCTTCGCTGTCTTTCCCGGTTGGATTTGAATATTGGTAGTTGCATCCGAAACCATATTTCCCTGTTGCGTAGTTAGAGTGATATTACATGCGACATCAACCGGAGCCATCGAAGTATTGCTGATCTCCACATCCATATTTAACATAGCTTCCTGTGGCGAAACCTGTGGCGTTGTGGCTGCAATGCCCCATTGTGCAATATGCACGGCATTGGCTTTGCGCAACCATACATGCCTGTAAATACCCGAGCCACTGTAATAGCGTGTATTCTCCCCTTCGTTGCGAACTTTTACGGCAATTATATTGGGCTTGCCATACACAAGCTGCTTTGTTATATCTGCGTAAAATGAAGTGTATCCATAGGGATTTCTTGCCACACGCTTTCCATTTACATGCACTTCGCTATTCATGTACACCCCATCAAATTGCAGGTAAAAAATACTGCCGCTATCGGCTGGTGAAAGCGAAAACGAATGCCTGTACCAACCGGTGCCTCCTATGGTAAAACCCGTAGATGCCTGTCCAATGGCATGTGGAGTAAAAGGCGAATGGGTTCCGGGGATATCTTCAATGCTCCAGTCATGCGGGATTTGAACAGTACGCCATTGGCTATCATCAAATTCCGGCTTTTCAGCGCCCTGCGCGCCTCCCAGCCAAAACTTCCAGTTATCGGACAATGGTTTTTGCCAACCGGCGGATTGGGCACTTGCAAGCGGAACCTGCAAGAACAGGGAGAAAAATGCTACACAAAAACTTATTCCGATTTTCATAGGCTATAAAAATATGGAACCCCTTACAAACAAAAAGAAAGGGCCAACGGAGAACCGTAGCCCCTATTACTGCTTGCTTATGAAAAAACTAAAATTTTGTAATAACGGCTAATTTAATTTCCCGGCGAGGAACATCCTTTGGCAAACCATCAATCGTTATTTGATGATGTAAAAGTATATAGGGTTCGGTGGCCGTTCAATGACAGTTATTATTCAAATGATGGAACATATTACACTATTATTTCGACGGGAAATTTACCCTGCTCCTGCCCAACGGCTTTGATGTGGCCACCGCAATGCCCCGTTGATCCTTTTGGTTTACGGCATTGTAAAAATGATACACAGTACCCTTGTATTTTACCACATAGCTTTTATGGGCGTACTTGTCATCATATACTTCTGTTGATTTGACCAGGTCTTCGCCCGTCCAGTCCGTCCAATTGACACCGTCGTAACTGCAGGCAAACCTGTTGAAAGCTTCCTGCTCGCGACCCTCCCAAAAAGCGCCAAAATAAAACATCACCCACAGGTCGTCCATCCGCTGAATAACCGCATCGCCCGTAATTCCCCTGGAGTGCATCATTACAGGTTCCTTGCCTATACGATGCCAGGTTTGCATATCATGGCTGCCCGCCATCCCAATACGCTCAAACCAGCGCAACTGCTTGTTGCCCGTGGTATCGCCATTGGCATTGTAATACATCAGGTACGGATAGCCGGTACCGTTGTTAGGCATATACATCGCAGAGCTCTTGTAAATCTTCTTGTTTTCCCACCAGCGGGTATCCGCATCATGGGAGGTTAAAACGGGCTTTGGCAAACGCTTCCACTCATGGGGCTTTTTCAGCGACCCGGTTGTATAAGCCATGCCAATTGACAAATCCCCTGCCTCGTACCCTTTATCCTTGCCACCAAAATATGACATCCAATACTTTCCATTTACCTTTTTTATCTTATAACTCCCGCCCCATTTGGTATCCTGCAACGCCAGGTATCCCGCTTTCTGCCAGGCATCCCATTGAGTAGTATCGCTGAAACTCATCAGCCTGCCGAGCGTTTTCCATTCCAGCAGGTTTTTACTGGTAGCCAGCCAGGTTTCATAACCCGATCCGTTGAACTGAATATAGCTCATATACCACTTGCGACCCTGCCTGAATACGGTAGGACAATCCAGCTTAAAGCTATCCGAGGCAGGCGCCAGCACCAGCCCATATTTATAAGGCGTTTTTACTTCCTCATATACAGCCTGCATTTTTTCTTTGGGGACTTCCTGTGCCTCAACAGCAAAGCTGTAAAAAAATCCCAGCATCAATATCCATTTTTTCTTACCCATGCTTTACCAATCAAACGTGAACTGATATGAACCCGACCCTAATTCAATCGTTTTTTGAACACCAGCAGAAGGCGATGGAACCTGCAAGCTGGCTTTTGTATTACCCGGCACTACCACTTCCATCATCAGCATACCCCCTTCGATCTTCCAGTTTGAAACAACTTTTCCCTGCGGAATCTGAAAGCTTGTGTTGGCATGAGTGAGCCCTCCTGTAATTTTTGGCGCAATCAACAGGTTCGCATATCCATGACTATTTGCCTGTTGTTTAATTCCACCAATCCCGCTGTAAAACCATGCCATAATATG
>CAYUGH010000196.1:0-3895 GCA_964444195.1 uncultured Chitinophagaceae bacterium
CGGAAACCAGGATGGAGTTTGCCTGGTACCCGGCTGCCTCAAGTAGGGAATAGTTGCCGGTTTCGCTACCTCTCATGTGGATCGATTGCTGGTTTACCCCTCCATGGTTAAATATCAGTTGAGTTCGTTGGTGGCCAAGTCCTTTCAGGATGGTATTGCTTTTCAGGGTAATTCTGGAAAGGAACCGGAAATTTCCCTCTCCGAATAAAATGATAGTGGGTTGGGTAATTGTATCGAGAATGGTTTGAAGCGCCGGGCTGTTGTTGGCACTCGCTGAAGTGTCTCCCAAAAAACTAAGGTGGCGATACTCCGGTTGAATTTCGGAAAGTCCCGCCAATTGCCAGGCAGTTCTCCTGCTTGTATCAGGTATTTGTGCAAAAGCCTGATTAAAAATTGAAAAAAATAAACTGGTCAGAGCTATAATCCGTGCACATTTCTCCCATGCTTTTTCCATTCCCATTCAAAACTGGTTTATTAATTGGGCGCAATGTACTAATCTTTAATTTTTCAGGAAACTTGTCCTGAAAAATCAAGGAGAAATCATGTTAATAAAAGAGCAGGCCGGTTAAAAATGGCTTTTTCCAGTGGCCAACAGCCTCTCCCTGATTACTTTGAGTTGAAAATTTGGGTTGAATTTGGTATCAATTACCTCGAAACATGTATTGATTAATTCAGGGGTTTTTACCGGAAATTTTTTTAACCAGGCTGTAATTGCCTCTTCGAGACTGTGTACATCGTTTTCTTTGAAAAATGCCCCATTCTTTCCTTCCTCAATGGCCTCGAATTCCGGTCCTTGGAAGCAGAAATTATTGTGAGAGATCACGGGAGTTCCATATCCGAGGGAATGAATTGCGTTTAAGCCTATCTCGCCCGGTGAAACACAAAGGTCAGAATTGTAAATATGTTCGGCAAGTAAAAATTCATCATAGCATGAGCCAAAAAAATGAACATATCCGGATAATTCGTTTTTTTCTACGTATTGCCTAACATTGTTTAGATCTGCACCATCGCCAATAATTAAAATATTAAATCCTGGATTTTTCTTTGCTAATGAAATTCTGAGAGCATCAATTAAAAGGTAGATTTTCTTTTTTATTGTAACTCTTCCAATATAAAGAGTTGTAGGGAGGTCGTTTCCAAATAAATTACTTGTGACCTTATTGAAGGTTAGTTTACTTCTAATAGCTAATTGTTTTTTATAGGATAATGAATTGTAAACAACCCAAAGATTTTTTGAATTGAATCCTTCTTTAATCATAATATTTCTAGAAAAGTCATTGTACAAGAATACTCCATCAGGTAGATGAAAATAAATTTTCTTTAACCATTTCATTGGGCCATGCTCTCTGCCATAAAAACCATGTGACCACACGTATGCAGGTTTATTTAATATTCTGCAGAATATTAAAATTAACCAGGAGCTAACACAATTTGCTTCTCCGGTTAAAATGAAGGCGTTGAATTTATTGGATAAACTAAGCTTAACTGAACCCTTTAGCCAATTAAGATTGCCAAACAACCTGATAAACTTCAACTCCACCGGCGGGTTTTTAAAAAGGGAATAGTCCATTTTTTTTAAGTTCTTTGCCAGTGTTTCATTGCCGAAATAAAAACTGCAATGGCACTCTTTTTCTAACAGCGTATAAATTTCGGCCCGGTAATGAGGCGCATAATTCAATACGCAACAAACATTTTTATCCATGTAGTCCTTAATTCAGAATAATTAGTAATGTAAATTGACGGGAATCATATTTATTTTGAAAGGAAACTTCTTTGCAGCAAATATTTTAATGCAAGATCACCGTTCCCATATCCTTTGTAATACCCATTTCAATTTTTTTAAGTTCCATATGCACTTCAACCAGGCTTTGCTGTGTAGGCTGGTCAGTGGTATGTTCCAGCTCCTTCTGATTTTCTTTCAGCATGTCCTTTATTTTTCTTAGTTTGTAATATTGCACTGAGCGTTTTACATCCATTTTACCAGCTTTTTCAGGTTCTATCTTTTTAGCCTCCGCCATCTTGTCCCAACCGGGGCTTAGTTGGTAAGGGAACTCCAGTAAGGAAACTACCATAGTACTCATTGGTTGGTCGGGGTAGTACAAAAATGAACGGTCGGTAGGCTCCATTCCCGCAAAGTACCATTCCTGGTAGGTAGTGAAAATTTTATCGAGGGTAGGGTTGCTGAAAGGAAAACTGCTCAGCTCATCAATGATAAAATCCGCTACTTTGGTTCCATCATCCAATAGCCAAAGCCCGTGCAGCAGCAGCACTTTAATAACCGCCCTTTCCTGAAGTTCATTATTAATGACGAGGTTTACCAGGCTATCCTCACGGGAAGCTAATTCCTCATCGGTCAGGTTGGTAGGCTCCGATGTTTCAGGCCCTTGTTCAACCCTGCGTTCCTGTCTTTTCAGCCGGTCGCCTATAAACTTATTGACCAGGTTTATCAACCCGGCTTCGTCAATCTGCAGCCGCTGCGAAGTTTGCCGGATGTAATCCTGCTGAAGCGTAAAATGCTCGGCCTTATTAATGCGGCTGATGCTTTCGGCCATCCGCTGCACAATATCGTTCAGCTTGCGGGCATCGCTGCCGGCTTCCTGCATACCCACTTCCAGTTGGAAAAGGATAAAGTCCTTTTTGTTGGCCTTTACAAATTCAGCGAAGGCATCCTTGCCCACTTTGCGCACATAACTGTCGGGGTCTTCTCCATCGGGTATCAGCACTAATTGCACGTTCAACCCTTCTTCCAGTGCAAGGTCAAGCCCACGGAGCGCGGCTTTTACACCGGCTGCATCACCATCATAAATGATCGTGAGGTTATTGGTGTATTTTTTTACCAGTCGTAACTGGTCAGGCGTTAAGGCTGTTCCCCCGCTGGCTACTACATTGGTTACCCCGGCCTGGTACAAGCTGATCACATCCGTATAACCCTCCACCAGCAGGCATTCATTCTGCTTATCAATCGTATGCCGCGCAAAATGGATCCCATACAGGATTTTACTTTTTACATATAATTCATTCTCCGGGGTATTAATATACTTGGGAGCCTTGTCATTTTTTTTGATCAGCCTTGCTCCAAAACCTATGATCTTGCCAATGGGATTGTGTATCGGGAAAATGATCCTGTCGCGGTAATTGTCAACATATTGTCCATTCCGTTCAGAAACCAACCCGCTTCGCAAAAGGAACTCGGGGTTGTATTTTCGGTTCAGTGCTTCACGGGTAAATGCATCGCGCTCTTCGGGGCAATACCCAAGCTGAAATTGCTTGATCGTTTCTTCTGAAAAACCACGTTCCTGCAAGTAGCTTAATCCTACCGCTTTGCCGTTTTCGGTTTCCAGTAATTGCTTCGAAAAAAAATCGCGGGCAAATATGTTGATGATGCCAAGGCTGTCGGCTACCAACTGCTGTTCGCGGTATTCCGGGTCCGATTGGGTTTCTTCAATTTCTACATTGTATTTTTTACCGAGCCATCGCAGCGCATCGGTATAGCCCATTTTTTCATGCTCCATCAAAAAAGTGATGGAGTTGCCGCTCTTTCCGCAACCAAAGCATTTGAATATTTCCTTGCTCGGCGATACAGAAAAAGAAGGGCTTTTTTCATTGTGAAAAGGACAGAGACCAATGTAATTCGTACCTCGTTTCTTTAGCTTCACAAAATCGCCCACCACCTCGGTTATGTCAATGCGACTGATTATTTTCTCTATCGTTTCTTTTACAATCATTGTTCATTGTTTCCTTTGCCTCGTTTCGTGCCCTTACGAACCGAAATACTTTTCCTGGTGCGTGCGGACACGCACCAGGGCTTCCCTTTGCCTCGTTTTGTGCCCTCACGAACCAAAATACTTTTCCTGGTGCGTGGGGACACGCACCAGGGCTTCCCTTTGCCTCGTTT
>CAYUGH010000197.1:0-3794 GCA_964444195.1 uncultured Chitinophagaceae bacterium
TGAATTAATAGGTTGATCGTCAGTTCTGAATACTTAATAAGCTATAATTGCAGCAACCCACCTTCCTATTCTCTACTAAAAGATAGGGTTTTTCATGCCATGGTTCGTGCCTTTACGAACTATTACCCAAACGCCAGTGGATACCTTTCCAAACAAGGTTTTGAACCTGGGTGGTTACTGGGATGGAATGCAAATAAAAGTTTTAGCTTTTCAGCGCGGTTACAGGGGATATTATCTTGGGCAGGGGTGTAGGAGCCGTTTGTCCAGCCCGGATGCGGAACAGTAGCAATTTCTGGCCGATTGAGCTTCGGGTTGATCAAGCTTTTGCATATGCTTTTGTGCGTAGCAGTTTATTTATCTTGATTCAGTGCCTTCTCAATGCTTTCATAAATATCAATTAATAATTCCTGATCCTTATTGTCTTTATGATATAAAAATGAAGTGTGAATTGTTACAATTTCAGATTTTGTTGAGGATATTGAAATGACATTATCTTTCTTCTTAATAACATCATTGTATTTAGATTTCTTATACTATCGGTCAAATACGTTAAATCTTAATTGGCCTTTCCCATCAGAATCTGAACAAAAAAATATTAATGAATTTCTTTTGCTATAAAAAAACCTGTAAATAATTTCAGCAATTGTATCCGAAACCAAATTATCCAGGGGTTCTTTTTCATCAGTCGCCTTGTCAATTACTAACTGAAAAATATTTGAAATATTCTTTCCTGAAATTGAACTGAAGGTTTCATCAACAACAAAAGCAATTCTGTAAATTATCCCAAACTTTGTGGTAAAGTTGTACGTTTTAGAGATGTTATCGTAAGCGTAATTATAAAGGTTTGGCAAACTTTATTCCTTTATCAGTTAATGACTTGAGGGTGACCTTTCCTTTAATATAAGAACGCACAGCGTCTTTGTCAGCAATCAATTTGGTTACTGATTTGACAATTTTTTTCTTATTGATTGAATTCTGTTTCATTGTATTCAACAAAGCTACTAAATATTTTAATAATCCTGCTTCACTCTCAAATGGTTGCCAAATTGCTACCAACAATTCTGAGGCGTCATTACCCCTGGCTAAATTAGGAATTTACAAAATCCGGCCTTGATTTTCAGTGTGGTACCCCCCATCCTGTAATATCCTCCATCTTTTCCGTAAGATGAACTATCCGTTTACCTGCCTCCTCCCCCTATTTTTGTTTCCGGCTTTTCATCTTTTTCAAAAATGGGAGATTTCAGCCTTTTCTAACGATCCACTGCCTATGTTCTCCATGCTGCTCCATTGGTTAAAGCCTGTTAAATCCACCGGCATCCGCTATGGGGCTTTGTTTTGCTGCCTTCTTTTAGTGATTGGTTTATCTGGCATTTCCCCTGTAATGGCGGCCGGCGAGGGGTTGGAAGTGCTTAACTTAACCTGTAATGGAAAGTCCCGTCCCCTGGGAGTTGGCCCGTCAGAGATTAATTTTTCCTGGCAAATAGATGGCACCGAAAAAAATATTTTACAGAAGGCTTACCAGGTGGAGCTGGAAGAAATTGCTTATCCAACCGCGCGGGAAGGAAAAACGGTCTGGACTTCAGGTAAGGTGCAATCCAATCAGAGCATTTTGGTTCTATATAAAGGGAAGGGGCTCGCTCCTGCCTCCTGGTATCGCTGGAGGGTGAAGGTTTGGGAGGCAAATGGGGCTGTCTCCCCATTCAGTAACTGGGCGCTCCTTGCAACCGGGCTTTATGGTGAAAAAGATTGGCTTGGCGCCAAATGGATCGGGCTGGAAGAAATGCACGATTCCATGAGGATATATCCCGGGCTGGTGTATAATACAAAGGAATTAGGCTCAAGGGGACAAAAAAGGGCCATCATTCCCTATCTACGGAAAACATTTCAATCGAGCAGGGCGCTTGTTTCGGCCACTTTATTTGTAACGGGGCTTGGTCATTATGAAGTCAGCATCAACGGAAGAAAGGTGGGAAACGCTTTGCTGGCGCCGGGTTGGACACATTACGATAAAAGGGTTTTATACAATGTATATGATGTAACCTCTTATGTTCAGCAGGGCGCCAATGCTATTGGAATGTTGATTGGCAATGGGTTTCATTACCAGCACAGGGAGCGGTATGTAAAGCTGCTGATCGCTTATGGTTATCCCAAAGGGCTATGTCTTTTAAAATTGAAATATGCTGATGGCACTGAGCAAATAGTAAAAAGCAGTGATCAGTGGAAAGCAGCGCCATCGCCTGTTAGTTTTACCAGCCTGTATGGCGGGGAGGATTATAACGCAAGGCTCGAACAACCCGATTGGAACCTGCCGTATTTTAATGATGCAGCCTGGCAAAACGCGGTTGTAGTGAAAGCGCCAAAGGGGCAACTTGAAGCAGAAGCCGATTTCCCGGTGGAGGTAAGAGACGTAAGAGAGCCGATAAAGATTGTAAAACCGGCTCTGTGGCGGCATGTGTATGATTTCGGGCAAAATGCAGCAGGGATTTTCGAAATAAGGGTGCATGGAAAAGCGGGACAAACCATACGCCTGATGGCGGGTGAAATTGTGAACAGCGATGGTACCGTTAACCAGCGTGCCACGGGCAGGCCGAGCTATTACGACTATACGCTGAAAGGGGATGGCCCCGAAATATGGCAGCCAAGATTTTCCTATACGGGATTCAGGTATGTGCAGGTACAACCTGCGGATACAACGCAGGGCGCCTTGCCGCAGATTGAATACATCAAACAGTTGCAGGTAGGCAATACCACTCCTGTAACGGGACAATTTGCATGCAGCAGCCCTTTGTTCAACAGCACTTTTACGCTCATCAACAATGCCATCAACAGCAACCTGGTGAGCGTTGGCACCGACTGTCCGCATCGCGAAAAGCTGGGCTGGCTGGAACAAACCTACCTGATGGGGCCATCGCTTCATTACAACAGGAACCTTCACCTGTTGTACCGTAAAATGGTGAATGATATGATGGATGCGCAAACGGCGGAAGGGCTGGTTCCTTCTATTGTGCCTGAGTTTATTTTATTCTCTTTTTACGATGGCCATTTCAGGGATTCGCCCGAGTGGGGCAGCGCCTGCATCAGGGTTCCCTGGCTGTTGTACCAATGGTATAATGACAGTTCCACGTTGCGTAAAGCTTATCCCATGATGAAGAAATACCAGCAGTATCTTGAAACGAAGGCAAAGGGCAATATCCTGACTCATGGGCTTGGTGATTGGTACGACCTGGGTCCGAATCCACCCGGTTTCAGCCAACTCACTCCCAAAGGAATTACAGCTACCGCAACCTATTTCGACAATTACAACCTGCTGGCGAAAATAGCAACACTGATGGGTCAAACTAAAGATGCAAAAGCGTTTACGGATAAAGCTGCTATCGTTCGCCAGTCGTTTAATGATAGTTTTTATCATGCCGCGCAAAAAATATATGGTACAGGCAGCCAGACAGCCATGGCCATGCCGCTGGTGTTTGGGTTGGTTCCCAAAGAGGATGAGGCTGCTGTTATGCAAAATCTTCTGGACTCACTAAAGGCCAACAATTACAGGCTTACTGCGGGCGATATCGGGTATTACTACCTGGTGAAACTGTTGCAGGATAGCAACAACGACGAAATTATTTTCAAAATGAACAGCCGCGATGATGTTCCTGGTTATGGGTTTCAGCTTAAGAACGGCGCCACATCATTGACGGAAAGTTGGGCCGCATCGCCTGCGGTCAGCAACAACCATTTTATGCTTGGGCATATTATGGCATGGTTTTACAGCGGGATTGGTGGAATTAAACAACAGGCAAATA
>CAYUGH010000198.1:0-3775 GCA_964444195.1 uncultured Chitinophagaceae bacterium
TACCAGGGGTAAAATTATGTAAGGATTAAAGGTTATTCTGTAACAATCAAACAGGTAACATTTACCAACTTTATTATAGGATTTAAGAGCTAATCACTTCCATAATAAAAGTATATGTCAGGTAATACTATCGCCGAAGAAGTGGTAAGGGTGGTAAAAGAAAAGCTGCCGCCAAATGCTGCAGAACAGGATGTAAAAGCATTCTTTCACCACGAAAAAAACAATATTCTGACCTACCTGCCGCCCGAACTTCAGATGGGCAAATTGCTGGATAATGATGCGCTTGACGATGAAACCCCTGCCCACAGGGTGCGCAGGTAGCGGATCATTCAAAAAAAATTCCTGCAAAACACCCTCCTTCATTGCTTTTTCATGTACAGCAGGCAATGCACATGCCAACCACATGGCTTTTTCCAATACATTTGAACCATGCTCGTAAAAACCTTTGGCAGCGCCGTGCACGGCGTAGATGCTATAACCATTACGATTGAAGTGGATGTAAACAACCAGGGCCAGTTTGCGGCAGTAATTGTGGGGCTGCCCGACAGCGCCGTAAAGGAGAGCATGATGCGGGTAGAAAGCGCGGTGAAAAGCAATGGGTATAAAATGCCGCGCACCCGTGTGGTGGTAAACCTGGCCCCGGCCGATATAAGAAAAAGTGGTACGGCCTTCGATCTGCCTATTGCCATTGGGCTGCTTGGCGCTACCGAACAATTGCCCAACCCCGATATGCTTGCCGAATATGTGATTATGGGCGAATTGAGCCTCGACGGAGAGATAAGGCCCATTAAAGGCGCGCTGCCCATTGCTATCCAGGCCCGAAAAGAAAAGTTTAAGGGATTGATCCTGCCCCTGGCAAATGCGCGCGAAGCTGCCATTGTAAACAACCTCGAAGTGTATGGGGTGCAGCATATTACCGAAGTCATTGATTTTTTAAATGGGGTGAACACCATACCCGTTACTATTGTGGATACCCGCGATGAATTTTACCACAGCCAGTATGAGTTCGGGGTTGATTTCAGCGATGTAAAAGGCCAGGAAAACATAAAAAGGGCATTGGAAATTGCAGCGGCAGGCGGGCATAATGCCATCCTGATTGGCCCTCCCGGAGCAGGTAAAACCATGCTGGCCAAAAGGATCCCAACCATTTTGCCCCCGCTTACTTTATTGGAAGCGCTTGAAACCACCAAGATACACAGCGTGGCGGGCAAGCTTCCCGAAAACAGTACGCTCGTAAGCCGGAGGCCCTTCCGCAGCCCGCACCATACCATCAGCGATGTAGCGCTGGTAGGCGGCGGTGGAAATCCGCAACCCGGCGAAATTTCGCTGGCGCATAATGGCGTGTTGTTCCTTGATGAACTGCCCGAATTTAAACGGACTGTGCTGGAAGTAATGCGCCAGCCGATGGAAGAACGCCGGGTAACCATCAGCCGGGCCAAAGTGGCGCTCGACTTTCCGGCTTCGTTTATGCTGATAGCCAGCATGAACCCCTGCCCCTGCGGCTATTATAACCACCCTGAAAAAGAATGTACCTGCCCGCCCGGCGCTGTGCAGAAATACCTGAATAAGATCAGCGGCCCGCTGCTCGACCGGATTGACCTGCATGTGGAAGTGACCCCGGTACCTTTCAGCGAGCTCTCTTCCATCAAAAATTCGGAGCAGAGCAACAGCATACGCGACCGGGTGATGGCGGCCCGCGATGTACAAAGCAGCCGCTTTGAAGGCATGGCAGGCATTTACTGCAATGCGCAAATGAACACCAACCTGATGACAACCTGGTGCAGTTTGGATACAGTAAGCGCAAACCTGCTGAGAGCCGCCATGGAACGGCTGAACCTGAGCGCCCGCGCCTACGACCGAATCCTGCGGGTAAGCCGCACCATTGCCGACCTGGCAGGCGCCGAAAAAATAAGGGCCGAGCATGTGGCCGAAGCCATCCAGTACCGGAGCCTCGACCGCGAAGGCTGGGGCGGGTAATTTCACCTGGTACTCTGTCAATCCGTCACTTCGCGTAAAAGCCGCATCTTTTTTGGCGTTGCAACATTATCTTGCAAATTAAAGCAGCGATAAGCGAATGTAGATTTATGAAAATTTTACTACACTATCTCAAGCCATATAAATGGCTGGTGGCATTGTCCCTGCTTTTGGCTTCCATCAACCAGGTATTTAGCTTGCTCGATCCACTTATTTTTGGTAAAATAATTGATCAGCTTGCCAATAACCCGCATGTTTTAAAAAAAACGGTAGATGGTAAAATCATTGAAACCGTCCGGACGGAAAAGGAATTTATCCGGGGTGTTTTGTGGCTGCTATTAATGGCCATCAGCGTGGCCATGGTAAGCCGCATTGCCAAAGCCTTCCAGGACTATTTCAGCAGCGTGGTCATTCAAAAATTCGGGGCAAGCATTTTTACCGTCGGGCTTCGCCATAGCATGCGGCTACCCTTCCAGGACTTTGAAGATCAACGAAGCGGCGAAACTTTAAGTATTCTTACCAAGGTTCGCGCCGATACCGAAAAGTTTATTTCAGCCTTTATCAATGTAGTTTTTGGAATCATTGTGGGTCTTGTATTTGTAACGGTTTATGCATTTGATAAACATTGGGCCATTGTACCTGTTTATCTTATTGGGGTGCTGTTTCTAAGTTGGCTTACATCTGCACTGAGCAAGCGCATTAAGGTCATTCAAAAAAATATTGTAAAAGAAACCACATCACTCGCAGGCAGCACCACTGAAAGTCTAAGAAATATTGAGCTGGTAAAAAGCCTTGGCCTTACCGACCAGGAAGTTAAAAGGCTGAATGCCAATACCTATAAGATACTTGGGCTTGAGTTGCGCAAAGTGAAAAGCATCCGCATGCTCAGTTTTGTGCAGGGCACTTTTGTAAATTTTCTGCGGCAGGCAATCATGTTTACCCTTCTATACCTGATTTTCCATAATGAACTCACCACCGGGCAATTGATCACCCTCCAGTTTTATTCATTCTTCATATTCGGTCCCTTGCAGGAAATTGGAAACATCATTATCGCCTACCGCGAAGCTGAAGCATCGCTGCAAAACTTTAATTCGCTTATGGAAAGAGCTCCTGAACCCAAACCGGTTCAGCCCCAAAGCATCGGCCCCATTGAGCACCTTGAATACAAAGCCGTTTCGTTTAAGCATGCCACGGCAGGCAGCTATGCTTTGCAGCAAATAAGTTTTGATGCCCAAAGCGGGCAAACCCTTGCATTCGTGGGCCCATCGGGCAGCGGTAAATCAACCCTGGTAAAATTATTGGTGGGATTGTACAGGCCCAATGAAGGCGCTATTGAATACAACGGCGTAAATGGAAAAGATATTGACTTTGATGAACTGCGTGGCCAGATTGGTTTTGTAACACAGGACACCCAACTGTTTGCCGGAACCATCAGGGAAAACCTGCAATTTGTAAAGCCCGAAGCTACCGATGAAGAGATTCTGACAGCCCTGCAGCAATCTGCCTGCTATACCTTATTGGAACGTTCGGATAATGGCATCCACTCAATCATTGGCGAAGGCGGCATCAAGGTTTCAGGGGGTGAAAAGCAACGGTTATCCATTGCCCGCGCACTACTGCGCAAACCCCGGCTACTTATTTTTGATGAAGCTACATCGGCGCTCGATAGCATAACCGAAGAAGAGATCACCAATACCATTAAGGACATAAGCAGCAAACGCGAGCAGGTAACTATTTTAATTGCCCACCGGTTAAGCACTATTATGCATGCCGATAAAATATTTGTACTGGAACAGGGCGA
>CAYUGH010000199.1:0-3729 GCA_964444195.1 uncultured Chitinophagaceae bacterium
CGCAATACCCCTTCCTGCGTCAGGAAAACATTGCTTGAAACGAAAAGCGCAATGCTCTTTAAAGTGCTAACAAAATGTCGCTAAAAGCGACGGAATAGGAATTCTAAGGCTGGAGCCTTCGAATAACATTGTAGCGCCTGCGGCGCTTTACGAAACTTGTAGTTTCGTAATTTTATTTTGTCGGCTCTGCCGGCTTATTATTTTGAGCAAACGCAATGCCTCTTTCCGTCGGGGAGACCTTGCTTGAACATAGGGTATTTCTTTCTCGCCGCATTTGGTGTTTAGCAAAGCGACACCAAATGCCCCTATGCTCATAGTAGCCCGGCTTTGCCAGGTCGCAAAAATCAGTAATCAGATAAAACCAAGCCTGGAACCGAAATGAATGGCGCCGAAAAAATTTGGCACCAGGCGGCCCAGGTAGCGCATGGCCCCCGTGAAAAAACATTCCCGAACAAAGAATGTCGCCTGCAGTGGCGGCATTTTTTTGCCTGCAAAAGTCAACGGGACAATACTCTCAGCGAATGAATATCCATTAAGACACAACACGGATATTAATGCAGAACCACGCATGCGTTACTACGCACAACCATCAATAATTCACGATTTTAAGCAAAGCCCTTACATCTGTCAGTTCAATTACATTTCCATTTGTAATAATTAATCCCTCATCTTTTAAATCACGCAAAAGCCTCACCACCGATTCTTTAGCTGTACCCAGCATGGAAGCAAGGTCGTAGCGGGTAATCCTTATTGCAACCGGATCTCCTTCGCTATAATCTGCCGGTTTAAATTTCTCCCGGAGGGTAATTAAGGTGATGATCAGCCTTTCCCTTAATGACCGCTGGTTATGAAGCGTAAGCGAATTGGCGAGCACATCAAACTCATGGCTCAGGATGTGCAACAGGTTCCGTGAAAAAGCAGGATAATTTTCCAATACCTCGGTAAAATCCTGCCGGGGTATAAAAATGAGGGTAGCATCGCTTATGCAAACCGTACTGTCGGTAAAATTTTTGCCCGATAAAATGGCATGATAACCGAAGAACTCCCCTGTGCCATACAAATAAAATATCTGCTCGTACCCCAGGTTGTCAATCTTATATTTCTTTACAAGCCCGCTTTGCACCAGGTAAATGCCGGCTGCATAGCTGCCATCCCTGAAAACAGCGTCCCCCTTTTTATACTGCTGAACAACCTTGTTCCGGAATAGTATTTCCTCAGCTTTTGCATCAAGGTGCTCACTCAGCCTTGCCGTGTCAAATTCAAATTCCTCCAGCGGAAAAATATTCGAAATGCTCATAATTGCTAAGATAACGACCGGAAAGTGATTTTTGTTAATTCCAATGATGACATTGGTTCCCAATACCCGGAAACGCAATGGGTACCTTTGCAGCATGAATTTAACCAGCCGGGTTGCAACGAGGGGCAACAAAACCGATAAATATTTTACATCCGACCAGCAATTTGATAAATTATTACCCATTGAATACCGGCATCATAGCTCAAAGCATTTCACCCCATTGGATGTAGCCCTGAAAGCAGCCACTTTTTTGGCTGAAGCCAGCAATAACCCCCATACGCTTGATATTGGGGCCGGCGTGGGAAAATTTTGCGCTGTGGCGGCACATTTCACCAAAACTAAGGTAACCGGTATTGAGCAAAGGCCCGAAATGGTAGAAACCGGCAACAGGATTCTGGAATTACTCGATATTCAAAATGCCCGTTTAAAGGCTGAAAACATGACCCGGACTGACTTTAAAAAATTTACCGGTATTTACTTTTTCAATTCATTTTATGAAAACATAGACCGCTACGGTGCGCCCATTGATTCAACCATTGATCTATCCCCATCCCTCTTCAGGTATTATACCGATTTTCTATATAAAAAGCTGGATGAAATGCCTGTTTATACACGCCTGGCTACCTATCATACCATTTTATCCCATATTCCTGACAGTTACACAGTGTTGGATTCCTTTTTCGCGGGCAACCTTAAGCTTTGGATAAAATATGACTGACCGGGAAAATTTTATAAAAGGATCATCAGGCGCCTCTGAACCACTCCCGGTTACATGAAAATAAACGCAATATAATGTTCAACCCCAAGCTGTTTGATACTTTAAAAAACTATTCAAGGGCCAAATTTTCAAAAGACCTGATGGCCGGCATAATTGTAGGCATTGTAGCGCTTCCTTTAGCCATTGCCTTTGCCATTGCTTCGGGGGTATCGCCTGAAAAGGGTTTGTACACAGCCATCATTGCCGGGGCAATCATTTCCATTTTTGGTGGCAGCCGGGTGCAAATTGGCGGCCCCACCGGCGCCTTCATCATTATCGTGTTTGGCATTGTACAGGAATTTGGGATAAACGGGTTGATTATTGCCACCCTGATGGCGGGGGTTATGCTGATGGGCATGGGCATGGCCAAAATGGGAAGCGTCATTAAATTTATACCGCACCCGCTGATTGTGGGTTTCACTACAGGTATTGCCGTAATCATTTTCTCCTCGCAGATCAAAGACCTGCTTGGGTTGCAGATGGAAACGGTTCCGGCAGGTTTTCCTGAAAAATGGATTGCGTATGCGCAAAACATCGGGTCCCTCAACTGGCAATCATTGGTCATTGGCCTGGCAAGTATCCTGCTTGTTTTATATTTCTCCAAAATAACACGTATTATTCCGGGCTCATTGGTGGCCATCGTATTGTCAACACTGGCGGTTCAATTGTTTAACCTGCCTGTTGAAACCATTGGCAGCAGGTTTGGGGCCATTCCATCCTCATTGCCCATGCCGGTTTTACCACATATAGATTGGGCAACCCTGAAAATGCTGATGGCGCCCGCCTTTACCATTGCCATGCTTGGCGCCATCGAATCGTTGCTGAGCGCTGTGGTGGCCGACGGCATGATAGGAAGCAATCACCGCAGCAATACCGAGCTGATTGCACAGGGAGGCGCCAATATTGCATCGGCCCTGTTTGGGGGCATACCTGCAACAGGCGCCATTGCCCGCACCGCCACCAATGTAAAAAATGGCGGACGCACTCCCGTGGCGGGTATCGTTCATGCCATTACCCTGCTCATTATCATGCTGCTGTTTGGCAAATGGGCATCGCTGATACCCATGAGCGCGCTGGCGGGCATACTGATTGTGGTAGCGTACAACATGAGTGAGCATGAAACCTTTTTTGATATTGCAAGAGGTATCCGCAGCGATGCGGCAGTATTATTGACTACATTTTTCCTGACGGTATTTTTCGACCTCACCATAGCTATTCAAATAGGTATGGTGCTGGCCGCCTTCCTGTTTATGCGGCAGATGATCCGCATAAGCAGCGTGGATGTAAATCCGCATAAGCTACCCGATGGCGCCGCAGACCCAAATGGAACCGAACAGTTTGACATACCGCCTTCCGTTGATGTTTTTGAAATAACCGGCCCCATGTTTTTCGGGGCAGCCTATAAGTTCAAAGATTCCATGCGGTTCATTGAAAAGAAACCGCTGGTGCTAATCCTGCGCATGCGGCAGGTTCCTGTAATTGATGCCACCGGGCTGCATACCATAAAAGACGTGCTGCAAATGTGCGAAAAGGATGGCACCCGGCTCATCATCAGCGGCATACAACCCAAAGTGCTGGAAGAGTTGCAAAAATCAAGGCTGTTATTCAGAATTGGCAAGCGATTTATTAAACCAAGCTTTGAAGAAGCGCTGCGGGTGGCGAACGAAGTGATTGC
>CAYUGH010000200.1:0-3727 GCA_964444195.1 uncultured Chitinophagaceae bacterium
CAATTCAACCGAGCGGGTGCTTTGGGTACGCAGGCTATCCAGCATCTGGATATGACCAACTTTAAACTCCCATCCGTCCTGCACCTGTTCGGGGCCGTTGTAGCGCATGCGGGCCTTTATATTTCCGGTAATATACAGCGTGTAACCGGGTTTAAAAAAGGCCTGGAATTTGGCATAATCATTACTCCAAAGCGTCATTTCAAGTTTGCCCGAATAATCCTCTAATGTAATGTTGCCAAAGTTTTTCCCGGCTTTGGTGGTTCTTTCGTTGGCTGCGGTTACCAGCCCCGAAATTTTGTAGGTCCTGTTTGTATTGGGATTGGCCTCTTCATCATTCATCAGGTGTTCAATATCCGAAAGCGGCACAATGCCATAATGTTTCAACTCAAACTTAAAATGGTCAAGCGGATGGCCGCTCATGAACATGCCTGTTACATCCTTCTCATGGTTAAGTTGTTCGGTAAGTGTCCATGGCTCGCAAATGGCAAGTTTGGGTTTTTGAATTTGCACCGTATCCTGCAGGTTGCCAAATAAGGTATTGGCGGTGCTTACGGTTTGTTGTGCCAGGTTGTTGCCATACCTGATGATCTTTTCCAACCCTGTTTCTTTTTCGCCTTTGATCACTTCAAAATATTGGGCGCGGTGTATATCGCTGAAGCCATCAAAAGCCCCTGAATATACCAGGCTTTCCATTGATTTTTTATTAACCTTTTGCTGGTTTACCCGGTTTATGAAATTGAAAATATCTTCGTACCGGCCAGCCTTTGCTCTTTCTTCAATTATGCTTTCAATGGCGGCTTCACCCACGCCTTTTAAGCCACCCAAACCAAAGCGTATCTCTCCTTTTACATTGGGCGCAAAACCTTTTTTCGATTCGTTGATATCGGGGCCCAGCACTTTTATGCCCATGCGGCGGCATTCTTCCATAAAAAAGGTGATCTTCGAAATATCGCCCGCATGGTTCAGCACGGCACTCATGTATTCGCTTGGGTAATGCGCTTTAAGGTAGCCGGTTTGGTAAGCCACAAAAGCATAGCAGGTAGAGTGCGATTTATTGAATGCGTACTGCGCAAACGCCTCCCAGTCGGTCCAAACTTTTTCCAGCTTATCCTGCGGCAATCCTTTGGCCGTTGCACCCTGGATAAACTGAGCCTTCATACCATCGAGGGTTTTCCGGTCCTTTTTACCCATGGCCTTGCGCAGCTTATCTGCATCGCCTTTGCTGAAGCCTGCGAGTTTCTGGCTTAACAGCATCACCTGTTCCTGGTACACGGTAATGCCATAAGTTTCCGAGAGGTATTCTTCCATTTCGGGCAGGTCGTAGGTAATGGGCTCGCGGCCATGTTTGCGGGCTATATAGTTGGGTATATACGCAATAGGCCCCGGCCTGTACAGCGCATTCATGGCAATTAAATCTTCAAACTTATCAGGCTTCAGGTCGCGCAGGTGTTTTTGCATGCCAACACTTTCAAACTGGAAGGTTGCATTGGTTTCACCGCGTTGGTAAAGCAGGTAGGTTTTTTCATCGTCAAGCGGCAGTTCGTCGAGCACAATATCAACCCCATGATTGGCCTTTATCAGGTCGAGCGCCGTTTTTAAAATAGACAAGGTTTTCAAACCCAAAAAGTCCATTTTGATTACACCTGCATCTTCAATGATCTTGCCCTCGAATTGGGTAACCCAAAGCTCACTGTCTTTGGCTGTTGAAATAGGTATGAGCGTAGTAAGGTCGGTAGGGGCAATAATGATACCCGCCGCATGAATACCTGTGTTCCGAACCGAACCTTCAAGCCTTTCCGCTTCATGCAGCACCTGTGCGCGTAAATCGGTCCCCTTGTATATTTCACGGAGCTTCTTTACATTTTCAATATCCTCGGGCTGATATCCTTCCTTAGCTTCCAGTGATTTTTCACCCTCTTTAATTGTGATGGGGGCTTTCAAAACACGGCCCAATTCCGTGCCAGGTTTATCGGGCACAAGTTTGGCAAGGATATTGCTTTCTGCCAGCGGCAAATCGAGCACGCGGGCCACATCCTTAATGCTCATTTTGGCGGCCATGGTACCATAGGTAACAATTTGCGCCACCTGTTCCTTACCGTATTTATCTACCACATAGTCTATTACTTTTTGCCTGCCCTCATCGTCAAAATCGGTATCAATATCGGGCATGCTTTTCCGGTCGGGGTTCAAAAACCTTTCAAAAAGCAAACCATACTTTATGGGATCAATATTGGTAATGCCAATGCAATACGCCACCACGCTTCCTGCCGCCGAACCACGCCCGGGTCCTACAAATACCCCGAGCTCCTTGCCTGCTTTAATGAAATCGGATACAATTAAAAAGTACCCCGCAAACCCCATGGTTTTTACCGTGAACAATTCAAAATCAAGCCGTTCCTGAACATGCGATTCAATTTCGCCATACCGTTCCCGGGCGCCTTCAAAAGTGAGGTGCTTCAGGTATTCCCATTGGTTCAGGTTATCATCTTCATGCACCTTAAAGGCCGGTGGAATAGGGAAGTTGGGCAGTAAAATATCCTTTTTCAGGTTCAGCACTTCCACCCGGTCCACAATCATGTTGGTATTGTCAAGCGCCTGCGGCACATCAGCAAACAATTGCTGCATTTCGGCCGGGGTCTTAAAATAAAACTGGTCGTTGGGAAACTTGAAGCGTTTGTTTTTTAGCTGGGTATCATCATTTACAAAATCATCAAACCCTGGGGTTGACTGCTTTTCGCCGGTGTTTATGCAAAGCAGGATATCATGCGCATTGTAATCGTCGCGTTCGGTATAATGACTGTCGTTGGTGGCAATCATGGGTACATTATACTTCTTCGAAAACTTTACCAGCACCTCATTTATTTCATCCTGCTCCTTTATCTGGTGCCTTTGCAACTCGATAAAATAATCATCGCCAAAAAGGTTATGCCACCAGGTAAACTCCTTTTCAGCCGCTGCTTCCCCTTTCTTTAAAATGGTTTGCGGCACGTATGCGCCAATGCAACAGGTGGTGGCAATCAGCCCCTCATGGTATTTTTCAATAAGGCTCTTATCAATACGTGGATACTTGCTGTACATGCCTTCCACATACCCAAGCGAAGTGAGCTTTACCAGGTTTTGGTAACCGGTTTTATTTTTGGCCAGCAATACCTGGTGGTATCGTTTGTCTTTGTCTTCCTTGGTAAAAGTTTTGCGGTGGCGGTCTTCCACTACGTAAAATTCACAGCCAACCACAGGCTTCACTTTGGGTACCAGGATATCCTTCCCCTTTTCATCCTTGCCGGTGACGGTGGTGTTTTTCCAGGCCTCTGCCACAAAATCAAACACGCCAAACATGTTACCATGATCGGTAATGGCCAGCGCGGGCATATCGTATTTAGCCGCTTTTTTAAACAGCGAATCAATGGGCGCGGCGCCATCAAGCAGCGAATACTGGGTATGAACGTGCAGGTGGGAAAACTTACTCATAGCTTTATCTTGGATGCAAATTAAACCCGTTTAGCCCCTTTGTGGTGGAAAGTTTTCCGCATTGGGTGTGCAAAAAAAGAAACGGCATTGCGGGCAAAATGGCAATCGCCTTACTGAATATTAATATCATTAGGGCATACCATTGCATTTAGCGGTTAAATGAATAATATGACGAAGATCATTTTTGTTTTCATTCATCTTACGAAAATTTGTCAGATCATTAACCGAAATAGTAAAGCCTTAAACGCTGCTATTTCAA
>CAYUGH010000201.1:0-3720 GCA_964444195.1 uncultured Chitinophagaceae bacterium
AATGGTGGGTCAACATAAACAGGAATGGTGGGTCAACATCGGCAGGAATATACATTTTCCTTTAAAAGAGCAAATATTCGTTTGCAGCCTTGCTACCTTAACGGGTAACATTCACCGGTTCCTTTGAAAGATTTGATTTCGTTGTTCTTATGCTGAATAGAAAAGGAGGGTACAGAGCCCGCCACTATTTCTTTCTATTAAAATTTTGACGAGGCGGGTGGTGGAGACATGCTCTCTAAAGATACATGCGCCACTACTCGACCCTACCAGCGGGGAGGTCGGGGTGAAGTAAAATCATGCAGGCCAAAATGCAATAAAAATGTTCTGCATAAATTCTCCTGCTTTACTCGATTAGCTGCAGGGTTTTAGATAATTGTCCCAAATCTTGACGTTATTTAGTCTATTCCAAATTTTTCATGCATTGCTTGCCATCCTTTTCCAAATTCAATTTTTTCTAGTGCAGCTTTCCGCTTATCTTCTGGTAAACACTGAATGCAGGTTGAATATTGAATGCCTTTGTAATATACTTTGCATTTGGGACATAGTTCCAAGTTGTTTATATCAAAATTAAATGCACATTTTTTACAAGCACTAATTGTATCTTCAAAGGAAAGATATTTAATGCTATCGTTTAGATAAAGCAAAAATGCCTCTTTCTCAATCGTTTCAGCGTCTTTATTCTTTGCCCGTTCTCTTTGCAGCCAATACCTAATATTTGATAGGTTATGTTTATTTCTCCATTTATCCTTTGATACAAAGCACTTATCTCGAACTTCAGTTGCATCTTCATTTTTATAAAAAGTCGAAATAAGCTCATCAACGGATTTATAAACTGAGTTATCAAATTCGTGCCGACATTCTGTGCAAAGATATTGTGGGACTTTTCTCATTCTTTTGTTGGGATTTCTACTCCTACAATTTGGACACAAAGGAATAGGCACATAATCATAATTTTTTAGTATGTAATTACTAAATTCACGTTTATCAATGTTGGGATTATTGTCGATGTAATCTTTAGCATATGCTCTTGTTATGTCTGTTGTATATTCTGAGTATTTTTTAGGGTGAAAAAGATGCTGTAGTGTTAATGTTTCTTTACTGCCACATATTTCACATTTGTCTTTAATGAATTTGGATCTTCTTTCTTTCCAATCTTTTGTATACCAAGATCGTTGTCCTTCTTTGAAATAGGTCCAATATTGTGCTTTTGCGAATTCTAATCCAATTTCACCATTTACCAACTTGTCCCTTAGCTCTATGAGTTCGCTATATGTCAACATATCATTTATTGGCTTATACGTTTTGCATTTCTGACTAACGGACAGGTATTGCCGAAGTGCAGGAAATAGTATTCCTTCCGCCTGGGCTACCTGAAGCTAAATGTATAAATAGAAGCTGATAATTTGCACATAGCTAAATTGCTAACGTCTAGCCCGATATGAAGCCAAATTGAAATGCAAAAGTTGAAACACTGCTTCCGTCCAGCTTTTGCAAATACCCATATTGTAGGAAGCCCTATTGTCTGTCGCCTAAAATAGCTTTGTCTGTTCGCCAACTTCAAATAATGTACTTTGTTTTTTACCGTCTAACACTTCCAATGCTTCCCTAACTTTTAATGCGATTTTTTCGGCAAATATTACAGGAACAGCATTGCCTATTTGCAATTGCAGTTCTCTTTTGTTGTTACCGTAAAAAATCCAATCGTCAGGGAAAGTTTGAACTCTTGCATATTCCCTTGCAGTGAAGGGTCTTAACTTACTTGCTTTTAGTCGCCACAGCTTTGCTTCACTTTCAGGATTGCGAACAAACATAGCACCGTCTCTGTCTTTAATGATGCGTTCTGCTACAACATTGCCTTTTGCCCATCCCCAAACAGTTGCTGTGTCAATAGCAGGAAATGGTGAATCAAAATCTCTAACAGGGTTTCCTTCGGAAGCAGTTCTGCTAAATCTTACAGGGATAGCAATTTCTGATTTGTCAAAAGGTTCGCCAGTTTCTGTATGAGCATAACTTTTAAAGCCCCATGCTGGGTCATGGTTAGGCAAAGTGATAGACAGGTCTTGTCCTAAGTCGTATAAAAATTCTCGTATTGAAGTTTCATTTCTTTGAGGTCTTGGAAACTTGAAATGTTTTAAGGTGTCCGACTTGTACGCTACAAAAATAAATCTGCGTCTTGTCTGCGGAACTCCATGTTGAGAAACCCTAAAGAAGTCAAATTTTGTTGTATAGCCAATGGCTTCAAGTTCATCAGAAATTTGCTGTGCAAATGGTTTGCGTGTTTCTGGATGAATCATTGTTCTAAGATTAAGAACATTTTCCATCACAATCACACGAGGCTGCATATAATTAGCAATTCTTACTACCTCACGATAAAGAGTGTTTCTTTCATCACCTTCATCTCTATTGCCACCAAGTGAAAAGCCCTGGCAAGGAAATCCTGCCAACAAAACATCAAGACCTTTTTTGAATGATGGGGTATATTCTCTTACATCGCCATGAACTACATGCCAATCGGGTTTGTTAAGTTTTAAAGTCTCAACTGCATAATCTAAAATCTCATTTGATTCTGTATGCTGGAAACCTGCAAGTTCAAAACCAAGGTCAAGACCGCCTGCACCTGAAAAGAGCCCAAGGTATGTGTAGTCTGCTTTTACCTCTTCTTTAATCTTAAACATTATCAGTCGGTTTTGAGGGTGGTAAAAGAGGTATTGACGGAATTGCACCCGATGTTCTTACTTTAGGAATTCTTGACTTACAAAGGTCAAATATGCCAGTTAAAGTTTTAAGTGTTTTAAGTGAAGTCTTTGCATTACTTGTTTCATCTTTCAAATAATAATAAAAGGAATTATCATACTTATCTGTCCTGATAATTTGTTCTGTAATGCTTTTTGTATCCTTTATTTTTTCAAAATCAGCTTTCTTAGCGACAAGAATTTGTCTCATATGAAACTCGCCAATTTTTGAATTTAGGGGATTTGGATAGGTGTACATTTTTCTATACCTGATAGAACCTTCGCCATACGGGCCATGATTGTATTCAGTATAGTTAGAATATTTTGCTTCTTTATGAAGGTCAAAGTCGTAGTTGAGGAAGTCCCCATCCATAAGAATAAGGGTTACAATATTTAAACTTGATAGGTCAAGTAATGCGAACAAATAAAAGCAAGGAATTACGATTGTTTCAGCTCCAATTTTAATTAGTGTTGAGCCGCATGGAAGTGAACTATTGTAATCAATTGTCAATCCTCTTGAATCACTCCCATTTGATTTTTGAATGAGCTTTTTTATCTCTAAGCCAACTATAGTTCCCTTTTGTTTATCTCTAATGATAATGTCAGGTGTTGTCAAGGAACCTGAATGAAAGACTTCAAAATTTGTAGGAAGTGCCTTCCTTATTTCGGCTTCAATCCAAGTATCAAACGGGTCATCCTGAACCGTTCCCACAATGGATTTGACCCTCATCTTAACAGGAATGCCTTTTTTCCCAATTTGGTTTATTAATTCTCTGTAAATAGCTATAATTATTTGAAGTTCTCTCATTTATGTCTCGTCGCTTTCTTACAAAGATAACTTAAAATGGTTGTCAAAATTTGAGGTTTTACTGCCAGTAGTAAGCTGCAAATTGTCACTGCTGAACAAAGAACGACTGCTGAAAAGGGTTTCCTACAACGAATCTAAAAGTATCCGATAGCCCCCCAAAAGAAGCCCCCACCTAAAAAC
>CAYUGH010000202.1:0-3692 GCA_964444195.1 uncultured Chitinophagaceae bacterium
AAAAAATCCCGTTGCGTGGAGACACGCAACGGGGCGGAGAGTGGGGTGGTCACAATTTATAACACACTCTTCGCATCCACCACTTTCACCCCCTCACCATCCTGCACCGCCATCGTAAAATTCTTGTTCAGCGCATAACAGCCGTATTCTCCGGCATTGTTCAGTGCAATCAGCCCAATTTGCAGGTCCCTGGTTTTTTCTTTTCCCCGCATTTTTACCAGGCGCTCTACGGCAATTTTGCATGCTTCTTCAGGTGAATGACCCTGCCGCATCATTTCAACAACTGTATGGCTGCCGCAAATGCGAACTACTTCTTCGCCAACACCAGTGGCGGAGGCAGCGCCTACTTCATTATCTACATAAAGGCCGGAACCTATAATAGGGGAGTCTCCCACCCGGCCCCGCATTTTATAGGCCATTCCGCTTGTGGTGCAGGCGCCTGCAAGGTTTCCGGTTGCATCAAGGGCAAGCATGCCAATGGTGTCGTGGTTATCTTTTATGGTCTCCAAAATATTTTCCACCGTATTCATGGGGTTGTATTTCGAGGTTTTCAGCCATTCTTCCCAGGCTTTTTTCGATTTCTCGGTGAGCAGGTTTGTTTTTTCAAAACCCATTTCCAATGCAAACTGAAGCGCGCCATCGCCGGCCAGTTGCACATGCGGGGTTTTTTCCATCACCATCCGGGCTACTGAAATAGGGTGCAGGATATGCTCGAGCGCAAAAACCGCCCCGATATTTCCCGCATGGTCCATAATGCAGGCATCAACGGTCACTTTTCCATCGCGGTCGGGTAAACCGCCATACCCAACACTCTGATCATCAGGGTCGGCTTCGGGCACCTGAACGCCCTGGTGCACGGCATCCAGCGCGGTTCCTTTTCCTTCCAGTACTTTCCAGGCTTCGGCATTTGCTTTTTTATTATGCGCCCAGGTACTTAAAACAATCGGGCCTTTTAAGATGGCCTGGGATGTTTTACAAGCTGCCAGAAAAGCGGCATAACCAACCCCAATGCTTCCTAAAAAGTTCCTCCTTTTCAACATATTATGCAATTTTTGCGATGAAAGTAGGGGTATTTATCCGTTTGAATAAGTTTTGCGATTTGGTGGTATTTTAAAAATATTTTTGTGGGAAATGCCAACGACCGGAATTGATTATCAGAGGCAGGAGAACATTTTCGTTGGCATTCTATGTGACAAATAAAAAAAAACAAAAAAAATTTCCACATAAAATAGGGGTATCCCTTCGTTAGGTTGTTATCAGGTTAAATAACCATTTTTTTTTGACCGCAACCGCAACCATAGGATATCCCGGAACATGGGCACCAACCATGGAGAAAACAACGGCCATTCACACACATCCCGCTGCCGTACGCGATGAGCGTGCGTTTGAGCAAGTATTTAAAAAATACTTTAAAGACCTTCATGGCTATGCCTGCTCCATTGTAAAAGACGAAGCTGTAGCTGAAGGAATTGTGCAAAATGTTTTCCTGAAGCTTTGGGAACGTGCCGAAAACCTGAATTTCGGACAAGCGCCTGCGCCATACCTGTACCGTGCAGTACACAATGAAAGCCTCAACCACCTGAAGCATAAGAAGGTGAGGCAGGCCTACGATGCGTATGCATCCAAGCAACAGGTGTACGAAAAAAGCAGCGCGACTTCAAAAGTTCAGTTGAGTGAGCTACAGCAAAAGATTTCGGTAGCCATGAACGAACTGCCGCAGCAATGCCGTACCATTTTCCAGATGAGCCGTTTCAGGGAAATGAAATACCAGGAAATAGCCGATGAACTGGGCCTCAGTGTAAAAACCGTGGAAGCACAAATGGGCAAGGCGCTCAAAGTGATGCGTAAAAAACTAGCTGATTATTTACCTATCTTATTGATAACCATTCTATACTAAAATATATCCAAACTGAAAAAGCATGAACACGATATCGACTATGAGCTGCAGGTAAAATACCTGTTGGGCGAGGCTAATGCTGGCGAAATAGAAAGTGTGGAAGCCTGGAAAAAAGCCGACCCAGCTAACCAAAAGGAATTTGAACGGCTGGCTATTATTTGGGAAAAAAGCCGCGACATAAGCAAGACAAGCACGGTGGATGTAGAAGCGGCATGGGAAAAGTTCAGGCAACTCAGGGATCAAAAGGATAGGGCAGAACTACCCGCAAAACTGGTGCCGCTGCATGCAAACAGGTCGCGGGTGATTTCGATAGCCGCTGCCTTGGTGATTTTACTGGGGATTGGAATGTTATTCAGGATGATTGGAAAACAGGAAACAATACCGGCCCAGGTGGCAATGCTCAGCATTCAATCGGGTTTGCAAACCCTTACGGATACTTTACCCGATGGATCCATTGTGACCCTCAATAAAAACAGCAGCCTGCAATACCCCGAAATGTTTTCCGATTCAACCCGCGAAGTGAAAATGGATGGCGAAGTATTTTTTGACGTAGCTAAAAACCCCGCAAAACCATTCAGTATTAAAACAGGAACCGCAGAAATTAAGGTGCTGGGAACGAGTTTTAATATAAAAAACAGGCAGGGTAGTACCGAAGTGATCGTGGAAACAGGGCTGGTGCAGGTATCATCTAACCAGGCAAAGGTTAAATTGACACCCGGGAAAAAAGTTACGGTGCATGAAGGCGATTCGGTTTTGCAGGCCGAAAATAGCACGAACATGCTCCACCAATACTACCGGAGCCGCCACTTTGTGTGCGATAACACAACGCTGGCAGACCTTGCCTCCATTTTAAACGAAGCCTATTCCGTGAACATCATCATACAAAAACCCACTACCCGGAACATGCGGATAACAACCACCTTCAGCGACGAATCGTTGGAGAATATTTTAACCATTATTGAACAAACAATGGGTGTAAAAGCCACCCGCAATGGTGATTCCATCATCATTCAATAGACAGGAAAAAAGAACAGCAATGAAACGAACATTTATTTTGACGCTGCTTTTAACAGCGGTACACACTCTACATGCCGAGGCAAATCTTTCCAAGATCATTAGCATCAATGTAATGCGTCAGCGATTGGCGCATGTGCTGGAGCAAATAAGCAATAAGGGCAATTTCTTTTTCTCGTACAACAGCAACCTTATTAAGCGCGACAGCCTGGTGACCATGGAGGCCAACAACAGGAAGGTAAAAGATATACTCGACCAACTGTTCAGCAACCGGTTCGAATATCGCGAGTCGGGAAACTATATCATCATCCGGCCAAAGCCCGTACAGCTTACTATTGTTACCAAACCTGTGCCGGTGGCCGATAAGTTTTATTCTATAAATGGGTATGTGTTTGACGGGCAAAACGGCGTAAAATTACCCGAAGCAAGTATCTATGAAAAAACGCAACTTATTGGTTCTCTGACTGATTACAACGGTTTCTTCCACATTAAACTGAAAAGCAAATATTCGGATGCGCAACTTACGGTAAGCAAAGAATTTTACCATGACACAACGGTTGCGGTAAACCCAAATACGCGGGAGGAGATCAGCGTAACGCTTTATCCAAACGTTCAGAACGATATTGTGGTTACTCCGGAAGATTTCCTGCTGCCCGATTCGGTAAAGGAAGAAAGGGTGCTGGCCGATACCGTTGATTTGACAGAGAATCCTGTGGATTCTGCCAACAAAGTTGAAACCAGGTTTCTCGGCAGGTGGTTTGTATCGGCCGGGCAAAAAGTA
>CAYUGH010000203.1:0-3690 GCA_964444195.1 uncultured Chitinophagaceae bacterium
CAGACACACGACCAGACAATGACAAACCACGGACGAGAGAGAACCACTGGCTATACAGCCGTTTTCTAACCCATGTTACGCCAATCGCAAATGGGTTTAGCTTTCTTGGGCAAAATATACGCATGTACCCAAAGGGCAAACTGCTCTTAAGACCTGCCCAAGAAAGTATGTCATCCATAAAAGAGAAGCTGAAGAAAATAATCGTAAAACACAGGGGCAGCAATGCAGCAAGGTTAATCTTCCTCCTCAATCCGGTTATTACAGGATGGGCAAACTACCACAGGCATGCCTGCTCTAAAAAGGCTTTCTACCTGCTGGACAGAATCCTCTTCCGAAATCTCTGGAACTGGGCCAGAAGGAGCCACAACAATCTGGGTTACCGGAAAATTGTGTCACTCTACTTTAAAACCATCGGGAAAAGACGTTGGGTTTTCTTTGGCAGGTTCGCAGATGGATTACCTATCCACCTGCGCTCTTTTGGTTATGTAAAAATCAAAAGGCACAGGCTTATTAAAGGTGAAGCACATCCTTTTGATCCCAAATGGTTCGATTATCTGGCCAAAAGAAAAAGCAAAACCATGCAACCATTAATTTGAGTATTATTGTCGGGTGGTTACATTACTGCCTTACAGGAGCTTGAGCCGTATGAGTCGAAAGGTTCAAGTACGGTTCTTAGGAGACCGGGGCGGGGTAACCCGCCTTGGTTATCCGACCAGGCCATTTTACTAACATCAACTACTGACTTTGTGATTATCCAAATCAATTTAAAGAACAAAACATCCACATCTTTTGCCGCCGATGCAGGTGTTGTCACCTGCATCTCCTGATTTTACTCCACCAAAGGAAAGGGTAGCATGAAGCTGCCGAATCCTCTGCTTCCATCTCAGCTAAAATACCCTCCCAACCCTCAGAATTATCAGGGTTGTTCCTATACTCATCTAACCTGCTATCAATCAGTTTCTTTTGCCATTCAGGAATGTCCACTTTTGCTTCCTTCACAAGGGTATTCCATTCATTTATAGGCAGAAAACCCCCAACCGGGTTTCCGGCATCATCATAGGTATATTGCGGATTAATCTGGTTCATTATCTATAAACTTATAGGTAATGCTACAAATTTTATACACAAGTTGGTGTTCCCTCAAAACGCCATTTCCTCCCAGCCCGCCGCTTTTGAGTGCTTTTCACCACCAACTCCATTACACCTTCTAAGCATCATTTTTGATTCTTAGGCTATTTTCAAGTAGGGTATTTTCGGTTTCGCATCCGTGCAGGACTTGCGGGTGATATCACCCATCACGGCTGCAATTTTGCGCTATCCCTGCATGTCGGCAAACCGCCAATCCCAATACAGTTAGGCGGTGGATGTGCAACAGTCGGGGGATTTCATGATTTTGTTAAACTAATGCAGGGTCACACGTTATCCATTAATTTTACCCCGTTCTGCAAAAAATCAGTACCTGCCATTCCAATATGTTTATAAAAACCCTTACCGTAGCAAGTCTCGCCACTTTTGAAATTTACGCAGCTATCCCCGCCGGATTCGCGTTTGGGCTTTCGCCATGGACCATTTTTTTAGCCAGTGTTGCCGGTGGTTTAGTCGGCGTATTTGTCGCAGCTTTTTTAGGTGATAAAATCAGGGCTTTTTTTCACAAAAGCAAGCCCACCAAGGAAGATGCAGCAAAGAAACATCCCATGATTACCGGGCTTTGGAATAAGTATGGAATTATTGGCCTGGGTTTTTTAGGAACCATTTCGGTTGGCGCCCCCATAAGTTTAGCTATTGGCGTTGGCTTAAATGCAAACATCAAAAAATTGGTTACCTGGTGCTGCATTGGTGTTATTACCCGCTGTATTGTATTTACATTCGTTGGCTGGTATGGCCTGCAATTATTTTAATTTACTGATTGGGATAACCCTTGCTCCGCATTGCTTTTATAAAATCAAAACCCAACAACTCATTATGGCAGCATTTTCTTACTGAGCCATTTCCTTACGGGCACATCATACAAAACCATGACCAACCATGAAATACCAACCAACAGCACAACACCTGAAATAATGATGAAATTAAGCTGAGCCCCAACGGGCTTGTGCAGGAGGAAATAATGCCCGAATATCCAGATGAAAGCATAATGGGTCATGTACAATGGGTAGGAAATATTGCCAGAAAACTTGCAAATCTTTTTTATGCCCGCGAATAGTATTGAACCTGCACCTAAAGAAACCAGCAAGGGAAAATAAATGAGCACCACAAGAAGTTCGGTCAGCCAGTTCCATTTTGACGAGGGCATTATAAAGGCCAAAGACAACAACACAGCCAACCCAATAAAGCCGATCCTGTTTTTAATGATCCAATTGGAGCGATAGATCAACAGTCCCGCTGCAAACGAGTAAGCAATACGCGCGCCCCCATCCCAAAAACTTTTCCCGTCCCAGCCCCCCAACAGGTTTCCTGCGCGATAACTCACTATACCAAGAACGATAGCTGCCAGTATGGTAAACACAGCGAGGCTTATGCGCCGAACACGGTAAAGGATAATAACATATACGATGTTGGCTGCATATTCCCAAAAAAGCGACCAGGCAGGCGCATTAAAGGAGAAGAGATTAAAAAACCGCTCTTCCATCTGGGGAAGCGGAACGAGGAAAACAGAGCCCAGGAAAAGTATTGCAATTTTACCCGCGCTATGCGCCGCGGAGGGCGCTTCAAAAGGGTCAACAAGAAAGCCCAGTAAACCAAGCACTGAACCGAGGATAACCAGCGGATGCAACCGGATCAGCCTTCTTTTTAAAAATGATACCACCCCCATTGTTTCAAGCCGTTGATCATAGGCGTAGCCCATTACAAAACCTGAAAGACAAAAGAAAAAATCAACCGCCAAAAAGCCATGCCCGATGAAATTTTTGTCGGGGGTAAAAACCCACTCGGTAAAGTGGAAAATGACTACCGCTAAAGCTGCAACGCCCCTTAATCCATCTAAAATGTCAAAATGCTGTTTGGATGGCAGGCTGTCCGCGCCCGGGCTATTCTTTTTCATAAGCTTGCAAAAATAAACGTGCCGCATCAAACGTGCCTAAAACAATAGCGGGATAACGATCACGGTAAAATGTATCGTTATCCCGCCTTGTGTACAGGGCATTCCGGAGAACTTAATTTAGTATCTGCTGAATACCTGAAAATATATTGAATGGTTTCAACCTATTTTTTGGTTGAATTCATCAATTGACCGTAAGTAGGAATTTGTTGAAATATCTGCGCCCTTATGCTGGTTAACAAATACACTTCGGCCTGGTAAAACTGAAAAGCAATTACAGGATTAATGGCTGTTTTATCTTTTTGTAATAGTCTTCAATATGCTTTTCCTGGTCAAACCTTTGCTTAAAAAATTTTGTTGCCAGCGAATCAGCCGTTTTTGCATTCATACTGTCGTATGACTCTGCAGTTTTTTCGTACAGAAGCACTCTCTCCTTTGCATTTTGCTTGTTTTTTGAAAGGTATTCGTTATACAAATTCCAAAAAGCAGCAGAATCCTTTTTTTCGATGTTTACCAATTGGGCTACAGCTTCCTTTTTTTGAATACCGAGTAGGGTTAAAATGGCATCTGTTTCAGCATCTTCATCTGCAGCGCTATTTTGTGCAAAAGAGGAAATAGTAAAGAAAGAAAAAATAGTCGCCAATGCGAATAAC
>CAYUGH010000204.1:0-3687 GCA_964444195.1 uncultured Chitinophagaceae bacterium
CCATTGACAAAATGATGCGGGAGAAAAAAAGCATTGATGAAATTTTAAAAATCACAAACAAGCAAATCCTGAAAAACGGATATGGCTTCACGGATAAAGAAATAAAATTGGCTGATAGTATCTGGAAAAAGTTATCGGCAAGGAGATTAAATAGGAATAAATAATGCGAAACAAAATATTCATAAGTCACGCAACGCCTGAGGATAACGATTTTACAATTTGGTTAGCCTCTAGACTTGAATTGCTTGGCTATGAAGTTTGGATTGATAAAAATGGATTAGTCGGTGGAGAAAAATTTTGGGAAACAATTGATGGCGTGATTAGAAACGAAGCGATTAAGTTTCTTTTAGTTTATTCAAAAAGTATTTTCCAAAAAGACAATGATGGAAACCCGATAGCAGGTAAACTGAAAGACGGAGTTTATAAAGAATTTAGTTTTGCAGAAAGCATTGGCAAACAAAACAACATCAATGATTTTATCATAATGATGAATATTGATGCTTCAAATTACAATCTTTTTATTGGTGCAGATAGACTAAATCAAATTCCATTCTATGAAAATTGGGCAAATGGTTTTAAGCAGTTAGAAAAGAAATTACAAAAAGATAATGTGCTTAAAACAAAACAAGAATCAAAAACGGATTTTGGAAGTTGGTATGAGCAACAATTTGTTTCCAGTAATGGTATTACTTCAAAAAGTGAGTTGTATTACACAAATTGGTGGACAATAAACAAACTCCCAGATTATCTCTTTTTATACCAATTTCAAAGCCTTGAACAAGCATCAATCATTGCAAAACAATTTTCAGATTATCCCATTAGTAAGATTACTAACCATTTAAGTTCATTTGAAGAAAGAAAAGAATTTACTATCAACCAAGACAACAATACTTTTTCCATAAAACCTCAAAATATTTTCAAGATTAAAGTTACGGATGTTTTGATTGGTTTTGAGTCAAGTAGCTTTCCAACTCACAGAGATTCAGAAAACCATTTTAAAAAATTATTGAAGGAGGTTTTTCATAAAATAATGAAGAACAGAGGGATGTTTTGGTATGAAATGTCGAATAAAAGATTGGCATATTATTACACTGCTGCAAATTTAAGTTCCTTTAAAACTAAGTTCCAATATCCTTTCAGAAGGAATAATAAATTCAAAACAAAGAATTTACTTGGTAAGCATAAAAGTATAGGAAAATGGCATTATGCTGTTTCAGTAAAACCAATATTATCACCTGTTTTGGCATTTAGCTTAAAAAGCCATATCACTTTCACAACAGACGGGTTTAATGTGTTGAAGAATGATAAAAATGAGACTGATTCAAGTAAAATTCATAGTCAGAGAAGAGCTAAAGGAAAAAGGATGTTCAATGAAGAATGGCGAGATTTATTCTTAGCCTTTATTGATGCACTTAAAAAGGAAGACCGCATTGAAATTGCTTTATCATCAAATTACATTTTAGAAATGCCTGTTACTTCTCAGACTTATTGGGCTGACTTTGGATATTTTGACCCAAAAGACAAAACAAGGCAAGGGTTACTGTCTGTTTACGAATTTGAAGAAGAAAATTCAGAAGATAATGGTTGAGTCAAAATTGATACATATACCTGAGCCGAAACTAACTTTTGGGTTTGACCAAAAAATGGAAGACCCAAGGGATGGTTTAACACTTTTTGGTGCTTATTCAAAGAACAAGCATATTGGTCAAATCAGCGTTGGAATAATTGGGTCAAAAGAACAAAGAGAATACGTGAAGTCATATTTAAAACGAATTCATCAACCTGTTATACCTGAAAAAACTGATGTAGCAAGACCTTATTTCCCAGGGCTTGAAGCAACATTTGATATTTTTATTAATCTTGACGCTATTCAAGAAGTTGATGTGCCAAGAAGTAAAATTGATGAGTTTTTAAAATATACAGACGGTCATCAACGAGTTTTTAATTTAACGAATTTGTATGCAGACAAACTTACAAAGTATTTAAATGAAGAACATATTCCTGTTACAGTTTGGTTTGTTGCAATTCCAGATGAAATTTATCAATTCGGTAGACCTAAATCTAAAATACCTAAAGCTTCTGACAATAAAACTGTTGGATTAAGAAAAAAAGACAGAAGTAGTAATCAACAATTCCTATTTGAAGAATTGAACGATTTAAAGGAAGCATACGAATATGAAATAAATTTTCATAACCAATTAAAAGCAAAATTGCTAAGCGAGAAAGTTGTTACTCAAATCATAAGAGAAAGCACAATTGCTTATGAAACATTATGGACAGACCAAGAGAAAATAAATTATGAAAAACAATTTGACACTGCAAAAGCTTGGAATATCTCAACCACCTTGTATTACAAATCAGGAGGGCTACCTTGGAAATTGGGTGAAGTAAGAAAAAATGTATGCTATTTAGGTTTAGTTTACAAGCAAATTGAATTAGGAGAAAATAGAAATAATGCTTGTTGTGCTGCACAAATGTTTCTTGATTCAGGTGATGGAATGGTATTTAGAGGAAACATTGGCCCTTGGTATAACCCAAAAACAAAAGAGTTTCATATTACTAAGAAAGATGCGTATGAATTGCTCTCAATGTCTTTAGAGTCTTTTAAGGAAAAATCGGAAACTGATGAATATCCACACGAAATATTCATTCACGCCAAGACAGGTTTTGATGACGAAGAATGGAGTGGCTTTTGTGAAGCAACAGAAGGAAAAAGTAAAATTATTGGCGTTAGAATCAAGGACGACAATACATTTAAACTCTATAGAGATTTTTCTTATTGCGTGCCAAGAGGAACAACTTTACTTGTAACGGATAAACTCGCCTATCTATGGACGAAAGGCTATATACCAAGAATACAAACACAATTAGGACTTGAAACACCTAATCCAATAAGTGTTGAAGTTTTGAGAGGGGAAAAAGATATTGAAACTGTTTGCAAAGATATTTTAGCTTTAACAAAACTGAACTACAATGCCTGTATTTACGCTGACGGTTCTCCTGTAACTCTTCGATTTGCAGACTCTATTGGTGAAGTTTTGACAGCAGGTAAAGACATTAAATCAGAAGTATTACCATTTAAACATTACGTATGAGCCATCACACAGGTGTAAGCACATTTGCAATTCGCACAAGCCAATGCACAAACCAAAAATTGCAAAAGAGCTTCCACCTTTGCCACCCGAAGGAAAAATTATTTTAAAATCCCTTCCCTCTAAAATTTTTAAAACAGCCGACACACAAGCCAGACAGACAGAAACAAGGACAAGTAAAATGACCAATATAGCACAGAGATACCACGACTTGAAAAGAAAGAAGGCCAGCTTACAACATTGTATAAAAGCAATAGCGGGTGAGGTGGTTAAATCAAGGTCTGTGCATTTAATTAACTTTAGTGGTGGCGGACAAGTAATCGCCTTGAAATCCGCTACTGCTCTTATACTTGACCGTTATAGCCAATGGTAGGACGACCACGCAACCCGACAGGCAGACACTTAACCTGACACAATCGAGAGAAAAAAATAAAAAAGCCGACCGCACGAAAAAAAAAATTAAAGACAAACGAGCCAAGCCCACCCACCACCCCATTTGGTAGAAAAAGAGTTTATTCCCAACTCTTTCCCAAATTCAATTGTAAATTCCTGTGATGTTGACCCAGAGTTCCTGCATGTTGACCCACCCCGGTTG
>CAYUGH010000205.1:0-3656 GCA_964444195.1 uncultured Chitinophagaceae bacterium
CTACCTGTTTCCGCTTCCTTTGTCATTTTAAAACTCAATACCACTTTTCTGCCAATAAAAGGAATGGCTGAAACAAAATTCCGGCATGGGGCTTTTGGTGATATTGCAGGCACAATTGCAATGTTGCAGGCAAACGGTAGAAAGCTTACAACAGATACAGGCGGACAACTAACCAGGACGGTAAGTGTTGCAGTCGGCGAACAAAAAGAGGCTCCTGATTTATAGAATACGAGAACGGTAAAAACAGGGAAATAATTTTACTAAATCCGTAACCCCTTTTAGCCCGGGCAGGCATAGCGCTTCATTGTTGGCACGGTTCGCCTGCTTGCCAATAGACAAGCCTGACAACGCTTGATTGTTAGCGGTTCGTTGTTTTCCTTCAGTTAGTTTTGCCCGTTATATCCTGGATCAAATTCCACAATCCATTCAATACCGTATTTGTCTCTAAAACAACCAAAATATGAACCCCAGGGACTATCACCAATAGGTCCTTCTATTTGTCCTCCCACTGAAAGCCCATTAAATAATTTGTTTGCCTCTTCTTTACTTTCTGCACTTATTACAATTTTACTTCTGTTCTCATTTTCGTTTGTTTTTCCCATAATTTCCGGAACATCATTTGCCATCAACATACTACTCTTACCGATAGGCAAAGCAATATGCATAATTTTATTTTCTTCTTTTTCCGCTACCGGGAATTCAGGGCTTGCAAGGTCTTTGAAACGGATAATCTTTGCAAACTCTCCGCCAAATACCGATTTGTAAAAGGTAAATGCTTCTTCGGCATTTCCGTTGAAGTTAATGTGAGGATTGATGAGTGCCATAATTGATACTTTTTTGGTTGTTAAATTTGTTATTTTCTTATTTGTTTTGACTGCCGTCCCGCTACCTGCCTGTCGGCAGACAGGGCTATCGGGATCATTTTTGCGACAAAGTTGTCAACAGATTTTCCAAATTGTTCATCGACATTTTAAATCCTTCTGTGAAGCCCATTTCAATCATTTTCTCCATACGGGCAAGCGATTCATTATAGATAGTAATACTCACTTTTGTCTTTCCCCGTCCGACCGGCTCGTCCGGGCGGGCGTTTTGTTCGCTGAAAGTGTAATCCCAATCAGAACCCGGCAATTCAGGGTTTTCATCTTTGTCTGCAAAAGCATTGTGCATTTTAAAGTTGGTTTTTGGAGTAATGGATCTATACTCCTGGATTGCCCAACGCTCCTGTCCTTCGGGGCTAACCATAGCATAAAATCGCCGCCCGCCAACTTTAAAATTCATATATTTTGTTTTGGATAGCCAGGGTTTAGGAGCTACCCATTGGTCAAGTAATTCTGCTTTGGTAAAAGCATCCCATACCAGCGAAAGTCCGGCAGCAAATTCCCTGTTTATCAATACCGTTTTTTCAGCTTTGTTAACGGTAAAATCAAATAGCAAATTGGTGTTCATTTTTTATTTTTTTTTATGGTTGATAATAGGTTGTCGAGTTGACTGAACTGGGTTTCCAAAATCCTTTTAAATTGTTCCATCCATTTATCAATCTCTTCCATTTTGCCTGCATTAATGTGATAATAAATTTCTCGTCCTTTTTGTTCCTGTTTCACAAGTTCACATTCAGTAAGGATTTGAATGTGCTTTGAAACCGCCTGGCGGCTGGTATGAAATTCTTCGGCAATGGCATTCGGCGTCATTGCCTGTAAAGCAAGCAATAATAATATTGCCCTTCTTGTCGGGTCGGCTATCGCCTGAAATACATCTCGTCTTGTTTCCATGATAATGTAATTGCGCAACTATGTGATTGCAAATATATGTGCAATTATTTGGTTGCGCAAGTTTATTTTCAACTATTTTTTTTAATTTTGGTTCTAAAAAAACACGCTTCTTGCACAATGCCCTGTTGGATTTATTTATGCAGCAACCAAGGTTGCAACCTGTCCGGCAAAGTGCCTGAAACCTGGCAACAAGATACACGGCTGCTTGCTGCTAAAGTCCAAACAGCAATTATTTGAAGCAGAAAAAGCCGTAAAAACCTGTACCATGCAGATCTTCCAACAATTCTTCACCCGGTAATTAACTATTTTTTTAGTTTGTTTAATGCAGCATATTTGAACAAAAATTTGACTTAACCTTCAAACACAAACACCATGATCAGATTTCTGTTTCTCCCCACTATTCTCATTTCCTCCTTCGTATTAAATGCTCAAAACACGCAACCCGAAGCAACTCCGAAAACCGAAAAACTTTTTTATGCTGAATTTGGCGGGGCCAATGTATTGTTTGGCGCCAACTTCGACTGGCGATTCAAGAAAGACACACGCATTGGCTGGGGAGCCAGGATAGGACTGGGCTTCACTATTTATGATAAAGAAACCAGGGTGGATTATCCTGGTGGAGGATATGGATATGAGTATGAAACCGAGACCATTGCTACTTTTCCGGTGGGCATAAATTATGTTTTTGGCAAACCTAATTCGCCTAACATGTTCGAAGTAGGTACAGGCGCCACCTTTCTTGCGCCCAAAGCCTCTGTTTACGACTACGATGAATACAAGGAAAGCAACCTGATGGGGCACTTTAGTTTCATGTATCGCAGGGTTCCTATAGATGGAGGCTTTAGCTGGCGCATTGGCTTTACGCCAATAATCAATACAGCCGGGCAAATTTTTCCCAGTGGGGCGGTTGGCCTTGGCTATTCGTTTAAGTAGTATTATACCCACATAAAATTCAACTGTTAGGCACATCACACAGAATAGAAATAAAAGGAGAAAGTTTAAGGAAAAAACGGTAAAATTGTCAGCCATTTAAGTTCTTTTATTTTCTGAAACCAACACAGGGGTCAACATCCCGGAATGGCAGCATAAGAAAATTCCGGAATTTATAAACGAAGGGTGGGTCAACATCCCGGAATACTTAACATAATGCCTGATCGGGTCTTAAAAGTTTAACCTCAAATCAGGTGGGTCAGTTTCCCGGAATGGTGGGTCAACATCACCGGAATTTACACCCGAAATAGATTATTTATTGATAACGCACGACCATTATGACCACCTGGATTATGAAACTGTGATCGCCTTAAAAAACAAAATACAGACCGTGATTTGCGGATTGGGTGTTGGTTCTCATTTTGAATATTAGGGTTTTCCACCAAAAAAAATCATTGAAAAAGACTGGAATGAAAGACAACGACAAACCGGGTCAAACACATTTACAAGCCGTATAAGCCGGCATACAACGGACGACAGAAGGGCAGCCACCAATCCAGTAAGGCAGGAGAATTTATGCAAGACATTTTTATTGCATTTTGGCCTGCATGATTTTCAATTCACCCCTACCTCGCCGCAGAACCGTGCTTTACTTTCAGGCTTCCCTGGGTAGCTTGCGTCCTGAGTCCGTCACCGAAGGCAGGCGGTCTTCTCCCATCATTACCGTACCTTAGCAGGGCGTACACACGGGGTTTGCGTCAGGCGGGCTGGCGTGCAAACCTGGAGCTTTGTGCTTCTATTAAACTTTAGTAATAAATTGAAACTTTGTACTCCGAGTCCCGCCCGAACGCAAAGCCCGAAACCGTTAGCGGCAATCTTGGAATCCCCGATAAAACAAAAGCAAAACAAGGAAAAGAATAAAATATTAACCATTGCTCCTGTCAGTAAAAGATGAAC
>CAYUGH010000206.1:0-3644 GCA_964444195.1 uncultured Chitinophagaceae bacterium
CGAGATGCTTGTAAATCCACAGGGCATTGATGTGAAACAACCAAGACTAAGCTGGGAGTTGCAAAGCAATCAGCGCAATGTGGTGCAGGTAAGCTACCTCATATTGGTGAGCAGCAGTGAGCAAAATTTGCAGCAGGAAAATGGAGACATGTGGAATTCAGGTGCCATAAACAGCAACCAATCGCTGCATGTGACTTACAGCGGGGCTGGCCTTCAGCCGGGTAAAAAGTATTTCTGGAAAGTGTTGGTTCAAACCAATAAGGGGCAAGCCAAATCTAATGCTAATGCTTTTTTTTCTACAGCGCTGGATCCTGCGCAATGGAAGGCCAAATGGATTGGCTACGACAAGGCCTCGCCCTGGGATAGCATTACACAATGGTCGAGGTTAAGTGCAAGGTATTTGCGTAAGGAGTTTACAAGTGAAACTGCCGTAAAGCGTGCCACCGTTTACCTTGCCGGTTTGGGCATGTATGAATTATACATCAATGGCAAAAAAATAGGCGACCAGGTGCTGGCCCCCAACCCGACTGATTACAGGAAAACTTATTTATCCAATACCCATGATGTCACCGCACTGATACAAACGGGTAACAATGCCATTGCAACGGTGCTGGGCAATGGCCGTTTTTTCACCATGCGGCAGAATTACAAAACCAAAAAACATAATACATTCGGTTACCCAAAACTTTTGCTGCAACTGGAAATTGAGTATGCAAACGGTACGAAGAAAACCATCGTAAGCGATGAAACCTGGAAGCTGAATGTGGATGGACCTATTCGCACCAACAATGAATATGATGGGGAAGAGTATGATGCCACCAAAGAGTTCAACGGATGGGCAAGCGCAGGGTTTAATGACACCAAATGGATGAAGCCAGCACTGGTTAAAGCACCCGCTGGAAAGATGGTTGCCCAAATGAGCGAGCCTATGAAACTGATGCAAACCATCAACCCCGTATCCATCAATAAGCTTTCCAATGGCAAATATATCCTCGACATGGGGCAGAATTTTGCAGGATGGGTTAAAATTCAAAACATAAACGGAAAGCGTGGGGAGAAGATCACACTGCGTTTTGCAGAGAGCCTGCAAAGCAACGGCGAATTATTTGTAGCCAACCTGCGCGATGCAAAAGTGACCAATGTGTATATATTTGGGAACACCCCTTTAGGGGTTGGGGGCTGGCAGCCTTCTTTTGTGTATAACGGTTTCCGTTATGTGGAAGTAAGCGGATTCCCGGGGGAACCAACCCTTGCGAATTTTGAAGGCCATTTGATTTATGATGCGCTTGAAACTACGGGTTCGTTTCAAACATCCAACAGCACCATCAACAGGGTTTACCAAAATGCCTGGTGGGGTATTGCATCCAACTACAAAGGCATGCCGGTGGATTGTCCGCAGCGAAACGAAAGGCAACCCTGGCTGGGTGACCGTACGGTTGGATCGCAGGGCGAAAGTTTTGTGTTCAATAATTCTGCTCTCTATGCAAAATGGATGCAGGATATTGAAGACAGTCAAACCCCTGAGGGAAGTATTCCAGATGTGGCGCCTGCCTTCTGGAATTATTATACGGATGATGTTACCTGGCCTGCCGCCTATATTTTCATCAGCAATAATTTATACAACCAGTTTGGCGATATCAGGCCCATTCAAAAGCACTATCCTTCCATGAAAAAATGGATGATGTACATGAAGGCGAAGTACATGAAGAATTATATTGTTACAAAAGACAAATATGGCGATTGGTGTGTGCCGCCTGAAAGCCTCGAGCTCATTCATGCCAAAGATTCAACCCGCTTAACAGACGGGAAACTGATTGCCACAGCTTATTATTTCAAGTTGCTATCGTATATGCAACGTTTCGCTAATCTTACAGGCAATAAAAAAGATGCCGGATACTATGGTTTGCTAAGCGATAGCATTCGCCAGGCATTTCAAAAAACATTTTACAACCCACAGAAAAAGCAATACGGCAACAATACGGTAACGGCCAACCTCCTGCCTTTGTATTTTGGTATTTGTCCTGATTCGCTCAAAGCAACCGTGTTTAATAATATCAGGATAAAACTGCATGTGGAAAATCATGGACACATCAGTACGGGTTTGATCGGATCGCAATGGCTGATGAGGGGTTTGACCGAATTCGGCTACAGCGAGCTTGCTTATATTTTGGCTTCGAACAAAACCTATCCAAGCTGGGGCTATATGGCTGAAAACGGCGCCACCACTATTTGGGAACTATGGAATGGCAACACCGCCAACCCCGGTATGAACAGCCAGAATCACGTGATGCTGCTTGGCGATTTGCTTACCTGGTTTTATGAAAACCTGGGCGGTATTCGTACAAATAAAGCGGATGTGGCGTTTAAGAAGATCATTATGAAACCAACTGTTCCTGCGGGACTTGATTTTGTAAAAGCATCTTACAACAGTTTTCATGGGCCGATAAAAAGCGAATGGAAGAACAGCATTGACCGATTTGAATGGAACATCAGTATTCCTGCCAATACATCGGCTACGGTGCATATTCCGGCAAACAGCATAGAGGAAATTACAGAAGGTGGAACGGCCATTTCAAATAATAATGAAATTAAATTCATCAAAGCGGAAGATGGTGAAGTTGTGCTTGAAATTCCATCCGGCGATTATTCATTCGTGAGCCATAAGAAGTGGAGAAGCGGGATAGTAAAGGATGAGTTTATTTTCGAACGAGCCTCTTTTCCAGAAAGCCATTCTGCCACCATTGCTGAAACACCGGAGGGATTGATTGCATCCTGGTTTGGTGGCACCAAGGAAGGGAATAAGGATGTGTGCATCTGGACAAGCCATTTAAAGAATGGGGAGTGGACGGAGCCTTCAAAAGTAGCTGATGGCGTGCTGAATGATAGCACGCGATATGCCTGCTACAATCCTGTGTTGTTTTATGCACCCAACGGGGAGTTGTTGCTGTTTTATAAAATTGGCCCGAATGTAGCAGGCTGGACAGGCTGGATGATGCGCAGCAAAGACAATGGCCATACATGGGGCGCCAGGGAAGCTTTGCCTGAGGGCTTTTTAGGTCCAATCAAAAACAAGCCGGTATTGCTGAACGGCGTGTTGCTTTGCCCAAGCAGTACTGAGAAGGACGGCTGGAAAGCGCATATTGAATACACTACCGATTTTGGAAAAACCTGGACAAAGAGCGGGCCCATCAATGATGGAACGACCATACAGGCCATACAACCCAGCATCCTGCAACATGCCGATGGACGGTTGCAGATTTTATGCCGCAGCCGCAATACAACCATCAACGAAAGCTGGAGCAGCGATGGTGGCAAAACCTGGAGCGAAATGAAACCAAGCGCATTGCCCAATAATAATTCAGGTACTGATGCGGTTACCCTGAGCGATGGCCGCCAGTTGCTGGTGTACAATCATGTGCTGCCCGATGCCTCCTGGGTGAAAGGAAAAGGGCCGCGCACACCATTGAATGTAAGTGTTTCAAAGGATGGAAAAACATGGTTTGCCGCGTTGGTGCTGGAAGAGTCACCCATCAGCCAGTATTCGTATCCATCAGTAATACAAACGGAGGACGGATTGGTGCATGTTGTATATACATGGAGGCGGGAAAAGATAAAGCATGTGGTGGTTGATCCTTCGAAGCTGG
>CAYUGH010000207.1:0-3635 GCA_964444195.1 uncultured Chitinophagaceae bacterium
GAAAAAAATGGCAAACCAGGGGATAAGTGCAGGAATAACACCGGTAAGGATAATGTTTGTCCTAACGATTCTTGCGGGTAGCGGAACAGGATTCTTTTTCATGGGATGATTTTTTATTGTTTACGGATGAGGAATCGGAATTAAAGAGGGTTGAATAATGGGCTTGAGCGACCATTGTAATGGGCTGCCAACCTGGTTGGCCAGGTATCGTTTCAGCATATCGGGGAAAAGTAAAGTGACCAAATGAATGATCCTGTTGATCCTTCCTGGTATGACCATGCCGTTTCCATCAAAACTTTTTTGCAGCGCGTAACCGGCCACGTCATCGGGATGCACAAAGCAAAGCCTTGCTATGAATCCAGACCCTTTATAAACCAGGTAATGATGGATATTTGAATTGATCCCGTTTGGGCAAACCACGCTAACCCCAATGTTTTTCGACCTTAGTTCCGAGTGGAGAGATAACGAAAAATGTTTTACATAAGCCTTGCTTGCGGCGTATGAATTCTTATTGGGCATTTCAAAAAAGCTGGCCATGCTGCCTATATTGATTATCTGGCCTTTTACATGTTTGCCCATCAGCGGAATAAGTTTTCGGGTAAGCAGGGTAAGCACATGTATATTCAGGGTAAGCTGCATGTCGAGGAATTGGTCCGACAGCTCATCAAACCTGTCCGTATGGCCTATACCTGCATTGTTGATAAGCAGGTCTACAGCCAGGCCGTTCAAATGAATAAATGAAATGATCTTGTCGATGCTGTTGTTTTCGCAAAGGTTTTCTTCGAGAAACCAAACCTTCACCTGGTAATGATCCTCAATCATTGCAGAAAGCCTTTCCAGCTTGCTTCCTTTTAAGGAAACCAATAACAGATCATAGCCTCGGGAAGCACAGGCCAGGGCAAACGACCGGCCAAGACCTTCGCCTGCCCCGGTGATTAATGCGCATTTGTTTTTCATAAGGTGTCGGGATTAATGTTCAGGAATAAAATGTGACAATAAGAGGTTCCAGGGTTTTTCCCTTTTGTTTGGAGGGAAGTGAAAAGCCGATATCTTCCAATGTTTTCTGTAGCCCGATAGCCATTGGGGTAATGGTATAACCGAAATGATCACGGGCTTTATTTGAACTCAGCAAACGATTACAGAAAATTCTTTTGGCGAAGGATGGGGTAACAAACGGGTCGGTTCCTATAAGTTTTGACCATCCTAACATTAAATAGGATGCAAATGAGGCCATGGCCGGAGAAACCCGGATGCTTTTCCTGGTAACCCCGGTAAGGGTTTTGAAGTAATTGAAAAGGTCATTGTAGCTGAGGTTTTCCCCTCCCAAAATATAAGCCTCCCCGTTAATTCCATTGCTGATGGCCTTCAAATGACCATCCACCACATCATCAATATAAACATAGTTGCTCATATAAGAACCATCTGTGGGAACCAGGTAATAACCATTTTGCAGGTAGCGACGTAATGTGTTGGTAACCGCGTTGCTTGGTGATAAATTGGAGGAACCATAGATCCTCGATGGCCTTACTATAACCGCCCAATGCCCCTGGCTTGCATACTCTAAAACCTTTTGTTCCGCCAGGTGTTTGGTGAGGTCATAATCATTGTCAAAAGGTTCCAACCGGGGATCATCTTCTTTCATGGGGGTAGAAAGCGAGCGGCCAATTACTCCTGCCGTAGAAGTAAAGACCAATCTTTCAATCCCGTTTCTTCGGGCGGCATCCAGTACATTTTCCGTACCGGATACATTGGCACGGAAAAAGGCTGAAGGGTCCCGGTTCCAAACCCTGGCCAGGGCGCCGCAATGAAATACATGGGTGCACCCGCTCATACCTTCCAAAATAGCTGATGAGTCTTCAAGCTCAGCTTTTATCCAGGCAAGGTTTTTATATTTAAACATGGCGCTTGTATTTCGCCCCATGCCCACCACTGTATGTCCATCTGCCAGGAGGCGCCTGCATATAGCCTGGCCAACAAAACCGGTTGCGCCGGTAATAAATGCTTTCATAGATTTATAATTTTTATTGTTTGCTTAAGCCATTGTCGGCAGAGGTTTCCCTGGCAAACACCATTGTTCCAATAAATGATGTCGCAACCACTTTTTTGAGTTCTCCATTCTGGTAGTAGTAATCGGAGTATTCGTTTTCTCCAATTTTTAACCTGTATATATGTATGTCTTTCCGTTCGAGGGGAACCATTTTCTTTTGTAACTCGGAGTAAACCATTTTTACCCCCTGGGGTTCGATAAAGTAGAGCATGGATGTTGTGAAAGTGATTTTTTCAGGTAGCGCTCCTTGTGCCTTCTCCGAACCAATATTTTTGTAAGCGCCTTGTTCGTATTTCAACCCATGCTTCAGGCTTACGGATCCGTTAATCTTTCTTTCGGTTAACGATTCATTCAGGTAATTATCGCTAATCCGGTTTTCAGTATTTTGAACTACCTGGATTTCAAAAACTATCCTTGTTTTGGCTACACTCTTCAAGGAAATATGGCGACCCTTTTCATTGTTAATGGATTGTGCCGAGAGTGAGCCTATGGTTTTACCGTTTTTCGAAATTGAATATTGAGCTATAATAATGGTGTCGGATCGGGCTGAACTAAGAGTGCAGCATAAAATATACAGGAATACCTGCATCTTAATTAGTGGCCTCAGGGAAAGTTTCGTTTTCATGGTTTACCCGGTTTTATTGAACGGTAAGGCTAATTTACCCCGGGCAAAAAGGGTTTTGCAAGCCTCCATCCACCGTTAGCGCTTTCCGGTTAACAGTTGGAGTATTTGAATTGGTAAATACCACCGGCGATGGTGAAAATTGGGGGCTTGGGTTAAATATGAATTGAAAACAGGCAATTAAACATCCGCAAAGGCTAAAGAAAGGTTACCCCTTTGCATATGGAAGAAATTAATATTATTTTTCAGGTTGAAAATTGGCTATACCGAAAAATTCCATCAAGGGTTGAATGAAATGCTAATGGTAAAAAATGGATTATACCTGCTATTTATTAATATTCCGGTCTTTCTTTATTATGTAATAGCACTACTGCTTTTGGTTTGGTTGATAGTGGAATTTATCATCTGGAGATTACGCATATTGCAAAAGCGGAAATTGGAAATGATGGGGATGCAGATACAATATGCCAAACTTGAGGACAAGGCGCTTCGCGCTCAAATGAACCCCCATTTTATATTCAACAGCCTGAACAGTATAAAATTGCTGGTAATGGAGCAAAACAATGATCAGGCTGTTCAATATCTTACCACTTTTACCAAGCTTCTCAGGGGGCTGCTTAATAATTCCGACAAAAGCACCATTACCCTTCATGAGGAGCTAGAAACCTGCAGACTGTATTTAGCGCTTGAATCATTGAGGTTTAATGAAGGGTTTACCTATTCAATTTTTGTGGAACCGGGCATTGACCTGAAATCGGTTGATGTGCCGCCGCTGTTATTGCAACCCCTCATTGAAAATGCAATTTGGCATGGGCTGCTGCCCAAACCGGGCGAAAGGAACCTGAAAATAAATGTTACCTCGCAGCAGGATTGGATTTGTTTTGAGGTGGAGGATGATGGGATTGGCCGGAAAGCTTCCATGATAAAGAACAGGGAGCGGGAGCATATAAGCAAGGGTATGGAGCT
>CAYUGH010000208.1:0-3527 GCA_964444195.1 uncultured Chitinophagaceae bacterium
CCACCCTGCGGGTACAGGTAGCCGAAATGATCCTTAGCGAAAAACTACCCGCGCTGCTGCAAGAGGTAGAGCGCATACTACCCATGCCCACACATACCAGGAAAGCCGGTTAATTTTTTTCAATCAATAAAAAAGCAAGTACAATGATTACACTAAACGTTCATAACCTGATTGGCACCATGGTAATAGTGGGCAATACAGAGCAGGTTACCACCGAGGTGCAGGCACAGGTAACCGCCGCTATTCTACAGGCGGTGGAGTCGGTTCAAAGCCGAATCCGGGATAAGCAAGTATCCAGTCCAGGTAAATATCCGCCGCCACCACCCAGTCATCAAAGTCAAGGTTAGAGTTTTGGCTTATGGCCCTTTGGCAGGCCTGCCTGAATTTGACTTCCTGAACCGGATTAAGTAATACACCCCGGCTTGCAAGGCAGTCCCGGTAAAGCTTTTCAGCCATGTCATTTTCCATAGTTAAAAATTTTCCTCACAAAATAGCAAAAGCAATGAAAAAAACAACCATGCAGGTAAGCGATGAGCAAACTGATTTGCCGCCTAATATACATGCCTTACAAGCCAGATTAGAAGAATTAATACCGCAACGCGATGAATTAAAATCTCAGCTAAATGCCAGCTACAAGCGCCTGCTAAGTAGCCTGGTTGAAGATGCCTGCCAGATAAGTAATCGGGACCTACGCACCCGCATTGTTACCAAGCTTATGGGCATGCAGGGGCAGGGGTAACCACAGCCGTAAAGCCAGTTAAATAACCAACCAATAAAATAACTATGTTATTCTCCGAGAGCAATCGCAGGTACACCATTGAGGTATCAATTAAACTGGTAGATCATTTGCAGTTTATGACCTATACCATGAGCCATGAAGATGGCACGGTGTTTTACCGGCAGTACAAAAAGCTGGATTTAGATAATGCCGGTATATACCTGCACATGGCCAGCCCCAGCCACAACATTATAGCCAACCTACCTACTATTGGCCGCCTGGTAAAAGGCCAGTATGTTGGCCCCAAAGGCAGCAATGCGCTCCATACCCGGCACAAGTTTTTTGCTCTGCTCCGCCTCAAGTTTCTGCACTTCAAGTTGAAGTATTTGCAGTTCAAGCAAAAGTTTGTCAACCGAAGAGAGTAGCATGGTTTCCTGCATTTCAAACCCGCCCCGTTGCTGGTAATCCACCGCTTCCAAATGCAATATCCATTCTAAGTTCATGCCGCTATGCACAAATTCACTAATAAAGCCAATCCGTTCAAACTGCGCCATTATAGCTATTACCTGCTTTTGCGTAAGGGAGCTACCAATGCCAGCCATAAACACTTTCCAAACTGGGTCGCAGCGGCCTTCGGGGGTACAGTTTTCGCACAGGTATTTCAGCAGTGCGTCCTTCATAGCAGGGGTTATTGCTTCCATAATAAAATTGTTTAACGCCAAAAGTAAAAGCCATATGAATACCATTGAGCCAACCATATACCTGCTGCGCGCTATGCGCAACAGCATTGCCTGCCGGATAGATGATCTGTTGGACGAGGCACAGCATACCCAAAATAAAAAGGTAGTAAAGGAGGCGCAGTATGCCTTGCAGCAAATAGCATTTCAGTGCCACCAGGCCATGCGCGATCTGAAAGAGCAACCCGCCACGCCCGCACCTGCCCCCACACCAATTCATCATTCATAATTTATCATTCATCATTATGATATTACTGAACGGCACCACCCCCGCCATTGCCTTTGATGATTTTGTACCGCGCTTTATTAGCCGTAGCAACTACTACCACCACCGCGATGTAAGCAAAACCATTACCCCCATAGGCACAGGCGGCAACGGGCGCACCGTGTATATTGATTACCTGAACCTGCCGCAGAAAATAAAGGCCGCTGTAATGGCTGCCTACGGCTGGCAAACGGATGCCGATATGTACGCATACCTGGCACGCGAGCCTTTCCGCAAGCTTGTACAGCCCTGCGAAAAAGCACACAGCCGCCTGCTGATTTACAAAAAACCCAACGGGCAGGGGCTGGAACCGGGGCAGATACTGCGGCTTACCAACAGCGCGGGCATTTGCAATGCCGTGCACATTTTACTGGCCGATAAAAAAGCGCTTAAACGTACTTTAAATACCACCCTTGCCGCATTTTGGCAAACCGTAAGCGCCTGCCTGCCCGAGTTGCAGGATAGCTACCCGCATAGCCTGCCTGCCAGCCCCGACCGGCTAAAGAAAATGTACCGGCGCTACAAGAGCGCAGGGGTTGAGGGCCTTATAAGCGGCAAAGTGGGGAATGCCAATACCCTTAAAATAGCCGGGGAGGATTGCGAGCAAAAGCTGCTGGCGCTGATAGAGCACCCTAACCAATATGACGATGTAATGGTAGCCTGGCTGTATAACCAATGGGCGCAGGAGGAGGGGTATAAGCCCATAAGCAAGGCAAGCGTGTATGTATGGCGCAGCGCCAACGCCCACCGCATTACCCTGGCCCGCGAAGGGATGGCGGCTTACAACAACGCTTATACCCGGCAGATAAAGGGCATGGCCCCAACCCGCCCCGGGCTGCTGTGGGAGTGCGATGATTTTAACCTGAACTATTGGTTTAAAAGACAGGACGGCAAAGCTGCTGATGTGTACGACCGGTACGTAAGCTACATGGTGGCCGACAGCCGCCACGGGCTGATACTTGGCGCAAGTGTAAAGCAGGCAAAGCAGCCCACCTGGCAAATGGTAAAGCTTGCATGGCTCGATGCCATGTACTATGTAAGGCGGCTTACCGGCGGCAACACCTGGTACCTGCCGCATGAGGTAAAGGCTGATCACTGGCAGCGCGGTAAGGCCTTCGCCTTTTTCAGGCAAATAGGCAGGTTTAACCCGCCTGCCGTGGGCAACAAAAACGGCAGGTACATCGAAACCCTGTTTGGCACCAAACATTTTGAGCGCTGCCAAAAGCTTCCCGCGCATGAAAACCTTAACTACAACGGGCGAAACGTAACAGCAAAGAGCATTGGTGTGAACCTTGAATTTGCCAAAACCCTTGCTAAAATAAGGCCCGAAACCGGCCATGAAGCTATTGAGCAGATACACCAGTTTATCCACCTTACCCGCACCCTTCCTTATATAACAGGCGCGAGCGTTAAAGATAATCCCCCCAGCCTCGAAGAGAAATGGCTGGCCGACTGGAACCAGCTACCCGATAGCGATAAGCGCCCAATTACCGATGAACAGTTCCTGCTGCTGTTTGGCCTGGAGCATAAGCACAATGAGCGGGGCAATAGTATTACCAACGCTGGCATATTAGCGCAAATTGACGGGGTAAAATACAGCTATGCCCTGCCCGGCGGCAACCACGTACAGCACATTGGCAAGCAGGTAACGCTGCTGTATGATCCTTACGATATGAGCCGGGTATTGGCTGTTGATGAAAAAGGCCTGCGCCTGCTGTGCACCGCCGCCATACTAAGCCCCCGTGCCGAAATGGACATGACCCCCGAAGATGCATTACGCCTGCGCTATATGCAGCAGGAAAAGCGC
>CAYUGH010000209.1:0-3430 GCA_964444195.1 uncultured Chitinophagaceae bacterium
GGAAATAGATAAAGAGGGGAAGGAGTCAACCCGGTGAATGAGGGCAAATTTGTGGGTTTGTATATTTGCAGTTGCTGTTAAATTATTCAGATATGGGATACATAAAAGAACCGGCAGGCATTGATTTTGTAGTTGACCCAACGCCGTTGACCGCAACAGATAGAAAAAAAATCAGTGAGGTAATTGCCAATTATAAAGCAACCGGTAAAAAAATTTCACTGCAAAAATCACCAGCAAAAACCCGTTTGCCGAATCCAAACAGGAAAAAGACATTAGTGTAATCAAGCTTACAACCATCCTGGTGGCAAAACACTCAATTTCTCCAGCGCTCCCTTGAAAGTCTGCCTATTAAATCAGGAAGCTTTAGCCGTTTAACAAAGGGGGGAAAAGGAAAAAGCACTGGAAACTTTTGTAACAGAGCAAAAAGTAGCCGGGCTCCTTATCCTTCACCATGGAAAGATCAGGTTAGAACGTTATGCGTTGGGGTTTAGCGAAGCGGGCCGGTGGACTTCGCATTCCATTGCAAAATCGGTAACGAGCACGCTTGTTGGCGCTGCCATTAAAGATGGTTACATAAAAAGCGTGGACGAATATGTTACCAGCTACATTCCCGCTTTAAAGGGCAGCGCCTACGAAAATGTTACCATCCGCCAACTGCTGACCATGACTACCGGTGTACGATGGACCGAAACCTATACCGACCCGAATGCTGATATTGTAAAGTTTTACACGCAACCGGTTGAGCCCGGCATGGATGAAACCGTTAGCTACATGCGGGGTTTGCCACGCGAGGCAGAGCCAGGCAAAAAGTGGGTGTATAAAACAGGTGAAACCCACCTGCTGGGTGTGCTGGTAAGCGCTGCCACGGGGCAAACCTTATCGCAATACCTTTCCTCCAAAATATGGGAGCCCTATGGAATGGAACAAAAAGCTACCTGGATACCCGGCCGCACCAACCAGGAACTGGCAGGCTGCTGCCTCCAAATGCCACTCCGCGATTTCGGGCGGTTCGGGCAATTTATGCTCGGTGGTGCACGCATCAATGGCAAATCTATTGTTCCTGATGATTGGTTGCCCGCAGCCACCCAAACGCAAATTAAACTGATGCCCAATTTGGGCTATGGATACCAATGGTGGACCCTTCCTGATGGTAGCTTCCGGGCATTGGGCATTCACGGCCAAATGATCCATATTGACCCTGCGAGGCAGCTTGTGGTGGTTATAAACAGTGCATGGCCCGAGGCGGAGAGTTTTATGAGACAAATGGTTACGGATAATTTTTTAAAATCTGTGGTTGTGGAAATAGATAAAGAGGGGAAGGAGTCAACCCGGTGAATGAGGGCAAATTTGTGGTTAGACATTGGAAACATTGCGTTTTTCTTCCCGGCAACTCCGGTACGGGCGCTTTGGAAAAATTTGGTTATCAAATAAAAATGTAATTACTTTGTAATCACAAAAACAAATTTTTATGGAAGTCCGGGTAATCAATATCGGAAACTCAAAAGGTATCAGGTTGTCAAAATCAATTTTAGAACAGTATAACATTAGCGATACACTTGAATTGATTTTGGAAAAAGGCAGAATTATCTTAAAGCCAAAATCCGTTCCACGAAAAGATTGGGAAAAGTCGTTCAAACTTATGCACGCAAACGGAGACGACAAATTGCTGATTGACGACATTTTTGAAGACGAAACTTTTGAAGAATGGAGATAAAGCAATACGAATTGGTTTTGGTAAATCTTGACCCAACCATAGGAAGCGAGATGAAAAAAACACGTCCTTGTGCTGTCATTTCCCCAAACGAAATGAACAAATATCTGCAAACGATTGTAGTTGCACCACTTACAAGCAGTTCAAAACCGTACCCGACAAGAGTTGAAATAAAACAAACGAAAACCAAAGGTTGGATAGTTTTAGACCAAATCCGAACTGTGGACAGAACAAGAATTGGCAAAAAATTGGGCAGCCTGACAACAACAGAAATCGAAGCGGTAAAAACTGTGATAATGGAAACATATGTTGAATAAAAACGTCACATAACCGGGTAAGGCAGGGGAATTTATGCAGCACATTTTTATTTTACTTTGGCCTGCATGATTTTCAATTCACCCCAACCTCCTCGCACAACCGTGCTTGAAACTCTATACGCTCAACAAAATAGGAGGGCTTAACAACAACCCGGCAATTAAAACAAAGGAACTTGAATTTTCACCTCCATTGCCGGTAATATATTACTCCAGGAAATTAGCAAGCAGCCACTCAATCATGCACACACCCGTTACTTCATCCATACTTTGCAGGATTGGCTTCGCTATTTGTAATCGGTAAATAAATAACACTCCAGGGTTTTCGGTAAATCAGTATCCATAGTTTTCGGCAACAAGGAATGTAGATTTTTATGAAAAAGTTGTTCTTGGTTACCTTTTTAGGTAACTTTGTGCCGTGAATGAAAATTACATCAGGCACACGATTGTTTACAGACATTATTTCTAGGACTTCTATAACGCACAGACAAAAGAAGTTCAGGGAAAGATTGACTGGATAATCGGACTTGTAAGAACATTACAAGTTATCCCAGTGAAATTTTTCAAGCACCTTGAAGGCACGGACGGACTTTATGAAATGCGGATAAAAGCAGGCAGTGACATTTTCAGAGTGTTCTGTTGCTTTGACAAGGGTAATCTTGTGATACTTCTAAACGGGTTTCAGAAAAAGTCAGAGAAAACACCACGACAAGAAATTGAAAGAGCGGAAAAATTAAAACAACAATATTATGAAAGTAAAAAAGCAAAATGACATCGTAAATTGGGACGACCATCTTGACAGCAAATACGGCAAGAGAGGAACACCAGGCCGTGAGAAATATGCCGAAGAATTTGAGGCATTTAAAATCGGTGTGCTAATACAAGAAGCGAGAAAAAAGCAACACCTGACACAAGAGGAACTTGCTTTGCGTGTGGGGACAACAAAAAATTACATTTCACGAATTGAGAATGACGCAAGTGACATCCGTTTGACAACCTTGATGAGAATTATTCGTGAAGGACTTGGCGGAAACTTGACATTAAAGTTTTCGGTTTGACAAGAGAAGAAAACCTGCCCATACCAAATAGACTTAGTTGGATGCAACGCACCAATCCCGAAGTTTCGGGAAAGCCATATTCCTGCCTACCGGTAGGCAGATTGCACCCTTCCTGGCCGCAGCCACCCAAACGCAAATTAAACTGATGCCCGGTTGGGGCTATGGATACCAATGGTAGACTGTGGGCGATGGTTGCTTCCGGGCATTGGGCATTCATGGCCAAATGATCCATATCGACCCTGCGAGGCAGCTTGTGGTGGTTACAAACAGCGCATGGCCCGAGGCGGAGCGTTTTATGAGACAAATGGTTGCCGATAATTTTTTGAAATCAATTGTTGTGGAAATAG
>CAYUGH010000210.1:0-3418 GCA_964444195.1 uncultured Chitinophagaceae bacterium
GGCAATAAAATCAGCACTTTTAAATTTGTTCAATTCAGGGAATATTAACAATGAAAGAAATTGAAAACATAGCCTTACCACGGTTCACGCTCTCCCCCCAGCAGCAGCAAGCTCTTGAACGGCTAAAGCTATTTGTACTGAACCCCAATGAGAACGTTTTTGTGCTGAAAGGCTATGCAGGCACAGGCAAAACCACGCTGATGCAGCACCTTGTGCAATGGATGCTGACCGAGAAAAAAGTAAAGGAAAAGTTTCAGCCCCAATTGTGCGCCACCACAGGAAGGGCAGCCAAAGTGCTTCGCGACAAAACCAGGTACGAAACCTCCACCGTGCATTCCTTCATTTATTCATTTACCGACCTGAACCAGGACCTTGAGCAGCTTGAAAAGGCTATAAAAACACCAGGCCCCAACCCAAAGCCAAATAACCTGTTATTGTTGTTCGACCTGCGGCCCGCAACCGAATTCGATGAAAACCAGAAACAGCAGGTGATCATTGTAGATGAATCGTCGATGCTGAGTGATGAGGAAAGCGGGGGTGTGCATATTGCCAAATTTGGAACAGGCAAGCTGCTGACCGACCTGATGCATTATGCCAAACACAGTAAACTCATTTTTGTGGGTGATGCCTGCCAGCTACCCCCTATCGAACAAACCAACTCCCCCGCACTTGAACCCGCCTACCTGCGTTCCAAATTCAAAAAAAATGTGGCGGCCTATGAACTCACCGATATTCAACGACAACAGGGCGAACACAGCATACTCAAGCTAAGCCTGCCCCTGCGCCATTTTGTAACCCATCCGCAACCTTCCAAGTTTGCTCACCTTCCTGCAAAAGGCTTGAGGGATATCCATATTCACCGCGATACAGATTACCTTATTGACGAATATATTTCCAACCTGAAAAAAGAAGGATATGAATCATCCATTCTTATTACACGAACCAACCCGTTTAATTTCAATATAAGCAGGTATGTACGAAAAGAACTGGGGTTTGGGGATGGATTGCCCACCATTGGCGACCTGCTCCAGGTAACACAAAATAATTACCTGGTACCGCTTGTAAATGGCGATTTTGTTACCATTACTGCCGTAGGAAGCCTGAAAGTGCAGCGAAATATTCCATTTCTGGAAGTTACAGTAAAAGGAATGCACGACGGGCAACACCACCAAATCCTGCTCGCCATCTCGCCATTTACCCGCACGCTTCCCAACCTTACAAGCGATGAGCACAGGGAACTGTACATTGATTTTTATTACAGGATGAAGGAATTGAATATCAGGCAGCGAACAGTGGCTTTTAACAATGCCATGATGGAAGACCCATACCTCAACAGCCTGAGGGCTACCTATGGCTATGCGGTTACCTGCAACAAAAGCCAGGGGGGCGAATGGCCAAGGGTTTATCTGCACATGGAAACCAAGATCCACGGAATGGGCAGGCCGCATATTTACCAATGGTGGTACACTGCCATTACCAGGAGCCAGAAAGAACTGCATCTTGCCGACGACTGGTTCATATCACTCTACCAACCTTTTTTCGAAATTGGATTACCTGGCCCTGCCTGAAAAACACAACCTGCACATAGGCTGCACCCAAAAAAAATATTTCATATAAAATTTGGCAGATTCCAAATTACCCTTCTATTTTTGCAATGCAATCATCCCCTAACTTGGTTGCCACATCGTTTATATCGTTTTCGACAAACCCATTCAAGGAAAACGATTTACAGAATTAAAATATATAATTGCTTCTCCGGAAGCAATTAATACAAGGGGCGCATATGTCAATCCCTTCAAATTAAATGTTTGCATCCCACCTGGGGCAAGCAGTTAGTGCAATATTTTTAAACCTTTAAACTTTAAACCATGACTGCAACAAACCCAACCACCACTACCCTTTCAGGCATCCGCCACCTGCTGCCCTTTACCCCCAATGCCGAGCAACTGGCCGCGCTGGAGCAACTCGTAACCTTTGTACAGCCCGAAAACCCCGCCCGCATCTGTGTATTGCGGGGTTGCGCAGGTACAGGAAAAACCAGCATTATCAAAGCCCTTACTGATTATCTGCATCAAAGTGAAATTGAATTCAGGCTGGCGGCGCCTACAGGGCGCGCGGCACAAATCATAGGCAAAAAAACCGGCAATGGCGCGCGTACCATACATGCCACCATTTTTTCCCCCGAAGTGCAGGAGGATGGAGTAGTCAGGTTTTTGCCCAAAACCAATCCATCAGACAAATTCACCATTTTTATTATAGATGAAGCAAGTATGGTGCCCGACGCGGTAAGCTATGGCAATGATGGTTTTAGACAGGATACCAGCACACTCAGCCGCCTTATAAGTTATGTGCAGGAAGGAAATAAGGATAGCAAGCTCATTTTTATTGGCGATACCAACCAGTTGCCACCCATTGAAAACAGGAATTTCAGCCCTGCGCTTAACCTGGATTATTTAAAGGAACGGTACCAACTGAAAGGGACAGAAATTGTGCTGAACCAGGTAGAGCGGCAGCAAAATGGCAGCTATATTCTTGAAAACGCGGAAAACCTGCGCAATGCCATTGAACGTGGGATAGCTATGAAAACCTTGCGTTGCCGCAACCTCAGCAGCTTTAGCAAAGGGGTGCAGGGCTATTTGCAAATGCTCGATGATTCATCGGACAGCAGCGCGGTAATGATCGCTTATTCAAACAAGCAGGTGAATGCCATGAACACCTGGGCGCGCAAATTCCGCTATCAGTATAAAGACAGGGAGCCTGTAAAAGTGGGGGAACTTTTCATGCTCAACCAGAACATTATTAAGAATGATATGCTGATGATGCGCGGAACCCAATTAAAGGTATTGGAAGTGAGGCCTTCAAAGCCCTTTGCAGGACTGGAGTTTGTAAATGCCAACCTTGAATTTACCAGTATTGAAGGGGAAACAAAAACACTGGTGACCAAAGTGCTTACAGATACCCTGGTGAATGAAAATGGAACCCTTCCCCATGAGGTTAACCAACGGCTGGTGCACGAAGCCATAAGATTAAACCGCAAATACCGCGACAGCAAAAACCCCGAAGACGATCCCTATGTGGGCGCCTTGAGGGTGCGCTATGGCTATGCCCTCACCTGCCATAAGGCGCAGGGTGGCGAATGGGAACATGTGTTTTTAAACCCCCTGTTCAACCGCGAAGACCTGAAATGGTGCTACACCGCTGTAACCCGTGCCAGCAGGCAATTGTACAGTTGGCCGCTTGGCGATCTGCAAAAAAATTGATTGCCTGCAAGCTATATGCCAGAGGGGAATTGCACGATGAAGATAAAGCAATACCAGGGATAAGCTGATCAGCTACGATTCGCCCATCGGGCAGGCCCTGATGGGCAAAAAGGCAGGGGAACAAATAGAAGTGCTGTTGCCTACCGGCCCGTTTATTC
>CAYUGH010000211.1:0-3408 GCA_964444195.1 uncultured Chitinophagaceae bacterium
AAAAAGGGGCGGCTTATCAGCCTAACCCCTTTTTTTAGTCGGACAACAATGATTTAAAAATGTGCCCTCATGGAGTAATTATTTCTTTAATACCCTCAATCTTTTTGAATTGTCTTACTTTCTGTTTTTGGCATACCTGATAGCCTCAGAATCAAAAAAGGCATTATTTCCATCCTTAAAATTTGTAGCTTCCACCTATCTGCCGAGTTTGGCCATTTGGGTGTTGCTGGTAACGTATTTGTCTGTTGTCTTTCAACCCTAATCCATTCTTCATGAAATTCCGAAAAATTGCAGCATTGTCTGTTGTGGGCTTTATAATTCTGGGTACCACATACCTTAGTTATAAAACCTGGGATACTTTGCAAACGAAAGAAGGCATTAACGCAAAAACTGAACGGTTGCCATCTATATCTTTTTCGCAAATGGATGGAAGGCTATTACATTTTGACAGTTTACGGAATACAAAGGAACTACTGGTAATCAACTATTTTAATCCCGGCTGTGACCACTGTCAGAGCATGGTAAAGGAAATGTTCCTTGAGCAAACTAAGCTTGAAAATGTTCGCTGGCTTATGATAACATCTGAAAATAAAGGAACAACAGAACCATTTGCCGATAGTATGAAGCTTGCGCATTTGCCAATGGTTACTGTAATAAGCGATACGGCATTACTCTTTGCCAAAACTTTCGGTACAGCATCGGTACCATCTTTTTATGTATACGAGGCTGGAAAGCTTATTCGCAAACACAGTGGGGAATGCAGTATTCAATATCTGCTTCAATAATGCAGGAAAATATCCCAATGCTATTTCAATGAAATGATAAATGCCTTAAAGATTAAACAGAGAAATAAAAATCCCGTACTCGTTCGGCAATTAGAGCAGAAAGACTGTGGCATTGCCTGCCTTCTTTCTTTGATTTGCTATTATAAAGGGGATAATGATTTTGAAAACTTACGAAGGCTTAGTGGTACTAATATTACCGGTACTACGCTGCTTGGTCTTTACCAGGCTGCACAAACAGCCGGTTTTGATGCAGAGGGCTGTGAAGCAGATATGGAAGCCCTGCTCGCCCACCCATCTCCCTGCATCTTACACGTTGTTATTGAAGGCAACCTGCAGCACTATATAGTTTACTATGGCAAAAAGGAAAAGAAGGGTCAGCAATTGTTAACTATTGGAGACCCTGCGAAAGGTATAGTATACCTTACCCCTGATGAATTAAATGCAATATGGAAATCAAAAGCATGTCTTGTACTTACACCCAATGCAACTTTTCAAATAAAGAAAGATATTACTCATGAAAAACTGCAATGGTTTAAAAGACTCCTTAGGGATGACGTGACTTTGCTGCTTATTGCCGGTATTTTGGGAATTGTTATGGCAGCTTTGGGGCTAACCATGGCCATTTTTTCACAGCGGTTAATAGATGAGTTTCTACCTGAAAAGCAATATATCAAACTATACACAGGCATTGGCCTTGTGTTTTTGTTACTGCTTGCTAAAGAAGCAATCACCTTTGTACGCATTCAATTGTTAATCAGCCAGGCAAGAGTTTTTAATCTTCGGATAGTTAAGGAATTTTTCAGCCGCTTGCTTCATTTGCCCAAACCCTTCTTTGATACACGAAAAATTGGGGAACTTACCGCTCGGTTGCATGACACCAACCGTATTCAGCGTGTAGTAAGCCAGATTGCCGGAAACACCTTGCTTGATGCCATTGTAGTAGTGGTTACACTGGTATTTGTGTTTTCTTACTCGCAAACCAGTGGTTTTATTACGCTATTGGTCTTACCGGTATTCTTTATTCTTATTTACAGCAAAAACAAAAAAATAGCCGAAGCACAACATTCTACCATGGTGGGTTATGCCATGGCGGAGGGCCATTTCATATCCACCCTTCAAGGTATTGAAACGATCAAAAACCACAGCAAAGAGCCACTTTTTTCAGATGTCAACAATTCCATTTACCAAAACTACCAATCGGCTGTTTTTAGGTTGGGGCAAATACAAATGAGGCTTTCATTTTCGGCCAACACATTTGCCGCTTTACTTTTATGCGGTTTACTTCTCTATTTGAGCCATTCTGTTCTAAGTAATCAATTAAAGACAGGTGAATTGATGGCCATCATGGGTATGGTTGGGTCTTTACTTCCCTCAGTAGCCAATCTTGCACTGCTCAGTATACCCATCAACGAAGCGCGTATTGCATTTAACCGCATGTATGAATTTGCAGGCATTAAAAATATAGATGAAGGCAACATGGAACCTCAGCATTTTGAAAAACTGGAAGCGGTTGACCTTTCTTTTCGCTACCCGGGAAGGTGTATGGTTTTACAAAACATTTTCTTTTCAGTTCATAAGGGTGAAATCGTTGCCATAATGGGCGAAAACGGTTGTGGAAAAAGCACACTTGTTCAATTGCTGATGCAGCATTATATACCCGAGGGTGGAAACATTTTCATAAACGAAAAATTTAGTCTTGCTGAAGTGGATAGAAATTACTGGAAGGGTATGGCAGCAATTGTACCGCAACAGGTTCATATTTTTAACGGGACGGTGTTGGAAAATATAGCTTTTGATGATGCTGCAAAGGAGCCGCAGGCTGTTGCCGATTTTTTGTTGAAATATGGTTTTGCCCCTTTCATAGACAGTTTACCACAATCTGTAATGACATTGGTTGGCGAGGAAGGTATCAACCTATCGGGCGGTCAAAAGCAAATGATTGCATTAGCCAGGGCCTTGTATCACCGTCCGCAGTTGCTCATTTTAGACGAAGCAACCTCCGCTATGGATAGAGAATCAGAACTGTTTGTATTACATCTCCTTGAGCGCCTGAAATCTGAAATGGGTATCATTATCATTACACACCGCCTGCATGTTTTAAAATCCTTTTGCGACCGGATTTTCGTTCTGGATAAAGGTACAATTGCCACGACTGGTAACCATGCATCGTTACTTCAATCAAATAATCTTTACAGCCAGTACTGGGCGGATATGAATGCTTAAATAATTCCTGGTTATGATTCTGAGCATAACATTCAAACTCTTACAACTCCTTCCTCAACCTTGCCACCGGAATATTCAACTGCTCCCTGTACTTGGCCACCGTACGCCGGGCAATGTTGTAGCCTTTTTCCTGTAGCATATCGGTCAACACATCATCGCTTAGCGGCTTGTGCTTGTCTTCTGCTTCCACCATTTCGCTCAAAATCTTTTTTACTTCGCGCGTACTTACTTCCTCGCCGCTATCGGTGCTCATGCCTTCGCTAAAGAAAAATTTGAGCAGTAAAGTGCCGAACTCGGTTTGCACATATTTGCTGTTGGCCACGCGGCTTACGGTGCTGATGTCGAGTGTATATTCCTGCCGATGTTGACCCACCATTCCTGTTTATGTTGACCCACCATT
>CAYUGH010000212.1:0-3393 GCA_964444195.1 uncultured Chitinophagaceae bacterium
GGGCGGTAACGGTGCGTCAATGACGCGCAATGTCTGCCTTGGGGCGAGGCATTGCTGGAAAGGGAAGAGCCAGGCAGAGAGAAGAAGAAATACCAGCCTTCCATGAAAATATTTAATTTTGAATGGTATTTCCGGCAACTCAAAAAAATGTCAGTTTGAATATCCTTAGAAAGTTATAATCCATTCTTATGTACACTACATTTCATTTACGGTCACCCCAGGAAATAAACAATGAAATTATTGAAGCGATAAAAACGGCATTCATGGGCAAGGCCATTACCATCACTGTTGAAGAAGACACAGATGAAACCGCTTTCCTCCTGTCTAATCCTAAAAACAGGGAAATGCTTCTAAAGTCTATTGAACAGGATAGAAAAGGAGAGTTTGTATCGGTACAAATGGATGTTGAATGAAAGATATCCGGTTTACGCCAATTGCCTTTGATCAATACAATCAATGGCTTGCAGAAAATAAGAAAATTTTCGCAAGGCTCCAAAAGCTAATTATAGAGGCTTCCCGCACACCCTTTGAAGGCACCGGTAAACCCGAACCTTTAAAGCATGACTTAAAAGGTTACTGGAGCAGACGCCTGACTGATGAACACAGGCTGGTGTACAGGGTGGCCGACGAATATATTCAGATTGTGGGGTGTAAGCTGCACTACATGTAGCCAAAAAATAGTCTCAAGTCAGACCGTTCCAAATTTCCATTTCTTTAGAGCGCCGTCTCCCCCGCCCCCGGGCGGTAACGGTGCCTCAATGACACGCAATGTACGCCCTGGGGCGAAACCTGTGCCGGAAGGGGGTAGGCTCCACATCTTCATCAACAATGAAACGCCTAACGGGCAAACGACCTATTAATTCATTGCCATTCGCAGTTCTTCGATTGCAGCAATCCCCAATCCGGTAATATCTCCAATATCTTCATTTGAAAATCCCCTGATAATTAGTTTCCTTGCTGCATCTTTTGCCTTTTTGGCTTCACCTTCCAACTTACCCTCGAGTCTGCCTTCCAACTTGCCTTCAATCTTAGCCGTTTCCAGCATGCTATTTGAAATAGCGAGGTTCTTCAGGTGTGCCTCATAGTTTATTTTTTCCTGTGCAGTCATGGCATTTACCTTTAGTTGCGCCTCTACTTTATCCAGGCACCTCGCCTACTTTCAGGTAATCGGTAATCAGCTTTGAGGCGCCAAAAAGCATCCGGTGCAAAAATCCCACTCGCTGTAGTATTGAAGCTCTATTAAAAGCAGCTCACCTGTATCGTTTTCGCAAAGGATGTTCACTTTATTGGCCTTATCTTCAGCGGTATCCCGGTTGTTTTCTGATTCGGGTATGTTGACAATTTTTATATCCAGCCTGAGCAATTCAGAAAGAAAATTAGATAAGGCGCTTTTCAGTTTGGCCCATGGCAGGTGAATGTAACTATGGTAACATGCTCTAAAAATAAAGCCTATTGGCATAGATAGATTCAGAAGTGCTGATGAATGGATAAGTTTTGAAATAAATCTTAATGGAAATTTTTTACCATTAAACCAATCAAAATAGAAATTTTTTTATAAATTGGCCAATCGAAAATGCTATAATGGAAAATATTCTACCCATTCATCTCCAGGAAGTCATTTTTTCGTCCAGTGATATTAAAATAAGCAGGCAGATTTCGAAACTGGAAAAAGCGGGAAAATTGAGAAAAATTGCTCCGCGCATTTATACCCCCAATTTTGCCGATACTCCTGAAACAATCATCAGGCGGAACCTTTTTATAATTCTAGGAAAATTGTACCCGGGTTCTTTACTCAGTCATCGCTCTGCACTTGAATTTCAGCCCACATCAACGGGGCATATTTTCATTACCTATACCTATACAAAAAGAATATCCTTACCCGGCATTACCCTCAGGTTTATAGAAGGACAGGATGCAATAGAAGGAGATAACCCTTTATCAGGCGAATTGTATGTTTCACAATTAGAAAGGGCTTTGCTCGAGAACCTTCAGGTTAGTAGAAAACAGGGGCCCGAATCCAAAACATTGCCTTTAGCCGACATCGAAGAACGTCTTGAACAAGTGATTCGGGTAAAAGGTGATTCGGCATTAAACGAATTGAGAGATAACGCGCGGAAAATTGCTGAAAAACTGAAAATGCAGGATGCGTATGGAAAATTAAACAAACTCATCAGCGCGCTGCTTACTACCTACCCAACCAAAATCTTATCATCGCCTTTGGCTATTGCAAGGGCATTTGGCAATCCTTATGATCCGGCACGATTAGTACTATTTGAAAATTTGTTTATTGCCTTAAAGCAACAGGATTTTATTGATCTTCCTGAACAAAATACAACAGGCCTTTCCTTTCAAAATTTCGCATTCTTCGAAGCCTATTTTTCCAATTATATTGAAGGAACCGAATTTGAATTGGAAGAAGCAAAAAAAATTGTTGAAACAAATACGCCTGTGCCCACCCGAACCGAAGATTCGCATGTTATACTTGGCACCTATAAAATTGTAAGTAATCTGCAGGAAATGCAAACAATTCCCTCCTCTGCCAATCAATTATTTGAAGCGCTGCTAAAAAGGCATAAAATATTAATGGGTGCGAGAATTTCTAAAAGCCCCGGACAGTTTAAAGATAAGAACAATAGGGCAGGTGAAACATTTTTTGTAGATAAAACGCTGGTTAAGGGAACACTTTCAAAAGGATTTGATTTTTGCCTTTCGTTGTCGCACCCTTTTTCCCGCGCAGCCTTTATGATGTACCTAATTAGCGAGGTGCATCCGTTTTTAGATGGAAATGGCAGGATTGCAAGGGTTATGATGAATGCAGAATTGGTTGCAGCCAATCAATCAAAAATTATTATCCCAACCGTTTTCCGCGAAGATTATGTAAGTGCATTAAGGAAACTATCCCGTCAGGGCCAGCCTGAACCTTATATACGAATGCTTTTAAAAGCCTGGAAATTCAGCAGCAAACTAATTGGGCTTACCATGATGGATATCGAGAAAAAACTTACGCATGCGAATGCATTTAAAGCACCTGAAGAAAGTCGTTTGAAAATTGAATAAAAAAATGGAGGCCCTATAATTCGCCCGGTTTCGACCGCTTTTCGGGGCTCAGGCCATGCACAGCCCGGGCAATCGAACCCCTCCTTTTGATTTTTCTTTAGAGCGCCGTCTCCCCCCGGGCGGCGACGGTGCGTCAATGACACGCAATGTCCGTCTTGGGGCGAGCCATTTCTTTCGAGCACTGTCTCCCGCCCCAAAGCGGGGACGGTGCGGACATTTCTTTCGAGCAACGTCTCCCGCCCAAAGCGGGGACGGTGCGCACTTTCATCAACAATGAAACGCCTAACGGGCAAACGACCTATTAATTCATTGCCATTCGCAGTTCTTCGATTGCAG
>CAYUGH010000213.1:0-3362 GCA_964444195.1 uncultured Chitinophagaceae bacterium
TTTGGCATACTAGCGGAGGATGAAAACAAATATATGTATTTGTGGGTTTGGGGTTAACCATCGATCGAATAAGCCAACGACTACCCAGTCATTTGAATACACTTAAACCAAGGAAAATATTCATCCGGATTTGGTAAAAAATCCTACTGCGAACCCAACCATCAAATTGATAGTGAAGTGGAATGATAAGCGCAAAGATATTCTTGCCTATGTAGTATTGTACAAGGTATACTACAGCAAGCTATCTATGCAGAGCTTTTTTTCAATAAGCAAAATTATAAACTCTTGGAAACTTTCCCCTTCTCCACAATATCAAGACTTCCTGAGTTTGTAATGGCATTAGTTTGTAACCCTCGGATTTCTTCTCAAATCTTCTGCTACAGTTTTGGCTACATTGTCAACTCCATTGGTATTCCAATGTCCATTAAATCCATAATCTTCAGGTAACTTTTCATGTACGATTTTTAACATAAACTGACCGGTTGTCAGACTATCTAAAACCGGAGATTCATACATGTAAATAATTCCTGGCATTCCAAACTCTTCAAATTTTTTATTAATTTCCTTAATATTTGGTCCCGGTCCCTCTTGTTTCCTCAAGCCCCTTTTTCCAGTTACAATTTCTGTAATTTTTAAATTCAAAACGAGGTATCTTGCCAATGCGGAATGCTTATATAATCTTTGAATTGGACGTTGCTTATATCCATTTTGTTGAGTATATGATGGTCGTTCTGCAAAGAGGTCTCTAGGTCCAATACAAACATATATACTTTTATAACCCCTGGATAAAAGTTTACGACAAACATTATTGTAGTCAAAGAAGTTTGCACCTGCGACTCCATATTCATGCACAATTACTCTTGGGTATAATTTCTCAACTCTTCTTCCAAGAGACTCTTCAACATTTACATAACGGCCCTCAATATAAGAATCTCCTACAATAGCTATAGTACCATCTGTTACAATATCATAATCTACAATACTATTCCAGCCTTGCTTATTAATTTTGAAATGTGAAAACACTTCCGCATTTCCACCCTGTGTAAAATACCCCTCAGTTCCAGGCTTACTTAGGATGAGAGAATCATCAGGGAAATATTCGAAAATTGGCAAATCGCATGCAAGTCTCGAAATTCTAAAGAATAATTCAAGAACTATTAAAAGGAAAAAAACAAATCCTGAAGCACTAATTACAAACTTTTTCATAACCGATTTCAATGATTCCTACAATCTGAAAAAAATCTAAAATTGAAAATAAATAAATGCATTTGCAGCATTCAAGTGAATAGAAGTAATTATAGCAATTATTGCCGCAGCATACGCTACCCATCTGATTATCTTATTAAATTGCTTCCCAATTCCTGATGCTATTAAAAATTCGACAATAATAAAAAGGACAATCATATAATACTCAACCCCAAGAGGTTGATTATCATATGGATTTAGAAATATCTTGCCTCCATTATGAAAAGAGAACATATTTACAATATAATCAACTGCATGTCCTATTGATTCTGCCCTAAAAAATATCCAAGCCACCAAAACAACAAAGAAAATATAAAGTATTCTGAAAAGATCGGCAATATTATCCTTTGTGATTTTTGGAAAATCCAGAGTTGAAAAAGACTCCTTGTGTTTATTAAAAATGAATGACGGTACAAATAACAAAGCATGAATCCCCCCCCATGCAATGAATGTCCAATTAGCTCCATGCCAAAAACCGCTAATCAGAAAAATGGCAAACACATTCCTAATCGCTTTTATTTTACTCACCCGAGACCCTCCCAATGGTATATAAACATAATCCCTGAACCAGGAGCTTAATGAAATATGCCACCTTCGCCAGAACTCAGCTATACTTCTTGAAAAATAAGGAAACCTAAAGTTGGTCATCAAATCAAAACCATACCATTTTGCCACTCCAATTGCAATATCAGAGTAGCCGCTGAAATCACAATAAATCTGAAGTGTAAAATAAAATGCGCCAAGGAAAAGCGTCCAGGATGAATAATCATGGTAGTTCGCAAATATTTCATTCACTGATGGTGCCAAGGCATCAGCAATCACTATCTTCTTAAAGAAACCCCAAATAATTAAACGTGTGCCATGCATTGCTTTCTGGAAATCAAAAGTTCTTGGCTTAATTACTTGTGGAAGCAGGTGTGTAGCTCGTTCAATCGGGCCGGCCACCAATAGCGGAAAAAAGCAAACAAACACTGCATAATCTACAAAATTTTTCTCCGCTTGAATTCTGCGCTTATAAATATCAATTACATAAGACAATCCATGAAAAGTATAAAATGATATCCCAACAGGTAGAATTACATTAATTGTCCAGGGGTTCACTGTCACCCCAATCCTATTAAAGGCTTCCGAAAATGATTCTGCAAAAAAGTTAAAATACTTGAATACTCCAAGGAAACCAAGATTGATTATCACACTTAGCCAAAACCAAAATTTCCTGGAACGCTCATTTCCGGCATTCTCCATCTTCAATCCGGTAAAGAAATCAAGAAGGGTCGAGAAAATCAGCAGAAATAAAAACCTCCAATCCCAGCAAGAGTAAAAATAGTAGCTGATAAGAAGAATAAAAATATTCTGGGCTTTATATCGTTTGGCTCCAATCAGCCAATAGATACAGAAGGTAATCGGAATAAATAACAGAAACTGAAACGAATTAAATAGCATAAAATTGATAAAAAGAGAAATTCAGATACATTCTGATCCGGTAGAAATTTGGGTTATTTATTGTGTGGGTTTGTATTCGAGACATCAAAAAATGAAAGTTGAATTGCCATGTCAAATAATTTTGCACAAATCTAAAGTCTTATAAATAAAAACAGACTTCCTTAATTTCAATACTCCGGTAAGATTTTCGAATAACCAATTTTAATTATTTACAATATGATGTAGTATAAAAATTCATAACTAATTGATTATCAATATTATTACTTTCTCATGGCTTTACATTTTCACTTCGTCTTAATTTTATGCAACTCATCAACTTGGCTAAGTTTCATTTAATTCATCTTTTGGAATTTAAAAGTCAGACCCAATAAGGCTTTCAAGAGGAAGAATCTTACAGGAGTATTGTAATTTCAACATCAACATTGGTATGCCTTTAGAGTTGTCTATAAATCTCACGTAATATTCAGCTATCGAAAAAACAATAAAATTGTGTCAAAATACTTTATGCCAATTTAAATAACACAAAACTCCTGGTTGTAAACCCCTCTTACCCGCAGAGGCATTTCGCAAACCAACCTTACGATATTTTAAACCGGCTTTACCTTATTACTATCCGTCGTCGGCCGTTGCCTGAAAATCCTTTCCATCAATGCGTATAATTCAGGATTCTTTTG
>CAYUGH010000214.1:0-3352 GCA_964444195.1 uncultured Chitinophagaceae bacterium
CTATGGCCGAAATAACTGCTTCCAACTCAAAAGGAAAAGGCTCCAAATTAAGAGCTCCCCATATCGACCTGACACCCATGGTTGATCTCAGCTTTTTACTGATCACATTTTTCATTTTTACCGCTACGCTCAACAATCCTACAGCCATGACCACGCTATTGCCTGCCGACAGTACCGATAGCAGCAAGGTGCCTCAGTCAGGTGCGGTGAGCCTGGTTGCCGGACAGGATAAAGTATTTTTCTACACGGGCAATAATGTTCAGGATGCCATTGGGATTGATTATAGCTCATCAACTGAATTAAGGAACCGGTTATTTACACTGCAAAACCAACTGATATCGGTTGATGGCAATGATGATAAGATGTTTGTGATGATCAAACCCTCGGATCGGGCCGAATTTGGCCGCGTGGTTGACCTGCTGGATGAAATGAAGATCTGCCAGATGAAAAGATACACGCTTACTGATCCAACCAAGGATGAGTTACACTCCTTAGTCCTTTATTGATCAATAAATTGAGTGATAAGATTTGCCAGGAGACTGACATTTACTTTCTCAAAAGGATGTGGCGTAGCAGATAGTACGCTAAACGATGCAGCAGGTATTGTTCGGTAAGTTTCAAGGGTTTCTTCAATGGAAACGGTTTTGTCCCTATCGCCAACCATAACTAATGTCGGGGTTGACATTGCTTTCAATTTTTCAGCATCAAGCGGAGGGCGTCGCCCGGCTTCCATCAGCATGCCCGAAACTTTGTTCAGCAATGTTTTCCAATTACCCGTTCCATGCCTTTTAGCAAGGGATTGTGCAAAGGCGGGCACTTTGGTTTCAATGGCTTCGGGGTTTAGCATCGAGGCTTCCTTTTCGGCAATCCCTTCATTCCATTGCCATTTGGTAGCCAGGGTTATTAAGCGGGAAAACAGTTGCGGTTGTTCGAGGGCAGCCATCGTAGCTACATAACCACCCATGCTGTAGCCGAATACATTCAACCCTTCTTCCTTTACTTTCGGGGGCAAACCATCAATAAAATTGATCAATTCGTTTTTGAACTGCTGAAGCGAAAATTCTTCGGCGAATGCCTGTCCTCCATGCCCGGAGAAATTAAACCGATGCACTACAAACTGCCCTTTCAGTAATACAGTCAGCGTATCAAACTGGTCAACCGAACCGGCTGCGCCATGCAATAAAAGCAGGTGTTTCATTTGTATAGAATCATTCTTCCCAAACTTTCAGTCCTTCGCTGCAATTGCTGCAAATATCAATATTCCGGCGGCTGGTCATTAGTTCGCTCCTGAATTGTTTGTAGTTGTCGTTGTTCCAGATTTCCTTAAACGACTGCGATTTCATATTGCCCAACTGGTGCGTGGCATCCTTATCAAAACAACAGGGTACTACCAGCCCATCCCAGGTAATAACATTACCGCTCCAAAGCCGCCAGCAATGGTTTTGCAACCCGCTTTTTACCTCAACCTTTCCGTTCTTTCCTTTTTTGTACCGGCTGTATTTATCAATGGTTGGTATCAGTTGGTTCGGGTCATTTTCGTAATCATAAACCTGCGCCGTTTTAAACCTTACCTGGTCAACACCTACCTCTTTCGCAATCCTTTTAATATCATCAAGCTGGTGCTCGTTTGGCTTTACTACCAGGAACTGAAAAAATACAAATGGTTTGCTGCTGTTCAACTCCTTTTTCCATTTTACAATATTCCGGGCGCCTTCCAGCACTTTTTCAAGTTTACCGCCTACCCTATAGCTTTGATACACATCCTGCGTGGTGCCGTCAATACTGATGATCAGCCGGTCGAGACCGCTTTCTACCGTTTGCCGCGCCTTTTCATCGGTCAGGTAATGCGCATTGGTGCTGGTGGCTGTATAAATGCCTTTGTCGTGGGCATATTTCACCATATCAAGAAAGGCGGGATTGAGGTATGGCTCGCCCTGGAAATAAAACACCAGGTACAGCAGGTCCTTATAAATATCATCAATGGTTTGGCGGAAAAAATCTTTTTGCAACATGCCGGTGGGGCGGGTAAACTCGCGCAAACCGCTCGGGCACTCCGGGCAACGCAGGTTGCAGCTTGTAGTAGGTTCAAAGCTGATGCTGATGGGGTATCCCCATTGAATGGGCTTGCGCATCAGTTTGCTGGCCTGGAAGCTTGCATATACTTTCAACGCATTCACCAGCCGCCTTGGTGTAAGCTTGGTGGCGAGGTTCAGCGTGTCTTTGAGGTTGAAGTACAATGGTTTCCTTTTGTTAATTAGAAACAAAAATACTCCATGCACCATGGTTGCAGCTAATGTTGCTGATATTTGTGCAATAATAATTCCCGATTGAATAAATAAAACCCTCACCCGGTTACCAATGGCACGAAGGAGAAAGAACAGCGGATGGATCGGACTGATATTTGTAATACTGGTTTTCCTGGGGTACAGGGCCATCCAGGGGCTTGCCCCATTTGATGGAAGCCTTGACCGGGAAACCACTTTTACCATGTACCCCGACTTTGGGATTGCATTGCCGGATGACTACCAGATTCACGGCATTGATGTAAGCCGTTACCAAAATAAGATCAACTGGTCGCTGGTAAAAAAAATGAAAAGCCGGGAAGTGGCGCTGGGGTTTGCCTTTATGAAAGCCACCGAAGGAATCAGGCTCACCGATGTACAATTTTCCCGAAACTGGCGCAAAAGCCGTGAAGCCGGGCTGGCAAGGGGGGCTTACCATTTTTTCAGGGCCAATACCGATGCGGCTGCGCAGGCGCGGAATTTTATAAAAACCGTTACCCTTTTGCCGGGCGACCTGCCGCCGGTGCTGGATGTGGAAACGCTTGACAACACAAACGCCGCCGATTTCCAGGACAAAGTAGCGCTTTGGCTTAGCCTGGTGGAGCAGCATTATAAAGTGAAGCCGATCATTTATTCAAATGCAGCTTTTTACAACAAGCACCTGCATCCCCGTTTCTCTGATTACAAGCTTTGGGTGGCGCACTATAGGGAGCGCAACCGCCCCAAAGTGAAAAATGACTGGATCTTCTGGCAGCATAATGAAGGCGGCAGGGTAAACGGCATCCAGAGTTTTGTGGATTTCAATGTATTTAATGGCGATAGCGCTGCGTTTAAGGCACTACTGATACCGGCAAGCCTGTAAATGTTAATGGCCGTTACTTGCCCCATATGCCTTTTCTGTCCAGGTTGGGTTTCCATATCGAAAACTCCCCAGCTCACGCCGCATTTGGTGTTTTAACGCAGCGGCACCAAATGCTCCTTAAAGTTAACTGTTGTGCATTTTTTGGGTGTGGGTTTTGTTTCATAAGGGCACGAACCAGGGCATTGGGAAGAAAGGGAACCTGGGTATT
>CAYUGH010000215.1:0-3309 GCA_964444195.1 uncultured Chitinophagaceae bacterium
CTTCGCCCGGAATAATCCCCACCCCCGAACCCAGAAACGCCCCCATGTTGTTGGTAAAAATATAGCGGTCGTGGATTTCGGGCTGATTGCAGAAAAAAAACTCCAATTCGACCAGTAATTTATGACTAAGAAGTTCATTTTTAAGCAATTGAATTTTCTTTTCTATTTCATTGATTTCCAATATATTACTAACAATAGGGGGGCCATATTCCTTTTTCGGCGGCCTCGGCTTACCAATTAGGGTAATATGGTAGGTGTGTTTTAATTTCTTGGGTAACACTTTTCTGAACATAGATATTAAGCCATTCATTCCGTGGGTTGTAAATAAATAGGCATCCACAATGACCAATGAATTATGAGGGGCAAACAATGGGGCTGCAAAATTCCAATCCTGATCTTCTGTTCTGTCGAAATGTTGAATATAATCTCCAAATATTGGTTTCGTATCTGATTTTGAATTGGCATAAAAACAGCCTGTTGTCTTTTCGGATGATTTTAATTCCGCGTCCTGCCTCTTATCATCAAAATGTAAATCAAATGTTGGTATTGATTTTTGAGTAACGGAGTTCTTCGGCTTAATGCGTCCCTGTTTTATAAAATGTTTTATAAGCGGAATGTCACTATTTTCAATAATGCTATCATCGTCATCAAGGTGCACTTCTTTTATCCCATGAAAAAACAGATCGGACAATAACATGTATTGCTGAACAGCGGCTATATTACCCTGATCTACAAAATCAATCCTTCCCTTGGCCAGGAGTTTTTCAATATAACCAATGTGCGTATGCAGGCGCATGATTTAGTTCTTTTGCGATTTATTCATGTTCCAGATGCTCATGGCTATTTTATCTGCCTCATCAAAAAAGCCAGTGCCAAAATCATCGCTCAAACTGCCATCATCCTGAATATTGATGCGCTTAACCTGATCTTGGCCAAGTGGTACATCATCGGGTGGATAGAAATAATAGATAGCTGTATCTTCCGGTTTTATTTCTCCTTTGGCGGTAAGGTATTGCAATTTGCGGATTAAATATTCTGAATGGGTTTCGATGATGAATTGTGTGTTAAAAGTACGAGCGGCATCAATAAACATATCAGCAATTTTGCTTTGGAGAGCGGGGTGGAGATTGGATTCGGGCTCTTCAATACAAAATACCCTATCAGGAATTTTATCAAAAAGTCCCTCAATATAAATTGATTCCCAAAGCGGGACTTTATCCATCAAGTTGTCATCAACCCGACCAGTTGAAAGCGATAATATCAACGGAATCAATTTAAAAATACCATGACCAAAATCTGCCAATATGATTTCCTTGCCAGATTTCAATTTTAAAGCTAACCGACAGATTGCAGTCTCTGAATCTTTCTGTATAATAATGTCCTCGGCAATTCCAAAATTGATAAGCCATTTTCGTATAAAACTTAATACTTCTTGCTGATTGCCACTTCGGAGAGATAAAATTCGTTCAAGCTGAGTTGTGATCAGGTTTTGCTCATAAAGTGAGTATGCTCTTCTTACTGGCGCTTCTTTACTATTGAAAAAACTTGTTTCTGAAATATATTTTATTGGCTCCAAAGACCTCTCTAAAAGCAACTTCAAAAAAAGTTCAAATCCCCAATTCATCTTTGTTGAAAGCAAACTATTACCATCACCCACTTTTGAAATTTTTTCCCTAATCAATACGTAAATTATTTCACTAACTAAATTGATATCATAAGAATTAATCTCAGAAGTAATTTCCTCAATCCTTTCTTTTATCAATTCTATTATCTTCCTTTCTATTTTTTCATCACCATTAAGTTTGCTAAGTTCCTCGAATGCATTATCGAAAGTATCCTCCAAATTTATTAATCCAATTAAATCATTTCGTTCTTCCAAATATTCATGATGGGTAGTGGGAGTAGACAGTAAATAACTATTTGAATTTCTTAGCGCACTAAGAAAAAATAAGAATTCATCATTAATATATTTTGAGCCGAATTTAAAATTTACTTCTTCGAGACTGTTCCCCAGCAAATATTCATTCGATTTTTTAATTAATTCATCCACATTCAATAGTTCATGATTCACTCCTATATTAAATATCATACCTGAATTCCTAAGATAGAAGTGAAAATCATTCTTTTCATCCAACCCATTTTTTATAAATTTTACAATATTAGTTAGATCAAAATGCAAGTGAGTTTCCTGTCCAATAGTTTCCCATTTCTGTAAATTTTCTATAATAGTAGCATAATCAAGAAAAGAAATATTAAAAATTTCGGTTTTACCCTCATCAATTAATCCAAGTACAGTAACTGGAATTCCATAACCTGAATTTGTAAGTGGATCAGTTTTGAAAAAAAACCATACATTTATCGGAAGACACTTATCATTGATAATAAATTCAAAATCATAGGAAATCATATTTGAATCAGTACCCCAAGACAATAAATTCTTAAAATCCCCGAATTTTTCTCCAATTGAATTGGGACTGATTTTAAGAGTACTAAAATTTCTATAGTTTAACTGATTTGATATCCCACTTTGCTTTAAAGAATCTTTTAACACCAGAATAGAATTTATTAAACTGCTCTTCCCACTACTATTCATCCCTGTCAAGATCGTTATCGGTGCAAATTCAAAATGTGTTTTATCTTTAAACACCCTGAAGTTCGCCAGACCAAGGTTAGTAATATGTGCTTTCATCGTTTCTTCATTTAATGGAAATTCGGCATTACAATTATACTGGAATAAAATCAATATGTCCACAGTTCATCTTTAGCTCTGGTGATTGCTGTGTACAACCACCTAGGGTCGTTGGCAGGTTGGTAAGGATGCAAAGCCACCTGCTTGTATTCGCTCCCCTGGGCTTTGTGGCAGGTAAAGGCATACCCATATCGCAGGCGTAAGGCTCCCACAAAGTGGTCATCTCTTGCCCGTTTGTTTTCACGGTATTTAGGGTTTAGCCGCATGGCTTCTGCACGAAGGAATTTTTCCTGGTCGGAAAGCAGGTAACCCTTTTCGCTGTGCAGGTGTTCAAGTAAAGCCAAACTTTAACCGGCCCGGCTCCAACTCAACCGGCACCCTCCCCGCCTGAAACCACCTGGCTGAATGCGGCCCCTTTAGTTCAATCTGATCTTTGTGTACCCTTAACCAGCTTCCTTCGCGCAAACCCAACACCGGCTGTTCATTAAAATGGTGGAATTCGGCAATCCTTGTTTCGCGGGTTTCACCCATATGGGTGCTGTCGGGCAGGGGATCAAGGTAATGCGGGTTCAGGTTAAAAGGAACCCATCCGAATGCGCTGAAGGAGGGCGGGTACACAA
>CAYUGH010000216.1:0-3279 GCA_964444195.1 uncultured Chitinophagaceae bacterium
CCTTTAACTCATTCACTGATTGACTCCTTCACTCATTCCCCCATTCACTACAATTTCACATAAGGCTTCAACAGGTTAATAGTTGCCGGTCCTATTCCCGGAACATCATCCAGTTGTTCAATACTGGTAAACTTGCCATGACTGGTTCTGTAATTGATAATGGCCCGGGCCTTTGTTTCACCAATGCCTGGTAAGGTGAGCAATTCAGATAAAGGCGCCGTATTAATATTTACCAGCGACGGAACAAGTTTTGAAACTTTTTGCCAGTTACCAGCCGCATCTGCTTCCATCACTATATGACCATCCCAGCCGGTGGCATAAATAGCTTTTGATATGGTGTACGGGGCAAATGTTTTTGCGCCATTACCTGCCGGCGCCTCAATAGGAGAGCGGCTTTCTGTTAGCACGGCCTGTAACCTGTCCAATATTGTCTTGTTAGGATGCCCGTGTGCCCATGCGGTCCAGGGTAATTTACGGCCGGCATTGCCCACACCAATCAGCGCAACTTTTGGCGTGATCTTGTTTAAGAGGTTCACACTGCTTCCGTTCTTTGATCCATGATGCCCTACCAGGTACACATCGGCATCCAGCAAACCCGTACTGCCGAATTTGGTAACCAGTTTGGCCTGCGCTTTATCTTCCAGGTCGCCTGTTACAATAAATGAAGAAGCTCCGTATTCAATTCTTATGGCCAACGAATGAAAATTCGCATTATCAAATTCATTATCTGTCCAGCCTGCAGGTTTGCCGACAGATGTGCCCCAGAGAATTTTTATGACAGGATCGGTTCCTGGGCAATTGACCGCATCAATAACCGCATTGGTAAAGCCGGTTTTGCCTATTTCACTGGTAACAACTGCCTCAAAGCCAATATCATCACCCGGGTCTTCATTTTCTTCGCTTGCCTGTACCGCACGGTGCAGTTTTATCTGTCCCCATCTTCCCGAGCCACGTTCCAGGCCATCGGTAACCACATTTTTTACCCTAAGCGAATCGAGTATAAAACTGATGGCATGTGTATTGGTATGATCGGTATGCGGATGCGTAAGATAAATACATTGCAGGGTCTTATTAAGATCTGTCCTGGTATTAAAGAAATCGGTTAGATAAGCTTTTAAAGAATCTGCTGCATTGAACAGCGAATCTTGTTCGCCACCAACATCAATAAGAATAGCCGCACAGGGAAACTCAACCAGTGTAGCGCAGCCCTGGCCTACATTAATCAGGTGAATGCGCATCTGGGCTTTAAGGGTGCATACAAAAACCAATAGCAGGAGGATAAAAGAAATACGGATGCTGTTTTTCATAATCGTGTTGGATGAATGATGAAAGCAGGAATAAACTTCAGATGGCTGACCTTTAGTACCAGGTATCGGGATTAAATATATAAATAAAAGGTATAGTTTCAATAACTTTCGTACAAAGTGTACCTGCCGGTTCATCCCCGGTCTGCTGATCGTTTCTTCCATGGCGCAGCCAATATCTTTGGCAAGCGCGCGTATGGGGGTTATCCAAAGGAGCCTATGCCCTGTTGCGTGGAGACACGAAACGGAAATTTATGTGTGCATTTTGGTGCGTGGGGCACGCACCAAGGCATCCCAGGTTGTAGGGTTTTCATTGATGAATTAATAATAGCCTCCAGGAAAACCCAAAAAAATTTTACCGTACCCGGTAGGGTCATTTACAATACCGCTTTCGCCTCAGCCAATCAAATGCCAGGTTTGCTGCTGAAAAGCGAAAGGACTCATGCCTTTTTTGTTCAGCCATTCCGAAATTATTTTTTCACCTGCCGACCTATTCACCCATTCACCAATTGACCCATTCACCAATTGACTTATTCACTTATTGACTCATTCACTTATTGACTTTATTTCATCCACTTTGCCTGCATCAAATACATGGCCATATTTTCCTCCTCTTATGGGATCATTAATAAAAATGCCATATACTTTGGTAAAGCAAGCGCCATAGTATAAGATGAACGAAGAATAAAATACAAAAAGCAATATTAATATAACCGAACTGGAAGTGCCAAATATGGAACTTAGTTCACCAAATGGCAGAAATTTTGGAATTAAAATTTTACCAATCATAAAAAGAATACCGGTAAAAAAGCCACCAACCATCACCACTTTCCACGATGGATTGGCATTGGGCAATAATTTGAATAACAAGCTAAACCAGGTGGTAACAATGAGAATTGAAATGGCATTATTTAAAATGCCGTTTAGTACATAACCGGTTCCCGGTAATATTTCATCGAGGTAACGCCCGGTTAAAAAGCCTAAGCCTTCTATGGTGGTACTCACCACTAAAAGTATACCGGCCAATAAAATAACTACCATGCCCACTGCACGTTTCTGCAATCCTACCTTTACTTTTTTCTGCATTTCAGGCTGAATATCCCAAAGTTGGTTCAGCGAACTCCTGATCACCTTAAATAATGTGGTGGCCACAAACATTAAAAACAAAAAACCAAATATGGTGATCCACCAGTTTTGTGCTTTTGAAAGAAACCCGGCAATAGTGGTTTTTATGGCGGATAAACTTTCGGCGCCCAGCACACCTCCAATCCTTTCAAAAAACTGGTCGGAAAGATTTTCCATTTCGAACAGCAAACCCAATACCTGCACCAATATAATTAAAATAGGCGGCAGCGCAAAAGTGGTAAAGAATGCAGTGGCTGCTGCCATCCTTAACGGATCATTCGCCATTAATTCGGCAAAAGCATCTTTTAAGAGTGAAAAAAAATTATAAAGCCACTTCTTTACCCTGCCCATTTATTTTGTAAATTATGAGGGACCAAAGTTACAGTTCTAAAAAGTAATGATCTTTATTTGCGGAACTAAAAGCAATTATACCCTCTTACTGTGGTCAAGGCCAGTTGCCGGAGAAAACGTTGCGTATAACGCTATTCGTTCCCAGCAACGTCTCCGGCACGGGACGTTGCGTGCTTTACGTCTTCATGCGCAACGTCCCCCTCCTTCGTCGGAGAGACGTTGCTCGAATGTTTCAGCAACGTCTCCGGCACGGGACGTTGCGTGCTTCAACTTCCAGCAACGTATCGGGTACCGGACGTTGCGTGATGCTCTCACGCCCCGTTGCGTGTCTCCACGCAACGGAAATTCATGTGTGCATTTGGTGCGTGGGACACGCACCAGGGCGTTGGAGACCTTTGCTCACGCCCCGTTGCGTGTCTCCACGCAACGGAAATTTATGTGTGTGTTTTGGTGCGTGGGACACGCACCAGGGCGTTGGAGACCTTTGCTCACGCCCCGT
>CAYUGH010000217.1:0-3272 GCA_964444195.1 uncultured Chitinophagaceae bacterium
AACGGGCTTTTAGTTGGGAAATAAACCGCCCCTATATGGTAATGGCCAAAAAACATGCACAAAATACATTAGCGCAACGGCAACTTTGCCAGGCGTTAGCAGGAAAAAATGGTCAAAGCGTTGGGCAACCCATTTGATTTTTGGGATTTGGTAAAGCAGGTTTATTAAGCATTCAGGAGCATTTGGCGCCGCTTTGCTGAAACAGCAAATGCGGCCTGATTGGGTGAGTTTTCGATATGGAACACCAATCAGGGCAGAAAAATCCGGAGGTTTCGCGGGTTTCTCCATGTAAAGCAATGAAATATCCATTGGCAGACACCTAAAATATTTGTCTTTTTGCAGGTTAGGGTTAACGTATTTCAAAACATTTACCCCAATTGTCCATTATGAAAAAGTTCTGCCTGCTATTCCTGTCCGCAAGTTTCCTGTTTTCAGGGTTTGCCCAACAACCCGATAAAATGCAATGGTTCCGCGATGCCAAGCTTGGCATTTTTATCCATTGGGGTATTTATGCGGTGAACGGCGTATCGGAAAGCTGGAGCTTCCATAACCGCGAGGTAACCTATACCGATTACATGAAGCAGTTGGATGGTTTTACAGCTTCAAAATACAATCCGCAGCAATGGGTGGATCTCATTAAAGCAACTGGGGCGGGTTATGCCGTATTAACCACCAAGCACCATGATGGCGTGGCACTTTACCCCACCAAGCTCAACGACCTGACCGTCATCAAAAAAACACCTGCCGGCCGCGACCTGGTGACGCCCTTTTATGACGTGCTTCGCAAGGCGGGCTTGAAAGTAGGCGCCTACTATTCACTGCTCGACTGGAGCCATCCTGATTACCCTGGCTTTCTGAAAGACAGCGGCCGCTACAAACGCGAAGATGACCCGGCACGCTGGGTGAAGTTCCTGGCTTTTTGCCACGGGCAGATCAATGAACTCAACGACCTGTACAGGCCAGACCTTTGGTGGTTCGATGGCGATTGGGAGCAGCCTGGCGAAGTGTGGCAGGCCAAGCACATCCGTGAAATGATCTTAGAGAAAAAGCCAGGCGCCATCCTCAATTCGCGTCTTGGGGAATATGGCGACTATGCTACCCCCGAGCAAAACATGCCCATTACCCCCCCCGACCGCCCGGAGTGGGAACTGTGCATGACCCCCAACTACAACTGGGGTTACCGCCCCTCGGATACCGCCTATAAAACCCCTTACGAGCTCATCACCATTTTTGCCGATGTGGTGGGCCGTGGCGGCAACCTGCTGTTCGACATAGGCCCCAAGCCTGATGGCACGCTGCCCGCCGAGCAGGTGGCGCAACTGCAGGCGCTTGCCCGGTGGAACACCAAGCACCGTGAAGCAATCTTTAGCACGATCGCAGGGCTGCCCGAAGGCCATTTTTACGGGCCAAGTACGCTATCTAAGGATAGTACCACGCTATATCTATTCCTGCCATCGCAGGCTGCCGGAAAAGTGATGATCAAGGGATTGATTAACGGCATTCAAAGCATTGAAGTGGTAGGTGCAGGGCAAAAAATCGGCCATAAAGTGGTGGGTAAAATTTCCTGGAGTTCTGTGCCGGGGTTAGTGTACATTGATGCGGTCCCTGCTTCTGCCCAGGATGCGGACATGACCGTGCTGAAGCTGAAGCTGGATGGGAAGCTGAAGCTGTACCGGGGCAAGGGCGGGTTTCATTAAAACCGGGTTTTCAATTGTGGAAACCCCGTGAACAATCTCCGGTTTTAAAATCGTGGTCGCTGTTTACTTTGCATCGCTATGTCTACCCCGGTTGATACTTTTTTTCAATACCGCGAGCTAAGCGTTTTTTTGCAGCAATCGCCTGCTGTAAAAATGCTGAGGAGCAGTCATGCGGCCATGAGTATCAGCTTTTTATACAAAATGTTCCGGGGTGTGGGCAAGCCTACTATTCCACTTGAAGAGCTCACGCACAAGCTGTCTGATTACCTTTCTGCAATAGGCTTTATGGACGAGGCCGAAGCCCAACTACCCGGTTACCTCAGCCAGGATTACTACGACAGGGCGGCCACTTACATCAAACGGTGGGCCGAAGACGACAACCGGTACATCTACATCAACATTGACGATAAAACCCACGAGCCTTATGCAAGCCTTTCGCGCTACACCGAAAAAGTGTTCCAGGTACTGGAGCAACTGAGGGAAAAGGAGTTTGTGGGTACCGAAAGCAAGCTGCTCGACCTGTTTGGTAAAGTGCAGGAGCTGGTTCGGCAAACCACCGATGATCCCGATGAGCGCATCCGAGAACTGCAGGCCCGCAAGCGCAATATTGACGAAGAGATAAAACTGATCCGCAAAACAGGCGAAGTGCCGGTGTACGAACCCTGGCAAATAAAAAGCCGCTGGGCCGATATTGAACGGCTGGCTGGCGAACTGACCGGCGATTTCAGGGAGGTGGAAGAAAACTTTAAGGAAATTTACAAAACCATCAGCCACCGGCATGCCGATGCTACATTGAGCAAGGGGCAATTGCTGAGGCTTACATTTGATGCGCTCGAAGAGCTTCGCAGCAACGATCAGGGCCGCAGTTTTTATGCCTTCTGGGAGTTTTTGATGGATGAGGAAAAGCAGCAGGCTTTTAGCGCCATGCTGCAACAATTGTACGACCTGCTGGATAAAACGGGCGTGGAATATCCCAACCGCCAATTGCTGCAGCTCAAATATATTTTGCACAACGCGGGTATAAAAGTGTTGCATACCAATGAGCTGCTGGGCTACAAGCTGAGCCGCATTGTAGTGGAAAAGGAGAAAGGCAACAGGAGGAAGACGCGTGATATTGTAAACAGGATTTTACAAAACGCCATACAGCAAACCGAACGTGCGCAAAAAGCGGAAGTGGTAATGAAAGTGGATGACCGCCCCAATGTGTACCTGCCGCTGGAACGTAAATTGGGCGAGCGGCCTGCCGAAAACCAGTTTGGTAAAGCCCCAAACAAAGCGGCATTGAGCCTTGAACAACTTACGGGTTTGCACCGGCTGATGGATGATGGCAGCATAGATAAAGGGGTGATGGTGCAAAACATAAAACACCTGCTGAAAGCACGCCGGCAGGTGCCGCTGAGCGAAGTATTGGTGCATTACCCCTGTACCCGCGGGCTTGCCGAAGCGTTGGCTTACATCAGCGTAGCCATCAACCTGCCCGGCGCAGCCATTAGCCATACCGTTACCGAGGACTTATTGTTTGACACGGATTTGCAGAAGTATTTGCAGGCGCCGCAAATTATATTTACGAAATGA
>CAYUGH010000218.1:0-3260 GCA_964444195.1 uncultured Chitinophagaceae bacterium
GGTAAACCAATGCAACAATTGAGGTGCTTGAGAAAATATTGGATGCCCTGGGATTGGAACTCAAACTTGAAGTAAGAAAGGTGGGCTGACATGGAAACAATTCAGGTATTTAGAAATAAAGAGCTGGCAGGCTATCTTACCCAAACTGATGAACGGTCTTATATTTTTGAATACGAAGATTCGTATTTCAACCTGAACCTGGGTTTAGTTACCAAAGTATGGGTTTATTTGTATCGATGTAAATGCAGGTTGGTTCAGCTTTAAGCCGGAGTGCACAATCTTTTTAATAAATTTTATGTTACCAACCGGCCGCAGTTTTACCCAGAGCCGGGGGTTTGGCCAAGTGATGGCCGGTCCATATACGGCACTGTTTCAATCAATTTGTAAGGATGAAGAAAATTTTCTGGATATCGCTTATTGGCCTGCTGGTTTTCGAGCTCACCAATATGTACTTTATTATGCCCATGCCCGGCAGCCAGCGGGCATGGATAAAAATCTGTTCATTCAAAAATACCTGCTGCAACTGCCTGCCAAAGACCAATTGGAAAAGGATATACAGGGTGAACTGAAAAGGCTGCAATAACGCCGCACCGGCTAAAGACTTCCCCTTTTACCAAGTTCAATCACTTCGAGGTTAGAGATCTTCATGCTATCAACCGTAAAGCGCACAAGGGTGCGTATAGTATGCCATCCATGTTTACCCGCAGCGCCGGGGTTAATATGCAGGCATTGCAGCCCTGCATCCATCTGCACTTTCAAAATATGCGAATGCCCCGAAATGAAAAGCCCTGCCTTTTCATGCTGCAGCCAGGGTTTTACCCCCGGAGCATACCTGCCCGGATAACCGCCAATATGCTGCATGCACACTTTCAGGTTCTCACAGGTAAACGATACCCGCTCCGGAAACCGGCGGTGCATTTGCCCGTCATCAATATTGCCGTACACGCCCCGGAGTGGCTTGAAAGCAGCGAGTTGGTCCGCCAGTTCATGACTGCCAAAATCGCCTGCATGCCATATTTCATCAACGTTTTTAAAGTCATGAAAAACCTGTGGGTCAAGCCAGCCGTGGGTATCTGAGAGGAGGCCTATGAGTTTCATTGGTGTATGATTTTTAATTAATTATTAGCATATTTGAATGCAAATTCGGAGAATATTCATTAAAAAGCAGGTTAACAATGAGTAGTATTAAGTTATTTGAAACCAAAAAAGTCCGCACACACTGGGATGCAGAAAGGGAAGTTTGGTATTTCTCAATAATAGATGTGGTTGAAATTCTAACGGACAGTACAAATCCCAGGGATTACTGGTTTAAAATGAAATTAAGGGTAAAAACCGAGGATGGGCTTGAACTGTCGACAGTTTGTCGACAGTTGAAAATGAGAGCAATTGATGGCAAAATGAGACAGACAGATGTTGCTGATACACAATCCTTGCTGCGCATCATCCAATCTATCCCATCGCCCAAAGCGGAGCCATTTAAACTATGGCTGGCTAAAGTGGGCTACGAAAGAATGCAGGAAATATCAGACCCTGAACAAAGTTTGGATAGGGCAAGAGAAAACTGGCAGAAACTTGGCAGGAGTGAAAAGTGGATTCAGCAACGAATGACCGGGCAGGAAACCCGCAATAAATTAACAGACTACTGGAAAGAAAGTGGCGTTCAGAATCAGATGAATTTGTATTTTTAACCAACATCATTCACCAGGAATGGACAGGACTTACTGTTAAGAAGCACAAGGATTTAAAGGGATTAAAGTCCCAAAATCTACGCGATCACATGAGCGAAGCAGAATTGATTTTTACTGCTTTGGCTGAACTTTCATCCAGGCAAATTGCCGAAACCGAGAATGCAAAGGGAGTGCAGCAAAATGCGATAGCAGGAAGAAAGGGCGGTAAAATTGCAAAAGATGCAAGATTAGCTTTAGAACAAAAAACAGGAAAGAAAGTGATTACAAATGAAAATTTTCTGCCCCCGGCAAAAGAAAAGAAGAAATTGGATAAATAATCAGGGGGACGCAAATAGAGTACATGATCATTACCATTTAAGTACTACTGAAAGTAATCTTGCCGTTTGTATCAAACAGAATCCAAATTTATTAACCGGGCAGTAAAAAAATCCTACTCGCTTCCCAGCAGGTTTTGTATTTGAATTAACTAAGGAGGAGTACCAGAACTTGAAGTTCCGGATTGGAACCTCAAGTCCAACTCATGGAGGGCGAAGAACAATTCCAATTGCCTTCACGGAACAAGGTGTAACCATACTGCCAGCTACCACTGCCCAAACCAAATAGACCGAAAAGGATTCGATCACTCAAAAATCCCCTTGTTCAACTCCCTGAAAGCCTCCATGGCGCCCATGTACAGGCAGGTGCGCGCGCCCGCTTTATTGGCATTCGCCACAATTTTCTCCCAACCTTCAGTATCAGGTAATGTACCGGGAGTAGCGCCCATTTCATTCAATTGAAACAAAACCGCGCCAACAAAAGCATCACCGGCACCGGTTGTATCCACTGGAGTAACCGGAATGCTTTCAATGATGCTGGTGGTTCCGTTAATACCCAACAGCGTACCCGCTGCGCCAAGTGTGATAGCAAAAACTGCGTCGGTTTCTTTCATCAACATGGCAGAAGCTTTTTCAATGGTTGTGGCGCCAGTCAGCAGTAATGCCTCTTCATCACTCACCTTAAAAAAATCACAGGCTTTTAAATAGGTCCACGATTGGTTGATGAATGCGGTTTTCATATTACCAAAAAGCAATTCGCGGTAATTGGGGTCGAAGCTTACAATCACTTTATGCTTACGGGCCTGTTTGAGCAGGTGGATATAGGTATCCTGCAATGGCCCGCCCAAAAAAGCTGTAGCGCTTCCAAAATGAACAATGGAATATTCAGCCAGGTTGATATTGCGTACATCAGTTATAGAGAGATGGCCATCGGCGCCGCGGTTAAAGTAAAAATCGCGCTCACCATCTTCCATGAGTGATACGAAGGCAAAAGTGGTGAAATGGTCAGGGTTTCTAAGCACATGTTGGGTGCCCACGCCCATTTCATTTAGCTTGTCCACCAGGTGCCGGCCAAAAGGATCAACACCCACTTTGGCCGACATATCTACCTTGCCTCCAAGCGCTGAAATGGCTGCGGCTACATTTGCAGGCGCGCCACCCGCTTTCTTTAAAAAATGTTCGCCCTCCGATAATGGTTTTCCTTTATCGGTGCAAATCATGTCGATAAGCGCTTCGCCAATACAAAGTATTTTACCCA
>CAYUGH010000219.1:0-3148 GCA_964444195.1 uncultured Chitinophagaceae bacterium
TAGCGGGAACATAACCTGGAAAAGAGCCCGCCCGCTCCGGACCATGGAATTGGTAAACCCCCTGCGCGAAAGCAAGAACGGCAGCCCCGCCCAACTGGAACTGGAACAGGTGGAAAAGCAACTCGCCGCAGCCAACGATTTCATCCGCCGGGTAACTGCCCATAAAGCCACGCTGTAAGCGATCGTTGTACACAAAGGAAGGCTGTCCCGGGTATGGGGCGGCCTTTTTTTATTGGTAAAAACTGGATGCAATGCTTTTTGGGCAATAAGGCATGAAAGGAAAGAGATGAAAAAGTGGCAGCGGGTAGACGTTGGCGAAAGGATGGAAGAATCGCCCGAATTATGCCGTTAGATTCCCTTCTATATATTTACACCCATTATTGATTGAAGAAGAGTTTGGAAACAGAATGTTTGAAATGAATAAAAGCATTGAGTATGTCAGATATAAAACTGAAATCCTTTAGCATAAAAGGATACAAGACAATAAAATCTATTGAGAACTTTGAGCCCAAGCCGGTTAATATACTTATTGGACCCAACGGAGCAGGAAAGAGCAATTTTATTTCCTTCTTTAAGTTTTTGAGTTGGATGCTCAATTCAGATGGGAAACTCCAGGAACATGTTGCATATCTTGGTGGAGCAAACGACATATTGCATGATGGCGCAGATGTAACCAAAGCAATAGATGCCCATATTGAACTTGAAACTGGTTCAGGTTTCAATGAATATCAGTTCAGTTTGATGTTTGCAAAGCCGGATAAACTGGTTTTTAAAGAAGAGAAATACAGGTATTCAGCGAAAAGTTTTTTAACGAAAAGGGATTGGAGTCATTGCGGAGTAGGGCATGAAGAAGCAAAATTACCCGAAGCTTATAATGATTCGGCAAGGACTATTTTAAACCTGCTCAGAAAGCTTATTGTGTATCAATTTCACAATACCAGCGATACTGCACCTATGCGATTAAAGTGGTCGCAAGCAGATGGGAGGTGGCTAAAGCAGAACGGTGAAAACCTGGGTAGTTTTCTATACCGCATTCAGAATGAAGAGAGGCCCTATTATACCAGAATAGTAAAATACATTCGTTTGGTATTGCCTTTTTTCGATGATTTTGATTTATACCCTGAATTCGGGCAAATACTTCTTCGCTGGAAAGAAAAAGGCACGAACAAAGTGTTCAATGCCGGTCAGGCTTCCGATGGAATGCTTCGCACCATTGCCCTAATCAGTTTATTAGGTCAAAATCATAGAGATTTACCTGCCGTTTTGTTTTTGGACGAGCCTGAATTGGGCTTGCACCCTAGCGCCATTGATGCGGTAGCAGGATTAATCAAAGCTGCTTCATCACACTGTCAGGTATTTGTGGCCACACAATCCATTAGCCTCGTCAATAATTTTGAATTGGAAGACTTGGTTGTCATTGACCGCAAGGGCAGAAATTCAGAGTATCACATACCCGATTCTGAAAGCCTTCAAGCCTACTTGGAGGAATTTTCTACAGGACAAATTTGGGAGAAAAATATTATCGGAGGACGCCCATGAAACACATTAACATAATAGCAGAAGGTAGTTCCGAGGAAGCATTTGTAAACGATGTATTAGTACATCATTTTGCCCCGATGAACAAATTTGTTTCCGTACGAAAAATCGAAACCGGCTGGGATAGATTAAATAAGAAGCCGGCAAAAGGTGGGTTTGGGAGAATTCCGAAATACATAAAATTCAGAAATGACATCATAAATTGGATTCAATCAGACAGAGGAATGGCTAATACATGGTACACCACTTTTGTTGATTTGTACGCCTTTCCAAAGGATTCACTAAGCCCTTACACGCAGCAAATCCAGCGGATTCCTGACAACTATCAAAGGGTAGCGGCTTTAGAAACAGCCATTGCTCAAGATATTAATCAACCCAATTTTATCCCTTATGTGCAATTGCATGAGTTCGAAGCTTTTTTGTTGGTAGACCCCGATAAATTACTTACCATGTATCCAGACAGCCAGAATGGAATAAAAAAATTGAAGCAGGACGTAACAGGCATGAATCCGGAAGAAATAAACGAATCGCCACAAAAAGCACCATCCAAACGAATTATTCAGCATTTGCCCGATTACGAAGTACAAAAGGCACAAGTTGGGCCGATGGTAGCAGAAAATATTGGTTTGCATTTGTTGCGTCAGCACTGTCCACACTTTAACGATTGGATAACCCAACTGGAACATCTTTAAGAGCAAGACAAAACTCAGTTCATTACTCGTACTCAATAAATACATTATGAATTTTTTGGTGCAACAGATTGGGAGTATCTATCATCGGACTTAAAAGGTGGAGCTTTGGTGCCACCCGCTCAACGCGGTGTTGGTTTGTGGGCTTCACTAGGTTGCATCACTTTTTTCCAGGAAGTTAGAAAACAAGGCGAAAAGTAGAAGGAGTGTATTGTATGTGCATATGTGAAAAGATTGAGCAATTGCCGCGTGAAGCCGCAATTGTGCTTTAAGCCACTAAACCAATGTACGGTATCAATCTGGTGGCTCTTTCATTAGCCGTGCATGCCAAAGGAGTAGGGGCCAGAACAAACGATACTCAAGGTATTTTTCGGGTGAGGTTAAATGTAACCCAAATTAGTATTCAGCAACCTGTACTTCAGCCCCCTTTCTTTCCGCTGAAACATAAGCCGCATAAATAGCCGCAATAGTGGCCGCTGCCAGTTGGCTGTTGCTTTCAATGGGTTCGCCCGTTGCCATATTTTTGTAAAAAGCTTCCATTTCGTGCTGGTACCCGTTAAACCAGGCTTCATCGGGCGAAATAAACGACCAGCCCTGTTTGGTGCCGGTTTTTTCTACTACATATATATCCTTATAATTTTCCTCAACCGGGTTATAGGTTTGCATAGTATTATTGGGCCCCATATTGCAAATGGTGCGGTGGTTGTTGGCATGCACTTCGAGGTAGTTTTTGGCCCCGCCATGCAATAGTTCACATGCGGTAATATCGGCAACAGTTCCATCTTCAAACACTACATGGAGCATTGCAAAGTCTTCCACATCGGTATAAGAATCCCTTAAATGACCATCGTTTTTAAAACCAGGCATACGGGTGATAGCGTGGGTCCTCGCCGAAACAGATGATGGCCTGATGGCTTTTCCGT
>CAYUGH010000220.1:0-3121 GCA_964444195.1 uncultured Chitinophagaceae bacterium
TTTTTTAAGGAAAGAAAAGAACTAATGTGCAGAACCGGCTGTCCTTCACTTGGTCTTTTTTGTGAACTTTCTCGTTTTGCCGTAAAGAGTGTAATTGAAAAATATGTGTTGTTTTGTTTTACACTTGAGTAGCCTTCTGCAAGCTGTCGGAAGATTGATTTTTTAGGTGATTGAGCAGTAAGTAAATTGTAAAGTGTATAAGAATTTTCACCATCGCCTGTCCATTTGACCTGATTGCATTCTATCTTGTTGTTTCGATAAACAATTATGTCGTCAATGTGATGCCCTTTGTTATAATTTTCTAAACGAATATGCGTGATATCGGTATTGAAAAATAAGCAATCAATTATCTTCAATGCTGCAACATTGTTTTGATAATAAAAACCCGCCTGTGATGCTGAACCTTCCATTTATTACGCCTTCGTTGTCACATAAACACTACCTTTTCCCTTGCCAATCATAGTAAGCACTTGTTCATCTCGCAAGTATTGTAAATCTTTTTTCAAAGTGCTTAATTGAATACCGGGAAATTGCTTTGCTAAATCACTTACTTTAATTGGTTGATTGTTTGTAATAAACTCTTTGAGTTGTTTTTGTCGCTCATTCAGGTAGCCGCCTTTAGATTTGAACACATCGTATTTTTGCTCCAATTTTTGGGTAAGCGTTTTCAAACTTTCTAAAAAGAATAATAGCCATTTATCAATACGTTCGTTTTCTGTTCCTCTATTTTTCTGTCCTGTCATCAACGCTTCGTAATATTCCTTTTTGTTTTGCTCAATGTGATTTTCAAAAGAAATGTATTGAATGAAAGCGTAGTCGTTCTGTAACAAACAAAGTGTTGTAAGCAATCTTGAAAGTCTGCCGTTCCCGTCTTGAAATGGGTGTATGCTCAAAAAGTCATAAATAAAATTTCCGATTACGATTAACTGATGAATGTTTTTTTGTTCAAGTTGTTCATTTGTCCAATCAATGAGTTCACGCATTTCACCTTCAACTAATGCAGGTTCTGTTGTTGCAAAAATGGTGCGTTGTTCGCCTGTCGGGTAAGTAGCGACTACTTTATTCGGCAAGTTTTTGTAAGTGCCCCTGTGTCGCTCGTCTTTACTGCTGTATTTTAGCAATAGTTGATGTAGTTGCTTGATGTAGCTTTCAGAAAATTTAATGTCAGAAAAGTTGTCGTAAATGAGTTCCAACACTTCGTAATAGCCGATTACTTCTTGCTCATCACGGGTTTTGAGTTTAGTAATTTTGATGTCGTTTAGGAGTTCCTGCACTTCTTTGTCGGTAAGCGTTGCTCCTTCAATTCGTGTAGATGAGCCGATACTTTCAATGGTCGCAATTTTCCGCAATTCTTTCAAATAGCGGTTTTCCTTGTTTTCAACGATGTTCCACTTGCCTTTAAAGCCGTCAATGTAGCTGATGAGTTGTAATACTCTTTGGTTTGTGGCAAAGTCAAAATTGAGTTTCTGAATGAATTTATCCATAAGATGTTTGTATTTTATCCAAATAAGAACGATACAAAGATACGAAATATCTGTATAATATCCATATTTTATTCAAAAATTGGGTGAGCTTGGGTGCGTTGGGCGAAGCAAGCTCTTTTACAAACTTTGGTTTGAGTGTCGGCTTCTGCGGTTTGCAAATGTGCTTGCTTGCGCGTTGGATTTGTCTTACACCCATACCTATAAGCAGGCAAGCAACACAGGGAGCATTTGGCAGGGATCATTTTTCCCCCGGAAACGGGCCGCGCCATTGCCGACAAAGGGGCGCACCACCTGAACAGCCCCGATTGGCGGTACCTGTTTGCAGTGGGTTTGTTGGGGAAAATGTAGTGGAAGTTCTTTTGCAAGCTTTGGGCTGTGCCTGGGCTTGTGCGGCATACAAATGTGTGTGACAGTAGCGTTAGGATTATTTGATTGCGTTAAATGCTTTTACAGTTCGGGTACTTCGGGCATCCAGCCTAATCCAGTTGGTTTATATGATATAGATTGAGCCATTATTTCCATTCAATAGGTATCTTTAATTTATAGCCTGTCCTGCTCATCACTTCTTCGTCGGCCTTAATGGGCGGCGTAAGATCGCTATCCCCCGAAATCAGCATGGCCATATCATAGGCATCTTTATACGCATCTACTATAATAGCCGTGGCAATATTTACATCGGTCATTTTTTCTTTGGCTGTTCGCCATATATGTCCGCAACGCCTGCACTCTTCAGCGCCGTCCTGGTAATTACCATAAAAAATTTCCAAACCTGTACTTTCCAGGGCATCAATATAGGTGGATTGCCTTTTTTGTTTATCGGGGTTATTGCTTACCCGGCTTGTAAAGTATTTTACCCCTGCCAATTCCTGGTTGGGTTGCAAAAGACCTCCTACCAGCTTCTTTACATTGAGTCACCTGCAATTGTCAAAGCCGGCTTCTCTCATCCCGAAATACAGGTTGAATCCATCAATATAGGCGATTACCCTTTCTTTTTTAACGCTCATTATTTGGAAATTAGGGTTTTGTTTCACTACATTTGCCTTCATGAACAACATCAGGGATAGCATCCCTGGTCCGACGCCTCCCACAAGGGGGCGTTTCTCTTTTATGGTATTGGCGTACAATCATGCCTTAATTATTTCTTTTTACACCCCCCCTGTTTCCTGTTCAATAGCCAGAATTTCTTTTGCAATACCGTTCAGTCCCCTTGGTGGTTGTTGTGTCGTCTGTCAGGCTTGCCGGTAATGTCTTCTAACCGAAACCAATCCTGCGGTATGTTTCGCTTTACGCGCAAATGTAGGGGTAAAACCAAATGCGTTTGGTTTCAGCCCGTTTCGCTTTTTGTCAGGACGAATCCAGCGAATTTCGGCATTCCCTCATTCCCAACAAGGTCTCCCTGACAAGGGAAGGGGACCTTGGCATGCCCCGAAACTATCTCGTAAAGCAGGAGATGTGAATAGCTATTATGCAAGGGCCCGTACCGGAACCTTGCAGGGAAAGGAGTCACCTGAACAGTGCTGATTGGCGTTATCTGTGCGCGGCCAATTTGTTGGTAGGGATTTAATGAACGGAGCCTTTCTCGGCAATCACTTCGTTCGCCACCCGCAGCGCTTCTTCAAAGCTTGGTTTAATAAATC
>CAYUGH010000221.1:0-3111 GCA_964444195.1 uncultured Chitinophagaceae bacterium
AAAATATTCAGCTCCGGTGAAGCGCTGGAGTTGCGGGTGAAAAACACACCGCAACGGCGGCTACGTGTGAAACCCGAAAGGCTTATCTGCCTTGCATACCAACAACGGCTAAGAAACTACAGACAGCACATATCAGCGGCTTTGCCTATCGGGGTGGAAGTAAAGAACAACGGCTAAGAAACTACAGACAGCACCCGGCTTTGTATTCATTATTGAACTATAAGCACTACCTGGTTTATTTGCCTTGAACACTACGGGTAGCTGGGCTGATTTCTACATTATCCACTATATAAGCAGGCTGATAGCATACTTCGTTTACTTTGCCGCTTAGCAGTAAAAGCGATATGTCAAAGAACTTGCATTGCGCACAGTCCCCCTTCTTAGGTCGGGGAGACTGTGCTGGAAGTAAAAGGCCGCACCACAGAACCGATATGCGCATAATCGTTACTGTTGTAATACAAGGCAAACCCATAGGCATCATCGGCAAACAGGCTGTTGTCGCCCGGGCCGGGGGCTGAAGTGGCGGTGGGGGTGCCATCCTTGCCCATATCATCGTTGTTGCCGCTGCGCCGCAGCCCCGTGCTGTTTACACCTTTCAGCCAGCCCTGCAGCGTATAGGCATAGTCGAGCCCCTGTATTTTATTGTGCCCCAGCTCGGTGCGCGCCAGCGGGCCGTGCCGGTAGTATGTATAAGCGGCATCGCGCTCCCAGTACACGCTGTCGCGGCTTATATATACCTCCGTCAGCCGGTTTTCGGCATCATACCCGTAGCGGTGGTAGTACCGGTCCGATGGGCTGATTTCTATATTATCCACTGTATAAGCAGGCTGATAGCATACTTCGTTCACTTTGCCGCTTAGCAGTAAAAGCGATATGTCAAAGAACTTGCATTGCGCACAGTCCCCCTTCTTAGGTCGGGGAGACTGTGCTGGGAAGTACTAATGATACCAATGTGCTACCCGTTGGAAGAAAAATTGAAAAAATTCGCCGCCTTAAAGGAATGACACAAACTGAACTGGGCTATTTATTGGGCGTTTCCAAACAGGCTGTATCCAAAATGGAGCAAACTAATAAAATGGAAGACGGCAGGTTAAATAACATTGCTGATGTGCTCGGCGTTACTACGGACGTTATCCATAAATTTAAGGAAGAAACTACTATTAATTTTATATCAAGCCCTTTGCATCATAATCCCGGTGCTGCTTTTTATAACCCGGAATTTAATACCATTATTGAAAACTACGAACGTATCATTAAAGAGAAAAATGAACTTATTCAGAAATTATTGAAGCAAAATTAATAAGCTGCATTTACCTATTAACAGAAGCATAGCCACCGGATGAAGAGAAAGGAACCGTACTAAATGTACTGGCCGCTCTTATACATGAATATAAAACTCCACAGGTGTTTGCTCTATAAAACACCAACAGGCGCTGCAAGGGCAACGGCTGTTTGATTATGAATGTTCCTGTAATCAGAACAAACGCAGATTAACCCCTGAATGCGGGTCATAAGACCACGCATTGGCGGCTCCGGGGGGGGTCGGCAGGAGCAGAAAGGAATATTTCCTCTCAATTCACTTTATTAAATAAGGTTCAGCTATTTCGCAAAGTTCATTATATATATCTGCTACATCTTCTAATCCCCAATCTCTAAAATGCCTATTCACGGAAGACCTTGCTGTAAAAAACTGATTATTTATGTCTTCAAAAAATTTTGTGTTTCTCAAGATATGATATTCCAAAAAATAGCTCTTCTCTATAATTGTACATATCGATGCTCTTAAATCAGGGAATTTAATTACATTCTCTGCATCTCGGTGTTTTAATAAAAGATTGATTTTATTATCTATTGCTTGGATCATGTTTTTATTGGTTTGCTGGAGTGAATTTTGCTGTTTTTGCTGCTTCGGGGGAGTATAGTTGAATTCCCCCACCTTCATACGTTCCATTAATACCTGGGTCTTTACTTGAAAAAGCATTCACTTTATTTGCCGTAGTTTGTAAAAAGGTATGTTCTCCCGAAAGTTCTACAAAATATTTTTGTGTATAAGTTTTAGGGATGCCTAATGTTCCAGGATCAACTCCATCATATGTGAAAAATGGACTAGCATTAGGATTTGACGGATCTCTCCATTGCACTAGTTTACTATTTCCTGAACCAGTGCCACTTAGCTCAACTTCCGAAACAGACTTTGTAAAATCTATATGATCCGGGCCATACTTTTTAAGTGCAGATGCATACTTGGCTTCAACAAAACTTAACCTCACATCCATCTTTGCAGCTAAAGACATCCCTTTAGTTACTGTCATTGGCGTTGAAGCAGCAGCCAATCCCCTCACTCCCGCAATAGTGCCAACAGAACCAAGTAAAGGCGGTATTGCTTGAGCCGTTCTTTCCCCGTCCCCATCAATAATACCACCAATAAAGTTTGTAGTTCCATAAACTAAATTTTCTGAGAATTTCTGTATTTGCCATGTCGGGTTTAGCTGTTGACTCCAATTAACCTCATAGCGTTTAAAGTCTGCTTGCGTTGGTGGCTTACCCGTACTTGGCAAAGTACCGCCTCCATAACCAGCGTGATTGGGGTTATTAGCGACATAACTAATTCCGCTACCAATACCATTTAAAACTGATTTTCCAAAGCTCTTCCAAAACCCTTCTTTCTTAGATGACTCTGCTTCCAAGCCATCTAAATCAATGGCCTCTATCGGGCTGTTACTCGCAAACTGATAAGGTGTTAATTCAGGGTAAGTTTTAAAAAGTGGATCTGTCGACAGGAATCGCCCCAACCTCGGATTGTAAATTCTAAATCCATAGTCGTATTGATTTCCGCTGCCAGAAACTTCGTTGTCCATCTCCTTCCCATTAAACCCATATCGATATGATTCCGAGCTAAATGAACGCTCCGGCATAATCATCCCGAACGGGTAATAGTCCTGCGCACTTACCACTACGGGCATGTACTTGCTCAGCAATAAAGGGTTGCCTGTGTTGGGTACCGGCTTCTTCCGGTCGCTTACCACCACATTCACATTCCCCAAATGATTGGTTAGTTCAAAGAGCTTGTTGCCACGCTCAAAGATAGATTTTTTCCCCGTGATATTGCCT
>CAYUGH010000222.1:0-3102 GCA_964444195.1 uncultured Chitinophagaceae bacterium
TTGCCGACCTGGTTATCATCAATGCCTCGTTTGTTGCCAGTTTTTTGTTGACCTTATCTACCGGGAAGGAGCTTGTTCCGGCGGTGTACAAAGACTTTTTTATTGTTTATAACCTAATCTGGGTACTCAGTGCCGTCTCTATCCGGTTGTATAGTGCGCAAACATTCAGGAATATTGAGAATATATTCAGGGCTTCATTCATGGCATTCCTGCTTCATCAATTTTTATGGTTATTCTATTTTCTTTTGACCAAAAACATTGGTTACAGCAGGCAATTCCTGATCTTTTTGATATTATTTTTAATTATAGGATTTACTGCCTCCCGTTTCTTTCTTACACTGCTCGAAATATATTACCGGAGGTACAAGCAATTCAGGCATTCTGTGGCAGTGGTTGGTTTTAACCCAACCGGTGTAAAACTTGCCGAATATTTCGAAAGGCACAAGAGTGAATATTTATTCAGGGGTTTTTTAGATGAAAGGGGAAAGAATTTTCCATTGAGAAGCGGTGAGGCCGGGGTTTATATGAAGGGTCTGCTTGAAAAAGCAAAATCGAAGAATATTGAAGAGGTGTTTGCCGCTATTTCGCCCATGCAATTAAAGGATGTAAGGGGGATGATGGAAGCCGCTGACGAACTTATGATTAAGCTCAGGCTGGTACCCGATTTTAGCGGGGCCATGGCCTTTGCAAAATTGAATGTACGTTTTCTTGATGGCCTGCCTGTGTTAGGCATTCGTAACGAACCGCTTGAAGAAAGTGGCGCCAGGTTTAAAAAACGGTTGCTTGATCTTGTTTTAGCCGGTTTGGCGCTGGTTTTTGTTTTGAGCTGGCTGGTACCCTTACTTGGTATTTTAATTAAGCTGGATAGTAAAGGCCCGGTATTGTTCCGGCAGCTCAGGAGCGGCCGGAACAATAAACCATTCTGGTGTTACAAGTTCAGGAGCATGCATGTGAATGATGAATCAGATTTATTGCAGGCATCCAAAAATGATTCCCGGATAACGAGGGTAGGGGCATTTTTACGGAAAACAAGCCTGGATGAACTGCCCCAGTTATTCAATGTGCTTGTAGGAAATATGAGTATTGTAGGTCCAAGACCGCATATGCTGAAGCATACCGAGCAATACCGCAAAATTATTGACGGCTTTATGGTTCGCCATTTCTTAAAACCCGGTATTACAGGCTGGGCGCAGGTAACAGGTTTCAGGGGCGAAACAAAGGACCCGAAATTGATGGAAGAACGGGTGATACGGGATATCTGGTACCTTGAAAATTGGTCGCTTATGCTTGATATCAGGATAATTTTTCTTACGGTTTGGGTGGTGGTAAAAGGTGATGAAAAGGCATTCTAGTGTCAATTGTGATGCATCCAATCGTGAAACGTGAAAGGTGAAACGTGAGAATTTCATCCCGCAAGGGCGGGATCGTCTGCCGTTTCACGATTAACTTAACAGTATCTATCAGGCCCACACTTGCTTTGCCGGAAAACAGCAAATACGTTGTTACAATTTGATGCAATAGTTTTAGGATCAGCAGGGTATAACAGCATTAAAATAGATTTTAATCATACCCGTTTGCTCCATTTTTCGGGTCCTTTTCTTTCTAAAATGGATAATTTGCATACTTTTACACAAGAATTTGATTTTTTTAATAAAAACCTAACCATTATGATCACATTCTTTTTTGTTGGATCCCTTTTTGGCGCGGCTTTAATGGGTGTTTATGGGGCATTAAAATATTTCTCCTACAAAGAGGAAGTTACACACCTTAAAGAAACCATTCAAAGATTGGAAGTCTTAAATTCAGATCTTATTTACAACACTTTTCATGACGCCAGGAATGAATAAATTATTTGGTTTTTGAAACTACCCAGGACCAATATTTATTTTACATTATATTTTTTATGGGGGGCCTGCTATATGAATCAATAGCAGGCTTTTTTATGTAACAGATAGCCCAAGCTTTCCATCGGGTGGGATACCGTTACCTGATGAGCATAACCTGGCCCTTTTTGCTGACAACCTCACCGAGGTTGCATACAGCTTCAATGGTATATATATAACTTCCCGATTGCGGGAGCTTTCCTTCTATTCTCCCGTTCCAGCCTCTATTTTGGTCATTGGGCTGAAAATTATTTCGTTCGAACACCACTTTTCCATAGCGGTTGTATATCATGAATTTATTGATATGGTCCATTCCCCTGGTGATCGGGTAGAAAAACTCGTTCAGGTTATCTCCATTTGGGGTGAATGCAGTGGGCATTAAAATATTTGCCTCACTGCATTCAATAAATAATTGAACAGGTGCACTGGCAGTACAACCATGGCTGGTGGTGGCAATAACAGTATATTTTATAGATTCCAGTGCAGTTCCGGTTGGAGATGCGCAGGTAGTGCAATTAAGCTGTGTAACAGGGGTCCATTGATAGGATACAATGTCGGGCCCATACATTGGGTTTAAGGTAAAAGCGGAATTATAGGGCACAACAACCGGGTCTCCCGGAGTGATAACGGGTAAGGGGTGTACAGTGATATTAGTTTGGGCGGTATTTGGAAAACATCCTGTTGAATCAATTACATCTACTTTATAAATAGTGCTTGTTGCAGGGGAGGCAACTGGATTGGGTATGGTGGTATTTGAAAGCCCGGTGGCCGGGCTCCAGCGATACATGAGTCCGCCAATCCCAAGGTCTAACTGAACCGACCCACCGCTGCAAAACCCCGTATCACGCAAGCCATGGTTGAAATTATAGGGTGAATACACATCCATGTTCACCTGGAAACTGTTTGTACAACCAAGCGTATCCGGCGCTATGGCCGTTGCGGTATAAATAGTTGGAACCAATGGTTGTACCTTTATGGAGGAGCAGGTATCACAGGAAACCTCAGACTCAGAAGCAGTTGTCCACCTGATTTTACCCTGGTGAAGCGCATTCAATTGAACGGTATCGCCCGGGCAGTTAATACCCGTAGCCGGGGTTACTTTTATAAACGGCAATGGCAAAACAATGGTTTGCTTTTTTACACTGTCAATACAGCCCTTGCTGTCGGTGGCTGTTAAAGCGGTACTATACCTCCCGGACCTGGAAAATGTAAAAGGACT
>CAYUGH010000223.1:0-3063 GCA_964444195.1 uncultured Chitinophagaceae bacterium
TTAAAGCCATATCAACAGCAGGTAATCAACGACCTTTCTTTGTTTTTGGAACACATACAGGAAACCAAAGACACGAAAGACGCATTTTATAATTTTTGGGTAAAGCACCCAAGTACCCCACTTTTCCCTTTTTCAGGAACTGCCATTGAACCATACAAAAATAATGTTCCCCGTGTTCCGCACATTTGCGTGAAAGTACCAACGGCAGGCGGAAAAACATTTATTGCATGCAATGCCATTAAAACCATTTTTGATGCTTTTGACTATGACCGCCCCAAAGCCGTGGTTTGGTTAGTTCCTTCCATTACCATTTTAGACCAAACCATCAAAAACCTGAAAGACCCTTCGCATCCTTACCGTCAAAAAATCAATTCACACTTCGGCAACAAGGTGGAAGTATTTGACAAAGCTGCCTTATTGCAGGGAAGCGGGTTTAATGCCACTTCGGTAAAAGAGCAGTTAAACATTATGGTGTTTAGCTTCGACAGTTTGAGGGCCAAAAACAAAGAAGACCGGAAAGTATTCCAGGAAAACGGTAACCTGCAATCCTTTGAAAACCTGCTGGGAAAAGATACCGAAATTACGTTGGGGTCGGTAATTAAATACCTTAATCCGTTGGTTGTTGTGGACGAAAGCCACAATGCCGAAAGTGATTTGAGTGTGGATATGCTCAAAGAAGTCAATCCTTGCTTTATTTTTGACCTTACCGCAACTCCGAGAAACAACAGCAATATTATCAGCTTTATTGATGCCCTGGAATTGAAAAGGGAAAACATGGTAAAGCTGCCTGTTATTGTGTACAACCACCAGGATAAAACAGAAGTAATCAATTCAAGCCTGCAACTTCAAAAGCGTTTGGAACTGCAAGCCATTGAAGAAGAAAACAAAGGCGGTAAATACATTCGTCCAATCGTTTTATTCCAGGCGCAGCCCAAAAACGGCAAAGCCTTTACCAACGAAGAAGAAGAAAAAACGAATGTTCAGAAGCTCAAAGAAAAACTCATTGAGCTAAAAATTCCTGCCGGCCAAATAAAAATAAAAACAGCAAACATCAATGAAATAAAGGGTATTGACCTGATGAGCAAAGATTGTGAAGTTCGTTATATCATTACCATAAACGCATTAAAGGAAGGCTGGGATTGCCCGTTTGCTTATATTCTGGCATCGTTAGCAGATAAGAGTTCAGCCGTTGATGTAGAGCAAATTTTAGGCAGGGTTTTGCGCCAGCCCTATGTAATGAAGCATAATTTTCCATTGCTCAATTTAAGCTATGTGCTTACAGCTTCATCCAAATTTCTTGATACCCTCGACAATATTGTGAAGGGCTTGAACAAAGCAGGTTTCAGCGATAAGGATTACAAACTTGCGGACCCCGCAATGTTGGAGGAAGCCAGGAAACAAGAACCTTTACAACAGCTTATTGTTTTCCCAACAAGGGAGGAAAAAACAGAAGACATTACTTCTGATATTGATACAGCAAGAATTTCGGTTCCTTCTGAAACAGCTATGCCAAACACAACAGTTTCTGAAATTGAACAAATAGCGATACAACAAAATGAGGCATTTGAATCCCGCATAAGCGGGACCGAGATGGAAGCGACCAATACAATGGCTTTACCCAACGAAATACAACAGCTTGTGAAAACATACAGTATAAAGGATACTTTCAGGAAACAGGCGGAAGCAATAAACTTGCCGCAGTTTTATCTGAAAGTTCCTGCCAACGATTTGTTCGGGCAAAAGGAAGAAGAAACGCCCCTGGAGAAGGAAAATTTATTAGAAGGATTTGCTTTAAGTAAGGCAGACACCAATATTGCTTTTGACAGCATTGCTTCTGAACTCTATAAGGTAGATTTGGATGAAACAAAAAAAGAGCATACCCCAACATTTGTTAGGCTTGATGGTTACGTGAAAGAGAGTGTAATGACTTACATGCTTGATCCATCAAAAAAAGAAACCCGCGTAAAGAATTTCACAAAACGCATAATGGACATCATTGGAAATATGTATCCAATTCCCGACAAGGAAATTGAAAAATATATCAACCGGATTTTAGGAGATTTCAATGACGAGCAGTTTGGCAACCTCGCGCATAATGAATACACTTATACAGACAAGATAAAACAGAAAATAAAATCTTTATCTGAAGCATTTGCAGAAAAGAAATTCAAAGAGTTTTTAGACATTGACAAGGTGTTTATAAAGCCTTTGTTTACCCTACCTAAGAGCATTTCTCCTGGTGAAACATCCAAAGACATTACCAAATCCCTTTACGAGAAAGAAGGGAGTATGAACAGCTTTGAAGAACGTGTAATCAATGAGATTAGTAACATGCAAAGCATTGCTTTTTGGACAAGAAATATTGAACGGAAAGGTTTTAGAATTAACGGCTTTGTAAATCATTACCCTGACTTTATCATTCATGCAAAAAGCGGTAAAACCATTTTATTGGAAACAAAAGGTGATCATTTGGATGCAGAACAGAAGATAAGGCTTGGCGGACTTTGGGCAAGTAAAGCGGGAAATAATTATCGTTACTTCATGGTGTATGAAAGACGTACAGTTGATGGAGCATATAAGCTGGATGACTTTTTGAATATTATAAAAGACATTTAACCCATGCTGTTATTAAACGCCCGATGTATGTTTGGCGCTGTCGTACACATGCCCCTTCTCCGTTTTCAATATGCGGGCCGGAAATTTATAGATCACGTTGTAATCGTGGGTAGCCATAATGAGCGCTGCGCCATAATCCTTGCAAAGGTTGTTGAGCAGTTGCATGATTTCATCCGTTGTTTCAGGGTCGAGATTACCGGTTGGTTCATCGGCAAGAATCAATTTGGGCGAATTGAGCAGCGCACGGGCAATATCTACCCTTTGCTGTTCGCCACCACTCATTTCGTAAGGCATTTTAAAGCCCTTTCCTTTCAGGCCTACTTTTTCGAGCACATCATCCATTTTGGCCTTCATCGTGGCTTCTTCCTTCCAGCCGGTTGCTTTCAGCACAAACCTTAGGTTTTCTTCCACATTCCGGTCGGTAAGCAACTGAAAATCCTGGAATAC
>CAYUGH010000224.1:0-3056 GCA_964444195.1 uncultured Chitinophagaceae bacterium
GTTTCCTTTATTAGTTGCTTGGGCGACTCATCCATACAAACCACGGGAAACTGTTACCCCGGCTTTTTATAATGGGTTTGCCGGTGGCGTTTGTGTTTGTTCCCATTGCAATTTGGATGTCGGGAAAAGGCAGAACAAAACCTGGTGAGCCCGCTGCAAAACCTTTGGATATGCCAGTAACACAATGGCTGTGGAAACTTGGCATTATTGCGGCCACTTATGTAGTATTGTACTGGTGTGCGGGATACTTTATTGCCTGGCAAAATCCTGCCCTGCGCAGCTTTTATGGAAGCCCCGGCGACATTTTACCTTTCTGGCAACATACACTTCATACGTTAAAAGCCGATCCGTACCTGTTTCCATTCCAGGTGTTGCGCGCCATGTTATGGACGCTGTTTGCGCTCCCTGTAATAGCAGGGTCTAAACTTGATGCATGGAAAACGGCGCTGCTGGTGGGTGTATTTTTAGGTATTCCCCAAAATCTTGGGCATATTGTAGAAAACCCGTTATTGCCTATTGCAAGCGTACGACTGAGTCATTTAATTGAAACTGCCAGTTCTACATTTTTGTTTGGCGTCATCATGACATTGGTATTTCTTTATCGCCCGTTGAGGGAGAAAATCGAAACCAATGGTATGCTTTAAGTTGCGCCTTGGTCAATAGTGCACTTTCCCTACAACTCTACCGCCAGCAATTCATTCCCCAACTTATGCAAGGCAGCTTCAATTTTTTTTGCCTGCTGTGGCCTTGGTTTCCGGTGGCCTGTGGCGTAGTGTTGCAATTGCCTTTGATTAATGCCTGTGATGCGTTCAAAAGCGGCATGGGTAAACACGCCTTTAAAATAATTAAGCAGGCTTTCGGTATCGAATTTATAAACCACATTATAATTTTCACCCAGCGCCTTAGGCCAATTGCCTAACTCTTTTTGGATTTCAATGCTTTCTAAAACAGATTGTTTGGCTTCTTCCACCGTATCACCGGCACCGCTCACTCCCTCTATTTGTTCGGCATAGGTCCAAAAAGCATCTTCGCTTCTTTCTATGGTTATTTTAACTTGTTTCATTTTTTCTAATTTGTTGATCAATTACTCCAACCCCATTTCCTTAGTTCCATGGAAGGGAACAGGATATGTCCTGCCATTCCTTTCATAGATATAATGGCTTCCTTTCACCCGCAAAAGCGACCATCCATTTTTTTTGATGAGTTTATGAAGTTCGCTTGATTTCATCTGCGGGGCTGGAATTTGCTAGCGAAGGTAATATATTTTGATAGTAAAAATACTATCAAAATATATTTTTCTTTTTCTTCGCGTATATCCTTTTCCAGAGACTGATAGCCCACGAATTTCAAGCATGAGTCGAATAAATTATAAGGGCTAATTTCATACCGGTTGAGGATTTTCTTACCTCGCATCAAAATCAACCACCACTTCAGCCGTTTTAGGATGGCTTTGGCAGGTAAGGATATAACCGGCTTCTATTTCATCGTGTTCCAGCCCGTAATGCACTTCCATATCAACCTCGCCTTTTACCAACTTGGCTTTGCAGGTGCAGCACATGCCACCCTTGCAGGCGTAAGGCAGTTCCAAACCTTCGTGGAGCGCGGCATCCATTATGGGGTCGCTGTCGTAGGCAAGGTCAAACGACGATTCAACGCCATCGTGGCGGATGGTGACCCGGCTTTTAGGGGTTTCATCTTCTGAATGGGTAGGCTTCTGTAATTGTTTTCTGCCTTTTCCTGAGGTAGTAAAAAGCTCCAGGCGTATTTTCTTATCATCCACTCTGCTGGCCACCAACGCCTCCTTTATGCAAAGGCTCATGGGCTCGGGACCGCAAAGAAAAAATTCATCCACGGTTTGTATATCGATCAGCTTTGAAAATATCTGTTCGCATTTGGCTGCGTCAATCCGACCATAGTTGATATCCGCATCCGTTTTCTCCCTGCTCAGGATATGGTATATGCTCAACCGGTTGATGTATTTGTTTTTCAGCGCTTCCAGCTCTTCCTTAAACATAATGCTGCTGCGGCTTTGGTTGCCGTACACCAGGGTAAAATGGCTGTTGGGCTCGGTGGCCAGCGTGGCGCTGATTATGGAAAAAATAGGGGTTATGCCCGAGCCTGCTGCAAATGCGCAATAGTGTTTTTGATTGGCCGGGTTTAGCGCAGGGGTAAATTTTCCCATGGGGGGCATCACTTCAAGCATATCTCCGGCCCTTAGTTGCTCATTGGCCCAACTGCTAAACAATCCCCCGGATACTTTTTTTACACCAACCCTCCATTTGCTTTCCAGCGGGTTGCTGCACAGGCTATAGTTTCGCCGCAGTTCTTCCCCATCAATCCGTTTTTTAAACGTAAGATATTGGCCCGGCAGGTAGGCAAACAGTTCCTTTAATTCTTCCGGCACATCCAGCTCAATAGCTACCGCATGTCGGGTTTGTTTTTCTATACTTTTTACAGGAATTGAATAAAAAGCCGTTTTACTTTTTTCAGCAATCATAGTGGTAGTAATCGTAATTATTTTTTCAGGCCGTTCATCAGTATGCGAACCATATCTTCTTCCAACTGCGGGGCGCTTATATTTCGCGGATTCCGCTGCCAGAATTCAATACCCCTTACCGCGCTCAATATGGTAAGCACGGCCGCATGCGGGTGAACGGTGATTATTTCTCCGGCATCAATGGCCTGTTGCACCAATTGGGCAAATCGTTTTTCGTAGGCCTTGCGCTGTTGTAAAAAATTGCCAAGCAGCGGCTCTTTCAGGTGCTTCCAGTCGCGATTGGTAACATACACGTCTTCAAAGTGGCTCAGCATCATACCAATATGAAAACGTACCAGCTTTTCAACCCGCTCAACAGGCTGAATGGGTTCATTTTCAACCTGTTCCATGTGGGCGTTGTAATGAATAGCCATGCCAAAGCAAATTTGCTGAAGCAGTTCGTCTTTGCTGTTTATATGGTTGTACAGGCTCGCCGCTTCAATGCCCAGTTGCTCGGCAAGCTGCCGCATGCTGGTAGCATTGTAACCCTTTTCATGAAACAGCCGGGTGGCAATTTCCA
>CAYUGH010000225.1:0-3026 GCA_964444195.1 uncultured Chitinophagaceae bacterium
AAACAATAAACAATAAACAAACTACCTTTTCAAAACCTCTTCAAACAGTTTATAAATCCGCTTGTACTCATCCGTCCAGCTACTCGGCTCCACAAAGCCATGATCTTCCAGTGGGTACAGCGCTATTTCAAAGTTATTCTTTCCCAGTTCAATCAGCCGCTGGTTCAGCCGCATTACATCCTGCACATGCACATTTACATCAACCAGGCCATGGCAAATAAGCAGCCTGTCTTTTAGCTCGTCGGCAAAATATATGGGTGAGCTGCGGCGGTAAGCAATGCTGTCGTTTATAGGCTCGTTCAGTATATTGCTGGTGTAGCCGTGGTTATAATGCGCCCAATCGGTTACCGGCCTCAGGGCAGCGCCAGCGGCAAATACGCCGGGTTGGGTAAACAGCGCCATCAACGTAATGAATCCGCCATAGGAACCCCCGTAAATGCCAATCCGGCCCGGGTCAATGCCGTGCTGCTTTACCAGGTAATCGGCGGCATCCACATGATCGCTCAGGTCTTTTCCACCCATGTAGCGGTAAATGCCGGTGCGCCAGTCGCGGCCGTATCCAGCACTGCCACGGTAATCAATATCCAGCACCGTGTACCCGGCATCGGCCAGCAGGTTATGAAACATATATTCGCGGAAATAGCTGCTCCACCACTTGTGCGCGTTTTGCAGGTATCCTGCGCCATGCACAAAGATCACCGCAGGCTTTTTGGGGTTGGGATTGGCGGGCTTGAATAGCCGGGCATACACATTCGCCCCATCCGAAGCTCTAAAAGTGATGAGTTCAGGATCGCGCCAGGGGTAAGAGGCAAACTCGGCGCTCATGGCCTTATGGGTAACCTGTACGGGTTTGGCGCCGGGCTTGTTTTCCTGTAGCCACAGTTCCCAGGGCCTGTTGCTGTACGAGTTGCGGATGGCGAGCCATTTTTCATCAGGGGATAGCTCTACCTCATTGGCCCCTGTAAGGGTGGTCAGCTTTTCAGCCTTGCCCCCGTTTACAGCCAATTTGTAAAAATGCCGCTGACCGGGTTCCTCCTCATTGGTGGTGAGGTAAAACCAGGTTTTGGAAGGATTAAGCCGGGCGGAAAGCACTTCGTAGTTTCCGGTAGTTAACGCTTTTTTGCTGCCCGATTTTACATCCACTGTATAAAGGTGGCTATACCCGGTGGCTTCGCTTTTAAACCAATAGGTTTGATCGTTTATCCAGCCCGCCTGCCCGCCGCCAAAACCGCCCACGATCCCGGGGCCGCCAATCCAGGCATCATCATGCTGACGGTCGAGCAGGGTTAACTGCCAGGTAGAAGGGTTCAGCAACATAATCCAGCGGTCCTTGTTATCCACAGAGCGGATTTCCACAACAGCCAGGGTGGCCATTTGGTTCCAGTTAGGCAGCATTACATTTAATGTACGCACAGCAGGTTTCTTGTTTTTTTCCTCCCATACTTTGGGGTAATCTTTTACATAAGCAGGTATATCTTTTATGCCAGGCAGGCTGTCGGTTTTAATGCTAAAAACAGTATCGAGAACCCGGTCGAAAATAAATATTTCTGAAGCGGAAGGAGGCGCGCCTACCTTGGTGCGGCTGTTGAGGTCGGTGGTAAAGCCGCTTTCGGTAACATAGGTTGGTACAATGGTGTTTTTTCCGCCGGCCTGCTTAGTAAGCCTGTACCCCACATAACGGCCATCAGGGCTAAGGTTAAGCCCTGCCAGGTTTTTATCGTCCAGCTTTATTTCGCGCAGTTCAGCACCTTTGGTAAAAGCCTTCCGGTAGGCTTCGGCCGAGTCGGTTTTTTCCTTACGCTCCTTCAGCACCTGTATCCATTCAAGCTGGTCATCTTTCAGCCATTGCTCCTGCGGGTTCAGCTTTTCGGCGCCTGCTCGTGAGGCTCCCGGCTGGGGTCTTACCAATCTTGACAACTGGGTGGTTTCGCCCGTGGCAATATCCCAGGCATAGAGGTTTTGGTTGCGGGTATATACTATTTTTTTCTCGCCAAAAGAAAAAACGGGGTTGCTTTCTGTTTCTTCGGTTTGGGTGATGCGGCGGGTAATGCCTGTTTTCAGGTCGGTATAATACACATCGCCACCGCTTTGGCTTGCATAAGCGCTGCGCGAAAGGTTATAGACGGGATTGGTGCGTGGACCAAGCTCTTTTTTTTCGGCAAAAGAAAGCTTGCGCGGTGCAGCGGCTCCGGGTGATACCGAGTACAGCGAATCCGCCGGTGCGCCATCGGGGTTCCAGTTGAAATACAGGTATTTGGCATCGGGGCTCCAGTTGGCGCCCGAAGGTTGGGTACCCATCCATTTGGGGTCGCGCATTATTTTTTCAACAGTAAGCGGGGCTAACTGTGCGTGGACCTCGCCTGCAAACCAAACAAGGGTCAGGCAAAAAGCTACCCTCATCATATTTTTCGTACTCATAAGCCGCGTTATTTGGGAAACGACAAATATATCCCTGCGGAGGATAGGGGTGAAGGGGAAATTTTATTTTTGGGGGAAGGATTTTTTTGTTGAAAACCCGGCTGCCGGTACAACATTCACACCCTTAGCGAGCCGCGGAACCCCCTGGCAGCATAATAAGATTCCGCCCCATTGTGGTACACAAATACATGGTTGTAGCGGAAATCGGCAAAGATGGCGCCACCCAGCTTCCTGATCTCAGGCGGGGTGATTATCCAGCTTGATGTTTTTGCATCGAATTTTCCAAGTGCCTGCAATTCGCGGTATTGTTCTTCGGTCAGCATGTCCAACCTCATGTCAACAGCCATATACAAGGCGCTGTTTTTTGTATTCATTGCAATCCAATTAATTCAACCACTACGCCATTTAAATCTTTAGTAACCAGCAACTGGCAAGAAAGCCGTATGTTTTCTTCCTTATAGCCAATTTTAGAAAGCGTAACAGGTTCATTTCTTTCTTTAGTGGTTGAGCTTCCGGTTAGGCCATTGATTTTTATAATACAAGTTGCGCACCTGCCCATTCCCCCGCACTCACCAAAGCAATCTAAATACATCTTATCTTTTAGGAGG
>CAYUGH010000226.1:0-2999 GCA_964444195.1 uncultured Chitinophagaceae bacterium
AAGAATACCGCAAGTACGCGGTAGTGGCGCTGCTGGTAGTGGCCGCCGTTATTACGCCAAGCCCTGATTGGATGAGCCAGTTGATCGTGGTGTTACCTCTATTGGCTTTATATGAATTCAGCATTGTTGTAAGCAAGCGTGTGCACAAGCAGGATAAGGAGAAGGAAGAGGTTGAATGGGGATAGCCGGGGAAATAACGAATAAGCAATAAATAATAAGGAATAAGAAAGGGTGCCCGCTTATGATTGGATGAGTAAAGGAAGTGCACCACTTCAGGCGGAAAAATAAAAAAGTCTATCTTTGAAAAAACAATCCCATGCTCATTATTGAAGATAGTGTGTTACAGGCTGCAGGGTTAAGTGAAAAGGAGTTTAAGGTTGAAATTGCCATTTTCCTTTTTCAGCAGGAGCGGCTTTCCTTGCGGAAAGCTGCAGCACTTGCCGGCATGCATTGGATGGATTTTATGAAATTGCTTGATAGCAGAAATATTGCCCTTCATTACGATGAATCCCTTCTTTAAATAAAGTACAGCACTCATCATCTTAGTTTAATAGTATGGCGGAAATTGAAGTAATCCTTGACCTAAAATATATTAATCGCCCTAAATTTTTTGTTGTAGGATCAGGAGTAGTTACAGAATGTTTTGTGTCTAAAAATGAATATGTCCTTAAAGGACAAACTCTGTTTTCATTTGAAGAGGATACGACTAATTCAAATCTTGAATTCACCTCCCCAATTTCAGGAAAATTGACAGATTTTGTTATTCAAAAGAATGATATTGTTAAGCGAGGAATTCTTATTGGAAGAATTTTAGATGAAGTCTACCTTTCTGATTTTGATGAAGTAATATTGGAACAATCAATTGGTCGACTTTGTGAAATTGAAATCGTTAAAACTATAGATGATTTTGATAAATCAGAAACAGTTTCCATAGCTAAAATTGCCGGTAAAGATGAAGAGTATTTTAAAATGATTTCAGTTGCTGACAATTATGCAACATATTTCATTGGGCTTACATTTCAATATTATCGTGGTAAACATTACTTAAAGGTTTGTAGTAGCTACCCAGAATTTTTACTTTTAGAGGGGGTAACGCTTATTTTGTTATTTGAAGGCGAGACCAATCTCACATTTATATTTAACCAACGTCCAAAAATTTCGAGCAACTTTAATTTATCTATCAATAGTTTGGGTTTGGATAAAGAAGGTTTTCAATTGTTTATGACAAAGGATATTTTAAAATGGAGGTTAACAAATAATAAGGGAGAACATTTGTATGGAGACTTTTCTAAAAAATATATTTGGCACACCTATAAAAGCTCTTTGGAAGCCAGGTATTTGCTTAAAATGCTGGCTAAAAAGTATTTGACAGCCTTTCAGCATTTTGACTAAATTCTGTCATTTTATCATGCTACTCAATCAATGCGAATCGTCCTTTTTACATTCTAAAAATTAATTGCAAGTAAATTTGGATTGCTAATCCGTATTTAATTGTATTGAAAGAGTCCAGATATGAAATATACTAGTGAACAAATAGAGCTTATTGACAATGTTTTTAGCTTTTTCATTGCTTATCATGTCCACTTGACAGAAAAAAGATATCCATCTAGTTCGCTTTTTTCCAAACTATTCAATGTCAACGAGGATTTAGCACAATTTGCAATTAATGAAATCTGCAATATTGGGCATGATATAGGAATTTTGACTGCTCAAAAATTTAATTCAGGTGATTTTGTTGTTGTTAGCGTGGACAAAACTAAGTGTCTGACCTTTCAAGACCAAGGAGGGTTTAAGGATCTATTCAAATCACATTTGGAGACTAAAAACGCAGATGTAGTAAGGCAAATTTTATCTGACAAAAAAATGACTACAGAGATTGAGGTTTTAGAGTTTCAAAAGGGATTAGGTAAAAAGCTACTTATTTGGGGATTAGTTGTTTCTATTATTTCAATTTTTTCCTCAATTGTAACATCCGTTTTTATAACCAACAAGGACAAACAGAGTCAGCCAATTGATACGGTGGTACTAAAAGCACAAATGCAAAAAATTGAACAACGGTTACAAGCCTTGGAATACAGGAAGCCACTAGATACAATTCCGAAAAAGTGACTCTTGAACTTGGAGTGGTTAAAAATCCCTTTTATTTGTTTGTGCCTTCACCAATACCAAAGTCAATATGCCTTTCACTCTTTCTTCCTCGATCATAATCAACGCCACGCCCAGCGAGGTTTGGCAAGTACTTACCGATTTTGCAAGCTACCCTTCCTGGAATCCTTTTATTAAGCAACTTACAGGCGAAGTAGCTGTGGGCGAAACAATCCAGGTTACCCTGCACCCGCCGGGAGGAAGCCCGATGACTTTTAAACCCAAAGTGCTGGCCTTTGATGCTCTACGCGAATTCCGCTGGCTCGGAAAGCTTTGGGTAAAGCGATTGTTTGATGGCGAACACCGTTTTTTGTTGCAGGATAATGGTGATGGCACCACCACCTTTCATCATTCCGAACAGTTTAGCGGCATCCTGGTTCCGTTGCTTCAAAAAATGCTCGATACCAAAACCCGGGCCGGATTTGAGCAGATGAATGAGGCGCTCAAAAACAGGGTAGAAGGATAATGGAAATAACCACCGGAGTAATAAATCTCTGCAAAAAATCGGGAGGAGAAGAATCTGCAACTTCCGAATTGCTAACAGTCCCTTAAAATATGATCGCCAGGCAGCATTTCAGCAATTGTAAGGTTAAAAAAAATGGTAGGAGCGTTTATTAGGGTCAGGCCTTATTAATTTGCTTTTAATCTATAGATCGAACTTCTTATAAATGCAGCAAAAAGGCCTGAATACCTCTTTACTTCAAAAGATCCTGATAGCTTTCCTCATCAGTGGGCTGGCCATTACGGGTTTGTACCTGCTTAGCCGGCAGGCATTTTCCCGCATTAACCAATCCTTCCATACCCTATCGGCGCCCAACCAAAAATTAAATGCCGTGAACCGGTTGTTTGCCGAA
>CAYUGH010000227.1:0-2993 GCA_964444195.1 uncultured Chitinophagaceae bacterium
ATTCATAATTAGTATATGAAAGAAGTAACCCCCGAGCAAATAGAAGCCTGGAAAAAGGAGCACAAACAGATATTTGAACTGGATGTAGAGGGCCGTAAGTGCTGGTTGAAAAAACCGGGTAGGGAAACCATACGTTATGCTATGCAAAAAGGCATGGCCGACCCCTTCGCGCAGGCCGAAGTTTTTTTAGAGGAATGCTGGCTTGGAGGCGATGAAGCTATTAAAGCAGATGATGATTTGTTTATCAGCGCTTCGTGGGAGTTGCAAAACCTTATCACCCTGAAGGTTGCGTCGCTAAAAAAAATTTCGTAAAAGCCGAGGAACTGGCCCAAAGCGCCTATGGATGGCTGGAAGAGAGCTATTGGCTGATACAATACTATTATAAACGAAACCCTGCGGAACTGACTGATGAAGAGTATGCCTGCGCCCTGGTCTATTTAAAAAAGATACGGGAAATGGAAGCTAAAAGCTTATGATTTGCTTTGGCTTTCGGAAGCGTGAAAGCATGCAAAAAAAACAACCCATATGACAATGCCTGCGGCATACCAGGGTAGCAAAAGGGAAAGCAATACCACAGGCAGGGTAATTGGCCAGTACTTTAATAGCCGCTTACCCACATGAAGTGAAACCCCGGCAATAGTTGAAAATATGGTGCCTAACAAAGTGCCGCAAATAGTCAGAATTATTAGGTAAACAAGTACTTCCATGTCTGCAAATATACTGCAATATTCCATTTATTTAAAGGACATGCTGAGCAGTAAAATGCGAGGCATGGCCGCAACCGCTGGAAGGGCATTGCAGGGGATGGAACAAAAAAACCGCGCTTTTGCTCAATCATTCAAAACCGGTGCGGGGAGTGTTAATCAACTCCAATCGGCGCTTGATAAACTGCGAAATAGCCGCAATGGCTTGGATGCAGGCACGGCTTCCGGTATCAGGCAGATAAGGGCATACAACAGCGAAATAAAGCGGCTTGAGGGCAATATTAACAAGCTAAATACCATGAACGGCAGCCGCCTGAAAACCTGGGCTTCCGATGCATTTAACCAACTGCCGGGCGCGGGCCTGATACGCAACCCCTTGGTAATGGCCTTAACCGGGGGCGCATTTGCCTCACGTGCTGCCATGCAGGCCGATAAAACTCGCGCAAGCATGCGGGCAATGGCCGGTGATGCACAGGGAGAGCAGCTATACGGCGACCTTACAAAATATGCCCGCGATACCATCTGGGGCAACGAAGTACACGACAATGCCCAAACCATGTTAGGGTTTGGAATAGGCTCTGATAAGGTAATGGGCTATACGAAGATGCTTAGCGACGTGGCTATGGGCGATAAGAATAAGCTTAACAGCCTTACCCTGGCATTTAGCCAAATCCAAAGCGCCGGCCGCCTGATGGGACAGGATTTGCTACAGCTTATCAATGCCGGGTTCAACCCTCTTGGGGTTATATCCGAAAAAACGGGTAAAAGCATTGGCGACTTAAAAAAGCTGATGGAAGAAGGCGCCATTACCGCCGATATGGTTACCGCAGCCTTTGAAACTGCCACCGGGCCAATGGGCCGCTTTTACCAAATGACCGATAAAATCGCCAATACTCCATTTGGAAAACTGGAAGCGCTAAAGGGCCAACTGGAGGGAATAGCTGTAAAAATTGGTACCGTTTTACTTCCACCGCTTACGAAATTGTTTTCGCTGGTAAGCCGTTTTTTTGATTTTTTAGAAAACAACGGAAAGGATATAGCTGGCATGCTGGCCGTAGTGGGAGCCGCCTTGCTGGTAACCAATATGGAGGCTGTTGGATTTGCCATTGGCATGCGCGGCGCGGCAATTGCTACCAGCCTTATGAACAGCGCTTTGGTAAGGCTTACCATGATGGCGCTTACCAATCCTTTTGTGCTAATGGCTGCTGGCTTAGCCGGGCTGGTAATGCTTATGCGCCGCGCCAACAATGAACTTACTCCTTTGCAAAAGGCACAGCGGGAAATGGCAGGAGCCCATGCAAAGGCTGCTGAAACGGCGGAGATTGAAAAGGCAAAACTGAATGAACTGCTGAGGGTTGCCACAGATAACGAATTGCCGCTTAGGCGACGCAAAGAGGCGTACGATAAACTTACCCGCAGCATGGGTGAGCACAGCAAAGCTCTAAAGTTTGACAGTGATTTGGCAAACACAGGAAAGGCGGCTATTGAAGCCTATACCGCCAGCCTGTTTAAGCAGGCCGAGGCCGCGGCTAAAAAAGAGGTTTACCAGAAAGCCTACAAAGAATATATAGATGCCAAATATGCTAATCCTGAAGATAACCAGCCAGGCATGCTTGCCCAAAATATTATGCGCGCCAGCGCATTGGGAAAGGGCGCTATGGCTGTAATTGGCAGCAAAGGCAAAGTGGGATTTGGGCAAGCACAGCAGTACTATTACGATAAAAATATTAGCGCCTATCAAAATAGGGAATACAATAATAAGATTAGCGATAGCTGGAAAAAGAAAGAACAGCTTAAAGCATTGCTGGGCCCTGATATTGTAAGTGCTGCCATGCTTGAAGACGGCGGATCAGATCCCTTTGCAGCCCTCAATGATCCGGGTAAGGGCAAAAAAGGCAAAAGCTTAAGCGATAGCATAACCGGCGGCGGCCCGCGGGTCATCAACATCAACGGCGTAAAGTTTGCCGATACCATTGCCATACACGGTGGTGGCGGTAAAACCGCTATGGAAAATGCCGAAGATCAGCTAAGCGAAATGTTTCTAAGGCTGCTTAATAGCGGGGCGAGGATGGCGACGTGATTGGGAGTTAGGAATTAGGGATTGGGAATTAGGGATTGGGAATTAGGGATTGGGATTTGGAATTTTAAAATTTGGAATTTGTACAATGGCATTTATAACCTACGATATACAGGAACTATACCGTCGCACATTCGGAACGCGCCCGGTAGTGCCGGCGGAGGCTGATCCCGAGCCCACCACGGCGCTGCCCTCTATTACTCCCGGCCTCG
>CAYUGH010000228.1:0-2984 GCA_964444195.1 uncultured Chitinophagaceae bacterium
ATCCTTTGCAACGCCCCCAAAGTATAGAGGCGTTGCTAAATTTGAATCTTAAAGGGGATTTTTGCTAAACCAATCCTGTAAAAACTTGTAGGGAATTTTATACTCCGGCAATGGGTGCACGGGCAGCAATGCTTTTGGGATAAGCGGATGGTCAATATCTAATTCAAAACCATGTCGCCAGGCAAGTTTGGTGTAGGTAAGCGCTGGAATAGAAATATATTCCTGCGCTATGCCCATGTGCTTATTGCGCTTTTTGTGGTCTTTAATCAATAAATGGATTGCAGCACCAATTGCTCTTTCATCCTTTTCCTGCATTCCCTTAAAAAACATAAGATCAGGTATGTTTATTTTTCCTTTTTGGGTGTTTGCAATTTTTTCATAGATGGCAATATCCCTTTCCAGGGCTTTCCAATCGCCTTTAATAATGTTTTGGATGGCATGTATCAGGCTTCCTGTTTTAATAGTATGTTCAAACCAGGGGTGATTGAGGTTTGAAAAGCTTTGAATGACACATTCGTCATCGGACAACAAAGCAAAAGTAGCATCGCCAATTCCATAATCAATAACTCTCTCTCCATAATAATTTTGCATGTAGATGGAAAGTAAACCGCACACATAGAAGTAGTATTTGGACTTCGATAAATCACCCTCAAGAAAAAATGTTGCGATCGCAAATGTTTTATTGAAATGCCAAAGGAACATAATATCTCCTTTAACATCCTCGCAAGCCTTACCTGCTTGCTCAATTCTTTGAATACACATTTTCTCAGATTCTCTGTCGTTTGTATATACCTCATTTAGTGACAACATGATTCACTTAGTATTTATCAAGTTTTAAAATAACTATTTCCGAAGTTGATTTATCAACTCCAGTTACTGTTTTGGTAATTTTATTCTGGTTATTTAGCAACAAATTACCCAAATCTCTAATCGCCTGATCCGGACTCGATTGCATAACATTAATACGATCAATAATCCATCTATCACTCATTTGTGCTGGCAGGCCGCTATTAACATTTCTTGGTTCCAGCTTAATATTCCCCGCTGCGCCCACTTGTTTGGCCTCATTAATAATAATTTCCTGCACATTGTTATTGGCGTCATATTTAATGTACACGCCATCAAATCCGTTACTATTATTAATTCCAAAATGAGAGGGCTTTTTTACAAAACCGCCTACCTGGAATAGCTCATCGGAAAGCTCTTCGGTTATGCTGCCGCCAATATCGCCATTTTGTACAATATTATCCACCTTGGTTTTTAAACTCCCTGGCGGGGGCGATATGCGGTGCGAAAATTGGTCAATTATTGTGCGGCTCAGGTTGGTAAGGGTTTGGTCGGCAGGTTTTACGGCCTGCAAAGCTTTAATAGCTGCATGGTCCAGGGCGCTTACAGCCACCCTAACCATTCGCACCGCACCCTTACTGGTTGTTATAGCCCTGTAAGCTATTTTTCCTGCCGCTTCGCTAATGGGCTTCGTCATTACCTTAGTTGTAGTGCGTACCCACTTGCCTGCTGTGCTTACCCAGCCCCAAATGGGTATGGCGCTGCCAACACTCATGGCGCCATTTATTTTGTCGCCTTCCACAAAATAAATTACTCCATTGGTAATATCGGCGGCCTCGCCCAGCAAAGGAAACATGCCCAGTATGTCAAGTGCAAAATGAAAATCCTCACGAACTACATTCCAGTAAGCGGTAGCAAATAGACGTGAATCGCTCCAGTCGGGATGTGCTGTTTTCAGGTACATGTACTCAATGCTAAATTCAATCCCCTGCATAATATCGGTCTGAAAATCTAGCTGTAACGGAATATCATCCCCTGCCAAAAATGCTTCGATTACTTCCGGGTGATTATTAAAGAACTGCTCGATAGCAGAATAGGAATAGGTAATCCCGGTTACCGGATTGGTATAGGTGTCTGATGGAGCGGGAACAGGTACCGGGCCACATGGAAGCCTCCACTGTGTGCCTGGTGGTGGTGGATAGTTGGGTACTGTATAGTTTGGGTTTGGGTTGCAACTGTTAGCATAATCGCCACCTGATGTGCCACCGCCGCTGCCATCACCTGGCAAAGGAATGGGATCAGGAAAATAGCCAGGTTCATCATCGCATGTCAAGCATTGCGGCTCATCGGTAGGCCAGCCGCAAACCCAGCCATCCTCTATATACACTTTAATTTGAAGGCAGTCGTCAGGCGCCAAAAGCGACAGTTGGCTTATGCTTCCACGTATTCCGCTTCCTGTTGCTTTTGCAGTTTTTGAATATTGGGTTATGCTTCCTTGTTTATGATAGAAATAGCCCTTGATAAAATTTCCACCCCAATCTTTTACTTCTATTTTACCCGTGTATTTATCACGTTTGCCATAAAGCCATGCAGAATCGGGCATTAGTGTCACCCATTCGGTATGCATCGAATCAAGCGCATCTTTATACATCAGTACATAATGCAGCGAAGCCAGCGGCAGCAAATCTTTACCTCCATTGACCGTTATGAGCAAATCGCCTATATGCAGCGGTATTTGCACGGCACGGCCCACCGAAATCTGCTTTTCGAATGCGCTACCCCATAAAGGTTGACGAGCCTTAATAATATCTTCAAATGATAATCCGGATTTTAACTTACCATCTGGTTGGAACCACTGGCTGTTGTTGCCTGTAGTAAAATGGGCCTCGAAATATTGTTTTGCCTCCGAAACGGAAACTACCGTTGTTGTCTGGAAAACCTGCCGTTCTTTTTGGCAAGAAAGGCTAAGTACTAAGGCAAATAAAGTAATGATTAAGAGGGACTTGCCCCCCCGCGAAACGAGTTGTTGATTTTGCATTTGATATTTTTTTGTGGACAAAAAGGTAATTAACGCCGCTAAATTGGGTATAATGTGGCTGGCAGAATACCGTATAATTACCTTTTGTTTTGCGTATTTATACGTTTTTTATGATTTTTTGCATACGGATATTTTCCGCTATCCTAACTTGAATGTCAGG
>CAYUGH010000229.1:0-2957 GCA_964444195.1 uncultured Chitinophagaceae bacterium
GGAAAGGCAGGAAAGCGAATTAATCAACAACACAGACTATGGATTATTGCATAGTGTTGATGCCTCACAAAGAATTAAAACCCGGCTTGGCCCCCCAACGCCCGATGACCTTGATGAATTAATAACCAAAGTTTGGAAAGAACCCGGATTTTTTCTTTTACACCCGTTAGCCATTGCGGCATTTGGCCGGGAATGCACCAGGAGGGGCGTGCCTCCCCCCACCGTTTCATTATTCGGTTCGCAGTTTATTACCTGGCGGGGTGTTCCGCTTATTCCAAGCGATAAAGTGCCCATTGTAAAAGGAAAGACCAAAATCCTGCTGATCAGGACGGGTGAAAGCCGCCAGGGCGTAGTGGGCTTATACCAGCCAAATCTTCCGGGTGAACAAACTCCCGGGTTGTCGGTTCGTTTTATGGGCATCAATAACAAGGCCATTGCTTCTTACCTGGTGTCCCTGTACTGTTCGCTTGTAGTGCTGGTTGACGATGCCATTGCCATCCTGGATGACGTGGATATTACCAATTATCATGAATACAAGTACTAACCCATTTCTTCAAAAAATAAGGCTAAAATTGATACAATGAGCGCTGAATATACGGAAGGAGGGCAATTACCCGATGAAAAAACATTGGAAGAACTTGCAAACAGTCTTTTTAAAACTTTACCTGGAAACCAGGCCGGGCTACCGGACATTGCCATAGGGCAGCCGGTTAAAAGCGCGGAGCTTTCGGGCGAAAATGAAGAAAAAATAAAAGGGCATTTTTCCGATCCAAATAGTTTTAGTTCCCGGCACATACCCGGGTCTGCAGGGGCCGGAAATACTTCACCGTCAATAAACGCCTACCAAACCGATTTTAATATTGCAGAACCGCAAGCAAGTTTGGCTGAACCCCATTTTTACAACAGCCAGATACCTAAATCGGTGGCAGGAAGCGGGCAAACTCCATCACGCGGATATGCCAACGGTTTAAATTCGCCTGAAACTGAGAACAATCCATTTTTGCAACTGCCTTATCAACAGGAACAGTCGTACGAAAGCGAACTGAAAACTGTTTTCAATTCTATCAGGTCCTATTTTCCAACCACCCAGTTTCCCGGGGCTAATTTTATGGGTTCAAATGATCCTGCCTTTTATTTTCTGAATGATCATACGGGGGCTGACCAGGTAAAAAGTTATCAATCCCTGCAAAAAAGCACCCCCGCAAATACGCAGGGCATTACCAGTATGATAAGGCCGCCTTTTGATGTAAATTTTATAAGGGCCGACTTTCCTATTTTAAAGGAAAGGGTAAATGGAAAGCCATTGGTTTGGTTGGACAATGCCGCTACTACCCAAAAACCCATCCAGGTAATTGAGCGCCTTAATTACTTTTACCAGCACGAAAACTCCAATATTCACCGGGCCGCGCACGAATTAGCTGCCCGCTCAACCGATGCTTACGAAGCTGCGCGGAAAAAGGTTCAAAGGCTGCTAAATGCCCGTTCGCAAAATGAAATTGTGTTTGTAAGGGGTACTACCGAAGCCATCAACCTGGTTGCCAACACCTATGGCGATCAATTTTTAAACGCGGGTGACGAAATCATTATCAGCCACCTTGAACATCATGCCAATATAGTTCCCTGGCAAATGTTGGCTGCCAAAAAAGGGCTTACACTCCGCGTAATTCCGGTAGATGATGATGGGCAGGTAATTTTGGATGAGTATGGCAAATTGCTGAACGCCAACACCAAGCTGGTATCGTTTACACAGGTATCAAATGCGCTAGGCACGGTAACCCCTGCCAAAGCCATGATTGAAATGGCGCATGCGGCCGGGGCAAAAGTGCTATTGGATGGCGCGCAATCCGTATCGCATATCCGTATTGATGTGCAGCAACTTAACCCGGATTGGTTCGTTTTTTCGGGCCATAAGGTTTTTGGCCCAACAGGCATTGGTGTTTTGTATGGTAAAGAAGACCTGTTAAATGAAATGCCTCCCTGGCAAGGCGGAGGCAATATGATTCAGGATGTAACCTTTGAGCAAACTAAATACCACCCTGCCCCGGGAAAATTTGAAGCAGGCACAGGTAATATTGCCGATGCCGTTGGGCTTGGGGCTGCTATTGATTATATCATGAAAATAGGGCTTGATGTAATTTACCAGTACGAACATGCGCTGTTGGTGTACGCAACCCAGCTATTAAAAAATGTTCCGGGTCTCAGGCTGATTGGTACCGCGCCCGACAAAACAAGCGTGCTCTCCTTTGTGCTGGAAGGTATAAAGAATGATGATGTAGGTAAAGCGCTTAACCAGGATGGTATAGCGGTTAGAACCGGTCACCATTGTGCCCAACCTATACTCAGGCGGTTTGGAGTGGAAAGCACCGTGCGCCCTTCGCTGGCATTTTATAATACCTGTTCGGATATTGATGCGCTGGTTTCAACGCTGCATAACCTGAAAAGGGGTTCAAAGCAACATACACTTCCTGATTACCGGTAAGTGAAACAGGACACCTGAAAAACAGGTGTAGCAAATTTGAAGTGCCATAGGCAGGCCCATCCGTAATATGGATTGGATCGAGCTTATGGCACTTCTTTTGTTTCTAATCTCCACGCCGTATTTGGTGTTTAGAAAAGCGGCACCAAATGCTCCAGAACGCTTAGCAGACCGGCTATACCAAATCCCAAAAACCAAATGGCATACCCAACACTTTGTCGCAGCCAACGCCTGGCAAAATTGTCGTTGCGCTAATGCAGCACTTAAACACTTTATAGAGTGTTGGAAGGTTACCTGTTATGCCTCTTTGGGTGTGGGTTAGCGCTTTTTTATTTTTTCAATGATGATATTGCTTCAATCACTTTTTTGTCCGAAGGATAATGCTCCTTATATATTGAATAATAAAAAAGTGCACTATCCTTCATGTTATACTTCACGCAGCATAAGAATGTGCAATGTTTTCATCGAAAAACTGGACATT
>CAYUGH010000230.1:0-1359 GCA_964444195.1 uncultured Chitinophagaceae bacterium
CTCCTATCGCTTTCGCCATTATGCCAGGTAGTTTTCGTTAATCATTTGTTCTATCCGCTTTACCGCGATTGTCATTTTATCATCACCAATTTCAATCAGTTCTTCTACACGCTTAGCTGCATACAGAATGGTCGTATGATTCATGTTGAAATAAGCGGCTACATGCTGGCAACCCCTGCGGCTGTAGGTGTACAAAAACCAAATAGCGGCATGGCGTATATCCATCAGGCGCTCCTGCCTGTTTTTGCTACGCAGCGCACCCGGTTTCAATTCAAACACCCGGGCCACATCGGCAAGAAATTGTTCGGGGTTCACATGTTCCAGGTGCAAATCGAATTCGGCGGAGAGCTTCACCTGCCTGGCAAACAGGCTTTCGAGGCGGTTGCGGCATTCGGTAATGATGGCTTCCGCAAGGGGGTCGGCATATATGTCCGGTGTTTTCATAAAATTGATAGTTGATAATGGGTAGTACATGGTGCGGGGAGTGGTGCGGGGAGTGGTGCGTGAGACACGCACCACGGCCACGCACCACGGCCACGCACCACGGCCACGCGGTTTACGATACTTTTTGCAGGTTTGGCTGAATAAAGAAGGTTTCATCCTGCACTACTTCCACGCCCATTTTGGGCATTTCGTCCGCCAGCTTTTCCCGGTCAGCCAGCAGCAATTCCTTATTCACCTCTTCGGCTGTGCGCACGTAGCCGGGCCACAGGGCTTTCAGCACGCTCAGCACACTCGGCCAGGTGAAGCCCTTTTTGGTTTTAAGCTTCGGCGTGCCGGTACGGTAGCCAAACAGGCCGTGCGTCCACTCCACGCTTTTCTTTTTCTCAAACAGTTCAGGATGCTCACTTGCGTACACCTGCATTATTTCAAACAGCCGCGCGCTTTCATCCTGTAGATCGCCGACCGGCTTATCGTAATTTTCCCGGATGGCGGTTACCTCTTTGTTCATTTTCGCTTCCAGTTCCTGGAGGCGGCTGGTAGTATCGTTATATCTTGCAAAAGCATCCTCGGCCTGCTGCCGCGATACATTGCTTACTACTACTTTTTTGGTTCGTGTTGTTGTTGCCATGGTGTTACTTTTTTTTATGGTTGTTAATAAATGCAGTGGGGCGGTTTTTCATGCGGCGTTTTATTTCGCGTTGGGTGGGCAGTTCATTGTCCATCCAAATTTCCAGCCGGGCTATGCCATAGCCCATAAGCATGCAGGCCAAAAAGGCACTTAGCAAAAGCAATGTTTGTTTCTCCATAGTTTTTTTAGTTTGTGTGGTGCGTGAGACACGCACCACGGCATTGGATGGTTTGTTTGTCCATAGTAATTTATTGTTGCTGTGGTTCGTGGGGGCACGAACCACGGCG
>CAYUGH010000230.1:1459-2919 GCA_964444195.1 uncultured Chitinophagaceae bacterium
GTTTGTCCATAGTAATTTATTGTTGCTGTGGTTCGTGGGGGCACGAACCACGGCGGTTAGCAATTAAAAGTTTGATGTATATCGGTTAGCATTTTCAATACCAGGTTGTCGGTATAGTTGGTGGTATCCAGGGTACGCCGTTGCATCAGCAGGGCAAAGGCAAAGCACTCGCGCTCGGGCAGCCGCAGATCGGCGCGGGTTTTACCCTGCATCTTCATTTTTTCGCGCTTTAGCCAAAGCCGCTGCACCAGGTGGCTTAGCTCCAGCAATACCCATCGTTCCTGTATGGTGGTTGGCTCCAGGGTGCCGGTGTAGCTTTCGAGTAAGTACAGCAGGCCCTCAATGGCGTCGATGTGGAGTTTTTTCCATTTCATATCAGGCCCTCCCCGTTTATTCCTTCGAGCCACTCATTACCCTCATCCCCGGCCCTGCGCCCTGCGGGCGAAGGGTGCCCCTCCGGAATATTGCTTATTGCAGGGGCGGTGGCGGCCTTCATTTCTTTAATAAAATCGTCCGCAAGGCTGTTAAAGTCAATGAGCGCCCTGCCTGCCTGAGGATTATTAATCGGGTCGAAAATGTATTGATGGCCGCGGCGGTAGCAAGCCAGGCAGGCATATTGCTTGCCCGATAAAGCGTATAATTTCGGTAGTACCTGTTCGTCCCCCTCATTCCACACATATACCCACCATTTAAAAATGCCTTCTCCGATCAGCCACTCCTCGGGCGTATGCGAGCGGTGGAAATAGCTAAGCCACTCGGATAGCAGGAAGTATTGCATATCGGTAAGCTGCTGCTCGCTCATACCGGTCAGGTACAGTACCTGTTTGCGGTTGTAATGCTGCTCGCCACGGAGGGCGGCGGCATGGTTGTTTTCGTATTTCATATTTGATTGGTTTGGAGTGGTGCGTGGGGGCACGCACCACGGCGTAGAATTTTATGTGGTGCGTGGGGGCACGCACCACGGCTTACGTATACTGTTGGTTGCTGTTAAGAATGCTGCGCAGGTACTCGCGGCTTATACGGCGCAGGTCGCCCTCGCAGGTGTTTATAATGCGGTTCACCTCTTCCTCGTCGGTGATGCCATACCCGGCAATCACCTTCCGCAGGCAGGCGGTTCCGTGGCGGGGCAGTTCAATTGGCCTGCGGCCCAGGCGGCTGTATATCTCGGCAAACCCGCTCTTCTTACCCTCAATGCCCCGCTTTAGCCGCTTTACAATAGCATCGGTGCTAAGCCATACTACCCCGCAAATGCCGTGCAGCTTATTGTAGAGGGTGATAAAGAATTGCAGCACTTCATCGCGCAGCTTATCCACCTCATCCAGTATGATCAGTGGCCTGTCCTGCTGCCGCAGGTAGCGCAGCGCCTCGTCCATCAGCTCAAAGGCGTTCATACCACCGCCATCGCGGCCCATAGCCCTAAGCAGTTCCAGCAGAAAGTACTTTTTGTTCCAGTAGCTGGC
>CAYUGH010000231.1:0-2914 GCA_964444195.1 uncultured Chitinophagaceae bacterium
ATACTGGTACCTGTATAAGTGTAAACCGCTTTCGTTCGCTGGTTAGCTATGCCCAACCTACTGCTGCCGTACAGGTGGGTTTCAGTCAGCCGCACTTCGGCGCCGCTTTTATTTTCATATACAGCCATTGTATTACCCTGTGCATCGCGCACATACCAGGTGGAGTGGGTTTTAGTGCCTTTGGTGTATTTTTTCTCAATGCGGTTGCCTGAGGCATCGTAGCTATATTCAAGCACGCTGCCATCATCCCTGGTTATTGTTTTTATTTTGCCATATACCGTCCATTCAATGCCACTAATATTTTCCCTTATATCCTTTGTAAGGTTACCAATGGCATCATACGCATAGTTGTTTGCATTCGTTTGGGTTTTCAAATCTTCCACATAATTACCCCCGGCATCATCGGTTACCTGCAGCAACCGGTTGTTAAGCAGGCGTCCCCCGCTTTTTGCATAGTTGTATGTAAGGTTGTCCATGGGCAGCCCACGGTCAGCGGTGGCGCCATTCCGCAGGTAGGTTACAATATTTCCATTGGGGTCGTAGGTAATGGCTTCCTTGTAATCATCAATATCAACAGGATTGGTAAAGGGGTCTTTAAAGGTATTCATATTTACCAGCCTGTTCAGTTGGTCGTAGCCGTAGCGATAGGCCAGCGGGTTGCCTACCCTGGTATTATGCTCCGTCATGGCGGCAATATTGCCGTTGTACAATTGCCCGTATGGCGTACTGCTTTTGTGCTGCTATGTATCTTAGTAGTTGCAAACTACACACCCGGCTTTGTATTCATTACCGAACCATAAGCACTACCAGGTTTATTTGCCTGGAACACTACGGGTAGCCGGGACAGCACTCAACATTTTTGCATTTATGGACAAGGAAGGAACACTACAGACAGCAGGGTTTATACTTCTGAAAATGTTATCCCTGTTGCACAAATATCTTCCAATGCTGCTTTTACTCTTTCACTTACTATTATATAGCTAGCTGTTTTATCAATACGAAAAATGTCTTCCCCTTTTATTCTGGAAGGGTCAACAACCAATTTTACAAACCAACTATAGTGTCCGGCTTTATCAGGACGTATTGGGTCGTTCTCAACAAACTTACCGAATTCGGATAATTCTTCATTCACACAATCCAATTTACTTGCTACTATCATGATAAAATATTCTAAATCAAGCTTTTTCCCTTCAATCTTTATAGGAATAAATTGCAGATCCTTTACACCCCCTAATTGTAATTTAATTCGTTCACTTACAATCGGCACACTAAACGCTCCATTAGTAGTATAATCCATTGGCTTGCCGTCCTGATATATTGATATGTGTAATTCTTCTGGCAAAGTGCTTTCGACTATTTTCTTACCATAAATAAATTGCCAGTTATCTTCTATCTCAATTATATTTCCTAAATGCCAACGTCCAGAGTAATAAACATCATCCCTTATTTCGTAGTATTTCATTTTATTTATTGCTGGTTATAAGTTTATTTACAGAACTGCCTGTTGTTTGAGCTTCTTTACCAATAGCCTGTAGCGTATTGGTAACAGCCGCTTTATAAGCATCAGTATTAGGTCGTATCCCCGAAGTGGCTTCCGTCAGCCTAGTAAAAACAAGCTTATGATAAGCTTCAGGATGTGGGCCAGCATGATTTACTACATCTACAAGATTTGCCGGGGCTTTATTGATATCTAAACCTGCATTCTTGAAAAATGGTTCAAACTGTGGAGTCCAAGGACCACCTCGTACTGTAGATACCGAATTTTTATTGGTCGCAATGTGATGCTTCGCCTGCCATTGTTGCGCTTGCTGCTGCATCTGCGCAGGCTGCATTTGTGGCTTTGCTGTAGTAGCAGGCTGGCCTTCAGCTTCAGCAGCCATAGCCTTACTCTGTGTAGGTTTAGCAGGAGGAGTACCCGCTGCCCGTGCATTTTGCGCCATTTTCTGCTCTATCGGAGTTGAAGCGTTGGGGAGGGCTTTGAAAAATCTGCCCAGCGTAAGCCACTGCATGGCTTCTACTCCCATATCAGCTGCTACCCCAGATTTGCCTCTGCTATCAATGGCATTACCATCATAGTCATGCCCAGTTCCAAACTTGTAACCATAATTAACTAAGCTGAATACGAAATTAAAGTTCCGGTTGAAGGATTCGGTACCTTCCATAATTGTGCCCCCGACATCCGGGTCATTGACAAATTGCACGATATTGGCTCTTCCGTTCCAAACACTGGAAAATTTGATTCCTTCCAAACCATCCAAATCAATCATCCAAATTGGGCTATTGGAAGCATACTGATAAGGAGTGAGCATGGGATAAGACTTTGTCAGTGGGTCAACAGACAGAAAGCGGCCAACCCGTGTATCGTATATTCTTTCCCCGTAATCCTGCTGGTTTCCCGTGCCCTTTACCTCATTGTCGTTCTCCTTCCCGTTGAACCCGTATCGGTATAATTCCGAGCTAAATGAGCGCTGCGGCATAATCATCCCGAACGGGTAATAGTCCTGCGCACTTACCACTACGGGCATGTACTTGCTCAGCAATAAAGGGTTGCCTGTGTTGGGTACCGGCTTCTTCCGGTCATTCACCACCACATTCACATTCCCCAAATGGTTGGTTAGTTGGCCAACCGCATATTTATTTTTTTTTAATGGCGTTGGCCGAACCAAGCTGCACTTTATCAAATAGCCAGGCATTTCTACCTGGCCCTTCAATATTTTACATGGATGGATCGGAATTAAATTGGTTTCAAAGAGCTTGTTGCCACGCTCAAAGATAGATTTTTTCCCCGTGATATTGCCTATCGTAATAATCGGTATAGGATCGGGAACTGTTAAATTTAGGGCATATTTATGAATGCCTATCCTGGTACTGCCATACAGGTTTATTTCGCTTTGCCACAAGCCTGTACTATCGT
>CAYUGH010000232.1:0-2879 GCA_964444195.1 uncultured Chitinophagaceae bacterium
CGTGGCACACGAAACGAAAGAGGGGGAACTGTTTCGTGTGCCACGAACCAGGGCGTCAGGCGTCAGAATGCCGCTGCCACAAAAAATACTGCCACACGGTAAAAATGCAGCAGCTAAGTTGGTGGCGGTCTATTTTTTTTAAAACAACGCGACCAAAGCCAATTGCCTGGGCATATTTAAAAATGTTTTTTAAAAAGCAAAGGCAGAATGAAGATTATTTTAATAAATGATTAAGAAGACTCATTATTTTTTGACCAAAATGAAGAATGAGCCTATTTTTACTGCATTATTCACACATAACTTACTCTGTATTATGAAAAGGTTTTTTAAGCATATTTTCCCTCGAGCCTTATTTAACCTCAACCAGGTACGTGTTAAGCTTCTGCTTTTTCCCTTTTTCTTTCTGATTTTCTTCAGCAGCACATCATTGCAATCTTTCGGCCAATGCGGAACCTGTACGGTTACAAACCCACCTCCGGGAAACTTAACCGTATTAGCCAATACTACTGTTTGCTTTACTGAAAATAAAACGCTTAGCGATGTAACCATCGAGAATGGCGGGCGCCTTTGTATTTCCCCGGGCGTGGTTGTCACCATTACAACGAACGTGATTACTGCCGGCGATGTATTCATTGAATCAGCAGGAACCCTGCAATGCGACCAGCAACTGAACATCAATGGCAACCTTAACCTGACTATAAAAAATGGCGGGTCGTTTCAAGTCGGCTTTGATGGAAACAGCACTTTCAACATGCACGGATCAGGCAGAAACCTGATATATAATGCCGGAACACTAAAAGCGAGCGTGCTGGGTTTTACACAGGCTTCGTCCAAAAACCTGGTGGAAAATGATGGTGTGATGCAGATTGGATCAGATTTTAATTTAGCGGGAACAAGTGTACTGAGAAACCATGGCACGCTTACTATAAGCGCCCCAGATATTCTTGGCCTTGATCACAGTTTTAAGGCAACCGCTACAAGTACTTTCATTAATTGTGGTTCAACAGAAATTTATAACGGGCTAAATCTTGGAGGTGGTACAATCATCAATACCGAAAAACTCAACATTGCAACCGGTTCTTTTGATTTAGGAGGCGCGTCAACCATTGAGAATTATGGGGTTTTTACACTTGTAAACGGAGCATTTAACAGTAATTTTTCCAGTACTGTATTTCATAATGCAGGGATCGCCAGATTTTATGGAATTCAAGGCAGTGGTACTTTTAGTGGCCCCGCTACTGGCGATAATAAAACCGGGTATTTTGAAATAACCGGGCCTAACCGGATTACACTGAATTCTGCTGTTATTGGCCCCCATGTTGACTGGACTTTTACCACGGGAACCACAATGGACGGCGATGGACGCCTGCCCAATCCTCCCGGAACAACCAAACCGGGCGCCGGTGAAAATGGATCAGGTATAAACACAAACAGGCAATGGGTTTTTCAAAACATAAATGGTACGTATGCAGAAGAGGCAACGGCATCATTTGATTGCAGGACTGCAGGTACCTGTTTTTATGAAATTGATACCACTTATAATTGTGTAGTATCAGATGGGGTATTACCACCTGGGACTCCAGCCGCTATTTTTGGTAAAGTGTTTAATGATGTAAACGGCCTAACTGATGGTGAGGTAGATGACGGAGTTGTATATACCACCCCAAACATTTATATAAACCTGGTGGAAGCAAGTGACAATACCGTAATGAAAAGCCTGCTTGTAGGGCCCGACGGTAGTTTTGGATTTTACCCGGCAGACAATGTAGTTTATGAACACAATTACAAGGTTATATTAACCTCTTCCGAAATTGCCATAGGGACAATCCTAACTACCTCCAGTTTACCTCCAGGCCTGGTATCCACCGGCGAAGATTGTTGTGATACCGGTGGAGATGATGGGCTACCGGATGGTATATTAATTTTTTCCACATTTGAAACCATACAAGACAATGTAAATTTTGGGGTTCAACAACAACCCATTGCTGGTAATGGAGCCAATACAGCCCCCAACCCGGGTAGCACTACGCATGTGGAAGTGCCAAACTCTAGTTTCAGGAATATACTAGCCAGTAGCGATCCTGCTCCCGGCATGGTTACATCCATCAGGATCAACGCATTTCCAACCGGTGCATCCAGCATCCGAATTGATAATGCCAGTACCTCTATTGTTTATTATCCAACAATTGGCGATGTACCGTTGGATGAAGATTGTATTACCGGCCCCGGCAATTGCCATGTATGGCCATCAGTTGGAGTTATTGTTTTAACCGATGGATTTGGAGAACCTGTAGAAACTATTTCAGTTGACCCTACTTTAGCAGGAAATACACAGGTAACTATTCCATTTGTGGCTATTGATAATGCAGGGATAGAAAGCGCCAACACAGGTACCGCTATTATTGATTTTATTTGTGTATCGGATTGTGTTACCTATAGTACCACAAAAGATGGTCTTTGGAGCGATGTTACTGTATGGGATGTAATTACTTGTGAAGGAGGTAAATCCGCAGCAGTTTCTGTACCTGTACCGGGTTCTCAGGTCAACATCCTGCACGTAATTAACCTGGATGTTGATTATACTATTCAATCCTGTCCGCTTAATATGATTGCAAATGGTGCCAGTAAGTTGATTATTGAGCCTAACATCACCCTTAAGTTCAATGGCGGCACCGATGGCAATGCCTATTTTAACGGTCGCCCTGTGGTGGTAAAAAGTACCGCTGACGGCACCGGCGCCATTGGGGCCATGCTCAGCAATTCAAAAACAAACGGCGATAACAATGTAACGGTTGAACGCTATATACCCGGCGCCAAACGCCGTTGGAATTTGCTCAGTTTCGGGGTAACCAGCGCCACGGCTACTATCCAGGACGCCT
>CAYUGH010000233.1:0-2870 GCA_964444195.1 uncultured Chitinophagaceae bacterium
GCCCCTGCGGCAGCGGTAAAAAGTATAAAAAATGCTGTATAGATAAGGTGCCTGTTTAAGCTTATTTGTTAGCGGTTGTTGTTCGTCTGCTCGCAATAAGTTTTTATCATTTCATCTGCTTCCTTTCTTTCATCGTCAGTCAGCGCAAATTGCTTTGCTTTGTCAAAGTACTCACATGCTTTGTCTGTTCTACCGATTCTAACATAAATTGTCCCTTGCCAAAGAACACAGTTACTTTTCGCTTCGTAATCGTTGTCAACCAATGTCTGAAAGTCCATAAATGAACTTTTAAGGCTATCCATGAAATAGTTTACCAGTGCCCTTTGATATAAAGCGTCATTGTACGGCACTTGTGCTCTTGTTTCTTCGCCTGCATATGGCATGTCCTTGTTAAAGGTTACTATAAAGTCGCCATGTGTCTGAAGAGCCATTACTTTATTAAAGTCTGCAAGAGCCATATTGTATTTTTCGGTCGCCAAATAAACTGTGCCTCTGTGATAATACGCCAACTGCAACTTGCTGTTTCGCTTTATAATTTCAGTGTACGTTTCAATTGCCTTGTCATATTTTTTCTGCTTATTAAAATCATACGCTTTGTCCAGCAATTGCTCATTTGTCTGCTTACAGGAAGCAACAAGAAAAAGAGAAATTATGATGGTGAGAATTTGTTTGAAGTTCATTTTAAAATAACCGCTAAACGTTTTTCGGCTTGACGATGTGGTGGATTTTTAGCACATAAGTTCAATAGAATTCCTAATGTTGAATCTTGCACAAATGCTTCATGGAAACACTTCAGCTGCCATATTGCCAATGTTAGCGGTTTGTGCTTATTTCATTATTTTAAAATCGTGTAGCCCGATCTGATAAATCATATACGGCCACATTTCTGTTCCTTTTGCACCGGAAAAGGTTCCAACATTTGACGTTTCTTTAAATTCTCCGTTTTCGGTTGTTTGAATGTCTGAAATATATGAAAGAGAATACTTCGTCCTGTTTTTCATTAAAAGCAAGACTTTAGTATTTTTTTCTTTCTCTTCCTTTGTTTTACCGCTTGTTCCTATACAAAAATAAAATTCTATAGTTCCGTCTTGTCCGTTTTCTTTGAATAACTTGTCTTTGTCCCAAGTATCTATGATTTCTTGGAACGGTTCAAATTCAATTATTGAATAGTCAAAGTGAGAGGAGTCTGTTGGATGTAGTTTAATTATAAACTTTGTTTTAATAGGAAAAGCAAAACCGTTTGCAGGTTGTGTCGGCAACTTTTGGGAATAGACAACTATACTTGTCGCCAAAAATAAAATCATTAATAGTTTTTTCATCTTTTTTATGTTGTTTGTTTCAACATAACCGCGATTATTTATGTACTGTGTTGGCCATTAAAGTATTTATTATCATGCAGTTAGTGATCAACATTTTAAGATTGTCAGTGGTAAAAATACAATAATCACTCAACCAGTTTTACTCAACCGCACACCCATCGCCATTATAACCGTTGTATAAGGCTTCCCAAAAATGGTTTGGAAGCTGATGTTTTGTTGCGCAGTTTCAGGTTAGCAGGGTGATCTTCTAAATATTAAGCCCCCGGGGCGGAAATTGTATTTTGTTGCAATTTTGATTGGAAAATTTTTTTTTTGCAACAAGTTTACCAGGCAATGGAACTATTGACTAATTGACTAATTCACTCATTGACTTCATTGATGCCCCCTACTTTCTAAACCTATTCTTCAATGCCGCCAGCGCATCATCCAGCGAGGCCGGCTTTGCTTCCTCATTCTTCTTTTGCAAGGGTGCTGCCTGGGGTTGCCTGGGCTTTGATGGAGTATTTCCTCCACCTTCTGCCGAAGCCTGCTTAATACTCAGCGAAATGCGCTTGCGGATTTTATCCACCTCCAGCACTTTCACTTCTACCTGCTGCCCAAGTTTGAGCGCTTCGGCGGGATCGCTGATATAGCGGTTGGCAATTTCGCTTACATGCACCAGCCCGTCCTGCTTTACCCCGATGTTTACAAAAGCGCCAAATTTGGTGAGGTTGCTCACCAGCCCGGGCAATACCATGCCCACCTGCACTTCTTCGATGCTGTAAATATTGGCAAACTCAAAACTGCCGGCCTGCTGCCTCGGGTCGAGACCGGGTTTCATTAGCTCCTTAATAATATCCCTGACCGTTAATTCGCCAAACGCCGCGTAGCTATTGGGCTTAACTGCCTTTAAAAGCTGTTCGTTGGCAATCAGCTCCTGCACTTTCACCCCCAGGTCGCCCGCTATTTTCTCCACCACGGGATAGCTTTCGGGGTGTACGGCGCTGCCATCCAGCGGGTTTTTTGATGCCGGGATGCGGAGGAAACCCGCGCATTGTTCAAAGGCTTTATCGCCAAGCCGGGGCACTTTTTTTAGTTGGGCACGGGTTTCAAAACGGCCTATCTCTTCGCGGTAGTCCACAATGTTTTTGGCAATGGTATCGCCAATGCCGCTCACATAGCGCAGCAGGTGGCGGCTCGCCGTATTCAGGTTAACGCCCACTAAGTTCACGCAGCTTTCCACCGTCTGGTCCAGCTTTTCTTTCAGCCTCACCTGGTTTACATCGTGCTGGTACTGCCCCACGCCAATACTCTTCGGGTCAATTTTTACCAGCTCGGCCAGCGGGTCCATCAGGCGGCGGCCAATGCTAACCGAGCCGCGCACGGTTACATCCTCGTTGGGAAATTCCTCGCGGGCTACTTCGCTGGCGCTGTACACCGAGGCGCCCGCTTCGTTTACGAGGAAAACCGGCAGCCCAAGGTCGAGTTTCTTGATGAACATTTCGGTTTCGCGGCCCGCCGTACCGTCGCCAATGGCAATGGCTTCGGTTTTGTAGCGGCTTACCAGGTGGC
>CAYUGH010000234.1:0-2861 GCA_964444195.1 uncultured Chitinophagaceae bacterium
CCAAAGTCATTCCTGCAATTATTGCAGTCGCAAATACTGATTTGTTCATATCGTCTTTTTTTAGTTAAACTTCTCTTTCTTAGTCGGTCGCTACATTACCGCTAACGTAAAAGCATTGCCGATGTGGCGACATTCATGGCTTCGTCTGCCCGGCTACCACTGCCCGATAAAGATATAATGTTTCAGGTAAAGGTAAAATGCCCAATAGTATTCCCTTCCGCCCGAACCGCTGCTCAATAGCATTACATCCGCCCAATGGCATTTCCGTCAAGCCAGCCATATTGCCAATGCAAATGTTGTGCGTTCGCCTTATCATGTCTGAATTTGTTGTTTCTATTTTTTTTGGAAGAATAGAAACTACATGTAACCAAAAATATTTGGCATCTTACTTTCATCAGCCAAATATAATTATTGACAATTGTACAATTGACCCACGATAGTTGCATTATCAGTACTGTTTCCAGAATTTGTGCTATTGGGGTAAGTATCATTTTTTTGATAATGACTAACAGAATTATCTAACAAGAATTTTGATCCCTTAATCTGTCCTTTTGCGAGTTCTTGTATTTGTTTTAAATTTAATACCTTGCTTGCAAAAGCAGTTTCATCAAGCCATCCCCTATAACTATTAAAGTAATAGCTGCTTCCCGCCACGTTATAAGTGCTGCCAATGGCTAGTATGTTGGGGATTGTATAGTCAATTAACCGAGGGCCTCCAAAATCTTTGCTTCCTAGTAATGCACCATTTACGTAAATCATACAATTACCTTGTTGAGTAAAGGTTATAGCTATATGATACCATTTAAACAATTCCGGGATGAAACTTGTGGTTAAGTTTTCTAGGGTTGTTTGATTGTCTTTTAATATCCTTGTTTGGAACTTCAGTTTTCCTGATTCATCAATTAAAAATCCTAACTCGTCAATTATAGAGCCATTTATTACTTGGCGATGGAAAAAATACTTAGGAATACCATTACTAGCCTCTCTTAATTGAAACCATGTAGCTAATGTGAAGTCACCGCTCGTGAAACAATTATCCCATAACCCTCTGTGGGTACTGGTATTCATACCTAGAAAGTAAACGTTACAAGGAAAGGGTAAAGGGTTGTATTTGATTTCTTCGCCATAAGAAGTATCGGTATCGTTTACCGCATATGCCCGAATAAAATACTCAGTACCAACCTCCAGTCCTGTTACTTGGCATGAAAAGGTTCCCAATCCGGGGGGCATTTCGTTGTAGACACATTTAGTAGGCAATTCTGGAGTAGGAAGTGATTTTTTGCTCCAGCACACTCCTCTCTCCTTTATTTCGCTACCGCCATTGGATATTATCTCACCTGCACAATTTATCTTGCCATCTTCCTGTGTAGCTAGGCCGGTTTCTACTTCAAAATCTTCAAAGCGTAGAATAGTGTAACCCATACCCCAATATGTTGGTTTGCCTTCCTTGTTTTCCTTTATAGCTTTATAAAAATCTATTGGATGCGCACCTCTATCCGGTCCCCAATTTTTTTCTTGCTCTTTAAAAGCTTCATCAATTGGCCTTGCAACTTTCTTTAGCTTTTTATCAACCATAATTGTTTTTGTTAAGGGCGATGGGTTGCCATTGGAATTATACAAGAATATTGTTGGTGGATAAGAACCAATTATGCCTACATGTCCTTTTGCCCTCCACAATACAATGTCACCTGGTTGCACCTGATTGGCAGGCAAAAAACCTTTGTTTACAAGTTTGATTGTCCTGAAATTACTATTGTTTTTATTCAAATATTGCGTTGTATTTTCTATGAAATTGCCTGTATATGTATTGGATTTATATGGTTGCTTATCCATTTCAGTATAACCTGCATTATTTATAAGTGCCATCACAAAACCTGTACAATCAAATCCGTACACAGGATAATTGTTATGTAATTTATCTCCTGCCCTAGGGGCATCAAGTGTACTATAGCTAAAATCTCTCCCACGTTCATTGTCAAACTTATAAGCTAATCCTTTGTAAGCAAGTTTCCCGGTTTTTGACCCATCCGGATAGCTTATTGTATCATATGGCCCGAATGTCTTATTCTTTTTTAGATTCATTAAGTCCACTGCAGAATTCAGTATGTCATTTATGAGCGCATTTTTCAATGTTGAATTGGCATCCAATAATTGTATCGCAGGTGGCAATGCATCTAACAAATCAATATCTATGCCGCAGGTATCCAGATGTTCAATATCCGATTCAGTAAGATTGAAATCATCTAATAAAGAATCTCTGCCAGTTAATACCAATTCTACTCCGGGCAACATCTTTATATAACCGGGTTCAGTTACAGTCAGGCTTCGTATGGTAATATCTGTATCCAGCACCACCGTATCCCTGTCTATAAAAACATCAGTGTTTTTATCAGGCAATACGCCGCATTCCCAATTCTCAGCTACGCTAAATCTATTAACACTCCCACCTTTCCATTTACTGCTAAATGTCAAAAAACTAATACTACTGAGATCGTCGTCAACAACACACCTAAAGCGATAATTATACCAATTTGACGGCGGATTTATAACATCGAGCTCTATTGTGTTGTTACCTGAAAAATATGGACTTGCATCTATGTCCACAAAGCCATAGCCAGAATCAACCTGCCAAGTATATGTTGAACCATTAATAATGGAAGTAAATTTTGCAATTCCACCCGGGCAAATATTGCTTTGTGAAAAAGCGTGGAAATAAGCTATGGAGCTAAAGAAAAATGTAAACAAAAGTTTTTGTTTCATAAAAATACATTTTTTCATACTATAAAAGCCTTTGAAGGTGACGCACAACGGCCCGGGCTTGGCGGTCGGTCGGGCATTTGAAAAACTGCTGCCCACCAACT
>CAYUGH010000235.1:0-2848 GCA_964444195.1 uncultured Chitinophagaceae bacterium
ACCAGTTACGACTGGTAAAAAAATACACCAATAACCTCACGATCATTTATGATGGAGATGCAGCCGGTGTAAAAGCCGCGCTTCGCGGGCTCGACCTTGCGCTGGAAGAAGGGTTGAATGTGCAACTGGTGCTGATACCCGATGGCGAAGACCCCGACAGTTATGTACGCAAAGTGGGTAAAGAAGCTTTCGCTGAATTTGTAAAGGCCAATAAAAAGGACTTTATCCTTTTCCAACTGGAAGTGGGTATGCAGGAAGCCGGAAGCGATACCCGTAAACTGAACGACATTGTGCAGCGGATGGCTGAAAGCATCAGCCGCATTAATAAGGCCGAGCATTTTACTCTTCAACAAGATTATATCCGGCAGACTTCGCAGCGTTTGCAGATTGATGAAGCCGGGTTGATAAATCTCGTCAATAAATTTATAGGTGACCGGTTCAAAAGACAGGAACGCAGGGTTGAACAAGGGGTCCCTGAAACACCAGACCCGGCCAACCTTACCGAGGAGGAATTGGCCAATCGGGAAGATAACCTGGTAAATCTGGTCATTAATAATGAACTCCAGGAAAGAGCGGTTATAAAAGTGCTACTGCTGCACGGGCTTTGGTTGGTAGATGATGGAACCAAGGTAGCGGATTTCATTATTGAAGAACTTAACAGTTTCCCTTTCAGCAATCCCACCCTCGATAAAATATTCACTACTTACCAGGAATGGTATTTTGCAGGGATGGATCCAACTGACCGCTCGTTTTTATACTATCCAGACCAGGACATGAGTACCATGGTAGTTTCTTTGCTTGAATTTCCCTACCAACTGAGCCCTGGTTGGGATAAGATGGCAGAGGCTAAAAAAATAGAACCTGAAAAAGCGGGTAAAATGGATGTAAAACGTTCAGTACAGTATTACAAACTGAGAAAAATTAAGGAAATGCTGAAAGAAAATCAGAAAGAGCTGGAACATACCACCGACCACCCTACGCAGCAAAGCCTGGTTGAAGTACATATGGAACTGAAGAAGATTGAAATGGGTATTACAAAGGATATGGGAATGGTGATTTTGCACTAAAATATTTTCTGCAAAATGAGTTTCCTTTCAAAATAAATTATGATCCTCCTCAATTTACATTACTAATTATTCTGAATTAAGAACTAAATGGATAAACATGTTTGTTGCGTATTGAATTATGCGCCTCATTACCGCGCCGAAATTTATACGCTGTTAGAAAAAGAGTGCGATTTCACTTTTTATTTCGGCAACGAAACGCTGGCAAAAAACCTGAAGAAAATGGATTACTCCCTTTTTAAGAAACCGCCGGTGGAATTGAAGTTTATCAAGTTATTTGGTAACTTCAATTGGCTAAAAGGTTCGGTTAAGCTTAGTTTATCTAATAAATTCAACGCCTTCATTTTAACCGGAGAAGCAAATTGTGTTAGCTCTTGGTTAATTTTAATATTCTGCAGAGTGTTAAATAAACCAGCATTCGTGTGGTCACACGGTTTTTATGGCAGGGAACATGGAGCAATGAAATGGTTAAAGAAAATTTATTTTCATCTGCCATATGGTGTATTCTTGTACAATGACTTTTCCAGGGATGTTATGATAAAAGAAGGATTTAATTCAAAAAATCTTTGGGTTGTTTACAATTCATTATCATATAAAAAACAATTTGCAATTAGAAACGAACTATCAATCAGTAATATCGCCAGTAATTTATTTCGAAATAACCTTCCTATAACGCTCTATATTGGAAGGGTTACAATAAAAAAGAAAATTTACTTATTAATCGATGCCCTTAGAATTTCATTAGCGAAGAAAAATCAAGGATTTAACATTCTAATTATAGGTGATGGTGCAGATCTAAACAATGTTAGGCAATACGTAGAGAAAAACGAATTATCTGAATATGTGCATTTTTTGGGTCCATGCTATGATGAGTTTTTACTTGCCCAATATATTTTCAATTCTGGCATTTGTGTTTCACCGGGCGAAATCGGCTTAAATGCAATTCATTCTCTCGGATATGGAACTCCTGTGATTTCTCACAATAATTTCTCCTTTCAGGGACCGGAATTCGAGGCCATAGAGGAAGGAAAAAATGGGGCATTTTTCAAAGAAAACGATGTAACCAGTCTCGAAGAGACGATTACAGCCTGGTTAGAAAAATTTCCGGCGAAAACCCCTGAATTAATCAATCACTGTTTTGAGGTAATTGACACCAAATTCAACCCCAATTTTCAACTCAGGGTGATTAGGGACAGTCTGCGTGCCACTGGAAAAATTGATTTTTAACCTATATCCTCTTTTATTAACAGGACTTTTTCTCAGGCCAAATTTCTTTAAAAATTAAAGATTTGTACATTACGCCCGATTAATAAACCAGTTTTGAATGGGGATGGAAAAAGCATGGAAGAAATTTGCACGGATTATTATCTTAACCTGTTTATTTTTTTCAATTTTTAATCAGACTTTTGCGCAAATACCGGACACCAGCAGGAGAACTGGCTGGCACTTGGCCGGACTTTCCGAAATTCAACCCGAGTATCGCCACCTTAGATTTTTGGGAGACACTTCAAGCAATGCCAACAACAGCCCGGCGCTGCAAACCATCCTGGATACAATTACCCAACCTACTATTATACTGTTCGGAGAGGGGAACTTCCGGTTCCTTTCCCGAATTACGCTAAAAAGCAATACCATCCTGAAAGGCCTTGGCAACCAAAGAACTCAATTGATATTTAACCAGGGAGGGGTAAACCAACAGTCGATCCAGATGAGAGGCAGTGAAACCGGTAACTATTCCCTACTTGAGGCAGCCGGGTACCAGGCAAACTCCATCCTGGTTTCCG
>CAYUGH010000236.1:0-2844 GCA_964444195.1 uncultured Chitinophagaceae bacterium
CGATGCCCGGTGTAATATTTAAAGGTATTTCAAATTCAAACAGCACTTCTTCATAAATATCCTTATCCTTTCTGCAGCTAGTTCCGCAGGATGCAATTGCAAGAGTGGCGATGATGAGGATATTGGTTGATTTCATTCGTTTCTATTTTAACCCTTGTTGCAGGCCGCCTTTCCCATTATTTTACTACGAAAGTATAAGTTGTGGGTGCGTACTTTGCCATTTCAGTGGTGCCAGTAACAGTGTTTTTACAATTGTTTTCAAAAATATTAAAATGAACGTCTCCGCTATTAAATTGGTAAACAATATATTGCATTATAGGAAAGCGCTTGATGCCCGGCACTGATGGAGCCAACTCTTGAGGCAGATTTGTACTTCCCTTTGTACCAGTACTGTGGTATAAATGAATGCTGTAAACACCTTTTTCCAATGGCTTGACTTTCGTCTCCAGGCAATATCGGTTATTTTTATAAACAAAATCTAAATCGGCATAAGTGGAACTAAAATTTGAGAACCCACCTGAGGTATTAGTAAATTGAAATTTATTTACAGCCTTTGTTTGGTCAAGAAAAACTGCGTCTGGGTTTGTAAGTTTTCTAAATATACCCACAGTTTTAAAATTGAAATTTGGTAAATAATAATTCTTTTTTGAAAGAAGGTCAAAAAGTGAATCTGGAAAATTGGCTTCAAAGGAAAGTGTCTGACCAAGGGTTATAGTATCATTACCTGGAAGAATTGTTAGGGGTATGCTAAACTCAAAATAGACTTCTTCATATTTATCTGTATCCTTATTGCAACTGCTACTACAAGCGCTTATTGTAATTATAAATAGAAAGAAATAGAGAAGGTGTTTCATAAATATTAATTTTGCAAAGAGTTGGGGGGGGGGCCCAACTCTTTGAGGTTTAATAACCATATTGTCCGACCAGATTATTTACTTCATTTGCTTGTAAATTACCATTTTGGAATAAAAGTTGCTGACGGTATTCATGTACTGAATTGTTTGTAAACCGGAGCCCCTTGAATACCCCATTTATACTATACCCATTTACATTATCATTAATGCCTGTAAATGCGTCTTCGCCTGCATCTGTAAAATCATGCAACAAGCCACAGGGTATCCATCCCTTGTAGTATGTTGTTGCCCCAGGGCCATCAAAAAATGTAGTTATTGACCTTGAATCATCACGTTTTGCATTTTCTAATTGGCGGATTTCGTCCTCTACTATTCTATTTGCTGTCGGGATGCCAATAAATATTCCGTTATTATATTTAAAAGCATTTCCAGTATTCCCTGCAAAATACCCCCATGCCTCAATCAGCGCAGTGCGTTGCGCCCCCGCATCGGTTTTGGCGCCAAAGCCTTCATGGTCGCGCAGGTATTTGGTATGCTGAAACCAGTAATCGCTGGCAATACTATAGCCCGAGGGTTTGTTTTGCGCCAGCAGCCCCGCATAATGCGTGGCATGCCCGTACTCGTGCAGCATGGTATTATAAATTTCTCTTGAATCCATAGTGCTACCTGCCTGCCCGCCACCATAGCGCAGGGTTATATCGGGCTTATTCAATTCCAAATCATCCCTATTTTTTCCTATTTCACTACAAAAGTATAAGTGGCCTTGCTTTCTACCCAGTTGGTGGCTTCGTTGGGGTCTCTTGGCTTGCAGTTGTCTTTGTAAATGCTAAAATGGGTTTGACCATTATTAAATATATACCGAATATGTCTCATTAATGGAAATCGCTTTATTCCAGGCTCAGATGGAGCTAGTTCCTGAGGCAATTTAGTACTCCCTTTACTTCCCGGGTCATGGAAAAAATTTAGAATAAAGACTCCTCTTTCTTTTGGTGTGAATTTAACAATTAGCTTATATTCATTGTTTTGAAATAGAAAAGTTACATCCGCAAAGGTTGAACTAAAATTTGAAAAGGTACCTACTTGATTAAAAAATGCAAATTTATTCATTGCGCCAGGCTGCTGAACAACGTCATAATTCGGGGTTGTTAATTTTTGAATAACTGCAACCGTGTTTATTTTAAAATCGGGTAGAAAATATTTTTTCTGCGATAAAACATCGAAAAGTGAATCTGAAAAATTCGCACTAAGTATTAGTTCTTGGCCAATATAAATTGTATCGATACCTGGACTAATTGAGAGAGGTATTAAAAACTCAAACTGTATCTCTTCATACTTGTCATTATCTTTATTGCAACTACTTGTACTTGAACTTATTGTGATAGCAAGTAATATCAAATTTAAAAGTTGTTTCATTATTTAAAAAAATTTGAATGAGTTGGGGGTTTTCCCCAACTCATTCATTTGATTTAATAACCATATTGGTTTACAAGATTATTAACTTCAGATGCCTGAAGGTTTCCATTCTGATTTAAAAGTTGTTGCTTGTATTCTTGAACGGAATTATTAGTAAAGCGCAATGGGCGAAACACTCCATTGACAGAATACCCGCTAACATTGTCAGTAATTAAACTTGCAGATGGATTTGATTCGCCAACATCTATCAGGTCATGCAGGAAGCCAACTGGAATCCATCCTTCATATCTTTCGCTTAATGTACCTACAGAATAAACGTTTATTGAGATGGCATCATTTCGTTTCTGATTCTCAATTCGTAGGATTTCACTTCTGACTATATCAATAGCACTTGGATTACCCGCAAACACACCTGAATTATACTTAAAAGCATTTCCAGTATTCCCTGCAAAATACCCCCATGCTTCAATCAGCGCAGTGCGTTGCGCCCCCGCATCGCCTTTGGCGCCAAAGCCTTCATGGTCGCGCAGGTATTTGGTATGCTGAAACCAGTAATCGCTGGCAATACTATAGCCCG
>CAYUGH010000237.1:0-2835 GCA_964444195.1 uncultured Chitinophagaceae bacterium
CATTGCTGCTGGTGTAGGTATTGGTCATGCCCAGCGGTTGTACAATGCTGTCGTTTACATAGGTAAACCAACTGCTGCCGGTAATTTTCGGTATCACTTCGCCCGCAGTGAGAAAACAACTGTTGCAGTAACCATAATCCTGCCTGAAAGTGCCGGTAGGTTTCAGCAGCCTCATCCGTTCCATTATCTGCCGGCTGGTAAGCGTTGAATTCCAAAAGGTAAAATCGCCCTGGAAGGTTTGGGTACCTATGCGATGCGTAAGCATATCGCGGATGGATACCTGCTGTGTGGTCAGCTCATCGTACAATTTGTAATCAGGAAAGTATTTCGTGATCTTATCGTTGAGGTTCAGTTTTTTATGGTACTGCAACTGCGCCAGCGCCGTGCCTGTAAACAGTTTGGAATTGCTGGCGATAAAGAACAGCGTGTTCTCGTCCACGGGGTCTTTTTTCAGGATATCTTTTACCCCAAATCCTTTTCGTACTACCACCTGCCCGTCTTTAACCACCACAATGGCGAGCGCAGGCACCTGCCATTGCTGCATGCCTTTGGCTATATAGGTTTCAAGTTCGTTTGTAATGAAGGAAGGAGTTTGTGCCTTGCAAAAAAGGAAGAGGACTAAACTTAACGGTATAAAGCAGAACTTTTTCATTGGCTTAATGGATTTTATTGATCAGGCGTGTAATTTAATAGAGATTGGCAATTGAAACCGTATTTCAGATGGCCGGGGCTTATTTTTGTCCATAACTGAATCACCCATTTTTATTTCATTGCTATGCGGTATAAAGCGATTTTTATTATTAGTTCTATTTTACTGGTTCACCAGTGTTTGCTGGCACAGCCGGGCTTTGGCGAGGCTACTAAGATCAACGAAAATTGGCTGTTTGCCCTGGGGTCAAAAAATGATTCCAACATCTTGTTTCCCCCGGCAGGTGTGCCCTGGCAGCCTGTTGATTTGCCGCACGATTGGAGTGTAAAGCAAAAATTAAACCCCGCCAATGCAAGCAGCATGGGGTATTTACCCGGGGGGATAGGATGGTATAAAAAAAACCTGGTGGTGCCCGATTTGTCGAAAAGAATTTATCTCTGTTTTGAAGGGGTGTATAACCGCAGCGAAGTATTTGTAAACGGGCAAAGCGTGGGTAAACGCCCGAACGGGTACATTTCGTTCCTGTACGATATTACGCCATTTGTACAGGCGAACAAACCCAATGAAATACTTGTGAGGGTAAACCATAGCCATGATGCTGACTCGCGGTGGTACACCGGCTCGGGTATTTACAGGGACGTGTGGCTGGTAAGGGCAAACCCGGTTCATATTGCGCCATGGGGTGTATATGCTTATCCTGAAATGCAGGCTGGGGCAGGTTTGTTGAATGTGGAAGTGAGCGTGAAAAATACAACAGGCGTTGCTCAACCCCTGACCATTATGCATGAACTGATAGATACCGCAGGCAAGGTTGCCGCGAGCCAATCGGGTAAGCTGACCCTGGCCGCAGGCGCTGAAGGCAAAGCAAAAACCACACTAAAAGTAAACAATCCCAAACTATGGGGCCTCAGCAACCCTCAATTGTATACACTCAAAACAAAAGTGTTGAGCAACGGCAAGCCCATTGATGAAACCGTTACCACCACAGGCTTCCGCAGTTATACCTTTCACCCCGATAAGGGTTTTGCTTTGAACGGGGAATGGATGAAGGTGAAGGGCGTTTGCCTGCACCACGATGCAGGAGTTCTTGGTGCTGAAGTGTATAAGGATGTATGGCGCAGAAGGCTTGAAAATTTAAAAAGAATTGGCGTGAATGCTATCCGGACAAGCCATAATCCGCAGGCCACCGCGCTGTACGAGCTTTGCGATGAAATGGGTTTCCTTGTGATGGATGAGGCATTTGATGAATGGGAATTTCCCAAGCGGAAATGGCTGACGGGCTGGAATGTTGGCACGCCGGGTTTCCAGGGCAGTTATGATTTTTTTGAAACCTGGGGAACAAAGGACCTGGAGGATATGGTAAAGCGTGACCGGAACCATATTTCTATTTTTGCCTGGAGCATTGGCAACGAGGTGGACTATCCCAACGACCCTTATTCACACCCCATTTTGGATGGGGATACAAAGGGCGGGTTTACCCAAAAAATATTCGGGGGGTATAAAAAAGATGCCCCCGATGCCACGCGACTAGGGATTATTGCTAAAAAGCTGGCGGCAGTGGTACGTGCATTGGATTCATCACGGCCCATAACTGCAGGTTTGGCAGGGGTGGCCATGAGCAACGAAACAGAATATCCTTTCGCATTAGGTATTGCTGGGTATAATTATACAGAAAGCAGGTATAAAAGCGACCATGAAAAATATCCCAACCGGGTAATATTTGGCAGTGAGAACCGCCATGATTACAGCGCCTGGATGGCCGTAGTAAATAATGAGCACATTTTCGGGCAGTTTCTCTGGACGGGTATTGATTACCTCGGCGAATCGGGTAAATGGCCTTCAAGGGGTTTTTATTCAGGTTTGGTTGATTTTGCAGGGTTTATAAAACCAAGGGGCTATTTCCGGCAGGCTTTGTGGAGCGGAAAGCCCTTCGCATACATAGGAACTTACCCAATTAGCGGAACTAAGGGTGGCGAAGATGTATTGACGCAATCGGAGGGCAAAAAGGAGCAGGGCTTATCCATGGATGCATGGCCTTTATGGAACTACAATGAAGGCCAAATGGTGCGGGTGGTATACTATACAAACGGCGCCAAAGCAAGACTGATGCTCAATGGGAAGCAGGTAGGCGAAACAAAAGATTATGATGGCAAAACGGGCATCATTTATTGGGATATTCCTTATGC
>CAYUGH010000238.1:0-2809 GCA_964444195.1 uncultured Chitinophagaceae bacterium
ATTCATAATTAGTATATGAAAGAAGTAACCCCCGAGCAAATAGAAGCCTGGAAAAGGCAGTATAAGCATGTTTACGAAATAGAAGTGGACGGCCATAAAGCCTGGCTAAGAAAACCCTCCCGGCAGGAGTTGTCCGCATCTTTAGGAATAGCGCAAACAGATCCATTAGGTTTTGCAGAACAAATACTAAATGCCTGCTGGCTGCAGGGCGATGAGGCATTGCGGGAAGATGATGAATTGTTTTTGGCAGCACAGCCATTGCTTAGCCAGATGATTGAAATAAAAGCCGGGCAGCTAAAAAAAATTTAGCGCAGCTACAGGGCCAGGAGTTAAGCTTTATTGAACAGGTAAACGCGGTAATACTTGGCTATGGCAATATAAACCCTGACGAACTAAGTGATGAAGCCTGGGCGCGGCACTACACAAATTTGGTATGGTTGAAAGACCAGGAAGCCAAAGCCCATAAACAACGGATTTAGACCAGGGAAGCCACTAAACAGCATAAGAGGATCAAACAGATGGAGCCGATAATTAGCGCCCTGTTTTTTTTGCTGTTATCCCTTATTGCTTCATAGATAACAACCGGGGCCACAAGCAGGTGCAATACAAACCTGCCCACGAAATAGACCAGGCATCCAAAAAACAATATGAGAAAAATTGTTTCCATAAAAAATGAGCAGCGCCCTCACATATACTTTAAGTCTTAAAGACCTTGTCACCTCAAAGTTACGAACTATATCGGTAACGAGCGATGAGGCGCTGGATCATTTTGCCGACCTTGAAAAAAAAGCGAACGCAGTAAGCAGCAGCTTTAAAAACATGGGCGTGTCAGTACACACCCTTCAGCAAAAAATCGACCTCTTAAAACGCGAACGCGACCTGCTTCCAATTGGAAGCCTCCAGGCCATCAGGCAATACAACAGTGAAATAACCAGGCTTACGAGGAATGTAAATACCCTGCAAACCATCAACGGAAGTAAGCTAAAAACATGGGCATCGGGGGCTATTAGCAGCCTTCCCGGACTTGCCACCAACCCACTTGTATTGGCAGGTACTGCGCTTTACGGCACAGTAAAAAAGGGCATGGAGGCCGATATGCAAAAGGCCAATATGCTTACCCTTACCGGTGGCGATCAAAAACAGGCCGATGCTCTGTATAACCGGGTGAGCGACTATGCTAAAGCCACTCCTTACGGTAAATCGGATTTGATTGATGCCCAAAAAACCATGATGGGTTTTGGCATGAGTGGCGATAAAAGCTTTAACACGCTTAAGCAAATAGGTGATATAGCAATGGGCGATGCTCAAAAAATGCAGAGCCTGACCCTGGCATTTAGCCAGGCAACCAGCGCCGGGAAACTGCAAGGGCAGGATTTGCTGCAAATGATAAATGCCGGGTTTAACCCGCTGAACGAAATAAGCAAACGCACCGGCGAAAGCATGGCCAGCCTGAAAGAAAGGATGAGCAATGGTAAATTATCAGCCCACGAACTCGCTAAAGCGTTTGCGTATGCCACCGATGAACAGGGATTGTTTTACAAGGGAGCCGAAAAAGCGGGGGAGACCCTCGGGGGCCGGTTCAACACCCTTATGGATAGTATCGCAGAATTGGCTTTATCGGTGTACAGGGTTATTCAGCCGGTACTTATGCCGGTTATAAATTTTGCCATTAAAGTAGTAGATTCTTTAGGCGGAGGGATTGCCTGGCTGATTGATAAAATCAGTTCAGGCGAAGGTTTCATAAGGAACCTGGCTATTGGAATAGGATTGCTTACAGCCTCGCTGATCCTGTACAACGCATGGACCGCTTTAACTGCTTTTGCACAGAGCACGCTTACACTGGCAGTATTGAAAACCAACCTGGCTTTTATGCTGAACCCGGTCTTCTGGATCATAGCCGGAATTGTGGCTTTGATAGCGGTGATTTTTTACCTGGTGAAGGCATATGATGGTTGGGGTGCTGCCTGGTCAAGTTTAATAGAATTTCTTAAAATAAGCTGGGAAATATTCAAAAATGTTTTTGAAATAATCTGGCTCGGCATCCGCAATGTTTTCCTTGACAACATAGCCATAATGACGGCAGCCTGGTACAAGTTTAAAGGCTTGTGGGATAAGGATGGTGCGAACGAAGGACTTGCACGATTGAAGGAAGAAAGTGCCGCAAGAGCGAAGGAGTTGGCCGATGCAAAAGCCCACGGGATCGAACTGAAAGTATCGGCACTAAATGCGCTCGGTGGAATTAAGCTCACCCGGAACAAAGAAACTTTTGGAACTATAAAAGATGGCCTGATGGATAAATTAGGCATGGGTGGATTGAATAAAACAATGAATGGTGAAACCGCGACCGGTACAGGAGATAAAGGCAATATGGCCACTGCTGCCGTAAACGGCGGCCCGCGGGTGATAAATATCAACGGCGTAAAGTTTGCCGACACCATTGCCATACACGGCGGTGGCGGCAAAACGGCTATGGAAAATGCCGAAGACCAGTTAAGCGAAATGTTTTTAAGGGTGCTTAATAGCGGGGCGCGGATGGCGACGTGATTGGATTGGGAATTAGGGATTGGGAATTAGGGATTGGGAATTAGGGATTGGGAATTAGGGATTGGGATTTAGGGATTGGGAATTAGGGATTGGGAATTAGGGATTGGGATTTGGAATTTTTTGATTTGGAATTTATAAAAAATGGCATTGATCAGCTACGATATACAGGAACTATACCGCCGCACATTTGGAACGCGGCCGGTAGTGCCAGCGGAGGCTGATCCCGAGCCCACCACGGCGCTGCCCTCTATTACTCCCGGCCTCG
>CAYUGH010000239.1:0-2807 GCA_964444195.1 uncultured Chitinophagaceae bacterium
ATTTGCTATCTCTTCTGGCTAATGCAGGCTAATAATTTAATGCGTCTGCCCTGGTTTTTATTGGTTTGTCGATAGAAAGCCACTAAAAGCTCAAAATATACTATTATTGTTCTCATACGAATGTTTGAAGGGTATTGATAATATCGATTTCTAATTTACTCATTTACATTCCATTTCATAAAGTTACCAGGTCAATGGAAAATGAAGTTTAAACAAAATAAATAATGAAGGCAATCGTTCTGACATACGATAAAAATCGTCCACTTACCGACCATATGATTTTTAAATACGATCAAGTCTGGCCAAATCATCCTTTCAAGTTTCGTATCCCATACCAGGAAAAAATTGGTATTGATGATAGTCGGCATGAATTTATTAAAACACCTCTTGATATAAAAAATACCATCTTATCCCTTGTAAGTGATCTGCCTGATGAGGAATGGGTTTATTGGTCAATCGATGACAAATACCCTATAGAATTAAACATAAATGAATTAACAAACCTTTATACACTGATAAAAAGTGGAAAAATGAACGAAATTGATTCTATTCAATTTTGTCATAAAAAATCTCCTCTTCCTGAACGGAATAATCAAACATTTGAGGATAGAAATGGAAATATTTATTTTAAAAAGAACGATTATAGGCAATTTTGGATACATCGCTTCACAAAAGTTAAAGTAATTAGATCCGTTTTTGAAAGATTCCCGGATGTAATTCCTAATGCGAAGTTTATGGATAGTATCATTGTAAATTTAGCGTTTCCAGCAGATCAAAGTTTCTATATTACTGCTAAAAATTTTGCCTATTTTGGGGAGAGTGGAGTAGGAGGAGTGCTAACACGGAATTGCTATGAAAGCATGAGAAACAATGATTTTCCAACTAAGGGCTTTAACGTTAATATGAACCAATACTTCTATTTCGGGAGACCTTCCAAATTTATTTTTTCCTATCATAACATAAGATATCATATTTTAAATTTTTTGCAAAGGTGGAGAGGTTTTTTTCTCAAGGTGGTTGCAACTAAATCCTTATAGCAGGTCTATTGGAAAACGGCGAAAAAATTGGTTATGGATTGAGTGGAGGACACGCCTGAAGCCAATAATGTGCAGGGAAATCCTCGAAATTTTGAATTTGTAATAAGATTGGAAATTTTTAATTATTGCCGGGCTGGCTAATTGCGTCGGATTTGGAAGTTACGTCTACTATTTTACCTCCCGTGAACGACAGGGCCTACTTACTGGGGCTTATGCTGTTTTTGATGATAGTATATTTCTGCGAGCAGGACCGGAACCAAGAATTTAATGAAAATGAATTTGGGAATTTCAGAAGGGTTGACCACGTGAAGGTAAAATTGGCCAATGTAGATAAAACCACTTATCGATTTCCAACGAACCAGGGAGCAAGACCAGCAAAATGTTGGCAATCCTTTTAGTGTTCCCATAAACGTGCTTTTCCAACATCAACAATAAGGGTTTGGGTATTTGGGGCGTGTATGCGGCCCAGGAATTGGGGATTGATATTCCGCGATAGGTGAATAAATAAGATTGAGGATAAATGTCACACTTAATTTAGCCGGCATTATCAATCTTTGCGACTTAATTCAAATTGATAATGGAGATTTCAGAACACATTCATTGCCTTATTATCGGTAGCGGTCCGGCTGGCTATACTGCTGCCATTTATGCTTCAAGGGCCGGATTAAAACCCGTTTTGTACCAGGGTATTCAACCCGGCGGACAACTTACCATTACCACCGAGGTGGAAAATTACCCGGGTTACCAGAATGGTATACAGGGGCCTGAAATGATGGAGCATTTTGAAAAGCAAGCCGCTCGTATGGGATCTGATATCCGGTTTGGCATTGTAACAAAGGTGGATTTTTCAGAGCGGCCTTATAAAATTGAAGTGGATGAAGAAAAATGGCTGAGTGCAGATGCCATCATTATTTCCACCGGGGCTTCGGCTAAATGGCTGGGGTTGGAAAGCGAACAAAGACTGAATGGGCATGGTGTAAGCGCCTGTGCGGTATGCGACGGTTTCTTTTTTAAGAATAAGCAGGTGGCCATTGTTGGCGCAGGAGATACTGCCTGTGAAGAAGCGCTTTACCTGAGCAAAATTTGCAGCGAGGTTCACATGATTGTGAGGAAAGGGCCCGATGGCATGAAAGCGAGTAAAGTAATGCAGGAAAGGGTGGTGAAAACATCGAATATTCATATTTACTGGCATAGTGAAACAGAGGAAGTGCTTGGGGAGAAAAGGGTAGAAGGGGTTCGTATTAAGAATATCCAATCCGGCGAAACCCAGGAAGTGCCCTTGCAGGCTTTCTTTGTAGCTATTGGGCATCAACCCAATAGCAGTATTTTTAGCGAGTGGATTGATATGGATGATGCGGGATATATCAAAACCATTCCCGGTACCAGCAAAACCAATATTGAAGGCGTTTTTGCCGCCGGCGATGTGCAGGACAAAGTGTACAGGCAGGCGGTAACGGCAGCAGGTAGCGGTTGTATGGCGGCTCTTGATGCGGAAAGATATCTTGGCGCACTTGGGCATTAATTCAGGATTTAAACATTTTCCAATGCTGTCAGTATGTCTGAAGGACCTGATTTTTCATGCTTACCATGGGCTATATGCGGGGGAGAAGGAAGTAGGGGGAAAGTTCATTGTGAATGTAAAAACCTCATTCAACACAGGTGCTGATCCGGTTTTGGAAATAGGGGATACCTTAAATTATGAAGCGCTTTTCCGTATTGTTTCTGCCCGGATGGCTACTCCAGCCGACCTGATTGAAACCCTTGCCATGC
>CAYUGH010000240.1:0-2759 GCA_964444195.1 uncultured Chitinophagaceae bacterium
GTGGCGGTGCCGCATTGGCTGGCGGTGATTTTTTGAAAGGGGCTACGGTGGCAGGCATTGGGTTTTTGACAAATCAATTGGCTCATGAAATAATAGATCAAAGGGCAATTGAGTTGATAAAAGCGTATGATGCTTACCCTAGTGTTCAGGAAGAATCGGGAAATTATGCGGATATGGATGCTGGAAGCGTATTTGAAGCTTTAGGAGGTGGAATTTATGAAAATTATCAAAATGGGACTTTCACTAACGCTTGTGCATCAAGATTATCTTTGGCTTTTATCAGGGCTGGAGTTAGGCTACCTAAGCATTTTCTGGACAAGAATGGCAACGGCGTAATTACTTCGGCAGAAAAAATGTTTGATTTTATGTCTAAGCGATATGGTTATTTTATGAGGCAATGGGATGACAATTCAAACCAAAGGGGTTTTTATATTGGAGTAACTAAACCCGGGTATGATTATTCCGGTCACGTTTCAAAGGTTGGTAGTAATTTTAGTGCAAACTTTCACTCAGGTTCTATGGAAAGAATGGCATTTTGGCGGGTACCTGAACTCAATTTCAAATATTTACAAATGATTGTTAATAATAAAATCTACAAGCCATTATGGTAAAGTTCATCCTGTTTTCCCTACTATCCTTTGTTGCATGCAAAGGTAAAATTTCAGAAGCCGGTTTAATGCAATCCGACGCTGAAAGTATTGATTCCTCAAAATCAAGACTATTGGCAGATTTTGAGGTACTGCTCATGTGCCATTGTCAGGAGTATTTCACCCAACGGGTATTCCAGGGTGCTTCAGAAAAATTTCTCAATGAAAATAAAGGGCAGATTTTCTATGGTTTTGTTCGATCAGCAAGTTATAATCAATATTATTCAGAAAAGTTTAAGAAATCCCTGATATTTCGTCAGCCTTATTCTGTTGTATGGGGTACAAATTATAATTATTATAGAATTGACAGTTTGTATTTCAACCCTATGTATAAATATTACATAAGTGTATTTGAAAGAACCGCACATTATCCTAATCAAATTGGCGACCTTAATTATATTTACGATTGCTACCATAGAATTAAAGAGATACCATTAGAGAAAGAATTGAAAGAGTTTATGAAGATAAATGAGATTGAAGGAGATATTAACTTTAAATAAGGTCGAATTTGTCTAATTAATGTGTAAAGAGCCCGTCCAGATTTAACTTTGTTGGGATGGTTTGCGAAAAATATAAGATATACAGCAATATCACACTGCAGCCCATCTATAACTATACCATGCGGCTGCAATACATACTGCACGGGGAAGGCCGCATACGCTTTGTAGCCGGGGCCACGGCGGCGGAAAACAAATTGGTGTAGGATTCCTTCTCCCTTCTCAGCAACGTCTCCCCGACCAAAGAAGGGGGACGTTGCGTAAGATTAGCATCCATTCCTTATTTTTACAACATGCCAACCCACCGTACCATTCCATATAACCATGGTGTATTCTCCATTACATTCACCTATTGATGATGGTTGGACAAAAGTTAAGGATAGTTACGGAAAAATTAAGTGGGTTAAAATAGAAGTTGGTGGACAGGGTGATGGCGGAGTTAGATCATTTGTCAATGTAGAATTAGAAGATGGAAGAATATTAACCAATTTTGCAGGCGCCAAAACCGGAGATGTATTGGATGATGCAATTACGCAAGGTAGTAATACAAGTACGAAACTATTACCAAATGCATATAACAGATTTTCAATATTTGAATATCATTTTGGTAAACACGCAGGAGGATTTGGGGCAGTTACAAGGGATTCCTACTATAAGCGTGCATTATCATTGTTGGATGGGCCTGTAGGAGGGGATGTTCAGGGGTTTACTAATTCTACTGGGTACACTTTTAGAATGAATATGAGTACAGGAGAATTTGGTGTAATGAGGCCTAATGGTGTTGTAGAAACTTTTTATAGACGATTAAATGATGCATCTAAATATTGGGCAGAACAGGTTGCAAAATGGAATAAATAATGAATGGAGCTAATAAAATAAAATGTTCTTGCTGTGGTTTTTATACTTTAGAGGATAATATCATTTCTGATATATGTCCCGTTTGCAATTGGCAAAAGGATTTTTATCAAGAAGAACATATTGATGATACTGCTGGGCCAAATTTGGTTTCTTTGAAAGAAGCAAGAGAGAATTTTAAATCTTTTGGAGCAACAGAAGAAAGATTTAAAGAATATGTTCGTCTTCCTTTGGAAGGAGAAAAGTAAAGAGATCAATAGGTGCCCCTACCCGATGCTTGAAGAACACCACCATTACCCAACCGGTTTGGAAATGTTTGCTTTAAGCAGCAGTGCGGGTAATGGCTATGTGCGCAACCGATACGGCTACCAGGGGCAGGAACGCAAAATACTTTTGCGCTCAACCTGAATGAGTTTGAAGCAAGACATGGCGCCTGTCCCGACGAAGGAGGGAACCCGCAGATTGGCCGGTGGATGGTACCCGACCCGGCGAACCAGTTTCCTTCGCCGTATGTGGGCATGGGTAATCAATGGGTGAGTGGGGTGAACCCGGACTGGAAGTGATGGCGTAAAATACCTCCATTGCAATGAAATTCTTTGGGTAATTTTATATCAGATTTTAAAAAAATGGAACCCAAAGAGGCAATTTTTACCTACGATTATAGACCTGGCAGAACCGTAGAGGAATTAGAACAGGAAAGGTTATTAAAAAACCTGAAACTGTCGCATTCCGAAAGGTTTAGGAAGTTGACTGCGCTTAT
>CAYUGH010000241.1:0-2724 GCA_964444195.1 uncultured Chitinophagaceae bacterium
CCGGACTGGGTTTTATCGCCTGATGACTGGTTCCTGTCACGGCTGGCAGGCAACGTTTTGCGGCTTTGCGAAGGTGGCGATTTTCACCACTAAACTTCAATCGAAGCACTAAATTTTGATTAACCACTTCACTGTCATGCGAAGCACTGCACCGCCACTTTTGCAAAACCGCTGTTACCAGCTGGCGTTCTGTCTGTCGTGTTGTGAAAGTCAGGTCTGATAAGGGTTTCGCTGTTATTGTCCAGTGGGTGTTTTGGTCTTTATGTGTCGGTTGTGCGGTGGCGGTTTTAAAAATTTTTGAAGGGAAGGAAATTTTAAAAAATAATTTTTCTTGGGTGGGAGAGGTGGAAGCTCTTTTGCAAACTTTGGTCTGCGGGTCGGCTTGTAGCGGTTTGCAAATGTGCTTACACCTGCGCGTTGCCATTATCTTGCTCCTTTTTCTATTTCCATAATTTCAGGCATTTCGTCATAAGTCCGTCCGTTTAAAAGTCGTCCTGCTGCCTTTTTATTTCGTCCGCCCCACTGTTTAAAGAAAAATGCAACGTCTGCTTTTTCGCATTGTTCCTGTATGTCTAAAACCCAATCAGGGTTCATTGGTCTTGGTCGGTGTCCACTTTCACCACCAACAATTACCCAGTCAATTTTTTTTAGATTAAGGTTTGGTAATGCTCCAATAAGTGGTTCAAGTGATAGAAACTTAACTTTCGCTTTTGTCTTTCTCAAAAAGTTTATACGGTCAACTACTTTGTCATTCTCTACTGAAACACCCATCCAAATATTGTGTGTCCATTTTAGTTCTTTGTGTAGTTCAAATAATCGCTCCGCTCTTTTTGTTAAAACCTGAAAAACGTGTTGTGGATTTTCATTCATTACTTTGAAAACATCTTTTATAAAATCAACTGGAACGTCTTTATGAAAAAGGTCGCTCATTGAATTTACAAAAACAACTTTAGGCGATTTCCAAGTGTAAGGAATAGACAATGTTTCAGGATGTGTTTTTACTACTTTAAATCCGTGCTTGTATTTTTCCTGACCCATTGCTTTTAATCTACGGGTCATAATTTCCGCATAACAGAACTTACAACCGGCAGATATTTTAGTGCAGCCCGTTGTTGGGTTCCAAGTCATTTCAGTCCATTCAATAGATGAATTCGCCATTTAGTTAAATTTTAATTTGCAATCCCTAGAAATCAGAACAGTAACTTTATGTTGTCTGCCATCTGTAAATTCAGAAATCAATTTGTTTTCCGATACCAATCTTCTTAATGCTTCCGTGTAATGACTTCTGCTGTATGGTGCAGAAGTGTTTTTAATATGATGCTTTTCAAAAAGTTCAAAGGCTGTCAAACTTTTTCCTTTGTAAACAGTGTATAATTCATCTTTCAATTTGTCAATGTTTATTGACTTTAAATCAAAAAGTTCATTTACTTCTTTGCCATAAGTTTTTGCGTCAAAAGTGTATGTGTTTACACCGTCAAATACAGTTCCTACATTTGCAAAGTCGTTGTAAATGGTCTTTATTAAATCGTAACCTCTTGAACCCTTTGTCAAATGAAGTATATAATGACTTGTTGCATCTACATCCTCTTCTTGAAATTTAAAGGCTGTGTAATAGAGTTCACCACCTAAAATATTTTTATACTCATTTCCTAAGCAATCAATGATTAAGCTAAGTCTTTGAGCAACTGTTGATTTAAAACGTCTGTCCTCTTTAATTTTCTGCAAAGTGGTAGGAAACAAATCATTCATTAATCCTTCAAATTTGTCATTTTCTAATGCAGGATGAATTCTTTTTGTATTAACGAAAAGAAAAATTTCATTGCCCCAATTCTTCAAAAACTCCGCTAAAACTTTTGTTTCAATTCCTTTATAGCCAAATGGGTCAATGAAAAGTAATGATGGATATTCATTTTTCCCATTCCCGTTTTGTGTATTGGAAGTTAAGAACTTAGTTATCTCAGGGTTTTCTCCAACCGTGCTTTTCCCGAAATGTGGTTTGTGTTTAAAAGTGTTGCCGTTGAACTCTCTTTCAAAATTGTTCTTCAATTCTTCTGCATAACAATTATCATTGAAAATCATCCAAACATTATCCTTTAGTTCAACATCCTTTTCACAATGCTTTGCAATAAGAATAGGCGTTGAGGGATTATTGTCATTGTAAATGCCAGGACCAGCAAATAAGTCAATGTATCTTACTGCCTTTGGAGTGTATTTTCTAACAATAATTTTACTGTAACTCGGAAAGTATTCCGATACAATGCTCGCCTTAATTCTTGATGAAACGGTTTGTTTCTCGAAAAACTGATTTTCTTTTACTGCCATTGGTAATGAATTTTAAAACGCATTAAACTTATCGCCTAAATAATGCTTCAAGTTCCATTTTTTTGTGGTGTTTAAAGCTCGTTCAAGGCAAATGAACTTTTGAGTGTTGTGTTTTTTGAAATGCTCTACGGTTTCCATATCAATGGAAATGTCCAAACAAATCAAGGTTTCTTTTTCTCCGTCTGTGGCAAAGAAGATTTCATTTTTCTTGAACTCCTCTTGCTTAACTAATGTGTAATTGAGTGTGAAGCCGTTTTTGATTAAAATTTCCGTTACCAGTTCATCACGGTTGAAAGCGGTAATGAGTTGTGCTTCTTTGTCTCTGATGTATTTTTTCAGCAACTCAATATTTTCTTCTGTTGTTTTTTCAGGGTCGGGAGCAAACTCTACTCTTGGGAAGTT
>CAYUGH010000242.1:0-2717 GCA_964444195.1 uncultured Chitinophagaceae bacterium
AGCCGGCGACAAAAACTCATGGCATGAAATGGATAATGAAACCCTTTCCGGTAGTGCTATTCAACTACAGAACGATGGGCGGGTGCATAATGTATCCGTGCATTGTGGTATGAAGATATAGGGCGAAACAAGGAAGGCTACAATAGACCAAGGTAAAATAGGCAAAGAAACTGCAACAAGCTAAAAGCGGATATACCCTTAGTGGATTACAAAATGCGTATAAGTACGCAAAACAAAAGGTAATTATACGGTATTCTGCCAGCCACATTATACCCAATTTAGCGGCGTTAATTACCTTTTTGTCTACAAAAAAATATCAGCGGAATACGTGGAAACATAAGCCAACTGTCGCTTGTGGCGCCGGCGCCGGACGACTGCCTTCAAATTAAAGTTTATACAGAAAATGGCTGGGTTTGCGGCTGGCCCCCCGATGAGCCGCTATGCCATATCTGTGAGGTTGACCCGGGTAATCCAATTGACCCTAATACAAACCCTCCGTTTCCCGGGGATGGCAGTGGGGGTGGTTCTTCGGGCGGGGATTATACCCCGGGGTGCAACCCCGATCCCAACTATACGGTACCCAGTTATCCACCGCCGCCAGGCACCCATTGGAGAATGCCTTGCAGCGATGTGCCGCTGCCGGCGCCATCAGACACCTATACCGATCCGGTAACCGGGATTACTTATTCCTATTCTGCTATCGAGCAGTTTTTCAATTTTCACCCCGAAGTGATCGAAGCATTTCTGGCTGGCGAAGACATTCCCTTTCAGGCAGACTTTCAAACCGATATTATGCAGGGTATTGAATTTGCCGTTGAATACATGTACCTAAAAACCGCCCATCCCGACTGGTCTGAGGCCCGCCTATTCGCCACCGCCTACTGGAATGTAGTTCGTGAGGAATTTCATTTTGCACTTGACATACTGGGTATGGTGCCCTTATTGGGCGAGGCCGCCGATATTACAAATGGCGTAATTTACTTTTTGGAAGGTGACAAAATAAATGGCGCCATGAGTGTTGGCAGCGCCATACCCATTTGGGGCTGGGTAAGCACAGCAGGCAAGTGGGTACGCACTACAACTAAGGTAATGACGAAGCCCATTAGCGAAGCGGCAGGAAAAATAGCTTACAGGGCTATAACAACCAGTAAGGGTGCGGTGCGAATGGTTAGGGTGGCTGTAAGCGCCCTGGACCATGCAGCTATTAAAGCTTTGCAGGCCGTAAAACCTGCCGACCAAACCCTTACCAACCTGAGCCGCACAATAATTGACCAATTTTCGCACCGCATATCGCCCCCGCCAGGGAGTTTAAAAACCAGGGTGGACGATATTGTACAAAACGGTGACCTTTCGGGCACCAAAACAGAAATCCTATCTGATGAGCTTTTTCAGGTAGACGGTTTTGTAAAAAAACCATCTAAGTTTGGCAGCGAAAATGGTTTTGATGGCGTGTATATTAAATACGATGCCAATAACAATGTGCAGGAAATTATTATTAATGAGGCCAAACAGGTAGGCGCAGCGGGTAACATACAGTTGACTAAAGCTAATTTGTCATCCGGCTTAGACCCACAGATGAGTGATGATTGGATAAAGTCGCGCATTTTGGAGATGAAGACGCATGGCGGAGATTTGGAAGTTTTGGCTACTACAATAGAAAATAACTTCAATAAAATTACCAAAACAGTAACCGGAGTGGATAAAACTAATTCAGAGATAGTTATCATAAAACTTCAATCTTATTAATAATGCTTAGTTTAAAAGAAATACATCAAAATACTATTAATGATGAAGGGAAATACTTAACTAGAATTGCTAATTCAGTTGAAATTGACGCTCAACAAAAATATGATGAGTTTGCGCTATGGGACTGTAATAAAACATTTGCTTTAGCTGCCAATTTTTTGGAAAACAATTTGCCAAAAGCGAAACAGCATTTTTATATATGTGGAATAATAGATGAATACCGCATAAAAAAGTATGGTGAGCGATTATTGGATAGCGGTATTGCCAATATATCGTATGCACTGCTTAGTGACGAGGAAAAATTAATCATGCGCTATAGCAATTTTTCGCATAATCATTACACTTGGATGGTAGATCATGGACACAGTACAATGATGTTTGCCATTCAACAAATCATAAAAGCTGATTGGGTAAACCTTGAGTATGCAATACATATTATGAACACTAAAAACAAAACATTCAACAATAAAATACCTTTTGATAGAATGTTTTTTACCGGGATGCTTCAAAAGGATCATTCAATGATGCTGGATGCTATTCTAAAATTGCTTAAAGACCACAAAAAGCGCAATAAGCACATGGGCATAGCGCAGGAATATATTTCTATTCCAGCGCTTACCTACACCAAACTTGCCTGGCGACAGGGTTTTGAATTGGATATTGACCACCCGCTAATCCCAAAAGCATTGCTGCCCGTGCAGCCATTGCCGGAGTATAAAATTCCCTACAAGTTTTTACAGGATTGGTTTAGCGAAAATCCCCTTTAAGATTCAAATTTAGCAACGCCTCTCTACTTTGGGGGCGTTGCAAAGGATCACAGGTAATACCAATGGATTTAATGGGGTGCACATAAATTACAATACCCGATTTCCTCCAAAAGGTTGAAAAACAAACAGTGCTATTGGAATTGACGCGGAATATTTTTAATATTACCCTGTATTTCCAATATAACCGCACACAACATGCCTGCT
>CAYUGH010000243.1:0-2698 GCA_964444195.1 uncultured Chitinophagaceae bacterium
CGTTTAGGGCGTGGACTACCAGGGTATCTAATCCTGTTTGATCCCCACGCTTTCGAGCCTCAGCGTCAATTTTCGTTTAGCCTGCTGCCTTCGCAATTGGTGTTCCGGGTCATATCTATGCATTTCACCGCTACATGACCCATTCCGCAAACCTCAACGACATTCAAGACAATTAGTATCCATGGCAGTTCCTCAGTTGAGCTGAGGGCTTTCACCACGGACTTAACTGCCCGCCTACGCTCCCTTTAAACCCAGTGAATCCGGATAACGCTTGCACCCTCCGTATTACCGCGGCTGCTGGCACGGAGTTAGCCGGTGCTTATTCATCTGGTACCGTCAGGCCTCTAAGAATAGAGGAGTTTCGTCCCAAATAAAAGAAGTTTACAATCCAGAGGACCTTCATCCTCCACGCGGCATGGCTGGTTCAGACTTGCGTCCATTGACCAATATTCCTTACTGCTGCCTCCCGTAGGAGTCGGGCCCGTGTCTCAGTGCCCGTGTGACTGGTCGTGCTCTCACACCAGTTAATGATCGTCGGCTTGGTAGGCCATTACCCTACCAACTACCTAATCATACGCACACCCATCTTCCGGCGATAAATCTTTAACAATATCACCATGCAGTGTCCCTGTTTTATGGGGTATTAATCTCCGTTTCCAAAGGCTATCCCCCACCGAAAGGAAGGTTGTGTACGTGTTCCGCACCCGTTTGCCGGTCGCCACCCAATATTACTATCTGTGCTGCCCCTCGACTTGCATGTATTAAGCCTGCCGCTAGCGTTCATCCTGAGCCAGGATCAAACTCTCCATTGTAAATGAATTGTTCGAATCTCTGACATCTAATTTTCTCTCGAAATTAAACATCGGTTTCGTATCTAATTTTTTCGTTACGCTTTCCTTACCTATAATTAACTAAAACTATAGTGCTGTTGTTTCCATACTTTCAAAGAACTTTACCGTGTAACGGTAGTGTTTGATAACAGAGATTTTCACTCCTTCAGACTCATTTATCTTATCATTTAAAGAACTGCTTTTTCAAAAGCGGACGGCAAAGATAGAAGCTTTCGTGATTCTGGCAAATTTATTTTTATTTTTTCCGATTTAATTTATTCAATATCAATAAGAAAGGAAATAAAAATTCACTTGTTCAACACCTGAAAATTCCTGTAAACCGTGCGTATTTGAAAGAACTTTTTTTCCTTATCTGGTTGGCGTTAGTGACACCGTTTTTTCGATTGGGAGTGCAAAGGTAAGGGTGGATTTGATTCCACCAAATGTTTTTGAAATTATTTTCTTCGTTTTGCATTTTTTTAGGACTTCCAATGAAAAATAGCTCCCTCCCATCACTATATATAGGAGAATGAACCGCATGAATTGCTTAATCATTTTTTAAACAGGTATGCCTGTTCAGGATGGCGGCAACTAAACCGCTTACAATCAAAGGAATTACTACTTTTACCCCCTTACCAGAACGGTATAATGCTTTGCCCCAACGATCAACTATAAATAAAGACCTATGAGTCACCAATTATTACAAGGAAAGAAGGGAATTATATTTGGCGCCCTTAATGATCAATCCATTGCCTGGAAAACCGCTGAACTCTGCTATGCAGAAGGCGCACAGATTGTGCTTACCAATGCGCCTATAGCCCTGCGCATGGGCGAAATCAACAAACTTGCTGAAGCCTGTGGCAATGCCCCCGTAATTGGGGCCGATGTATCGAGCGACGAAGATTTACAGGCTTTATTTACCCAGGCAACCGAACATTTCGGTGGCTCCATTGACTTTGTGCTTCACTCTGTAGGCATGAGCATAAACATACGGAAGGGGAAACATTACACCTCCCTGAACCACGAAAACCAGCATAAAACGCTTGATATTTCGGCCATGAGCCTCCACCGGGTATGCCAGGTTGCCTATGAAATGGATGCTATGGCAGAATGGGGCAGCATTGTGGCGCTTACCTATATCGCTGCACAACGGGTTTTTCCTGATTATAATGAAATGGCCGATGCAAAAGCCTTGCTCGAAAGCATTGCCCGCAGTTTCGGCTACCATTATGGGGTAAAAAGGAATGTGCGCATCAATACCATTTCACAATCACCAACCATGACCACCGCGGGTAGTGGTGTAAAAGGCTTTGATGGGTTTCTGTCATTTGCTGAAAAAATGAGCCCGTTGGGTAATGCCAGTGCAGAAGATTGCGCACGTTTTTGCGTAATGATGTTCAGCGATTATACCCGCAAGGTTACCATGCAAAACCTGTTTCATGATGGAGGGTTCAGCTATACGGGCGTAACTGCAGAGGTAATTGCACAAATGGAAAAGTAATAAATCACAAATAGTCAAATTCCAAATTCCAACGCGCATATCGTAGAATTCTGGAATTTGGAATTTTTAATCTTTGGAATTTGACATTATGACAATAATAGAAATGGCAGGCCACCTGGGTTCAGTGCTTTCGAGCATCACTTTTATACCGCAGGTGTACAAAACATGGAAGTCCAAAAGTGCAGGAGACCTAAGCCTGCTGATGATGGGCATTGTAGTTACAAGCACTATTGTTTGGCTGGTGTACGGTATTGGATTGGGCCTTTGGCCGGTTATTATTTGCAACGCCATTATTTGTGCCATGAGTTTGCTGCTGATATATTTTAAACTCACATTCAAACCCAACCAACCTTTTACTACAACGTAA
>CAYUGH010000244.1:0-2697 GCA_964444195.1 uncultured Chitinophagaceae bacterium
GATTTTCAGATATCTGTTTTTCGGAGTACGGTCGTTCTTTAGGCTTGCTTACAACGCGTGTATTGTTGTTATTATACCGGCCATTTTTAGTATCGCCTAAAAAATCGGCCATTAATTTTCATGCTTTACAATTATACATTTTGTATTGTCATAGCCCCAATACGTTTTTGCAGATCTATTTTACCCGCCAATGTTACCTTTTCTGCGCAGGCATACCGGGTTTTAAAAAGGCCGCCCTGCCAGGGCGGCCGCTCATGCTTTCGCTTATTTTTTAGGCATGGGATACTCCTGCCTGAACTGCCCCATATAATCCACTTTTCCCGCGGAATTAAATCTCCATATTTCGTGCAAACCCGAAGAATCAACCTTGCCTTTGGCAGAAGTGATATATTCCCTGCCCCATATCAAAACCCAATCCTCCATTTTATCCGTACTTTTTACACTCATTACCGCATCAATTTTGCTGACTACACCACCCATGCTGCTCCTGTACCCCTTTGTCATCGCTACCAAACTATCACGGGTTCCTTTGAAAGACATGCCCGGAAAATCCATGGAAACGGTGTCGGCAAAATAGCTGCTATTGGCATCCAGCTTGTTGTCGTCAAAATCCTTCCACAACTGAACGATCTGTTCTGATTTTTTCGAATCACCCAATTCAAATTTGGATGAATACTCAATGGGGGATACAAAACTGGGCTCAGCAGCGACTTCTGTACCTTCTGTTTTTACAACTTCTGCATTGTCGCCGCAGGATACCATTGCCATGCAAACCATGGCGGGAAAGAAGATCTTTTTCATGTGTTCATTTTTAGTGCGTCCCGCACGTGCGGGACTGGTTTTTAATTGCCACATGCCCGCCTGACCGGACGGGCATGGAATCCCCAAATGATCATTCGTGCGGAGTGTACGTCAGTTCGTGGGGATTTCATGTAAAGTTTACTATTTGGCAGTAAATCTAATAGAATAAATCATTATTTCAACCCTGTGGCCTATAAATTTCAAACTTGCTTTTTTCATGATAAGTTGATACCTTACATCCTGTTTTAATAATTGAGCCCCATACGCAATCCGATTTTCATGAGAAAACTTATCCTGGCCTTATGGACCTGCCTGCCCGCGCCGTTGTTCTGTCAAACAGGTATTTCTGTTCCGCAAATGGCCGCCTGCAATGGCATTATTCAGAATTTTTTAACCACCTACAATATCCCCGGCGCGGCCGTTGCTATTGCAAAAGATGGCCGCATCGTGTATAACAGGGGGTTTGGTTTTTCGGATATAGCCAAAACCATCCCCGTGCAGCCCCATAACTTATTCAGGCTTGCCAGCGTGTCGAAACCTGTTACAGGCATGGCCATCATGAAATTGATTGAAAACGGCCAGCTTACATTGGATGCCAAAGTATTTGGACCGGGGGGAATTCTTGAAAATTTTCCGGGCATAGCTACAGCCAACATAACTGATGCGCGGATTTATAACATTACCATAAAACATTTACTGGAGCACACGGCGGGCTGGAACCGCGATGTAAACTGTAATCCTAACCCAACCGTACCCTACCCGTATTTTTTTGCAGGATGCGATCCCATAGGCTTTCCCTTGAGGGTAACCATGCTTACAGGCACTTCAAATCCTGTATCCAAAGAAGCGCTGATAAAATTTCTGCTGGAAAGGGGCCTGAACTTTGCCCCGGGTACCGCCTACAACTATTCAAATATCGGCTACCTTATTTTGGGCAGGGTCATTGAAAAGATCACAGGACTTAGTTATGAAAATTACCTGAAGGAACATCTTTTCAAACCGCTTGGCATTTTCGATATACGCAATGGCAAAAACCTGCTGGCCGACAAGCAGGAACGCGAAGTGGAGTACACGGGTAATGGCTATACCAATTTATCGGTGTACAATACGGGGCAACAGGTCCCCTGGGAATATGGCGGCTTCAGCGTGGAAGCTATGGATGCGCATGGAGGGCTTATTGCAACCGCTTCGGACATGCTGAAATTGCTTACCGCGGTAGATGGTTTTAATACAAAGCCTGACATCCTGCAGCCTGCGACCATCACCCAAATGGTTACTCCTTCTTCCGTCAACCAATATTATGCCAAAGGGTTCAGCGTAAACCCAAATAATAATTGGTGGCATACGGGCGGGCTGGATGGAACCGCCACAGAAATTGTACGCACGTCCACAGGCTATACATGGATGATCCTATTGAATAAGAGGAATATTACCAACAATAATTTCTATGCAGCACTGGATAACCTTGGCTGGCAATGTTTGGCAGCAACCACCACCTGGCCCACCCACGACCTGATGCTGTCACCAAAAATAAATGCAGACAGCATTGTGTTTTCTGACATCAGCCCCCAATCCGTCAAGCTACGTTGGAAGAATGGAAATGGAGCGCAAAGGCTGGTATTGGCCAAAGAAGGCAGTCCCATCAATGCATTTCCACTTGATGGCACTGATTATACATGGGATGCAGACTTTGGGGATGGCTCGGCCTTGGGCGGGAATACATTCGTAGTGTATTCAGGAACCGGCAACGAGGTAACGGTAACCGGACTGACGCCAAAAAAGAAATACTATTTCAGGGTGATAGAATATAATAAGAACAGCGCCACGGGTAACTACGCTTTATACACGCTGGGCGATAATGCCATGGATTATACCATCACCGAAAACAGTTTTACA
>CAYUGH010000245.1:0-2638 GCA_964444195.1 uncultured Chitinophagaceae bacterium
ACTAAAATGAACACATGAATTATGGCTAAAGCAAAGAAACTTGTCATACAGGTAAAAGGAACTCCGGTTACCATTTTGAGCGAGGGAAATGAAGATTTTATCTCCCTGAGTGATATGGTAAAAAACTTTGAAGGCGGAAGTGCATTAATTGAACAATGGTTGCGCAATAAGGATACCATTGAGTTTCTCGGCATATGGGAATACCTGAATAACCCTGATTTTAATTCCCTCGAATTCGAGGGAATTAAAAAGGAAGCGGGAACCAATCGATTTTTTTTATCAGCAAAAAAATGGATTGATGCCACTGGCGCAAAGGGTCTGAGGGCAAGTGCTGGTCGATACGGTGGCACTTTCGCCCACCGTGACATAGCTTTTGAATTTGGAAGCTGGCTCAGCCCCGAATTTAAATTATACCTGATAAAAGAATTCCAGCGGTTAAAAGAGGATGAGAATAGCAGGCTTTCACTCGAGTGGAACCTGCACCGTACTCTCGCCAAGGTAAACTACCGTATTCACACCGATTCCATTAAGGAGAATATTATTCCACCTGAAATTACCAGGGAACAGGCTGCTTATATTTATGCTTCCGAAGCAGACTTACTCAATATGGCCATGTTTGGTAAAACAGCAGCTGATTGGCGAACAGAAAATCCGGGCAAATCAGGAAATATCCGTGATTTTAGCACCATTGAGCAATTACTGGTACTGGCCAACCTGGAAAGTCTGAATGCCGAACTGATCCGTATGCAAATAGGTGCACCAGACCGGTTGAAAAGGCTGAACAATAGTGCAATCGCTCAATTGAGATCGTTGCTGCAAAATCCACATCTAAAAAAACTACCCAAACAATAGACGATTACAAGTAGAAAGCAATTGCAGGAGGTAGTCATTATCCTAGTCTGCAATCAGGCCAAATCATGAACCAAATTTCAGCGAAGCTAAACGCCCCTATTTATCGGTGTTATTTCCCTTCCAGCCAATTGGTTTGCTGAACACTACCCAACCTAACGTAAAGTGGAACTTTGGTGGTTTGCCTGAAACGATGTTCTGCATGGCAAAACCAGCCCCACGCAAGACATTCCATACCACCTGTATAGGCTGGCTCAGCAGACCGTGTAGAAATGTGAAAGCGCGGCTGATATAAAGCAAGGTTAAGTTTCACCTTTGGAGCCTTTATAGCAGGATCGGCAAGCGTAAACTTTTTGGCGGGAAGCCACGACCTTTTAGGCTCTTTTGAATGGGCTTCCTGCGCATGGCATACAATAGCTGGCATCCAAAACGCCAGCGCCAAAAAACCAATTATCCTGTACAGAATACCCTTCATGCCCTCGTTTAACATTTGTAAAAGTACAAATTGCTTGCCGTCGTTGTACTTTTGCCGAAGGTTAATTTTCAAAAAGGTACATGGCATTATCACAAGGACTCAGGCAAAAGCAGCAGTTAAAAATGTTACCCCAGCAAATTCAGTTGATGAAATTGCTGCAGGTTCCTACGGCCTATTTGGAGGAAAGAATAAAGGAAGAAATTGAAGAAAACCCTGCGCTTGAAGTAGTATCGGAAAACGAGGATGATTGGGAAACCCGCGAAACAACCGATACTGCAGATGATGGCGAAGAAGAGGTAAAAGGGCTTGATGAAGCACAGGACCCGTTTGAACTGGATACCTGGGAAGTGAGCGATTATGCCGATAACGATGATGTGGCCGAGTACAAGCTGAAGGATGATAACTACCCCGAATTTGACGACAAACAGGCTATACCGGTAAGGGTGGAAACCAGCTTTCACGAAGTGCTGATTGATCAGTTAGGCATGCTTGATTTAACCGGTGAAGACCGGAAAATTGCCGAACAAATTGTGGGCAGCATTGACGATGACGGGTACCTGCGCCGCGAAGTTGCTTCCATTGTGGACGACCTGGCTTTCAGGCAGAGCATTTATACCGATGAAAAAAAGGTTCGTGGGCTGATTGCGCAGATCCAGCAGTTTGATCCCCCCGGGGTTTGCGCCCGCGATCTGCAGGAATGCCTCTACATTCAACTGAAACGGCAGGAAGCTGAGCGGAAAGATGTGGCCCATCCGCTTGAGATAGTAACCCATTATTTCGAAGAATTTACCCGGAAACACTACGACAGGATAGAAAAGGCGCTTGGGCTGAATAGTGAGCAGCTAAAGGAAATTATCGGTCATATTACCAGGCTCAACCCGCGACCCGGCGGGCAGGCGGCTACCGAAACCTCAGCCAATAACTACATCATCCCCGACTTTTTTGTTATCAACAATGCCGGTTTGCTCGAGCTTACCCTGAACAGCAAAAACGCCCCCGAGCTGCGCATCAGCGATGATTTTAAGGACATGCTGCGCGATTATGAAAAAGGCAGCAAAAAAGACAAGCGGCAAAAGGATGCCGTGACGTTCATCAAGCAAAAAATTGATTCGGCCAAATGGTTTATTGATATCATTAAACAGCGGCAGGAAACCCTGTACAATACCATGCACGCTATTATGACCCACCAGCATGAGTTTTTCCTTACCGGGGACGAAACCTCGCTGAAACCCATGATACTCAAAGATATTGCCGAGGTGACCGGGCTCGACATCAGCACCGTAAGCCGCGTGGCCAACAGCAAATATGTGCAAA
>CAYUGH010000246.1:0-2591 GCA_964444195.1 uncultured Chitinophagaceae bacterium
GTCTATTTTGCCATACACCGTCCACGCAATCCTGGTAATGCCTTCGGCGCTGTCGCGTACCAGGTTGCCAATGCCATCGTAGCGGTAGTTGTTTACAAACTGGCTGTCCAGGTCAATGCTGTAATTGCCCGCGGGTATTTTATCCCTTACATACGATAGCCGGTTGCTGTGGGCATAGTAGTTGTAAGTCAGGTCGTCCATGTGCGTATTCTGCGTGGGGCTGGGGAAAAATTGCTTGTGGTGCTTTGCTTTTGTGCTATCTGTATCTTATGTTCATTACTGAACTATAAGCACTACCAGGTTTATTTGCCTGGAACACTACGGATAGCTGGCTAAAAATGTAGCAGTTGCAGCTTTTATAAGCAAGTCCTGAGTTGCAAACTCAGGACAGCACTCAACATTTTTGCATTTATGGACAAGGAAGGAACACTACAGACAGCAGGGGTTATTGTATCTCTGAACAAGTTCCTGAAATTATTTCAATTCCCATTTCAAATACTCTTTTGCGATAGCATTTACCTTTCTGAAACTCTTCCCATATTCCATGCTTTAAAGGTTGAAAATACCGAAAAAGATAAATTTTATCAAAACTTGGTACTACACCTTTTCTATAACTATATTTTTTAAGTGTATCCAAAGAATTTTCAAAATACCCTCGCTCAAAAAGTTGATTATGCTTATATACTTCGCAATAAGATTTACCCCGGTTGTCGGAAAATACGAAACGAAAATAAACAATCGAGCTATGCTTAATAATTACAGTATCATTAAGATTCATGTCATCATTGAGTCCCAAATAGCCAAATTTTTCGATATAGATAGGAATTTCCCATTTTTGAGCACCTCCTTTTAAATAAATAAGTATAATACAAACAAAAAGGTAAAACCTCATTTTAGTAATTTATTGAGTTATGTTTAGAACACTGCCTTGAGGCCTATTAGAATCGCTTGTTACACTTACATTCACGGTTCGAACCCCTGCATTTTGAAAATCAGCTATCAATCTCTGCCTAACCATTGCCAAACCATTTTGAAATTCACGTTGTTCAATACTGGTGATTCCTGTAGGCAATCTAAAATTCAAACTAATATTTACTGATTGAGCACCGCCCGCTGCTCTTATATTACCTAAAAGTTGGTTATACATTCCCACTTCAGGCTGTCCGGCATTAATGAGACTACCGTTAGGCGTACCATTACCAATAGTACTTTGTACTCCAACACCAAATAAGCTATTTAAGTTTCCCTGAAGTTGTGGGGGAACAACAATTCTTTGTATTTGATTAGCAAGTTTCTGTTCTGCTAAAAATGTTTTAGTTAATGCATTCTCGAAGGGTTTTGATGCATATTGAACCATATTATATGGATATACCAGACTTTCCTCATCTCCCTTTTCCGCCATAAGAGTGCTTTTCTCTTTAAAAATTTTAAACTCTTGGGGAGTGAGTTTATCTTTTTTTGGATCGCTTGTATTTCTAATAATTTTTAATTGCTCACGCTTAGTTCCTTCATTATAAAGCTCAAAAACAAGTACATTACCCTTCGCTATTCTTGGACCAGCATTTTCAACTGAACCATCTTTGTTATTAACTGCTCTACCAACGTTTTGATCCAGTAAGTTTCCTTCATTATCCCTGGCAGTAGTAACATTTATTTGATATGTCCTTCCTGTATTATCTTTGTAATGGACTACTACGTATTGCTCCAATCCATCTATATCTATAGCTGCTATTGGCATATTGCCAGCGAACTGAAATGGACTATAATATGGATAGGATTGCATCAATGGATCCACACTCAAAAACCTTCCTAACCGCGGATTATAAATCCTAAACCCATAGTCATATTGATTTCCGCTGCCAGAAACTTCGTTGTCCATCTCCTTCCCATTAAACCCGTATCGATATGATTCCGAGCTAAATGAACGCTCCGGCATAATCATCCCGAACGGGTAATAGTCCTGCGCACTTACCACTACGGGCATGTACTTGCTCAGCAATAAAGGGTTGCCTGTGTTGGGTACCGGCTTCTTCCGGTCGCTTACCACCACATTCACATTCCCCAAATGATTGGTTAGTTCAAAGAGCTTGTTGCCACGCTCAAAGATAGATTTTTTCCCCGTGATATTGCCTATCGTAATAATCGCTATGGGGGACGGAGACGATAGATTGAGGGCATACTGATGGATACCCAGCCTGCTGCTTCCATATAAATGTATTTCCTTTTGCCAGAGCCCCGCCTGCCCTGAGCCTGCCGAAGGGTCATAGGTATAGGTACTCATTACATTCCCGCTTGCATCCCGCACATACAGGGTTTCACTGTTGTTCACTTTTTTCAGCACCCGGTTGCCGGCTGCATCGTAGCGGTAGCTTATCAGCGTTCCGCCTGCTTTATATATGCTGTCTATTTTGCCATACACCGTCCACGCAATCCTGGTAATGCCTTCGGCGCTGTCGCGTACCAGGTTGCCAATGGCATTGTAGCGGTAGTTGTTTACAAACTGGCTGTCCAGGTCAATGCTGTAATTGCCCGAGGGTATTTTATCCCTTACATACGATAGCCGGTTGCTGTGGGCATAGTAGGTGTAATAC
>CAYUGH010000247.1:0-2555 GCA_964444195.1 uncultured Chitinophagaceae bacterium
AATGAACACATGAAAATCAGGCAAAAGGAAATACAGGATATTGCAGAAGGGCTTGGCGTGCCGGCCAATACGGTTGATAAAGACTATGTCATCGGGCATTTCCTGAATGAACTTTTCAGCCGGGATTGGGCGCAACAGCATTTTCTTTTCAAAGGCGGCACCTGTCTTAAAAAATGCTATTTCAGCAACTACCGTTTTTCGGAGGATATTGACATAACGGTTACTGATGCCAGTTATAAACCAATAGCAGGCAACTTTCAAAATATATGCGATGCTGTTTTTCAGAAAACCGAAATTGCTTTCAATATCCTGAAGTTTGAAGATGTATTTTCAAATGATAAATTGATGGGTTGGGATGTAAAGATCTGTTTTTGGGGCGCCAACCATCGTAAAAATGAACCGCCGGTTTTTGGCAATACCTGCCACAGTTTTCTTGAAATAGAATTAAGGATACACGAAACAATCGTTTTGGAAAAAGCAAGGCGAAGCCTGTTTCATCCTTATACAGATCATGAGGCTGTTACCAACAATATTCCCTGCTACTCCATACACGAAATACTTGCAGAAAAAATGCGGTCGCTATTGCAGAGAAACCGGGGCGAAGCCAGGGATTATTTTGATCTATGGTATATCAAAAAGAACATAGCCGATATTGACTGGACTGTTACCAAAGAAGCATTTAATAAAAAATGTGCTTTCAAAAATATTAATTTTACCCATGTAGATGATTTCTTCCAACCCGGCAGGGTGCGGCAGGCATATGTAAGCTGGGACAAACGCCTGGCACACCAACTGCCCAAACGTATTGGTGTTGAGAAGGAAACAGTGTTTGAGGAATTAAGAACTTTTCTTGTTCAATTATTTTAGGATCATTTCAATCATCATGGCAAAATCATATTTGCCCCATCTTATTTCCGATATTGACCATTATTGCCACCCATATCAACTACTTCCACATCTGCCATCGAAAGCTATGGTTGTTTGCCAACGGCATAAATATGGAGCATACCAGCGACCTGGTAGCCGAAGGCAAGCTGATTGGCGAAACCACCTACCCCAACCGCGCGGCGCGCTATAAGGAAATTGAGCTTAGCGCTACCCTGCCCGGCGGGCATACCGGTACCGTCAAAATTGATTTTTATGATGCCGTCGAAAAAATTGTGCACGAAGTAAAAAAAAGCGATAGCCGCGAGGAGGCGCATGAATGGCAGCTAAAGTTTTATATTTACCTGCTTCAACTGAATGGGATTGAGGGGGCCGGCGGCTTGCTCGAATACCCCAAAATGCGCGAAACAAATGAGATTTTCCTGTCGCAACCCGACCGTGAATATTTGCTTCAGTGCATTGACGATATTGCCAACATGGTACAGGATGAAAATTGCCCGCCAAGGCTGAAAGTTTCCAAATGCAGGAATTGCTCTTATTTCGATTTTTGCTGGAGTGGGGAAACCGACTTTACATTAGAAATTTCTGAATAATGAAAAAATCGTACTACCTGTTCAACCCCGGGCGCATGAGCCGCAAAGACAATACTTTGAAGTTTACCCCCGTAGATGAAGAGGGCCGCGAAGGGCAGCCCAAATACATACCGGTAGAAACGGTGGATAACCTGTTTGCCTTTGGCAGCCTTGATGCCAACAGCGCGCTATATAATTTCCTGGGCAAGCAACAAATCCCGGTTCATTTTTTCGACTACTATGAGCATTATACCGGCAGCTTTATGCCTAAGGATTACCTGCTGAGCGGGCGCATGGTGCTGGCTCAATGCAAGCAATTTGAATCGAAAGCCAAAAGATTAGTGATTGCCCAAAAGCTGGTGGAAGGCGCTGCCGCCAATATCCTTAAAAACCTGGCATACTATAATAACCGCGAAAAGGATTGCAGCGCGCAGATCAGCAGGATCAACAGCCTCAACGCAGCAATATATGAAACCAGTAATACCGAAACCCTGATGGGGATTGAAGGAAATATAAGGAACACCTATTACGAAGCCTGGGACAGCATCATTACCGGCTTCAGCATGGGTCCGCGCACCCGCATGCCGCCCGGCAACGAAGTGAACGCCATGATTGGTTTTGCCAACAGCCTTTGCTATACAGCCTGCCTCGATGCCATCCATCACACACAGCTCAATCCTACCATCAGCTATTTGCATACGCCGGGCGACCGCCGCTACAGCCTTGCGCTCGACCTTTCCGAAATATTCAAACCCATCCTTGCCGACCGGCTGATATTCAGCTTGTTCAATAAAAAGCAGTTGCAGGCCTCCGATTTCGACCGGCAGGTAAACAGTTGCCTGCTGAAACCCAATAGCCGGAAAACAGTAGTAAAAGCCTGGGAAGAAAAATTAACCGAAACCATAAAGCACCGCACCCTTGGCCGGCATGTAAGCTATAAGCACCTGGTAAAGCTGGAATGTTACAAACTGACCAAACATATACTGGGCATGGAAGAATACAAACCGTTTAAGGCATGGTGGTAAGGGGGGAGGAATTAGGAATTGGGAATGAGGAATTGGGAATGAGGAGTTAGGAATGAGGAATTGGGAATGAGGA
>CAYUGH010000248.1:0-2540 GCA_964444195.1 uncultured Chitinophagaceae bacterium
TATACATGGAGGCGGGAAAAGATAAAGCATGTGGTGGTTGATCCTTCGAAGCTGGAAGGGAAAGAGATTGTGAACCGGCAGTGGCCTGGCGTTACACGCAGTGCGGGGAAAACTTCAGATGATTAAATAAACCACAAAGGCACAAGGGGTTTAATGACTTAGTGTTAATTCTGCCTTGATGGTAAAAAAATATAATGCACAATTTGCCATTTATTGACCTCGCGGTTATTGCCTTGTACATGCTTGCGATGATTGGCATTGGCATGTATTTTTCGCGAAAGAATAAAAGCAGCGATCAGTTTACCAGGGCTTCTGGAATGATCCCAGGCTGGGCTATTGGGCTTTCCATTTACGCTACATTCTTAAGCAGCAATACATTTTTAGGCGTGCCGGGTAAAGCATTCGGCAGCAACTGGAATGCATTTGTATTCAGCATCTCCATGCCTTTGGCTGCCTGGTTTGCTTCGAAGTATTTTGTTCCTTTCTATCGAAAGACGGGCGAAATATCAGCCTATACCAACCTGGAAAAGCGTTTTGGCCCCTGGGCCAGAACCTATGCCGTTGTTTGCTTTTTACTTACACAGTTTGCAAGGATGGGTTCCATTTTCTTTGGGATAGCATTAAGTCTTCAGGCACTTACAGGTTTCAGCATGCAATCCATCATGATCGTAATGGGCATCTGTATCATCATCTATACGGTACTTGGCGGCATTGAAGCGGTGATCTGGACGGAAGTAGCACAGGGCATTATTAAAACCCTGGGTGCATTGCTTATTATTTACTTAGTGGCGGCGGAAATTCCCGGTGGATTTTCAAAGATTGTGGAAGTCGCAACAGCCGATAAAAAAATGAGCCTTGGAAGTTTCTCACCCGATTTTACCCAATCTACCTTTTGGGTCGTGTTGTTGTATGGCTTCTTCATCAACCTGAATAATTTTGGGATGGACCAGAACTATATTCAACGTTACCATACAGCAAAATCTTCACAACAGGCCAGCCGGTCGGTTTGGCTTTGCGTTGCGATGTATGTTCCTGCCTCTTTTTTATTCTTTGTGATTGGGGCAGCGTTGTATGTATTTTATCAAACCCAGCCCGGCTTAATTGAGCCAGTAAAATTGCAGGTGGCTGCCGAACGGTTGGGTGCAAGTGCAGCTTCGGCAGATGTGGCGCAACTGGCTTCAACACTCATTCCTGCTGATTATGGAGATAAGGTGCTTCCGTTTTTTATGGTAAACAATATTCCAACCGGCCTCGTGGGTTTAATTGTTTCAGCCTTGTTATCCGCGGCCATGAGTACCATCAGTTCCAACATGAATGCCTCGGCTACTGTTTTTACAGTGGATATTTACCAGAAGTATTTTAAGCCTGACATTACCGATAAACGAAAGCTTTACCTGCTGCATGTATCCACCATTGTATTCGGGGTGATTGGTTTGTGTACGGGGTTAGCCATGATAGGTTCCAAGAGCCTGCTGGATACCTGGTGGGAACTGAGCGGCATTTTTGCGGGCGGTATGCTTGGGTTATTCCTGTTGGGACTCATCAGCAGGAAAACAAAAAACGCGGAAGCCGTTATTGCCACCATCATTGGCGTGATAGTCATTTTGTGGATGACATTTTCGGACAGGATCCCGGTTGAGATTGGATTTATTAAGTCATCACTGCATAAAAACATGATCATAGTGGTGGGTACGCTTTCTATTTTCCTGTCGGGCTGCCTGATTACAGGTATAAGAAAGCTAAACAGTAAAATTGTGCAGTAGAATAGTTAAATGCAGCATTGTGCCGATTGCCGTTTGATTGCAAATTTTGCACCAAATAATGGTTGTTATGCCTGATAAGAAGTTTGTTCCCGTTATGATTACCCCCTACAACCTGAAAGCGGAGGTTGATCTTGATGTGGTGAGCATATTGGTTGAATTTTACCTGGCTGCGGGCGTAAAGGGATTTTTTGCCAACTGCCTCAGCAGCGAAATGTTCAGCATTACCGAAGATGAACGTTTGAATTTAACAGCGCATATTGTAAAGCAGGTGAGGGGGCGCGTGCCTGTGGTGGCAACAGGATCGTTTGGATTAACCATTGCAGATAAAGCGATCTTCACCCGTAAAATATATGACACGGGTATTGATGCCGTCATCATGATCACCGGGCATTTTGCCAAAGAAGAGGACGGTGATGATGTATTGTTGCGCAATTTTGAGCAGATGTTCCTTGCTACCGGCGATATTCCTTTGGGTATGTATGAATGCCCGGCGCCTTACAAGCGGATCATTCCACCCGGTGTGTTCAGGCAACTGCTTTCTGCCAATCGTTTAATTTATCATAAAGACACTTCGATTACGCATGAGAATGTGCAATCGAAACTGGATATATTAAAAGCAACTCCTAACAATATGGAGTTCTACGATGCGCATACGCCCAATGCTGTTTTCAGTTTGCAGGCGGGAGCAAAAGGCATGTCGTCCATCTCAGGAAATTTTTACCCTGAAGTAATGGTTTGGATGGTGAACAATGCAACTAATCCTGCAAAACAGGAAGA
>CAYUGH010000249.1:0-2532 GCA_964444195.1 uncultured Chitinophagaceae bacterium
AGGCGTCCTGGATAGTAGCCGTGGCGCTGGTTACCCCGAAACTGAGCAAATTCCACCGGCGTTTGCTGCCCGGTATATAGCGTTCAACAGTTACATTATTATCTCCGTTTGTTTTTGAATTGCTAAGCATGGCCCCAATGGCGCCGGTACCGTCAGCGGTACTTTTTACCACCACAGGGCGACCGTTAAAATAGGCATTACCATCGGTACCACCATTGAACTTGAGGGTGATGTTGGGGTTGATGATAAGCCTGCTTACCCCATTATCTTCCAGGTTAAACGAGCAGTTCGTCACCGTGAAATCTACGTTTTGGTTTACTACATGCCTGATATAAACGGCAGCGCCGGAAATGGGGGGCTCGGGAGTCGGCGCCCACACATCCGAAGGATTAAATCTTTTTTCCCAAATACCAGCGTTATCAAACAAACCACTGCTAACCGTGCGATACTCCGTGCAATTAAGGCCGTACAACTCTGCAAGTGTTAGTTCATTTAAAGTAACGCCACTAAGCCCGTTTGTCAGAACAAAATTATTGCTGGCATCACGGGTGCTGGCAGTGTATTGACCCCAGTTGGTGCCGTTGTAAATATTAAGGGTAAGGTTTGCCTCGGGAATGCCATTCAGTTCCGCACCATCGTTATAGTTTATTTGTACCGAACCTGAAAAAGCATTGCTGGTATTGCTGAACTGGTACACCCGGGAGATATAAATATTAACCGGGGGGTGAATAGCGGTAGCCGATTTACTCAGGACAACATTGCTCAGGATAAAATCAGCCGATGGGATAAGCGTTAAACCATCCACATGAAGCTGGGTCCCGTTTTCAATAGTTAAACTGCTACCGGGGTCAACCGTTAGTTGTGCATGTGCGTTGCATAAAAACAAAGCGGCCAAACAAAGCATGAGTAGATTTTTCATACCTAAAATTTAGAGATAACCCACCATTCCACACCATCAGACTGAACAGTTACAGTAGATAACGCAGTGCCATTTATTGTTAATGACGCGACTCCTTCAACTGCCACCCCGGATTTTAATAAAGTAACTACTCCGGTACCTCCTGCTTTTCGCTTAATGGTAATAGTTTTTCCAAGCGGGACGGTCGTTATATCGGGTAAAGTCAAATCAATAGTTGATGTGTTTGGAATGAGGAGGGTTTGATCTGACGAACTAATAGTAGAAGTGGCGCTTACTTCACGAATTGCGTTCTCAGGCCTGTATTTATTTAAAATAACCCATCGCGTGCCATTGCTACGAACAGTTACAGATTCAAAATCTTTCTCCATTAAATAAGGCGAAGCAAAAGTGGTTTGATCAATAAATTCACCACTCGCCGGAACAATTCTTAAAACGTTGCCTGGGAGTATAGTGCCATTCGCATTCCGTTTAATTACGTACGTTTTATCTTCATTATCCGCAGCAGCAGGAAGGCTTACATCAATACTCTGATTAGTACTGGTAAAATTTACCTCGATCATATTTTTATCTGATGCTGTGATTGAAGTTGTAGTGACTTGCGCCTGGTTTGTAACCGATATTTCAGAAATCACCCACCAACTATCAGGCCCACAAACTACTTCAAGAGTTGAATTGTCGTTACCTAAAGTAACTTCACCATTTACGATTCCGTTTAATTTTTCTCCCGGAGCAGGCTTCACATTAATTTTACCATCACCATTATTGTTTCTTTTAAATATATACTGTCGGCCCCGGGAGGTAGCAACAGGGGACAATATCATATCAGAATTGGAATTGTCACTCTTGTCAATGATCAGGATGTGATCATCCTGCTGAATCACATAATTAGTAATTCCATCCAGTAACCTTACTTTAGTAGCAATACTGCCCATAAGGGTTACAGAACTGGTTAACGGCAAATTGTTTTCACCACCCGGGCTTCCATCTGAATGACCACCTAAAATATTAAAACCAATACGGCCGTTTACCCCATCAATATGCATGAAGTCATATTTATGAAGTACTCCGGTCCCATATGCGTCAAAAAAACCATCCCGAATAAAAAGGTCTTGTCCGTCTAAGTACCAGCGTACTTCTCCGGTTTCCCGAATTTGTAGCTTAACTAATTCGTTCCCAGGTGTGCTATCGTTTAATATTAAAAAGCTGCCGCTTTTGCCAAGTTTGGCTTTTACATTTTGGCCTTGTGTTAAAAGTGGGAAAAAAGCGAAGAAAAGTAGTAGTTTTTTCATGATTATATTTTTTCCTGGTAAATAAAATTGGTAAGAATTCTTCATAAACAATACTCTGGTAAGTTTTCAAGCTCTGTAACGCCCGAAATTCAGGCATTGGGAGTAAATCCTTTTTATTTTTCTGCAAATTAGGTCAATTTCCAAGTTTTAAAAAAATCGGTCGGTTATTAATTTGTTCATGTAATACATTTTTATGTCGGCCATGGAGAAGGCTCCCTTTCATGTTGGGGCTTGCTAAGGTGGTATGTTGCTTTTGCAATGGAAACCACGCTTAGTAACTGTTAAATAATAATTGATACAATTAAGGGCTAATTTTATAATTCC
>CAYUGH010000250.1:0-2470 GCA_964444195.1 uncultured Chitinophagaceae bacterium
GAAAGCTGGTGGGTGACCGCTTATGCAGCTCATTTTTTATTAGAGGCCAAAAAAGCAGGATACGGTATTGATCCAAGCCTGTTGGAAACCATGTTGCAATACCTTGTTTCAAAATTGCGGAAACGTGAAATGGTAGCCTATTACTACAATGGCAACCTGCAAAAGCGGATTGCACCCAAAGAAGTGGCCTATAGCCTGTATGTGCTGGCTTTGGCAGGAAGGGCCAATGTGCCTGCAATGAATTATTATAAAGCCAATTCGGGGGACCTTGCGCTTGATAGCCGTTATGTGCTGTCCGCAACGTATGCTTTAGCCGGCGATAAAAAGAGTTTCAGGGAAATGCTGCCAGGTTCCTTTGCCGGTGAAGAAGCAATTGCTTCGGGAAACGGAAGCTTATACAGCGCTGTTAGGGATGAGGCATTGGCATTGAATGTTTTATTGGAAGTTGACCCTGACAATGCACAGGTACCCATAATGGCAAAGCATATTATTGACAAACTAAACAGGCAAAAATACCTAACCACACAGGAAGCCTCTTTCGGGTTGCTTGCGCTTGGTAAACTTGCCCGGATGGCGGGTAAATCAACTGCAACTGCGGAGATACTGGCAGGTGGAAAAAGGGTTGGGGCTATGTCAGGCGAAAATGTAAAGCTCCTGAAAAAGCAACTTGGCAGCCCGGATATTTCACTTGATACCAAGGGTTCGGGTAAACTGTATTATTGGTGGCAGGCAAGTGGCATAAGCAGCACTGGGCAATTTGTACAGGAGGATAGCTACCTAAAGGTAAGACGTCAATTGTTTGACCGTTATGGCAGGGAAATTTCGGGTAGCAGCTTTAAGCAGAATGACCTGATCGTAGTGAAGTTAACGCTGGACAAATCATTTAATGGCCGGCTGGATAATATTGTGGTGACCGACCTGCTGCCGGGTGGCTGGGAAATTGAGAACTCAAGGATTAAGGATATGGCGGGAAATAATTGGATTAAGGATGAAACCACGCCGGTGAGCCTTGATGTCCGGGACGACAGGATACATTTCTTTACCGATATGAATACGAACCGCCAGGTATTCTACTATTCAGTGAGGGCGGTAACAAGCGGCAATTATATACTCGGGCCGTTGAGCGCCGATGCCATGTATTTGCCCGAATATCATTCGTACAGTGGAATGGCGAGAATAAAGGTATTAAGGTAATAGCTTATTTATGTATGGTTAATGTTTTGCCGGGCGCTACCTGAACATTAGCGCCGGGTTTTACTTCCAGTGCATTAATATTGGCATTGGTTGATAACACAAGGTTAGCGCCGGGGTAAATGGTCATGTTATAATCCTTCGTTTGGGCAGAAGGTTTAAATCCATTCGCCCAGGCGCCATTCTCCCAAATGATCATATCACATTTTCTTGAAATGAAACTATCTGACAGCGCCCGATTGCGCGATGGAATACTGGCGGCACTATTAAAACTTGCTGGACCAATTTGACCTAATGCATATCCGGATAAAAAGGAAGGGGTATTTGTATAGGCCAGGCTTGTACGGGTAAGTGCACTGGCGCCTTGCCAGCTATTGTCAGTTATATGATGACCGGTGGACGAAAATGAATTGCTTCCTGCAAGCGAGTGGTTGCCGGTAAAATTTTGGCTACCCGATTGGCTTCCTGAAACCCTGAAAGCATAGGTAGTGGCAATATTCCGGAAATAGGTATTGAAGGGGCCATTTTTTTCATGCGAATTATCAACGTGGCCAAATTGGGCATAATTGCCTTCAAATAAATTAAGGTAGGGATAATTGCCATGGCAAACCATATCCTCTCCTACTAAGGTGATACCGGGTAACACTTCTTTTTTGCCTTCATACGCATAATTGTAGGCAAACACGTTTCCATTGGCGCCCGCCTGCAAAATCATTGCATGCCGGAGCTGTCGGAAAACATTATTTTGAACCAATACCTCACCGGTACCAAAGTGAAGCATAATTCCATAGCCTCTTCCGTTGCCGCCAAAATTTAAAGCATCATGAAAGTAACAGTCTTCAATCAAAATATTTGAGCTGTAAAACAGTTCAGCATGCGAAAAATTGCATTTATAGCTTTCCACAGAACTGATATGGCAATTAACGGAATACCGGATATCGAAATTGGATGAACCGGAGCCTGTATTTGTATAATCCTCCCTTGTAATTTTTAAACATTCAACACCGGAAAACTTAACCGGCGCCATTTTCCTGATTTTTGGCAAACGCGACATTGGATATTCCATCCTCAGCGGTGAGGGGAAATAAATCCTTCCATTCCGGATACTGTCAATTTTAATTATTTGACCGGTCAGATAGGATCCCCAGCCTGCCATTACCAGGTCCGCATCTTCCTGCACCAGCCTGAAATAGTCACCTGCTTTAAAATTATTGGCTGAAGCTGCGGAAACCAGGATGGAGTTTGCCTGGTACCCGGCTGCCTCAAGTAGGGAATAGTT
>CAYUGH010000251.1:0-1069 GCA_964444195.1 uncultured Chitinophagaceae bacterium
TCCGCTCGCAGGCGGCTCGCAGAAATGGCTTCGCCTTGGTTTACCTGCGTTTCCACTCCACCCCATACAAACTGAGTCTCTTGGTTTAATTATTAAGTATTTGCTTAAATAAGAAAACTATTTGTATCTTTGCTACGTTATTAAATCCTAAATAGGAAGTTTATGGAAAACAATCAATCGTGTATCAGAGTGTTTGCCGACAAGGTTCAAATAGACAATTGTAGAGTAATACTTCAAACCAACGACAAGGCATTCAGTCAACTGAGTGGACTTTTAGCATTGGCAGGAAACGAAGTAAGGTTAAAAATCTTATTTCTCTTAGAAGAAGAAAACGAACTTTGTCCTTGCGACCTTTCAGACATTCTCGGAATGAGCATCCCTGCCGTTTCGCAACACCTCAGAAAACTAAAAGACGGAAACATCATTGAAGGTAGAAGAGAAGGACAAACCATTTTCTACTCTTTGAAACAGGAGCAACTTACTTTACTTCGTCCATTTTTTAAACACATCATAAACAATTCAAAAAAGGAAACAGTATGAACAAGAAAAACAACAGACTTGTCGGAGCGGGTGTGCTTTCGGCAGTAGCAGCATCACTTTGCTGCATTACACCTGTATTGGCTCTTATTTCAGGAGCTTCAGGAGTGGCATCTACCTTTTCATGGATGGAACCAGCAAGACCTTATCTAATCGGTATCACCGTTTTGGTATTGGGCTTTGCTTGGTATCAGAAACTCAAACCACGAACAGCCGAAGAAATCCAATGTGATTGCGAAGAAGACGAAAAAAAACCCTTTATGCAGACCAAAACATTCTTGGGAATTGTAACCGTGTTTGCAGCCTTGATGCTCGCTTTTCCAAACTATGCACACATTTTCTATCCTTCAAACGACAACAAGGAAGTTGTAATCGTCAATGCTTCTGACATCCAAACGGTAACTTTTGATGTAAAAGGAATGACTTGCAATGGTTGTGCTTCACACGTAGAAAATGATGTGAACAAATTGCCAGGCATTGTTAAGGTAGATGCGATTTATGAAGAAGCGATTGCCAAAGTAGAATTTGACCA
>CAYUGH010000251.1:1079-1658 GCA_964444195.1 uncultured Chitinophagaceae bacterium
ATCGCTCAAATTGAAGAAGCCATCAACGGTACAGGTTACAAAGTGGTTGGCAAGAAATAGTATTTTTTTGCCTTTTGTATTTAAGAACTTAATTAAATAATTACACAATGAAAAAGAATTTAATTCTATTGAGTGCTTTGTTCCTAATTGGAATTGCTCAGCTCAATGCACAATGTTGCAAACCGACTGACAATAAAGCACAAACAGCAAATACAACACAGCAAGAAGGTAAGACCCTGCAACTGAAAATCACGGGAATGACTTGTGCAGGTTGTTCCAACCATATTTCAAATGCCCTCAAAGAAGTGGACGGCATTATTGAACACAAAGTGGAATATCCGGGCGATTTGGCAACCATCCAATACGACCCAAAGAAAACAAATCCTGACGCTATCATCAAGGTTATTGAGCAGACAGGCTATAAAGCCGAAATCATTAAGGAAAATCAAAAAGAGAAATCATTATGAACAAAGAAATAATAAAACTAGACATCACAGGTATGACCTGCGACCATTGTGCCACAGGCATTGAAAAACTACTTTCCTAAAACGAAGGTGTAAAAGAAGCTAATGTGAGCTA
>CAYUGH010000251.1:1668-2416 GCA_964444195.1 uncultured Chitinophagaceae bacterium
CCCTACCAAAACAAGTAAAGAAGAAATCATCAATACCATTAACGGCACAAAAAACTATCGTGTAAAAAGTGAAATTTCTGAAAATGGAAATAGTAGGAATAATCAATTTGATTTAATCATTATCGGTGGCGGTTCGGCTGCATTTTCGGCAGCTATAAAAGCCGAAAGTTTAGGTTTAACGACCTTAATGGTAAACGGTGGTTTGGACTTTGGTGGTACTTGTGTCAACGTGGGTTGTGTGCCTTCTAAAAATCTTATTCGTGCAGGCGAGTCGGCTTATCACGCTACACATTCCAACTTTGAAGGCATCCGACCAAAAGGCGTTGATATTGATTTTGCTCAAATCATCAAAGACAAGAAAAAATTAGTAGCCACACTTCAAGAGAAAAAATATATGGATGTGGTAAGCGATTTTGAAAACCTGACTATGCTAAAAGGTTGGGCAAAATTCAAAGACAACAAAACCATTTTGGTTGACGGCAAGGAATACAAAGCCCTCAAATTTTTAATTGCTGCGGGAGCTACGACCAACATTCCGACTATTGAAGGATTGGACAAAATTGACTACTTGACCAACGTTTCCCTTTTCGACTTGGAAGAAAAACCCGAAAGCTTGACCATTATGGGAGCAGGTTACATAGGTTTGGAAATTGCAATGGCGTACAATCGTTTAGGCGTTAAAGTCCGAATCATTGAATTTACCGACCGTGTTCTACGGACACAAACCCCAGACATCAGTGAAGCATTG
>CAYUGH010000252.1:0-2389 GCA_964444195.1 uncultured Chitinophagaceae bacterium
CGGTTTGCAGGGGCCTGCCCAAACCATCAAAATACTCCGTTACCAGTTGCACCTCCCGGGGGTCGGCATCCGCAGCGGTTACCTGTGCCGGTGTAAGCCCGGGCTTTATTGCCTTATATTGGCGTACAAAATTATGCGTGGCGGGCAGGGTGGTATAATTATCAGGTATAAACTGCCCGTTGATGCTATTGCTTACTAAAAATACCGGCAATAAAAAAACCGATATGAAACAAAAAATGTGCAGCCGCCTGCCGATATCCTAAACCGGATTGCAGATGTTTTAAATACCTCGGTAGATTTTTTGATTAATGGTGATAGCGAAGAAAAGGCAAAAGCTACCCTGAAAAACAGCGAACTACTCAATACCCTCAAAGAAATTGATGTAATGCCGGAAAATGAACAAAATATGCTGCTCCATTATGTGAACGCTTATATCAGGGATTTTAAGGCAAGGAAGGCGTATGCATTGTAAAAAAAGCTATTGCTGGCAACAGGGAGTTTGCATTAATAAAGATTTGCCGTTTTAATAACTCTTTGTTTATAATTATCATAAACAACCTTAACATAATAACCACTCAACGGAATTGCTGCTATTTTTTCATTTTTCATTTCAACACTATTTATATCAGAAGGAAAAATTATTGGAACAACAAGGGATTTTTTAATTTTCAATTTTCTATTTGTCTTGTGAATTAGATCTAAGAAGCCGCTTTTAGGTAAGTCCGAATATTCTTGTAGATAAATTTCAAATTCATTATCACCTTCAATAATAATAACGTAAAATTTCAAATCTTTTTCTCCTAACTTAAGAAGTTTGGTATATTCATTAATCCCATTCTTTAAACTATCAATCACAGGTGCTTCGAAAGTGTAAAATATATTCCTTTGTGCATTGCAATTGGTGTTAAGCACAAAAAAGAAAATAAGTAATATATTTCTATTCATCGCCTACCTCCAAAGTATTCTAATGCAGCGCGTAGTATGCTGAAATTATTATTAAACAAATCTGATGTCGTACTGATGTTATTATTTGGAATAACCTGGGTTCCCATCATTCCCTTTTTAGGTACAAAAGCATCGACATTTTGGGAGTCTATGGTAAATACTGGAACACCTGCCCTACGGGCTGAAACACCATCGCCAATCATTTGAGCAGAAGCATCTCGATTTCTATCGTCCATAATATCTGCAACTTGGTGTGTATGGGCATCCCCAATTTTTATTAGCTTTCCATCTTTAACTCCAGGTATAGTAGCTGGATCATCCACAAATGAAAATTGTGGGAGATTCATGGCACTTGAATTTGTATGTACTGTAAGGATTGCGTTTTCAGGGTCAAGTAACAAAGTTGTACTCATTTCTTTGTAAGATTTGTAATTTACTCCATCGCCATCGCCACTATTATATAATTTTTGGAAATACTCCCCCTCACTCATTGTCCCATTACCAATCTTTACAGTTACCGTTTTACTATTATTCTGAAGTTCTTTTGTTGCAGTTTCAGACTTAGTACCACCTTGACTACTTTCAGTGTCATAAAATTTTTCTGCGCTGATTATTCTAATGTTATTAGTCTCTGCTCCATCACTGCCTAAATATTCACCCTTTTTACTGTAATAATCATCTGGCAACATCCCATCGGGATCTATAAACCTAATCGGATTATTAAACGCATAATTATAAGGGGACCATCTCCTCATTTGATCCGCCAACGGGTCTATATGATTCCACCTCCCTATCTGCGCATCATACATCCTTGCACCATAATCCATCCACTCAAGCCCGCTGCCATCGCTAAACTCCTGCCGCTGCTCTTCCTTACCGTTGTACTTAAATCGGTTTTCAAGCTTCCCTGCCGCCTTACTACTTATCCCAGCCATAGTGAGTCCGAACGGATAATAATGCGTCTCTTCCATCAAAGAACTTCGCTCGTGCGCAAGCGTAAAGTTATCAAAATAAACCAAATCATCGCTCTCGTTCGTAATATAAATATAGCAATACCCACTTTTTTTGGCTAAAGCCGCACTACCGGCCATAAAACCTATCTGCCCGGGGTTATTGGGGTTCATGCTGCCTGTGCCTACTTGTTGGTAAACCGATGCATTAGCATCCATCTTAAACTGCTCGTCAAAAAACAATACATTCAAATAGGCTTTGGGTTTGCCGGATTGAGGGTTGTTATCCTGGTTGGTAAAGAAGGAAACCACCGAAGGGTCTAACCCAACGCCCTGCGCTACGGTAGCCGAAGCGGTTTTCAACAACCCCCCGGCTGCAGAACTATTGGTAAGTACAGAGGCCAGCCCACCCAGCAGACTATTTAATCCATCACCTTGCGGCTGTGCGCCCACAGTTGGGTAATAGTATTGAACCGATGTGTGGATACGATCGC
>CAYUGH010000253.1:0-2343 GCA_964444195.1 uncultured Chitinophagaceae bacterium
CTTGCCTGATGAAAGCATGCCCTGAGGAAGGAAGGGAGGCATTCCGGACAGAGAAACCGAGACCCCTCCTGTGCCGGGGTGACGACGTCACGCCTCGACACGCAGTTGGCGACATCGTGAAAATCGGAAGCCCTTGACAACTTCGTGGAAATTATCAAAATGGAGAACTGGTAATTGACGTTCCAACGTTTGCCAACAAACCAAGGTTTGCTATCCTTCGTTGAAAAACAAACATTTGCCACTTTTTTCAATATAGTGTCTTTTGTTTGAAATTTCACTACCTTTGTAGCCAAACCAAACAAAGCGGTGGCAAAAGACATAATCAAAGAACAGCTTCAGCAACATTTCAGGCAAAGGAAATCCTTTTCCCGAAAAGAACTTTATGCCTTTTACACACAGTTTAAGCCCAATTTAAAAGAAACAACTTTCAGGTGGATCATATACAACCTGAAAGAAAAGCAAATTATTACTCCCATTTCAAAAGGGCTTTTTACGCTTTCTTTTAAGCCTGTTTTCAAACCTGACATTGACAAGGCAACAAAAAAGATTTATGCAAATATTGAGAAACAATTTTCAACACTGAAATTTTGCGTATGGACAACGCAAATTGTAAGTGAATTTATGCTTCATCTTCCTGCAAAATATATCACAATTTTGCAAGTTGAGAAAGAAGCATTAGAGCCTGTTTATGATTTTTTGAAAGAGCAAAAATTTGGCGACATTTTCATTCAGCCGGAAGAAAAAGAAATTGAGCGATACATTTACGAAAGCGAAAAAGCCATCGTTTTACTTCCGTTAGTTTCAAAGTCACCTATTCAAAAAATAAATAACATAACAACCACCACAATTGAAAAATTGATTGTTGATTTGTATTCAGGCAAAAAACTGTTTGCGGCTTTTCAGGGCAGTGAATTAGCTTATATTGTAAATACGGCTTACAGTCGCTACGCGATTGATTTTACAAAGTTGTTTCACTACGCTACACGAAGAAGAAAAGATATTGAGTTGCGACATTTTTTTGCAGATAAAACAGACATCCCTAAAAATATATTGAATGATTGACTTGAAAACGCTTTCGGCTGATTGGATTTCTGAAAAAAGAATGAAATACAGCAAAGACCCCGGCTTAATGGAAAGCATGATTTATGCTTTGTATTTGTTGGAACAGTTACAATTAAGTGGCTTGGAATTTATTTTCAAAGGCGGAACAAGTTTGATTTTGCTGATGAAAGAACCAAAACGCTTTTCTGTGGACATTGACATTATTGTAAGTCCGGAAATCGGTAAAGAAGAATTGGAAAAACACCTTTCAAAAATTGAAGAAACAAGTGCATTTAAACGAATGAAATTAGATGAAAGGCGCAGTTATCAGGGCGACATTCCAAAGGCACATTACAAGTTTTTCTACAGCTCAAATTTTGCTAACAAAAATCAGGAAGGGCAAGTTATATCAAATCCTGAAAGAGAAATTTTGTTGGATGTTTTGTTTGCAGAAAATCATTATCCAACTTTGGTTAAAATTTCATTGGAAACGGAATGGCTTTTACAAAATGAAGAACTGGTTATCGTTACGACACCTGACATTAACTCAATTTTAGGCGATAAACTCACAGCATTTGCACCCAACACAACAGGCGTTCCATACAACGCAGAAAAGGAAAAAGAAATTTTAAAGCAACTGTTTGATATTGGTCATTTATTTGATTTGCTAACGGACATAACCGTTTTCAGAAAATCATTTTCGGAAACTGCCAAAGGCGAAATTGCATACCGCCCTGAAAGAAACATTCAATCCGTTGAACAAATCCTTTACGACATTATTGACACTGCTTTGCTGATAGCGAAAAAAGACATTCTGAAAACCGAAGATGAAAAAACAAAATTTTCGGAAATCAATACAGGCATTAACCAATTCCGACACTTTGTTTTTGTTGGAAAATTTGAAATTTTGGAAGCACAAGTTGCAGCAGCAAAAGCCGCTTACTTGGCTGCCATTATTCTGACAGAACATAACAACGAAATAAATAAGTTCAGCGAAACAATTCCTTTGACGGACTATTTGATAACCAACACGGACTACAATTTTCTGAACAAGCGACTGAAATTTGTAGCAAAAGGCGAAGCACTTTTTTATTGGTTTCATACAATCAAATTACTGACAAACGAATAAATGCCAATGCACAAAAGCATACACATTTTGCAGCCACACAAGCCGACACACAGACCAAAACTGTAAAAAGAGTATGCTTTTCGCCAACCTGACAAAAATTAAAAAGCAAAAAATTTCCAACACTTCAAAAAAAATAAAACTTCGCCACCGCACAACCCACAACAGACAGACAT
>CAYUGH010000254.1:0-2333 GCA_964444195.1 uncultured Chitinophagaceae bacterium
TAATTAATCCCGCCGGGTATGTAGGCATTGGAACATTAAATCCTTTGCAACACCTTCATATTGCCGGCAATACCCAAATTGATGGCAATAGTTATATGAATGGCAGGGCAGGGGTAAACCAGTTTTTTACGAATGTAACCTTCAACCTTCGGGCGGCTGCGGCGGGTGAAAGGATATTTAATGTGGTGAATTCAACGGGCGCTACCTCGTTGTTTTCGGTTGGTCCTGCAGGCGATGTGATTGGAGACGGTACCCTTGAGGTTGGCCGCGGGCTGGTGGTTGACGCCAAAGCCGCCAATACGGGAACCATTACCAATGGTATCCGGTTGGGCGGCGCCGGCAGTGGCGAAGGTATAGGGTCGAAAAGAAACGCCGGTACGGGCCAGTACGGCATTAACTTTTATACGGCAAACACCCAACGAGCCACCATTTTAAATAATGGAAATGTAGGAATAGGTACCACGAACCCCGGAGCCGTTCTGCATGTGCAGTCTTCTACAGGGCAGGTAATAATCAGGCGTACAAGCGCCACCGGGGCCGATAATCTTTTTGCATCTTATCCATTGTTTGTAGATGGCGGCAACCAGGGTATCCTTATAAAACTGGGAGATGCTTCGGTGAATAGAACGAATAACTTTATGATGTTTGCAGACGCAAACAATATTGTAAAAGGACGGATTGAAGGCTTCAGGAAAAGTGATTATTCCCCACCCAGCCCGGTTACCAACCCGGGTGGCTTTATTTGTTATGTAAATGAATTATTGGGCCCCATTCCACTTGATCCGCTTAGCGCCATTACTGCTGCGGCCAGTATTGCCATTGCCATTGATTGCCTGGATGACGGCATAACCTATGCATCGGGTTTTGGGGATTATGCAGAATACCTTGAAATGGAAAACCCGGGAGAAAAAATGACTTTCGGCGATATAGTAGGGGTAAAAGCCGGTAAAGTATCCAAAAATACCAGAGATGCCGAACAGGTAATGGCTGTTTCGCTGGCCCCTATTGTTTTAGGCAACGCACCTCCGCATGATTCGGTGGCATACAGGTATCAAAAAATTGCCTTTATGGGCCAGTTGCCCGTAAAAATTTCGGGGGCTGTAAAAAGCGGTGATTTCATTGTGGCTTCGGGGATGAATAATGGGATAGGCTTTGCGGTTTCGCCCGAAAAAATGACGCTGGATTACATGGGCCGGATTGTGGGGCGAGCCTGGGAAACTTCTGATGCGACAGTAACCCGTTTTATAAAAGTGGTGGTAGGCCTCAAAGGCAACGAGGTAGAGGCGGTGATGCGTGAATACCAGGCGAGGCTCTCCGGGCTTGAAAGCAATCTTGCCCAATGGAAAGCTACCGAACTGGAAAACCAGGAACTGAAAGCTGAACTGGCACAATTGAATGCTACCCTGGAAGCACGCATGAAAGCATTGGAAAACAAGATGGAAGCCATACAGGCTGTGGCCGTGGCGAACAAATAACGCACCAGGGCTTAACCTGTTGTGCTATTAAAAACCCTCCTCCGCCATTTATTACAAGGCCACCGGTTCAATCATTATAAATAAATTTATTCATACAAATCCTTTATATCGGCCCCGGCCAGTTCCTCCATCAATGCCGCCATTTTTTTGGTGACTGCTTCAAAAAATTTCCTGCCTTTTTCGGCACTTGCTTTTTTAGGATTGCCAATACCCGTATCTTCTGTTACCTGGCTCCATTTGCGCTCTGCCCAGGCCCAGCCTTCTCGTATTCCTGTTATCCTGCTTTTCTTTTCCCGTCCTTCACCTGCTTCTTCCAGTGGCAAAACCAAATGGGGCTGCAGGTGCATGATGAGGCTTGTTTCCATTTCATCGGCATGGTCGCCGGGTTCTTCAAAAAAATCCTTTTTTGGCAGGGCATTAAACCAGTTGGTGGTGCAAAGGAGCATGTCGGGGAATTTCAGGCCAAGCTCCCGTAGTATAGGTTTAAAATCATTGCCTCCATGGCTGTTGAGTATCAGTAGCTTATAAATGCCCTGCCGGTTAAGCACTTCAATAATATCGCGCAGGATGATTAACTGGGTGCTTGGGTTCAGGTTAATATCGAGCAGAATATCGGCCTGGCCTGTATTCACCCCAAAGGGCATGGTTGGCAAAACGATCAGTTTGGCGCCGGCTTCCCAGGCAATCCGTGCCGATTCGGCGGCAACCAGGTCGGCTTCTATTATGTCGGTTCCATAGGGCAGGTGAAAATTATGTGCTTCGGTGGCACCCCAGGGCAGCACGGCCAGTTCAAATTTGGTTTCCCTTATGGCTTTCCAGTTTGTTTCGGCAAGAATATATGGTCTCATTTTTTGCAAT
>CAYUGH010000255.1:0-2315 GCA_964444195.1 uncultured Chitinophagaceae bacterium
AGGCAAAATCCCCGGAAGCTAAAAGATAAATGACCGAGTAGCACAAAAAGGCAACCATTATTACCAAGGGGGGAAATACGCATGAGTTGGTGGCGCAGGGGTGGAAGCATGTGTGAGTGTAAGAAACACTACTTTGAAAAAATAAATTTTATGTCACCAAAGAGCAAAATTTCATGCATTGATTGATGCCTGCGAGGATGATGAGATAGTGGAAAGTGCCATAGCCTTATTCAGCGGTTGCATTGACACTGACATCGGAGGTTTTTTAGATAGGATTAATTATCATTTTGTACTTTTGGTTAAACCAAAATGTATGATAGCAGTACAGGAAGAAGTTTCCACTTTTGCCAGGTTGGTTGATAAACTGCGCCTGATGGATGAGGCAGAGCTTAAATTGGCGTATATCAGGTTGTTTAAAAATGAAATTGAAGCTGATTGGAAGAACCTTATCGAAGAAATGAATTTTGGTAATACAACAGATGACGAAATCATTGAGGCATTTCAGAGGGAACTGCACCCTGCAAAGGCATGAAACTTATCATTGTTGATGCAGGTGTATGGGTAAGGTTAGCCCGTTCGTCCTTTGCGGGCCCAATTATTAACAGAATCAATTTATATGGTTTTTTACCGGTATTAAACAGCTACCTACTTTCGGAAGTTCATCATGCATTATTGAAAAATAATTGGGCAACTTGTATAAAAGTTCGTTTTCAAAGTCTTGCCAAAAACTACATTGAATTAGTATTATAATTCTTTGAAAACTATCATTTTGCGCCCAGGCATGTGTGCGGGTTCACAACTGCCATATGGTCAACACTGCCTTTTTAGTGGGGTGGCCATAAATGAAAAACACTTCTATCCCCCCATTTTGTTAAACCAGAAATTTTCAGACTAACTCAATATACTATCCAAAAACTCCCTCGTTGCTACTTCCACATCCTCCGCTCCACCAATCGCTTTTATAAACGCACTCCCGATTATCGCACCATTGGCACACTCACAAGCTGCTTCAAAACCGGCTTTATCTTTTATGCCAAAACCTACCAGCACCGGGTTTTTCAGGTTCATGGCTTTCAGCCGTTCCAGGTAATCGCTTACATCTTCCATTTGCTTATCGGTACCTGTGGTGGAAGAAGAAGAAACGGCATACAAAAAACCGCTGCTCAGTTCATCGAGTTTGCGCATGCGTGGTTCGGAGGTTTCGGGTGTCACGAGGAAAATAAAGTCGAGCCCGTATTTTTTGATGATGGCGCCATATTCCGTTTCAAATTCGTATTGGGGTAAATCGGGCAGGATCAGCCCATCCACGCCCACAGAAGCGGCTTCAGCACAAAACCTTTCAAACCCATATTGAAGCACCGGGTTCATGTAGCCCATGAGGATTACAGGTACCGTAATGGTGGCGCGCATATCTTTCAGTTGTTCAAACAGCAGCGACAAGGTCATCCCATTCGCCAGCGCCTTTGTGCTGCTTTCCTGTATCACAGGCCCATCGGCCAGCGGATCGCTGTAGGGCATGCCGAGTTCAATGAGGTCTGCGCCGTTTTGCTGGAGGGCCTGCATTACTGGGAGCGTACTATTGAGATGAGGGAAGCCTGCGGTGCAATACACATTCAAATGCCCCCTAAATCCCCCTCCAGGGGGACTTACCAGCACCTGAGCTATCCTGGACTTTCTACCTTTTATTTGTACTTTTTGTTCTTCCATAACCTTTTTTATTTGGGCTTCAACTTCAAATAGGTTGTGTCTTACTTGCCTATTTGTGAATCGGATAACTCGAATGTCAAAACTCTCAATTAACTGCTGGCGGACTTCATCATTCTCCTTAATCTCCGGTACATCATGAATACTACCATCTACCTCAATAACTATTTTTAATTCATGACAATAAAAATCCGCTATATAGTTCCAGATTGGATGTTGCCGTCTGAATTTTACTCCGAGCTTTTTCCCTTTTAATATTTCCCATAGAATCTTTTCTTCCCGCGTTGGATTCTTTCGAAGAATATCCGCCCTTTCAAAAATCAGGGGTAAAGCACCATAGAACATTCTGTTATAAGCCATAGCTCAGCAATTAAAGACGAAACTATGAATTTAGTACTCTCATGCACCTTTTGAAGATTGATTAAAAGTATTGTCAATTTTAATTTTCAGGTATAAACCAGATTTATAACATAGCATAATGAATCCATGAATGTAGTGCTCTAAAGTCTCCCCTTGAGGGGAGATTTAGAGGGGTATTTGTTTCATATATGTACTAAGGTCCTTATCCCCCCTGCCACTCAAACAAATCACCACCCGGTCATTCGCCTCAA
>CAYUGH010000256.1:0-2299 GCA_964444195.1 uncultured Chitinophagaceae bacterium
AGCAGCTTGATGTAAGAACCATCTAATTTGGACAAGGTCACTTTTTCAATAAGACGGTTCATGTTGAGATAGGTGGTTTTATATCCCTGCATACAAGCCTGATGCCCCAATGCACATGCCAGAAAACTTTTGCCACATCCGGTGGCCCCGGTAAGGAGTATATTTTCACCATTACCAAGATAAAGCCCCTCTGCTAGGGTAGCCAGTTGTTGTTTGGAGAGATTGCGCGAAGCGCCACATTCTACCTGCTCCAGCGTAGCTGGCAGACGAAGTTTAGCCAGTTTAAGATAATAGGCTGTTTTTTCATTGCAGCGGTTGATCTGCTCTGATTGCAGGAGATGGGCAATCAGTTCATGCCCTTCGAGCTGCTGGTTCAGGGGCAGTTCCAGTTGGGATTTGTAAGCATGATACATGCCGCTTAAACGTAGTCCCTGCATTTGTTCTAATGTTTGTGTTGTGTTCATGATGGATTTGTTTTTGTTTGATGATTACTGATAGCTTTCTTTTCCCCGGATATTATCATGAGAGGGTATGGTGGAGTTTGTAAGTGGTAATTGTGTTTGTTTATCCAGTCCCCGATCCAGTATATTTTTGATCATAGTATAGTTGACCCTTGTGCCCTGCAGGGCTCTGGCACAGGCGGCATCCAGTCTTTGGGCAGTGTATTTTTTATGCAGCATCAGCATGCCAAAACAGGCTTTATAGTTTTGCTCCATGTAAATACTGTTTTCCAGCATAAGGGTAGCAGCCTGCACTACATGAGCGCCTAAACGGGTGGCTTGCGCCAGCAGGTCATCGCGGTTAAAACCTTTTATCTGCTGCATTTTCTGGTGATGTGGTGGCATGTGTTCAGCAAGGGTAGTATAAGCTTTATTGTGCCCCCGGCGGCTGTGGAAGGCAATACGGTTACCATCCAGGTATACCTCTACTACTTCCTGGTCATACATCACTTTTACCTTTTTGCCTACATGTTGATAGGGGACGCTGTAATAATGATGATTTTCACTAAGCTGTACATGGTAATTACGCTGTATGGTGAGCCACACGACTTTTTTAGTGGTAAAGGGCTGCGGCGGCAGGGGCTTAAGAGAAGAACGCTCCCGCTGTTCAAAAAACCACCGGCGGCTGTAGGGTGTGTTTTTATAGGGTTTATCATTGAGTAATACCAACTGTTGTTGTATAGCAGTGTTAAGTGCTTCAAGGCTGGTAAAGACATGATGACGCAGCGGCGCATACACGTGTGTGTATACAATATTCACCGCCCGCTCTACCATTGCTTTATCGCGGGGGCTATAAGGGCGGGTGGCAGTAAAAGTGGTATGATAGTGTTCAGAAAGCTGTTCGCAGATATCTGTAAAGCGGGGTTCATAGCGATCGGCACGGATAACGGCTGTTTTAAGATTATCGCAAACAATAGTAGCAGGCACGCCGCCATAAAACTTCAACATACTGTTGATACAATGAGTAAAATCTGCTGTTTGCTGGGAGCGTACTGCTTTGCAAAATATAAGACCGCTGTAAGGCATAATGGCTACAAACACTTCGCAGGCGATCTGTTCACCGGTATCCGTATCTACATAGTGCTGCTTTTTACCGGCAAAGTCAATCATGATCATGTCTGCACACTGGTATTCCAGGTGCATGGACAGATCACGGTTTTTAAAGTACCGGCTAAGATGATAGCAATAGCGGCTGTAGCTATAGCCATCGGGATGCTGTGCCAGGTACTCCTGCCACAGCAATTGACGGGTAACACCGGTTTTGGATAGCTCGGCACCGGCAGCATTAAAATGAGCAGTAAGCCGGCGCAGGCGTTCAGCTTCTAGTTCCGGCAGGTCATTATCATAGGCTCTGTCTGCGAGTTCGTGGTCTGAAAGGGGATTTGTTACATCGCTAAAATGCGAAAGGTATTTACGCACCGTATTACGGCTGATGCCCATACGGCGTGTGATCTCATGGATGGAAATGCCATCCTTACGAAGCTGAAGAACTTGTTTTATCTGTTCCATTGCTATTGGTTGTTGTGCCATGCTCCTTTATTTTTTAAAGGGGCAAATGACAATCAAAAAGCCTTACTCAATAGCAATGCGGGTGGGTCAACATGCAGGAATGTCAGTATTCCTTACAAACCCACAGGTGGGTCAGCATGCAGGAATAACCCATTCTTACGGGTGGGTCAACATGCAGGAATAATCCTGATAGGACTACCCTTAACCTCCTAAATGAGGCTGGGTCATCATGCAAGAATGGTGGGTCAACATAAACAGGAATGGTGGGTCAACATCGGCAGGAATATACA
>CAYUGH010000257.1:0-2295 GCA_964444195.1 uncultured Chitinophagaceae bacterium
AGTTTCTAAAAGAGCCATTGATCCGTAAATACGGCGAGGAGTTTTATGAAACACTAGATGCAATTGCTAAGGAGCATTATTGATTTATGTATGTGTTATCCTTGAAAATTGAAAAGGTAACTTTTGATTTTCAAGTACGATACAGAAGTGACGACTTAGAGGAGATAAGAGGTTGTTCTAAAAATATTTTGATTTTCCTAAAAAAAATTTGGCAGATTGAATTAAATCCATTCAACTTTGCATCTCACAAAAAACAGATATAAAAAGTGATACGCAGTACATACCATATTAAAAATGCAACTTGGTTTTGCCTTCAGGGAGAACCAATGATTGCGGGGTCATTTGTATATGATGGATTGTAGTTTCAACTTTTCAGAATATATAAAGAGCCCCGCGGAATGCGGGGTTTTTTTATTGCCCTTAATTTTTAAAAAATTTGTAACCGCCATATGCAATTACGTTAAACAGAACATCATATGCAACAGAAAAAATAACTATGAATGTAAGTTGTATTCGAATTGTACCAAATGCAGGCCGGAATAATATGCTTCCGCTGGAAACCATTGATTTTACAAGGGTTTCAAAGCAAAGCTATGTGCTATGGTTTCAGCATAGGGAGGATTTTTGCAACCGGTTTTACCTGGATGATTTTTACCATTTACTCTAAGTGAGTTTGGTGTACAGGAAGCCGGTTGTAGATGAGCAACCGGCTTTTTGCTTAGTGCCTCCTGGAGCAACTATGCCTGTGCAAACCTTGTAAAACGGACAAAGGGGCCGAACGGAATTTTATTGTCCAAACTTTTGAGCATGTTGAGTGGTGTACTGGGTATGTATCATAGGTACTTTGGCAGAGATGGTTCTATTGCGCAGGTTTGAAAGGCCTGACATAAAGGTTCGATTCCTTTAGGTACCACATAGAAAAGATGAATAACAGCAATGCCCGCTTCCTTCGGTCGGCGAGACACTGCTAAAAATGAAATGCGGGTTTGCTGTAACGGCTAACAGGTCAGTCTCCAAAACTGAAGATACAGGTTCGAATCCTGTGACCCGTGCAAAAAAGGCAATTTACAAAATCGCAAAGTCCACCTCCTTCGGTTGGTGAGACATTGCTTACAAGCAAAGCTATGCAACAACAATGGAGAAGGCTGGATGGACGGCGCATCCAGGGCCCTGTCGCCGGTGAAATCGGGATGGTTTTGCAGGCAGAAACCGCCGCGGGACATGAAATGAAAGTATGCATTGGAACCGATAGCCAGGTGAAGGGCAGGGTAACGGAGTTTGCAACGGTCATCGTGTTTTTACGGAAGGGGAAGGGTGGATTTATGTTCATCTGCTCCGAAGTTACCGATCAAAGAATGAGCGTAAAGCAAAGGATGCTGGCCGAAGTAGCGAAAAGTATAAACGTGGCATTCATGCTCAGCCCGGTTTTCAGTCGCTATGGGGTGGATATGGAAGTACATGCCGACATCAACACCAATCCGCAGTTTAAAAGCAACGATGCATTGAAAGAAGCGATGGGCTACATAACCGGTATGGGTTTTGCCTTCAGGGCCAAGCCGCATGCGTTTGCTTCCAGTGCCTGTGCGAATAAAGTGGTGCAGTGAGGCATTGCTAAAAGAAATAACACCCTTAAACAAAAAAGCCTGTTCCGCCTGAAAACGGAGCAGGCATTAACAAAAACAATTTGATTTTAATACTAATTTTAATAAAGAAAGCATGAAAAAGTTAACTATACGTGGTAAGGATATCCGTGGTTTGGGCTACCCCGAAGCGCCGGTGATCAGCCTTGCCATCAATATCATGGAAAAGCATTTCAAGCATCAAACCTTGCATGAAGCGCAAACCATTTTGCGGAATATTTTGAAAAACCCGGCTGAGTATGCTGAAGATGAAGTGTTGGGGCCTATTGCCAAAGCGTTGCTTCCCAAGCCCAAAGAGCCGGATGATGGTGAATCCATTTCGCTGAACCGGCATGGAATTAGCTTCTCCATTTTCGGGCAGGAGCATATTGAAGAAGGCGCGCTGCACCAGATGTACACGGCCGCCAAATTGCCTGTGAGTGTGGCGGGGGCGCTTATGCCCGATGCGCATTCGGGTTACGGGCTACCCATTGGCGGCGTACTGGCAACGGATAATGCGGTAATTCCCTACGGTGTTGGGGTGGATATAGGTTGCCGGATGTGTTTGAGCGTTTTTGCCATTCCTCCCTCCGAACTCGTGCAACGCGAAGCGCTTTTTAGCCGTGAATTGCTGGAAGCTACTTTGTTTGGAAGTGGTAAACAATTTGATCAGGCC
>CAYUGH010000258.1:0-2287 GCA_964444195.1 uncultured Chitinophagaceae bacterium
TCGTTGCACCCGGAATGACGTGCAAGGCGTCTTTCACCCGCTCCCACCATCCCTGAGGATATCCCTGTCCCAAATGCCAAACCTGCACCGGCAGACCATACGCTGACATCAATTTCTTTAGCAGCAAAGCCACTGCCCCGGCACTGCCTTCATGCGGCAGGCTTGCAAACAGCACAACCCTGAGTAAATGGGGAGCACTACAGGCTACAACCACCTCTTCGGATAAACCTGAAATGCCGGCCTTCGTGCCAAGGTTGTTAAACACCGGGCAGGCATCGGCCACAAAGCCTTCATTACGCAACAGGCCGGCAGTATGCGCCGAAGTGGTTATAAGCCGGGGGCTGCCAATCGAGCGTAGCCATTTCAGCAGTAATTGTTTTTGCAAAAGCCCCTTTAACTGTAATAAAACAGGCTTTTCCTTTCCACCGGCCCAAACTTCATGCAACAGGATGATGAACGGGCATTGTACAGCCTTTAGCATGGGCGACAACCGAAAAAGCCAATAGGGAAGCCCCCGGGCCTGGTACCCCATGGGTACATAATGAAACACCACTGCAACCGGACCTGACCTGAGCGCGGCAGAAACCTGCTCAATCTTCCTGGATACAGGTGTATCCGATCCAAGCCTGTACCCGTTATCCAGCTCCTGCTCTCCCTGCAGAAACCTGTCGTGCAGCGCAAGCACCCTGAATGGATGATCCTCCCCCGTTGCCTCCTGCCATTGAAGCACATAATCGCTTATGCCGCACCGGCCGGGTGCAAAATGAGGGGTGATATGCAAAACAACACTCATTTATTTTATTCGGTCAAATGGCTTTTTATACCCGGTGACTGACCTCCAATTCTTTCAAACAGGTAAACCCCAAAACTACTTTTCCTTTCAATATAACCTTCGCGGCTAAGAGCTTTTCGTATGTTTTCAGCATCTGCTATCCCACCTGGCATCAGGTGAGGGTGTATTTCAATCAATACATACCGGATGGAAGATGGCAATTGAGGCGCCACGATATTCATTACCGATTCCGAACCCTCAATATCAATTATAAGCAGCTCAGGCACAAGACCATACTCATTGCAAACCCTTTCAATATCCCAGATTCGCCTATCCTTATTTGAACTGCTTGACATTGGCGAAAAGGATACGATTCCGCCGAGGCTGCCCCTGACTTCATTGAAACCATTAATCAATATATCAGGGGCTTTCAGGACCGGGAAACCAAACCCATAAATCATATCAAGCCAGGGATACTTTGATAACAAGACAGAAGCCTGCTGCACAAGTGTCTCAGAAGCTTCAATAGAAACTACTTTCCCAGAGGAACCTACTTTCTCTGCCACAATAGCTGAAACTATTCCAATGGAACTTCCCATTTCGAGCACCTGCATACCTGGAAGCAAAATTGTTTCAAGGAGTTTTCGCTCTTCAGCCTCATACGCACCATTTCTTATAACCCATTTGGTACCAAAACTATATGGGGTATTACGGATTGGAATAAATACATTATCCAATACAACATACTTTGGCCAAAACCTTTCAGGTACAAATCTTTGCAACAACCATCTTCTTATTAATAACAAACGGCTTGCCATTTTTTGGAAATGCCTAATTAAATAATTCAGCCATTAACTTTTTAGTGAACCAGCGCCTGTATTGTGCCGTACCGCCAAAGCTGAGGAATGGAATACCTGAACCCAACAATATAGGGAAACAACAATTGCCATTGTTTCAACAGGTTTGATGTTCCCTGTTTCCGCCAATTTTCAACTACCCGCATAGCATGCTTCAACGCATAGGCACTTTTCATCCAGTCGGGCGCCTCTTTATCCTGTTGTAAACAATTCAAAATGTAGGCGCTCGAATTCAGCATCCTCTCTGCCTTAGCACTTCGGGGCATTGATTTACCCGTTGAAAAATTTTTTCCATGAATATTCCAAACACTAAAAGGTTGAGGATGGAAATAGCTTTTCCCCCTGAGTAAAGTTTGGATAACAAGCCATTCATCTGTGTACATATCAATGTCCTGCTCCAGCCGTATTTGCCTGAGAACTGAAGCCCGTGCCGCAAAAGTAGAGCCGCCTCCAAAAAGCATGCGCTTTGAAAAGAAATACCGCAGCAAATCCCTGCCATCGGCTGCCCTTGAAAAAAAGTACTGCGGCACCGGTTCCACGGCATCTGCCCTTGAACCATCCATCCAGCGGTACACAGCCGAACCTGCCACATGCACCACCGAAGGATACTGTTCGAAAATATCAAGAGTGGTTTTTATTTTACCGGGTAAATAATAAT
>CAYUGH010000259.1:0-983 GCA_964444195.1 uncultured Chitinophagaceae bacterium
CGAGTTTTGGTCGTCTTTTGGTGGTCGTGTCGGTTTTCTACGCTTGCTGGTAACGTAAAAGCATTGGCGATGTGGCGGCATTCATGGCTGTGTCTGCCCGGCTACCAATGCACAATAAAGGTAAATAATATAAAGTAAAGTACAAAAGCCCAATAGCATTCCTTCTGCCCGAACCACAGCCCAATAGCATTACTTCCGCTCAATGGCTACCAGTTAAGCCAGCCATTTTGCCAATGCTCATGTTGTGTGTTCGGCGTTTTGTCCAACCGCCGTTAGATTCAGAACATTCACTATCTATCATTAATTGAAAAGTCTAAAACTCTTACAATGCATTTATAGCCCCTTTTCTTGTTAAATTTTATTGGTGCGGAATTCATATAATTTTCGGCATAAACGCTATTTGTACTTGATATATTTGTTATTTTCTTTGCGAGTTTCGGTGGAATAGATTCGTAGACAGTTATATATGAATAGTCAACTGGGGTATTGTCTCTGTCATAAAGTATGAAAAGTATTTTAATATTTGAAATAGAATTTTCCAAACTGTTGTATATTGAAAAACCAATTAGGGAGTTGACATCTGCTAAACCATATGGGTCATAGCCACCATCTTTTAGCCAGTCTAAATTTTTAATTACAATTTCATCTTTTGATTGACTTATTTGCTTTTGACCCTTTTTCGTAGTCTTACTTCCTTTTACATTTGATAAGTTTATTGGATTTTGTGATTGGGACATTAAAGAGATTAAATATTTTGAAGGAATTGCAAAATTTAAATTTTGACCGTCTACAATCCCGCCAACTGCAATCCCAATTATACGATTCTTTTCATCTATAATTTGTCCACCAGAACTTCCGGGTGAAATTGGTGCTGATATTTGTATTAGTTCTGATGAATCTTTGAAATTTCTAATTCCGCTGACAATACCTTCTGAAAATGTTCCTTCAAGCCCTTTTGGATTTCCAACAGCGTATACCTTTTT
>CAYUGH010000259.1:993-2268 GCA_964444195.1 uncultured Chitinophagaceae bacterium
CCAATATTTGGTTTAATTGTGTCAAATTGAATATCTAATTCTTTTTGGAGATTGGAAACTTCAAGTATTGCTAAATCATTTGAATTATCTATGGCTAAAACTTGTTTTATTGAATAGGTGGTATCTGAACCATATTTTTTTACCTTCCCGTAATATGCGTTTTCGATTACATGTCTATTTGTTGCTATTTTGTTATCATCAATTATCACCCCACTACCATAAGAGAGCTCTTGGTGATTATTATCTTCCATAATAATCATCACAGTTGATTTTAAAGATTTGGTAGCAGTGGCTTCCACAGGAGAAACTTGAATACTATCTTTTGATATTGAATTATCAATCTCTTTAATAGAATTAGTACTTTCCTTGCATGCAGAAAATAATACAATTTGAAAACCAAACAATACCCAAAAAAATCTCATGTTATTAAGGTTAAAATGGTAATTTCTTTTTAAACTCAGACCGATTTTTTCTAATTTCTTTATGATTGTCTAAAATGTATACGAAAAGTTTGATTTCTGTTCTATTGCCTTTAACGGAATTTGTTGTGAAGTATCCATAAAATCCACCATCATCGTCCATAATTGCGGGCGGATTGCTGGCAATATTGTTCCAAGGACTATAACTACTAATTTCACTACCATAAGTGCCTATTTCGTTCCAAATGGATTTTGAGCCTATCTCGCTACCATAAGTGCCAATGTCATTCCAAATCGATTTCGAATCAACTTCATTACAATTCAGGCAGCCTAAATATATATCTCTATTATCACCACCATACAAATGTAATTTCTTTTGTGAGAAGGCCATTGTTGTTAATAAAAGAAAGCCAATCAAAAACATGAAAAATTTGGTACTAGGCATAGATTATAAGTTTAATGATTCTATTATGTTTTTAAAATTTGCAATTATATTTGCACCTGCATTTATGAATGATTTTATGTCATTTGAGTCATAGCCTGCTAATAAAATTATAACTTTTGAAATGTCTTTGCTTAGAAATGATTTTATGTCATAAGCATCAAATGGCTTGCCTACAATTGCCGTTGCGCCTTTGTCAAGAAAGGAACGAATATCATAAGCATCATAGCCACTTGCTATTACGGTAACTAATTGGCTATTTTTGTCTGCAAAAGAACGTATATCATAACTGTCAAAGGGTTTTCCTACAATGACCCTGGCCCCTTTTTCAATAAATGAACGAATATCGTAAGCATCATATCCATTTCCTATTACTGTGACCAGTGCACTATTTTTATCTGCAAAGGAACGTAT
>CAYUGH010000260.1:0-2248 GCA_964444195.1 uncultured Chitinophagaceae bacterium
GCTGACCATTTGACCCGCAGCCGGACCCCGAACGTTCGGGGCTGAACAGTTGACCTTAACCGGTCGGGGGCGGCTTTAGTGGCTGACAAGATATTCGGTATCCCAATCCCGCAGCCCTGTTGGGCTTTTGTGCATAGGTAGGGACAGGACGCAGGAGCATTTGTGCATGGCTGTACCGCGCGGGCTGACCCGGTGGCCAGGCCACTGACGCAGAACTCAACGGCCGCCAGGCAACAGGGGGTTTGGCGGCAGTCGGGGGGACACAACGCAGGCCATTGGGCTTTGGTTGGCTATTGGGCGGTGGTTCCGGCTTGACGGGCAGCAGTCGGCTTTTGCAGCTAAGCCTGAAACGAATTATATTTACCCGGGCTGTAGTTGCTGGGCAGCAGTTTTTCAAATGCCCGCCCGACCGCCAAGCCCGGGCCGTTGTGTGTCACCATTAAGACACTCGAACATCGCCGGAGCGATTTTTTGACTTTTTTATGAATAGAATATATCAAACAATCCATTAAAATTTACAAACTATGCCAGAGAAATTGAAATTTATCAAAGCAACTGCATTTCCAGACAAAAACAATCCAGCAGCATCATCTATTCTCCCGACAGAGGTTTTAGTCCCTGTTGAAGCAATTGCCTGTTTACAAAAGGATCCCGGACGGGACATTTATGAAGTTAGATTTAAAGTAAATTACCCGTTTTCTTTAAGTTTCCCAGCAAGTTCAGTCCAAGCGACACTTGACGCTTCTAAGATTGAAGTTTTATAGGTATTGGGAAGGATTCAATATTATTTTTCACACCTTCCATTATTTGTATTATTTCAGCATAAGAATGACCATTGAGTGCCAACATTACCTCTCTAATTTTTTCCTGAATTTTTTCAGTGGGAATTAACTTGATGTATTCAGACATACGATTATTGCCTGAGCGACTATTGATTAAAATTTGGGTTGAAAAATCGCAGCCGCTACAGGCTATATTTAGCGGTTGACAACCCGAGATAAAACTTTAAGATATGTGGCAAGTAATAAAATCAGTAATTGTAATTTTTGGGTTCTTCATTTGTATTGGCGTTATTTCCATAAATTTAGGCTACTTGCTTTTTAAAACATTTACAAGAAACAGAAGCGAAGTAGGATTAGTTTTTGTAAATTCAATTATGTTCATTTTGGGTGCGGTTTTATTTTCGCTACTTGGAATGTTTTTTGCATCTCTGACAGAAGTAATTGGAACAAATGCACCTAATAAATATACAATTGGCATAATGGCATTTTGGATGTTAGTTTTTACTTATAGCGCATATCAAACCAAAAAACAAACGAAAGCGAAAGGGAATGGGGTTCAATATTCTGACACAACATTTTTGAGAGATTATAAATTTTGGGGTCATAAAACCACTTTAATCATTTATAGCCAATTGTTTTTCATCCCATTATCTTTTGTCTTTTTTATAATTTACCGTGAATCCGCAGACACATTTACTTTAGGACTTTATTCTCTATTAAAATCATTTGTTTCTAATTAAACTAATTATTTATGACAAAAATTACTGAAAAGGATTTAAATGGCATTTTATGGAATAACTTTTCTATCCAAGAATCAACAACGGATGATTACATTTTAGTTCTTATTTGCGATTCAAGAGACCAATCAAAGAAACTAATGGAATTACTAAAAAATAATGCGTTTGCACTTGAAATAACTATTAACAAACAAAACCAGTACATCTTGAAGTTAGCATTTATTGAATCAGAATATGCTATAACCTACAACACAGAAACGACAAAAAAAGAATATCCACTCCTTGAATTTCTTGAAAAATCGTTGGTTGGGTATATTTCAACAGGGATTTGGCTTTCTAATGGCTACTTAGAATGCAGACCAGACGTTCACCCTCTTTCAAGAATAATTTTGAATTGATTTTCTCGACATAACAAAACCCTTTTTTACAGTTATATCTATTAATATCATAGTAAATCATGTGAAAAGCGCGCCGAAAATGGCGAACACACAACATTCGGTTTTGCAATAGGCTGGCTGACGAAATAAACATCAGCATTTAACCCATGTTCAACCTTAGTCCGTGCAATTTTTTAAAAGTTATGCAGCACATTGTTACTTCAACTTTTTTATCGTTAATTAGCTTTGGTTCCGAGCAGACGTGCTGCAAATACCAGCCCATCGCAAAGCCGTCAACGTTAGCGTCTATTGAACAAGACACCCACCGACTTATGGGGTAGAAAGGGGGCGT
>CAYUGH010000261.1:0-2241 GCA_964444195.1 uncultured Chitinophagaceae bacterium
TTCGGTAATGGGGAAACTTTTCATGAATGCAATTTTGAAAAGTGTATAGGTAAGGGGTTTTTTGGAAAAGAAGGAAGATTTTTTTTGGGGTAAATGCGATGGCGACTGTACTTGCACACGTCCGTGAGGGTTACATTCGCAATTATCATAATCATCCACATAAGCAATAACATCTTTGTGGTTTACAAAATATTGAAAGATTATAAAGGTTACTTACAAACGGACTTAATCTAGCATTAAGGATACAATTGAAAAGTGAATCTTTCAAATTAATTGGGTATGGCTCCTATTGCCTGATCATTTGGACTACCATCAAATCCTTCGGTTGCACCCCTGCCAAGTCGGAAATGAACATTTAGTGAAATTGTGCGTCCATCCAATTTATCCTCTTATTTAACCAATCTTTCATATACTGCACCTCATTTTCGTAAGTCCCAAGCACCATCGCGTTCGGCCAGGTATAGTTGTAAAGGGTTTGCCATTTGCCAAAATTTTGCTGCTGGGCAAACCGTAATTTATAAGCAGTTCCATTTATTTCTTCAAATACTCCTGGTAATTTGGACGATTTCCATTCTGCCCACCTGGCCTTCACTTCATTTTCGAATTCAGGGATTTGAAATAAATATTTAAACCATCCGGTTTCCCTGATCCACCATCCTTCAGGCGACTGATTTCCATTATAATTTATGTTTCCAAAAGCAATATCAAAATCCCAAACGGGCCCCATCCTTAATTTTTGGCCACGATCTTTTACCATAAAAATACTCGAAAAGGCCGCAGCGTCATTGTTTTTGGACAATTCGTTTACCAGGTACCAGTCAATAAAAGAGGGAATATCTATGTATTGATAAACACCGGTATGGGGGAGGTCTGCCGAATCCCCTAATAACACTGTTTCAATTTGGTTTAGGTAGTTTCTGATATAATCCAGTTGCTGTTGGCTGGGAATCTCCGGATCCTTCAAGGTAATCGGCAGGCCCAATTTTTCAGTCCTGAACCAGGTTGGCTCATCCAGCCTTTCATTAATTTCGAACAGGTAACCGCCTGAAATCAATTCCGGGCTGTTATCCCCTGATTTTAACGGTGGGATATTTACTCGGGACTCTTCCACCCTGATATGGTCGGTTAATTGGTAAGTGCCCTGGTAGGCCCCATTCATAAAGAGCTCAACAAAATTTGAGCGGGGAACAAAATCATTTGTCAATTGCCTTGCAAGCGAAAAGGCTACATGGTTCCTCAGCATGGTTTTGTCGGCAAAATTGGCCAGTAACACCCAGTTACGCGTTGCTGGTAACCCGAGAATGGATGTATTTTGCCTAAACCTGATTCGGTAAGGTTTTTTTGGCATTTCCCATGTTGAATTACCCCGGCCCCTTATTTCCAGGGGAATTTCCGTGAGATTGTTCATTGTCAGCCCGTTAACATCGAGACTTAATACCCCGTCAACAAATTCTTCCTTAGTGATCAAAGTATCAACCGTATTGATCCAAAAAATGGGCAAACCTGTAAAAACATGAATGGAAAGCCTGTAATTTTCAATCATACCGTTTTTTAGTACAACGGTAAAGGTTACAGGTTCGGTAAAGTCATTTACCGATACCCCGCTATATTGAACAGACTCTCCGATGGTAACTTGGGCGCTGTCAGGCACTTCAAACGATATGACGAATTTCCGGTTTGTAGTTATATAAGGCAATAATAAATGACCTTCATTATTCATTATTTGAAAGGATCTGTCGTCTAACAAACTGGCAGAATTGTATTTTGATTCAAGGAAAAACCTGGTTTCACGTTCCTTTTCTTCAACAGGCAACTGGTTAATTACGGTTATATACTCCTTTGTACAGCTATTCAACCATGCAAAAGCCATTAAAAGAATGAGGTTTAGTTTATTCATGGCCGCAAATTTAAAGGTAAACCCATATTTGTTTATGCAAATGGGGTTTGGTGATCTCTGGTAATTATTCAATAAAAATAATAATTTCTGTAGCAGAGGGAAATTTTTCCCAAAAGCCTATGCTTTTCCAGCTAAATGTTAAAATTAATTTCTGATTATGATTGAAAATATTGGACGCGATTAAGCTTGGGTTGGTGAATTGCACTTAAGAGCATTTTGCCTTGTTTACCAATTGTATGTTATACAGCTCACAGCCTTGGTGCGTATCCCATGCAACAAACACTCACAAAAAAAATCCCGTTGCGTGGAGACACGCAACGGGGCGGAGAGTGGGGTGGTCACAA
>CAYUGH010000262.1:0-2199 GCA_964444195.1 uncultured Chitinophagaceae bacterium
TCAGTTCACCTTGTATATATTTTTCCAGTTGTTTGGCAGTATCATCCGTACTGCCGTCGTCCACTACAATTATCTGAGGCTTACCCATTAATCCCTGCTGCTGTAAAACCGATTCAATGGCTTGCACAATAAATTGCGCATAGTTATAGGTTGGTATAATAACAGACGCTTTCAGCAATACATCAGGCTTTATTTTTTGATGGCAACCATTAAAATTTGAAAGCCGAATAAGCCGGGAAAACGGGTTACAAAAAACTTGTCAATCCTTTTGGAAAGGCCCGGAGCCCATTTGCGCAACAAGGGTAGCGGAAAATTGCCAGTCGCCTCTTTCTTAAGAAGGGTCAGGGATAACCCTTCCAATACGGTTAACGCGCTTTCCCAATCAAAAAAGCGAAAATGCGTATTGTCCATTAACCCACCGGCTTTGCTGTACCTGAACCTCCCAAGAAGAAATTGTAACCGCTGTTTATAATACAACACATTAGGAAGTGCAATAATCAGCCTCCCGCCCGGCAAGAGAATTTGTTCCAGTTTTTTTACCACATCCCAGGGCTCATATAAATGCTCAAGCACATGGCTGCAAATAATACAATCAAAGGCAGGCGGTAACCGGTCAAAATCAAAAATATTCAGATCGGCCAGGTAGATATTATCCAACAAGGGCATTGCAAGGCCGAACTCCTTTTCAGAAAAAGTGATGCCTGTAACTTTTGCCCCGTTTTGCTGTTTCAATAAAGCACCCAACGCCCCGTTGCCGCAACCAATATCAAGTATATTGGTTGCAGTTTCCGGAATAAGTTTCACCACATCCCTGTTTACTGCTCCGTATTGATCCATTTCAATTATTTGGGACGGTAAGAATAATGTCGAGGAACCTACGGGCTTCTGCAATTGTGGTGTGTTCGCTTATCCATTGCAGGGTGGCCTGCTGAAGCATTTTGTATGCAGTTTCGCTTATCGTTTCAATTTTATCGAAAAGTTCCTTATCGTTTTTATACACCAGGCAATTTTCCTTAATCAATCCATGCGGAGCGCATCCTGCCGGTTTTGCATCAAGGTCCTTAAAACATAAAACAGCCCCCCTCGCTGCATATTCATAGTGCCGCAAGGCATCCCACCCTGCCCGCTTTGTGGTAGGTCCGTAGCGGCTTTGGTCAATATCGTTCCAATACTCACTTTCGGTGCTAAATACAAAACGGCGCATTCCAAGCAAACCATGTGTGGCATTCATTTTTTGCGCCAGTTCTTCATCCACAATATACGAAGGAAATAATTTAGTCTTGTTGGTATCACCGGGTTTTATAATGTGCTTTTCTGGTATGCTGATGCCTAACGGATACACTTTATACTTTCGGCATGCATAATTTAATATACCCGGCGCAGCCTGTGCAAAGCCTGCAAACTCCCGTTTAAAATACCGGCCATATTTAACAGGCGAAAAAAGCAACCTGGGGTATTTAAAAACCAGGTTTCCCAAACTAGCAAAAGGGAAACACCGGTTGGTATCGCTGCCGTCAACCCAGGCTATTTTCTCCCTGTGTTTTTGAATATTTATTCTTCCAAATAATTCCTGCAATGCAGGGCCGAAGGCAGATGGATTGCTGATAGCAATGCAGGTATATTCATCAACCCTGTGCAGGCATTCAAGCCTTTGATGTTGCAAACTATCTGTATCCTCCAACAAACCATACAACACTTTTCCTTCATTGGCTACGCCATTCCATTTCTCCAACGGATAGTCATCATACATATAATCGGCCCTTGGATAGTCAATACAATTGTCTCCTAATAGCTGCCTCAATCCATGCAGCAGTCCATCACCCGCATAATCAGGAGAGTTTGGGTGGAGGAAAAGAATTGAAACAGAGAAATTGATTTCAGGCATTAAATGAAAGAGCAGTTAATCAACCCGATATTTCAATAAACGAACATATTGCAGCAGGGCATCCACGTTCTCGGCCAGCTTGGACATGAACGCCTCTTTGAGGTGGAACGGGATGGAGCGCTCGCGGCCCTTGGAGGACTCGTCGGCTGCGTCCAGCAGCTCCTCGCTCAGGGTCGACACCTTGTCCTCGGCGTTGCCGGCACGCGCCGATTCGACGGCGAGATCGGCCTGCAGACTCGAGGTCTTGTTCTCGAGCTGCTCGATCGTCGACAGGTGCGACTTGATCGTCACGACGGCGCGGCGGTACTTATCCT
>CAYUGH010000263.1:0-2150 GCA_964444195.1 uncultured Chitinophagaceae bacterium
GACGGTACAAGGAAAGAAGAACCGGTTGGTTTGGAAGCGGCAAAATTTAGTGATGCTTCGTGGCAAAAATTAAACCTGCCGCATGACTGGGCCATTACCGGCCCTTTCAGGATCGAACTGGAAGGCTCAACCGGTAAACTGCCCTGGAAAGGAATCGGCTGGTACCGCAAACATTTTACAGTGCCGGCAACAGATTCAGGCAAACAATTATTTGTTGATTTTGATGGCGCCATGGCCAATGCCAAAATATGGCTCAATGGAAACTATGTGGGAACCTGGCCTTATGGTTACACTTCTTTCCGCATGGATTTAACGCCCTTCATTCAGGCAGGTAAAGAAAATGTTTTAGCGGTTCGTTTGGATACCGAGAACTGGGATTCACGGTGGTATCCCGGCGCGGGCATTTACCGCCATGTATGGTTGGTAAAAACAAATGCCGTGCATGTTGGCCATTGGGGAACCTTTATCACCACGCCAAAAATTACGGACAAGGATGCGTTGGTTAACATTGCAGTAAGGGTAAGCAACCGGTCAACGAAAGCAGTGAAAGCACTGGTTCGTACCACCTTATTTGAAATGGATGCTTTAAACCGGCCCACCATAAAAGTAGCAGCTACTAAAGATGCCTGGGTTGAAATAAATGGTGGTGAGGAAAAACAATATGAATCGCAGGCGACTGTGAATAATCCCAAACGCTGGGATATTGAAAACCCCAACAGGTATGTGGCGCAAACAACCATTACGATCAACGGTAAAATAGTTGACACTTATCATACCCCCTTTGGTATTCGTACCATTGAGTTTACTGCACGAAACGGGTTTTTATTAAACGGCAAAAGGGTTGAGATTCAGGGTACCTGTAACCACCATGACCTGGGGGCGTTGGGTGCAGCATTTAATGAAAGCGCATTAATACGCCAGCTAAAAATGCTGAAGGAAATGGGGTGCAATTCATTACGCACCTCGCATAACCCGCCGGCGCCTGAATTACTGGAGCTTGCCGACAAAATGGGATTCCTGGTTTGGGATGAAGCATTTGATGCCTGGAAAAAAGGAAAGCGGAAAAACGACTACAATAAATTGTTTGATGAGTGGCATGAAAAAGATATTGTGGCGCTGATGCATCGCGACAGGAACCATCCATCCGTTTTTATATGGTCCATAGGCAACGAAGTAATGGAGCAGCAGGATGTACAACTTACCAAACACCTGGTTGACATAATGCATCGCGAAGATTCCACACGCCCTGTTTCAAATGGTTATAACGATCCAAATGGCGGGCGGGCCTCCGGTGCTGTGGTTGCGCTCGATATTATGGGGGTGAATTATTTTTTTGGGCAGCAACCTAAGTGGGACGCCGATCCGCGTTACGCCAATATGCCCACCGTTGGCAGCGAAACATCTTCCTGTGTTACTTCGCGCGGCGAATATTTTTTTGGACCCAACGAATACCAGAACTGGCAGATATCTTCCTACGATTATGCAAAGCCCGGCTGGGGCTGCTCACCCGATGAACAATTCAGGACCAATGCCAAATATCCGCATCTTCTCGGTGAATATGTATGGACCGGTTTTGATTATTTAGGCGAACCAACACCCTATAATTCAGATGAAACCAACCTGCTTAATTTCAGAACAGATCCTGATAAAAAAGAGGAGCTGGAAAAACAACTGGAACAGATACGCAAAACGAATCCTCCCTCGCGCAGCAGCTATTTTGGAATTATTGACCTGGCCGGATTTCCCAAAGATCGTTTTTATAGTTACCAGTCACACTGGCGCCCTGAGCTTCCGGTGGCGCATATTTTTCCGCACTGGAACTGGCCCGAAAGAATAGACTCCATTGTGCCTGTTCATGTATATACATCTGGAGATGAAGCCGAACTGTTTTTAAACGGCAAAAGCCTGGGCCGCAAAACCAAAGAAGCCGGAATAGATTTCCGTTTGATTTGGAATGATGTAAAATACACGCCCGGAGAACTGAAAGTTGTTTGCTATAAAAACGGAAAACAGTGGGCAACCGATATGGTGCAAACAACCGGTGAACCGGCGAAGCTTAGCTTATCTGCCGACCGAAAGCTGATCAAACCAGGTGAAGATGACCTATGTTTTATCACGGTAAAAGTAGCCGACAAAGAGGGAAGGATGGT
>CAYUGH010000264.1:0-2099 GCA_964444195.1 uncultured Chitinophagaceae bacterium
ATTTCCAAAAGTTGCTATTTTTAGCAACAAAAAGAAATAAAGTGTCTTTGGGTATTCAATCTTTCAGGCAGGCTTTGGAACACTATCCTATTTTTTCCCTGACCGATATAAAGAAAAAATTTCCTGGCTTTGACCGGAAAAGGCTGGTAGAGTGGCAGGCAAAGGGTTACCTGGCGCCGGTGGCAAGAGGATTTTATGCCTGGCCCGGCAGGTTGAACCATGTTGCTGATAAATGGGCGCTTGCCTGCAAAGTGTATGCCCCCGCCTATATTTCGCTTGAGGCTGCTTTATCGTTTTATGGTTTTATACCTGAAGGGGTATTCTCGGTCACTGCCATCACTACCCATAAAACAAGGCGTTTTTTTTCAGGGAATACCGGGTATATTTTTAGAAATTTAAAGCCATCGCTGTTCTTTGGATACTTTATTGAAAAGGCGCCCAATAGTTTGCCTTATTGCCTGGCTTCTCCTGAAAAAGGATTATTGGATGTATTTTATCTTACTCCGCATGTAAAGGGCCCTGATGATTTTGAGGCCATGCGATTCAATAAATGGCAAATCAGGGGGGAAATAGATCAGGGAAAATTGGCAGCTTATGGCAAGGCTATGGGTGGCAAAAGTTTTGCTGGAAGAGTTGCTGCATTTATAAGCTGGGTAAATGATTGATTTAAAAAGCATATTATCCTTTTATCCTGAAAGTCTCCGGGTATTTCCAGGGTTTATCCTTCGGGAGTATTTGCAGCATAAAATATTGGAGGCGGTATTTCAATCGAAGCATGCGTCAAAACTGGCTTTTATAGGAGGCACCTGTCTTAGAATTGTGCATGGGAACACCCGTTTCTCGGAGGACATTGATTTTGATAATTTGCATTGCAGTCCTGAGGATTGGATGGATCTTTCTGACATTATTGTCAGGCATTTGCGGCTCAATGGGCTTGAAGTTGAAATGAATGTTATTCAAAAAAATGCCTGGCATTGCTATATCAGGTTCCCGGAAATACTATTCAGGGAAGGGCTTTCCGGGTATCCCGAAGAAAAAATTTTGATCCAGGTTGATGCTGAACCCCAGCGTTATTCCTTTGGCCCGGAACCATGGTTGCTTAATAAATTTGATGTTTTCACGGAGGTTTTTTGTGCCCCGGTTTCGTTGCTGATGGCACAGAAATGTTTTGCTATTTTAAATCGTAAAAGAAATAAAGGAAGAGATTTTTTTGACATGAGTTTTTTTATGGCCCGTGCTATTCAGCCTGATTGGAAATATTTGTCATTAAAACTTGGGTTGGATAGCAGTGAAAAGCTGAGCTTAGCCATCCTTGAACGGTGTGAACAATTGGACATGCAGGATATGGCAAACGATGTATCTGCGTTTTTATTCAATGCCCGCGATAGGGAAAAGATCATTCAGTTTCCGTCGCTTGTAAAGCAATATTGGCGATAGGGCTGAAAGAAGATGCATTATTTTCCTCAGCCAATTGAACCTCATCGCTTTAAGGTAATTGTGCATGGAGAAGTTCAAACCCGGACACCTCACTCATTCATCATTCATAGTTTATTACATTGAGAAGTTCACTCCCTGCGACCCACTCCCCCACCCACTTCCTAATTCCTAATTCCTAATTCCTAATTCCTAATTCCTAATTTCTTATTAATTATTTCTTATTCCCCTTTTGAAACTCATCTTCTACTCCCCCCAAACCCTGCCTTCCATTGGCGGGTTGCAATACGTGGTTCACTATTGGGCAGAGGCACTAACGGGCTTTGGCCATGAGGTGACCGTGATAACGGAAACACCCGCCCGGCTAAATGCACAATCTGACAGCCCGGCAAAAGAAATCAGGCAAACCCAGACTGCATTCAATAGTGAAACTTCCACAGGGGCACCCCTCCCCCCTTTGGGGGATGAGGGGAAGGGCTTGCCTGCTGGTTCGGCAGGGGTGAGGGGGGCTACTTATACAATATTACGTAATCCTTCTTTCGGGGCGCAGTTGCGCATCATGCGCTTCGCCGACCGCATTATCATGTTCAACGTTTCGCTGAAGGGGCTGCCTGCCGTGCAACTGAGCGGCGCCCCCTTGTATATAAGCCATCATACGGCTTTGT
>CAYUGH010000265.1:0-2093 GCA_964444195.1 uncultured Chitinophagaceae bacterium
TCAACATTCGTTTCATTGTTCGGCCTGCGGCCGCAACGAAACGCTTGTTATTGGGTGCTGGCTTTCTTTTTGTCGTTTTTTGGTATGTTTCGCACTCGTCTATTTTTGATTAATATTCTAAAATATGGGCATTTCCCATCTATTGATAAGTCTTTGTCATCGTTTCCTTTCCTGAATTTAATTAGTTCAAATTGGTCAGGATTGAATTTATGTAGAAATGTAATTGGAACTCCTATGTGTCCATCGTAGTCAAACGGAATGTCTTCTGTTTTGTCAACATTTATGCCGTCATAATTGTCGTATTTTGGAAATTCATCTTCGTGTCCAAAGTATTTTCTTGTTAATTCAATGTCTTCGTGTCTCTTGAAGTTGTCCAAGTTTGTCAACCACAAGCAATTGTTTGGCGATATAATTCTATTTCCTAAACTATCTATTCGTGCTTCTGTACCATAAAGTTCGTAGTGTTCAGGAACAATAAAGCCTGAAACACCCCTTCCAAGATTTATTCCCAACCAAGCTCTATTCTCTTTTATAAGTTTGAAAATTTCTTTGTATGTAATTGCGTTAATATTGCCAATAATCAAAAATTTCTTGTCATACTTTACTAATTGGGCTACATAATCTCTGAATAACGAAAAAGGAGGGTTTGTAACAACAATGTCTGATTGCTTTAATAGTTCAATGCTTTCAGGACTACGAAAATCGCCATCACCTTTAAAATAAATAATATCGTTTGAATTTGGTGAGGACGTTTCGCCTTCTTGACCTGTATATTCAAAGAAGAAGCCGTTTTCAGTTTCTTCTGTATTGAATAAATCAATCTTTTGCTCTTGGTAGCAAGATGCAATGAGTTTTTTTAGTCCTAATTCTTTGAAATTGTCAGCAAAATATTTAAAGAAATTACTAATACGGGCATCATCACAATTGCAATAAACTACTTTATCCTTGAAATGATTTTTATAGTGTTGCAATTCACTTTCAATATCGGAAAGCTGTGTGTAGAACTCATCACTTTTCGATTTCTTAGCCTTTTGCAATAATTTATTTGATGCGTTTCTTGCCATAATTACTTCTTAGTTATTTGATTGAACAAATCACTTCCTAACATTTTAAGAGATGTTTTTGAAATTTCAACCATAATATCAAACATTTCCTTGTTGTTCCACTTTTCGCCATTTCCTTGCGTGTAAATAGAAGTGGCTTGAAGCATAATTGTCTTGTCTTTATGCTTTACAAATTTGTTTTCACACAAATTTGTATTAATTGGCATTCCATAATTTGCCGCAGTCAATCTATCTAATCTATTTAACGTCCCTGAGTTGTATTCAAGTGTTACAATTCTTCCATCAGGTCGTTTTATGGAAATTGTTTCTGTCAAAAAATTTGACCCTTCCAAAAACAAGACGTAAGGAAAGTGGGACTCGGCAAGCATAAAGTTAGCAATTTCTGATATGTTTTTATGCGACCTTTCAATAGCATTTCCCGCAGCCATTAAGTCCTGATTGTCTGCTGTGCCAACTTGCAAACCTTTTTTAATGTTTTCAATATCTTTCCCTTGGTGTTTAGCTTCCGAAACTAAAACTATTCTCCATTCATCATTGTCGTCCTTTACTTCAATTATTCCGCCATCGGGTCTGATGCTTGAATTTGGAACAAAAAGAGTTTGCCCTAATTCGGGGTCAATTTTCTTTAAGGCTTCGTTTATTTCTTCTTTTCTAATGCTCGTTTTATATTGAAATGTCAATTGCGGATATTCTTCTTGAAGTTGTGTAATTACAAGATTTGATATTTCTCCAACAGTCAAGTCGTGCATTTTTGCATTGTCCCCGAAGATGCCAACTACACCTTGGGACTTTTTATGTTGGTTTGTCAACCTTGTTGATTGGTTCTTTTTAGCCATTATATTAGTTCTTTCTTTTATTCTTGCAAATTTAGCAATTAAGCTCGTTTTGTCGGTCTTTAAGCTTGCACCCAACGGCCCGGGCTTGGCGGTCGGGCGGGCATTTGAAAAACTGCTGCCCAGCAACTACAGCCCGGGTAAATATAATTCGTTTCAGGCTTAGCTGCAAAAGCCGACTGCTGCCCGTCAAGCC
>CAYUGH010000266.1:0-2083 GCA_964444195.1 uncultured Chitinophagaceae bacterium
GCCCTCAAAAATTGTTCCATCATGCGGTGCAAATGATTATCTTCCTCACATTCATATTTGAGAACACCGTCTTTTGTTTCAATTTCCACCACGGGGCGAATGCCGGGGCCTGCGGTAAATGCCCTTTTCATGGTTAATTTTCCCTCGGTTCCCCATATTTCAATCAAGTTTTGGTAAAAATGATCGAAACCAAAACTGAGCGATGCCGGGATACCATGTTCATTGACCAATAAAGCCGACCCGTTAAAATCTACTTCATAATCCTGCTTGTTCAATAAAGCACCCAACACTTTGAGTTCTTTTCCAAGAAACAATTGGGCAGCAAGAACCGTATAAGCCCCTGCATCCAATAAAGCTCCTCCTCCAAGATTACTTTTATACCTGATATTATTCTCCTTATCAAATACCGGGAACCCGAAACTGCTTCTTAACTGGCGAATTTCACCTATGGAATTGGCAGCCAACTTTTCCCTGACAAATTGTATCTGGCTGTGAAAAGGGAACATGAAATTTTCAAACAAACATTTTCCGGTTTGTTTAGCCAACTTCAAAACTTCTTCCGTATCCGCCACAGATGCCGTTATGGATTTTTCCACCAGCACATGTTTGCCGGCCCCAAGCGATTTCAATATCCATTCCTTATGCATTGAAATGGGTAGAGGCATATACACTGCATCAATGGATTCATCTTCCACCAGTGACATGTAACTGCCAAATGCCCTGCAATTGAATGTTGAAGCAAACTGCGCTGCCTTGCTCGCATCGCGGCTGGCAATGCCAACCAGCTCAATACCATCAAAGGTTTTTAGATTGGGCAGAAAAAGCCTTTCAGCAAAACTTGAACAGCCCAAGACCCCTAATTTAATTGATTCGTTCTTCAAATGAATAAATTTTAGTGAAAGCTTAAGGCCGATAACAAGCTCCTGGCCTGGATATTAAGATAATTGTTGAATTTCATGAATGTTTGCAACTGGTACAAACTCATCCAGGTATAGTTTTCGGGAATGGTTGGAATGTCAGCATCATCTACCTCAATAATCATATTACGATTCTGTTCACGATAAAACCGCCCCCCCTCTTCAGATTGCAGGGTATCATACCAAATTGATTCCTGCCTTGCATTTAGTACCTGATCGAGAAAAGGAACCTGGTACTCGGGGTTTTGGTAACCACCGGTAATGGTTTGTACGGTAGGGGCCAGCTCCAGGATATCAAAATTGCCGCATTCCATTTTAGCCTGCACCAGGAAATGCAAAACGCCATTTATTTCCTTTACCAAAAATGCGATCAAGCCCTCTGCCATTGGCTCAACCAGCGGCTGACACCAGTTTGATACCTCCCGGTTACTTATTTCCACCCGCGCCGCAATAACCCTGAAAAACTTATGGTCCTTATGCCGTATCTGGTCGGGCTCAATAACCCAATTATCAATCTTCGATAATGGCAGCTTGCCTACACTTAGTTCATACTTGCACTTCAGGTTGGTTATCCAGGCTATCAGGTCGTCAAATGAGTAGGCCGCAAGGTTCTGGCTGAAATAGGATTGAAATAACCTGGTGCCCTGCTTGCTTCCATTCATTCCTACCGTGCCAAAATCATTTGAGATCATAAATTGAATCCCGGAGATGACGGTCCTCGTATCCATATTTACCAGGTTGTCGTATCGCATCAGCGCTTTAACCTGGCTCAACGTCAGCCAAACAAAATCTTCACCAACTTCCACCTTTTCCTTTGTCAGTACAACCAGGTTCCTGTTACGTTTTTGCAGAAACCTGGCCCCCTGCTCAGATTGCAATTGGTCGAAAAGTACATCCTTTGGTGTTGCCTTCCTGAAAAAATCAATATAAGCAGGCTTCTTTCCACCATGCACCTGTTCATAATTACTTTTTGTTGCCTGGAGCGTGGGGGATAATTGAACATAGTTTATGTTTCCGGGTTCAATTTTTGCCTGGAGCAGGAAGTACAATACGCCATCAAACTCCCTGGCCAGTATGCCGAGATAACCTACTTCAGGTTGGTTTATAATGGGTTGTTCCCAATATGGTACCAAACCCCAATTGGTTGCTACCGATATCCCATCAAT
>CAYUGH010000267.1:0-1981 GCA_964444195.1 uncultured Chitinophagaceae bacterium
TTGGGGGCTACAGTTGTTGCATGGATTAAAGCAGGAGCGTGTTGCAGGTATGGATTTACTGCCGGCATTGCTGCATTCGGCAGAGGAAATCGGTCAAAGCGTCTTCTTTTATGGAGGTACAGTTGAAATGATGGGTGCTATGGAATTGTACTTGTCAAAAAACTATTCAAAATTGAAGTATGGCATGTAAGTCCTCCATTTAGAAAGCTTACTGAGGAAGAAGAAATTGAGGTAATACATAAGATTAACGATCTTGAAACGAATCTTGTTTTTGTTGCCCTTGGCTGCCCTAAGCAAGAGAAATGGATGGCTTCCATGAAAGGACGTGTACTGGCCTGTATGGATGGCATTTGCGGCGCCCTGCCGTAATGATTGGTCTGCAAAAAAGGGCGCCTCGCTGGATGCAACAAACCGGCCTGGAATGGTTTTACCGGTTGATACAGGAACCGCGACGGTTGTTTAAGCGCTATGCCGTTACCAATACGGGTTTTATCTGGCTGTTGTTTAAAGCCTGGGCCAAACATGGGTTTAGGGCAAGGCTCCTGTAGGCTTAATCTCTGGTCGCTATTTGGGTGGGGGCGTAAACTTAAAAATGAGTATTTCGGATCAATAATCGTGTTGTATTAAAATTGATGGCAGAAAATTTTGCGCAACGCCAGAAAGAACTATCATGGGATTTAAAGGCAAACACTATCGTAGCTCATTATAATAGAATATATAGAAATGAATTGTGATCAACAAAGTTGGGATCCTTTTTTTGAAGTAATAGTTTAATGCAATTATTGTAAATTTTAAGTATGTAATTTTTTAATATATTTTTTTTAAAACTAATTAGCAAATTCAGAAATATTTTCTCACCTAAATATTAGTTTATCATGAAATCATCAAGCAACCTGTTCAAAAGAGCTTATTTATTTTTGTATCCGCGAAATTGGTACTTACGCTCCAGGTTAGATAATGGAGCGTACGTATTGGGTTTGAATAAAGCAGGCTTTGGCGGCCGTGGTGTTTTTATTGAACGAGATTCTATTGAGCCAGAATTGGTTCATTTGGAAATGCTTTTAGCAGGTAGAAATAGTTTTCTGGATATAGGCGCTAATACCGGTGTATATACTTTAAAGGCAGCCAAGGCTTTTAATGGATCGGGGGTAGTTATTGCTTGCGAGCCATTTACCGGCGTTTACCAATCACTTATAAAAAGCGTTGAATACAATAATTTTAAAAATGTAAGGCTAAGAAATATTTGCGTTGGTGAGGAAAAGGGATTGCAGGAATTTTTCATGAATTTTGGAAAGCCTAATTCGTTCAGCTTATTTCAATTTGATAATACTGCAAAGTCCCTGATTGTCCCTGTAATATCTGTTGATGAACTTGTAGCATGGGAGCGTTTAACAGCAATTGACTTTATAAAGATTGATGCAGAGGGAGCTGAAACTGCAATTATAAGGGGGGCCTGTGAAACTATTAAAAAGTTCAGACCTATAATTCAACTGGAAACATTTGATAATTCAGTGATGCCATTATTGGATGGCTATAAATTTCTAAAGATTGAACCTTCTCCAAATGTGCTTTGCATACCGGAAGGCGATGGCGTGATTGTAAAGCTTTTAGATATTGGGTATAAGTATTTTTCTATAAGTGTAATGCAATAGTGGCCATTTTTCTTTTTATATAATGAAGGTATTTATTTTAAATTCTAAGATTTCATTGGGGAGCTATAGTGGCTTTATTGATAAATTAGTTCAACTTGCTCAAAACAGGACAACATCAAATATCTGTGTAGCAAATGTTCATATGCTTGTTGAAGGAAGTAAAGATGCCGATTATGCTGCAATTGTTAATCAAGCTGATTTGGTTACACCGGATGGCATGCCACTTGTTTGGGCCCTCAAGCTACTGCATGGTATAAATCAGGAGCGTGTTGCCGGTATGGATATGTTACCCGAATTGCTGAAGGTGGCTGAAAGGCAACAATTCATCG
>CAYUGH010000268.1:0-1939 GCA_964444195.1 uncultured Chitinophagaceae bacterium
CGTCCCCCTCCTTCGTCGGGGAGACGTTGCTCGAATGTTTTAGCAACGTCTCCGGTACGGGACGTTGCGTATTTTACGTCTTCATGCGCAACGTCTTCAGGCGCAACGTCCCCCTCCTTCGTCGGGGAGACGTTGCTCGAAGCGTTTCCAGCAACGTCTCCGGCACGGGACGTTGAATTCCTTTTCCAATGCCGTCCTGGCATAAACAATTTTGCCATTATCGCCTTTGTATTTTTGCAACGAAGGGTTTGCAGCATAGGCATCCAGCATTACGGCTATTTCCTCCAAACCCCTGTCAGGTGCGAGGGTTTGCAGTGAGTCTAAAAACGGGTAGATCCTGTAACCAGGGTTGTGTGCCCCGTTGGCCAGTAAATACTCCACCAACTCCTTGTGGCCTTCGCGAACAGCAAAGTGGATGGGAGGGGTATAATTGTATTGCGCATAGATCAGTTCAGGGCATGCAGCAACCAATTCTTTCACCTTGCCCAGGTCGCCAGTTTTATCATGTAATTGATATTGCGCCCACCATCCTTGAACTTTGCCATGTACCCCAGCCGAAGATGGTGAACGGGGTAAAGCAGGAGCCAATGCAGGGCGTATCCATGGTAGCTTCCATGAAGGATGCAAAAGCGCCTGAAAATCATACCACACAGTATTTTGAAATTATTTCAAACAGGGGCATTTACCATGAGGGATGGATTGCCCGCACCGTGCACAAAGCGCCCTGGGAAGTAAAGCCAAAGGGTGGGCTGAAAGAAGATAAGTGGGAGCTATTTAATGTGAACGAAGACTTTAGCATGAGTACGGACCTTGCCGCAGCCAATCCTGCAAAGGTTAAGGAATTGAAAGCGCTTTTTGCCAAAGAGGCCGTTAAGTACCATGTATTTCCGCTGGACGACCGCAGCATTGAACGGCTTGACCCTGCAGAGGCGGGACGACCGGATGCCATGGCCGGGCGCACCAGGCTTACCCTGTACGAAGGCATGGGCGGGTTGCAGGAAAATGCATTTATCAATATTAAAAACACGAGCAGCATATTTACAGCCAACATTCATGTGCCTGCAAAGCAAATGGTGTAATTGTGGCGATGGGGGGAAATTTCTTTATTGATGGTGTGGAAGCGGGTAAAGGGCATATTGAAAAAACCAACTCAAATATGTTCAGCCTCGATGAGGGCGCCGATGTAGGAATGGATGAAGCTACCAATGTCAGCAGGAATTATAAGATAGGAAAGGCCAACAGGTTTAACGGAAAGATTGAAACCGTGGAGATTGAAATTAAACCCGGAAGCCCCACGGCCATGCAGCTTTCAACCAAGCCGGCAGACAGGATGATTGCCGCTTACAGGGAATAACGGACATTTTAAAACCATGCAGGTACAATTTGCGTGCTGTACCTGTATGGTTTTTCCTGTTTTTTTATCTTAAAAGCTGTTTAAAATTGATTCCATGAACTATAAATAGTCAAATTCTTGCCACGAATAACACCAATTTACACGAATAATTCGTGTTCATTCGTTCCATTCGTGGCAGAAAAAAGTCAATGGTGGTTCGCAATACAGGGTTTAAACAGCTTCTTAAGTCTTCATTTGATTAATCTCTAAAGACGAATCAGTCGCCTTCTTCCACCTGTACCACCTCGTATTTATTCTTGCAATCTACCTTTATAGGCGAGCATTGCCGTACCCTCATTATTTCGTAACGAACGGTTGAAACCCACCGCAAGATATTTTCCACAAAACACAGACCGGTAGCGCGCCCGGGCTGACCGGGTATGCGTATGAGCATAAGTGATTTCGAGTGGGTGGGAGCATTCCCCGGAGATTGGGGGGGGTAACCCCTACCTTGTTAGCAAAATAGATGCATTTGAAAAATGTATTGACGCTATGAAATCCCCACGAACTGTTGCACACCCGAGCACAAATGATCATTGGGGATTC
>CAYUGH010000269.1:0-1906 GCA_964444195.1 uncultured Chitinophagaceae bacterium
CCTTTACCTATTTTTATCCCAGAAATGAGATTATGTTTCTTTCAGAACAGCTTCCTGATACGGAAACGCTCAAAAAAGTCGCATCTGAATGGGGAAGAATGAACTGGGTCAGATCTTTGATATGGTTGGCAGGTCTTATCTGTTCTTTCTTGGCTTTGGACAAAGCCACTTCAAGCAATCAGAAAAAATAATGAACCATGAAAGTAACACCCGAACACAATGAGCGAATAGCAAAAATGTCTTTTGCATCGGTGTATCCGCACTATATCACAAAAGTGGAGAGTAAAGGCAGGACAAAAGAGGAATTGCACCAGGTAATAGAATGGCTGACGGGTTTTGATGACAAAAAACTTAAGGAACTGATTGCCGGGAAAGCAACTTTTGAAACGTTCTTTAAGAAAGCCAAATTAAATCCCAATGCTCACCTCATAACAGGGGTCATTTGTGGCTACCGGATTGAAGAGATTGAAAATACCTTAACAAAACAAGCAAGGTATTTAGACAAGTTGGTGGACGAATTGGCGAAAGGCAGAAAGATGGAAAAGATTTTAAGGGTTGCATAAAAAGCAAATAAACGACAGTTACCTGTTTGTGCACCGGAAAATTTCAAAGACAGAAAACCTCCAGGACAACGAAGCCGGTGATACAAACAAACACTAACCAATAAGTTTCGAAACTTATTGGACAAACCTGTCCCCCACCCACAAAAACTGGCTGAAAATTGTCCCATCAATCAATAGGCAGAATTATCAATTTATCCCCAATCAACTTCCTTTTTCTTCGCCAGCGCCGCAGCATACACACTTATGACGAGGAGTTGAAAAGCATGAAACAGCATCAGCGGCAGCAAAATAATACCCACGGCGGCTGAGTTGGCAAACAATATTTTTGAAAAAACAGTACCGTGAACCAGCGATTTTTTGGTGCCGCAAAAACGGGCGGTAATTTCATCTTCGGTATTAAAGCGGAGTCGCCGGGCTATATACCCGGTGAGAAAATACACCCCGTAAAACAATCCCACCACCGCCACGCCGATCAGCACAAAATCTGCAGCTTTTACTGAACTGAATAAATGGGCCTCAAAAGATTGAGCGAAACTTTTATAAATGATCAGCAGGATCACCGACTTATCAAAAAGCGTGAGCTGCCTGGCGAAATGGAGCGCATACCTGCCCCAATAGCGTTGTAATGAAATACCCATCATTACGGGTAACAAAATTTCAACGATCAGTTTGAAATAAATGCTGCCCAGGTTGAATTGAGTTTGGGTGCTGTGCATGAAAAGCCCCATCCAAAGAGGTGTGATCACAATACCAATAAGCCCCGAAATACTGGCATTGAAAATGGCTGCCGGAACGTTGCCCCTTGCCAGCGATACCATTACTACCGAAGAAGATACCGTAGAAGGCAAGGCTGCCAAAAAAAGCAGCGCCAGCCACAGGGTTTTCAGGTGCGCCGACTGCATAAAAGGATACAACAACAGTACCAGCAGCGGGAAAAGCAAAAAAGTAGAGCATTGTACCAACACATGCAGTTTCCAGTTTTTCAACCCGGATACCAGCTTTTCAGGGCTCAGCTTCAATCCGTAAAAAAAGAAGATCAGCGATACGCCAATACTGCTGATTGTTTCAATGGGGAAACGGCTTTGTTTACTGCCCAATTGAGGAAAGAACCAGGCAAGGAGGATAACTACGATAATGGAAAGGACAAATCCGTCTAATTTCATTTTCATGTAACTGCGCTTTCTTGTTTGGGCATGGAAGGTAAGTCCTTTAGTTTTTTCCCAGTTTTCAATGGCAACCTGGTTGGTTCCCGCATAAATGCAAAAAAAACTCCGGCGATACCCGGAGTTTATACTTCACGCAGCATAAGAATGTGCAATGTTTTCATCGAAAAACTGGACATT
>CAYUGH010000270.1:0-1889 GCA_964444195.1 uncultured Chitinophagaceae bacterium
AGAAATGCCTGGCTATTTGATAAAGTGCAGCTTGGTTCGGCCAACGCCATTAAAAGAAATAAATATGCGGTTGGCCAACTAACCAATCATTTGGGGAATGTGAATGTGGTGGTAAGCGCGCAGGACTATTACCCGTTCGGGATGATTATGCCGCAGCGTTCATTTAGCTCGGAATTATATCGTTACGGGTTTAATGGTAAGGAGAAATCAGACGAAATTAGTGGCGAGGGAAATATTTACGACTACGGTTTTAGAATATACAACCCACGTATTGGAAGGTTTTTATCAACTGACCCACTTTACAAGGAATATCCTCATTTAACGCCTTATCAGTTTGCAAGCAATACTCCCATATTTGCAATCGATAGAGATGGACAAGAGTTTGAACCACACTGGGCAACGACAGTTCCAAGCAAGATACATGCGTATGAGGCGGAATTATATCGGAAAGATCCTCAACATGCAGCTCAAATAATTTTTCATCATAACGTTAATGCGTTTCTATTTGTGGGGGGTGCATTAACTGCGGGCTATGGATTAGCAGCATTGAGTACGGCAGGTACAACAGCGGCATTAACAAATCTTACAGCAAGAGCAGCAATAGCGTATTCGACACATTCTGTAGCCGCCGCAAATCTTGGTGCATTTACCGTTGAACTATTAAACCCTGACCCTAACGGAACACCAGGATTGGAATTTACACAAGGAGATGAAGTTGCAAGAGGTCTAAAGTTAATATTCAAGCAAACTGCCGCACCATTAATTAAACCTGCTGAAAAATTCATTTTAGAAACCACTAAGTTGAATTATTTCTTTGGTAAACTAAACTATCAAAATTTGAAAGGAGCAGAATTAGAAGCTTTTGCAAATAGTGCTAAGAATGTTGCAAAAACAACCGTTGAAAAGCTGATGCATAATCAGGGTAGAGCTGCAGATTTAGCGCGAACGTTGGAATATTGGGGCATTAAAGACAATGAAGCTGGACTTGCGAAATTGGGAGATTTGTTTGCAGCAGGGTTAAATGGAAAAGTAGTTGGCGACCCTGATGTTACCAAATTTGGTACATCTATAACAAGAGAAATTTCTTTGGTCTTTACAGCAGGTGAGAAAAAAGGACAAGCTGCAGGAAGTATGCAAATAAGCTATTTCTATAAAAATAGTGATATGAGTTCTACACCGGAAATATCATCGGTAATTGCAAAACCAATTGGAAGAGAATAAAAATAATAGCATTAATGAAATCACCGGTAATACATTACTTAACTCGTAAAGAATTTGAAGCAGCAGATAGTATCTATAAAATAATATCAGATAATATTACAAACACACATGTCTATTTTGAATTAAATAATAGAAAATATTATATCGGCTATCCAAGTAGCGATATAATTAAAGTGGACTTAATGATACTTGAAAAAGAAGATTACTTGTTGGTCGGTGTAGATTTGAAGGTAGTTGTTCTTTGTATAAAAACAGGCAGAATTTTGTTTGCATTAGGATTATCCAGTTATTTTAAAGGGTTTGAAAATACTGACGACCTTGCGTTTACTATATTCTCTGAATTGAATGATTACAGGATAGGTAAACATTATTTGAATGTTAGTAAGATAACCCTACATCAATTAGAGTTCTGATAGTCATTAATTATTACTTCCCAGCACAGTCTCCCCGACCTAAGAAGGGGGACTGTGCGCAATGCAAGTTCTTTGACATACCGCTTTTACTGCGCAGCGGCAACAACGATGATATGGGCAAGGATGGAACGCCCACCGCCGGCCCGGCCCCCGGCCCCGGCGACAACAGCCTGTTTGCCGATGATGCCTATGGGTTTGCGCTGTACTACAACAGCTCCGATTATGCGCATATCGGTTCTGTGGTGCGGCCTTTTA
>CAYUGH010000271.1:0-1877 GCA_964444195.1 uncultured Chitinophagaceae bacterium
GTGATTATTTTTTGGGTGTTGCCTATTCTTACTATTTCCGGCCAAAGGCTATTGATGCCATGGGCTTTGAGCTTGCACCTTACTGTATTTACCACCCAATAAGCCAATAGCCCCAGGTGCAGGTGAGCCATGGTGGCTTCGTCTGACTTGTGGTAAACCGGTCTTAAATCCAAATCGGTTTTCAGCGTACGGAAGGAGCTTTCTATTTCACGTATGGTGTTGTATATATTCCATATCGTTACCTCATCTTCCAGTAACAGGCTTGTCCTTAAAAAATACAGTCCCAGAGATGCTTCTTTCTTAGCATATTGTTCTTCATTTTTCGACCAGTTGAGGGCTGTTGCTGACTGGTTGTCTTTACTTGTGGTGACGATTACGTCATAATAATATTGCACAGATGGATAGCGTTCCCTGGCCCTGCCAATACGTTCATGTACTTTGGTTGCTTTTTTTGTTCCACCCTTGCGGCTTAGGGCTTGCGCTATCTTTTGCAGTTCCAGTTCAAAACGCTGTTCAAACTGAATACGCATGCTGTTGGCTGTTTCAAATTTATCTTCGCTGGCCACTTCAAGATAGTAATCGGTGTTGGTATGGGTGCTTACTGCCTTCAGGCGCACGTTGCGTTTGCTTTTTGTTTCCACTAAAACAGGGAGCCTGCCGCCGATGGCCTGGTAATCCTTAAGCCGGGCGCGGCTCACACACAGGTAGTGGTATCCTTTAGCCCTTATCATCTCCAGGTTTGCTTCGGTAGCTATGCCTGCATCCATTACCACTACAGGGTTTTGTGCATGGGTGCAGCGGCTCAGCTTGTCTATCATCAGCGATAGATTTTTACAATCGGACATATTACCTTCATGTATGGAGGAGTATTTGATAAATCCATAAATATTTACCACCAGTGCAAGTACCACCAGTTTGGCATCATTGCGCTTCTCTTTACTCCTGCCATACTTTGCCAGCTCGCTACCGTTGTATTGACCTTCAAAATAGGTGTTGGTTAAATCGTACAGCACTATCTTGTCGCTAATATCAAAGAGTTCGTTTGTTTTGTGTGAAAGGTGCTGCTCCAACCGGTCTTTTACCTTATAAAGCTGCAAGGCGCTTGCATATAATTTGTCTTTGGTAATCTTTGCGTAATCGTATCCGGTCAGCTCGCAGGCAGCGGAGTTTTCTTTTATCCACGAAGTAGTTTTTAACTCTGATGCAGGATATACGGCACGGCTTATTATCTGTGTGACGGCCAGTTTTATTTGTTCTTCCGTAAAACCAACTTCTGCCAAAATCCGATTGATGGCCAGTTCTTCCAGGGTTTGATGGCATATCCATTCTGAGCCTATCTCACGAACATTGCTGTGCCGCATGGTATCTGCATCTATCTTCCGCGATATTGGGCTGTGCAGTGTCAGATCCAGCCGCTTTTCACGAATAATCCGTTGCCACAAGGTTTCTGTCAGTTCAATAACAGCAGGGTCTGTGGGGGCAAACAATAGTTGCTTTTGCTCGTACCTGGCGGTAAGTATTCTTGCAGTTTGGTTTAGCTGCTCAGGGCTGTAATCATCCTCAATAAAACCAATGTTCAGTATGGTGCGGTGGCAAACCCTTCCGTCGGCATTCCGGTAGCTCTCCACCAAACGGTAGTATGCATCTGACTGCTGTTTGTCCTTATTATACCGCAAACTGAACTTGAAATACATACCCTGCAAAACTCGGTTACCCTATGCCAAAAACGAACACTCCCTGTGTACTACAAATTGAAAATAGCCTCTATGCTTAGCGTATACGATACCGGACTGTACCCCCCTGCGGAATATTGACCTCAAAAAAATTTGGAAAAATGCAAATTTTAACATTTGAAGGGCCGAATGCTGCAATGTGGG
>CAYUGH010000272.1:0-1873 GCA_964444195.1 uncultured Chitinophagaceae bacterium
CGGAAATCCACCTCAAATGTGCGCACTTTGATGTCCTTCATCCGGCTGTCGCGCTCCAATTTCAGGTCTTTAATTACCAGTTTTACGGGTTTTTCTATATGCCAGCCGATGCCCTTGGCAAAGGAGAGGATATTGGCAGTGAGTATTTTTTCGAGCATACCCACTTTTTCAACCATGCTGTCGAGTTCGAGGTAACGCTTCCAGTTTTCCTCGTTCAGCGCCTGCCAGTTCCACAGGCTGTATTCAAATGTTTTTTCCCAAATGTTGATATTGGTGGTTTTCATATCGAGCCGGTCAACCTTCAGGGTAAGGGCGTGGCCCTGCAGGTCAATGGTCCAGTTACGGTGCCCGAAAAGCTTATGGATTTCGTCCACCCCTTCATCCAGGCAGAAAATTCCTGCCTGTTTGCCGATTTTTTTATACTGTATCAGCGGATACTTATATATATAGGCATCATCCCCCAAATGGTTATGAAACATCGGGTTTTCACGGCCCACCTTTTCAATAACGGCTCCCCTGAAGGCGGTAATTGGAGTTGGGCCAATATCGTTGGCAAAAGTCACAAGCAGGGTACGGAGTCTTTTCACAGGCTGTGGTTGTTTGCGTCAGGAATGTATTATTTGGCCAAGTTATTGGCATCATCTTATATTTCCAAATTTCTCGATTTATTTTTTTTATGCTGCAATCTATCTGCACCTTTGGGCAAAAGCTCCTCATATTTTTTTACCGGAAAACAGCACCCCTCCATGCCAAAACAGTTAGGTCTATCGGCTATGCAGCGCATCCAGGTTATGAACGACCGGTTGCGCAGGGACAAATGGTGGACGAAGGAAACTTTGTTTTATGAAGTGAACCGTTACCTTGAAACTGCAAGGGACAAACCGGCTGCTGAATCTACCCTGAGGGGCGATCTTGAAACTATTAAGGAAAAGGCAGGGGATGATTTACTTTGCGAAATGCGGCTTTCAGGCGGAGCCAAAAGGAAAAAGTGTCATTACCGCTACGCCAACCCTGATTTTTCATACTTTGGAGCGCCTGCACTCGAGGCGGGTGAATGTGCGGTTATTCATCAGGCAATCGAACTGTTGGGCCAGATAAAAGCGGATGAAGCGGCAGATCAATTAAAGGAAATCATTCAAAAGCTTCAGTACAGCTATGAATCGCCCGCAATACCAAGAATTATTTTTGAACAACCCGATGTGCAGGGTATTGCATTGATGCAGCAGCTATACGAGGCCATCCGCGATAAACAGGTTATTGGTTTCAGGTATCAGCCATTCGATCAGAAAGAACCGCAGGATTTTATGATGCATCCTTATGTGCTGAAGGAATTTAACAAACGCTGGTACCTGGTAGGGCTTGCAGAACCCCAAAAAGAGATATGGGTTTGCGCATTCGACCGCTTTAAAAGCGACCCTAAAATAAAATCGCTATCTTATATTGAGCCCGCGCATGTTCTATTTGAACCTGTAAACTATTTCAGGAACGTAATCGGGCCAACGGTTCGAAAAGAATTTCCGGTAGAAGAAATGGCGCTGAAATTTAAACCCAACCGCGTGCCTTATATTATTACCAAACCATTGCACCACAGCCAGCAATTGCTTAAAACCTTTAAGGATGGAGGGGCGGCTTTTTCCTATCACCTTCGCTTCAACCGGGAACTGCTTGCGCTTATCCTTAGTTTTGGCGAAGATGTAACCGTGGTTAGTCCGGCCACATTGGCTGAGAGGGTAAAACAATCCATTCAGAATATGATGGCATTATATAGCCATAAGTAAAGGATGATCAGGTGATTGATCTTCCCATCCTTTCCCTGGGTTTTCTTCCACCTTGTATCCCTTTTTTCTACCTGGCTTCAACGACAATGGATGAA
>CAYUGH010000273.1:0-1869 GCA_964444195.1 uncultured Chitinophagaceae bacterium
ATCACATTCGCAAATTCAGAAATCGTATCTTTCACTACGAACCAGTTTGCAATGACCTTGCTGCATTGGCAACAAACCACAATAACATTTTAGAAATTCTTAACTGGATTAACACAGGCATCGTTAGCTGGACAAAACAAATTGACCGCTTCGACAACTTATACAAACAAGCCGTTGCATTACGGTCAGCGACCTGACTCAACACACCAGGTCAGGCACATCGGCAAGGGACACAAAGCCGGCACACAAAAGCCAAGGTTTGCCTAAGCCGGTGTTGCGCCTGTAACGCACCTCCCTTCCATATTGGCAGTTCATTCCTCTTTAAAGTATAACAGAAGGACAAAGACCATTACCAAAATGGATACTTACCGGGAAAAGCTGCAAAACCGGCGTGGCGCTATTGTTTTAAGGATATGTAGCGCCATAGGCGGCATCCATTTTGAAAAAGGGCACTTTACGTTACCGGCTACAAGTGGTTGCCCGGGGAGTGCCATAGGCACGATTCATAGTTTTATAGATGGGCCGTGCCCTGGCGCTTCAATCCCTGCTAAGCCTGTTTTTTCGGAGGACTAAAATCCTTCGAAAAATAAGACGCGCCTCCAGCGCCTTTGCAGAACTGGGGCCGTTTCAGGGTAGGTAATACCTGATAGGTAATCACCTGTTTTCCGCGTTTTTTCTGGTTTTCAATTTTCGGAAATATAACTAATTGAATTTCAATACAATAATAATTGGAATTGGGTGTCCCAAGGTGTCCCGGCATTTTTTGGTTTATTTTCGAATATCTTTTCTACTGGTAAAAAGGAAAACTAAGCCCAACGACCCCAGCGGGGTCAAATGTTTGTGAACCTCACATTAGTGGCCAATATCGAAATACAATACAATGAACGCTATCTCTTTGAGTTTTTTAGAAAAGTAGCTATTTATGTTCGACCCCGCTGGGGTCGGGCAGGACGTTTGGATAAAAAATTCTATTTACCACCACCCGATTTTGAAGCAAGAAAATCAATGTTTGAAATGTATCTGAAAAATCGTCCGTTGGATTTTGGAATGGATTATGAGCAACTTTCAAAACTCACGGAACATTATGTTTCGGCAGATATTGAATTGTTGGTAAACGAAGCATCAAGGTTGGCTTTGAAAACCAAAGCAAGAATTTCAATGAAGATGTTGGAAGAAGTTATCAAAAACACTAAACCGTCCGTTCCCTTGCAGGAATTGAGAAAATATGATGCAATCAAAGCAAAAATGGACGGTTCAACTATTGGACAGAAAAATGAGAGAACAAGAATTGGTTTTAATGCAAACAGAAACAACAATTAAATCTTAAAAATATGGACACAATAACTTTTGATAAATTATTGCTGAAAACAGCATTTTGTTGTATGGCAGCAGACGGCAACATTGACAAACGAGAAATTGCCTTAATCAAATCATTGTGCGAAAAATCGCCTTTGTTTGAAAATTTTGATTTTCAAAGTGAAATCAATCTGCTTGTAAATAAAATCAATACAAGCGGAAAAGCGTTTATTCAGCATTATTTTGACTTGTTGAAAACAGCAGAACTTTCCGAACAAGAAGAACTGACCTTGATTGATTTTGCTATTCAAACAATCAATGCAGACGAACAAGTTGAATATTCCGAAATCAAGTTTTTCAAAAACATCAGACACCGTTTAAGAGTAAGCGATGAAAAGATTTTAGAACGCTTTCCCGACATTGAACAGTTTTTGGAAGAAGATATTATCACTGACAGTTTTCTTGACAAAATCACAAGTCAATATTTTGAAGCAACGGAGTTGCCACAGTTTGACTTAATCAGCATTGACACGAACAAAGAATGAGTAATGCAATCAAAATAATTCTTGCCGT
>CAYUGH010000274.1:0-1841 GCA_964444195.1 uncultured Chitinophagaceae bacterium
CAAAGTTGAAACCAGGTTTCTCGGCAGGTGGTTTGTATCGGCCGGGCAAAAAGTACAGTCCTTAAACCTTGGCGATTGGTTTACTGAAAGGCCGTTCCAGTTTTCGGTGATCCCGGGGCTGAGTACGCATGGCAAAATGAGCGGGCAGGTGGTGAATAATTTTTCATTTAACCTGTTTGGGGGTTATACGGGTGGATTAAAAGGTTTTGAATTGGCAGGTTTTTTCAATATTAACCGTAAAGATGTGGTGGGTTTTCAGGCAAGCGGCATGTTTAACCATACTGGTGGCAAACAGGTTGGATTCCAGGTTTCGGGTATCAGTAATTCGATCCTCGAATCTGCCGAAGGCTTTCAGGCTGCCGGGATAGCTAATTATACCCGTACCTGGATGAACGGTTTCCAGGCAGCAGGTATAGTAAATTTTACAGGAGACCATTTTAAAGGTTTCCAGGCTGCCGGAATTTATAACCATGTGGTAAAAGACGCGGCGGGCATGCAGGTGAGCGGAGTTGGAAATTTTGCCACCCGCGACCTGAAAGGTGTTCAGGTAGCCGGGGTTTTCAATTATGCAAAACACAATAAGGGTCTTCAAATTGGCCTGATCAACTATGCGGACACCTCGGACGGCTACAGCATCGGTTTGATAAATATTGTGCGGCGTGGCTACCACAAGTGGTATATAGGCAGCGACGAAACCATGCATTTGACCACTTCCATTAAAAGCGGTAACCGCAAATTGTATAGTATTTTGCTTGGAGGCATGAACCTTGATGAGAACAAAAAACTTTACGCCTTTGGCTACGGTATTGGCAGGGAGTGGATAGATACCCGCTTTTTTGCGCTGAGCACCGACATTAGCTCGCAATACCTTTACCTCGGCAGTTGGGATTACCTGAACCTGTTGAATCGCTTTGCCCTGAACCTGCATCTTCGTATCAGCAAGAATTTTGCCATTTATGGCGGCCCTTCCTTCAATATGTATTACAGCGATCAGAAATCAGGAAAACCAGGATGGGATTACCATATTCCGGCAAACGGCTACAAAGAGTTTTCCATGGAAAATGACTGGCCGGGATGGCGTGGTTGGGGCGGCTGGCATGCCGGGATCGCTATTTTCTAAAAAAGTTAAGGTTTTGCATAGGGGTAAACCACGGTTATCTTGTTATGTCTAAAATGGGATCACCTAAAAACAATAAAAATGAAAAATGTTATTGCAAGTGCAGCGTTGGGAATGTTTGTTTTGCTGCAAAGTTGTTCGAAAGATGTATTAAAAGGCGACGGCGCTATTCGCACAGAAACCCGTAGTTTGGCTTCATTTGCCAATGTTGATATATCGGGAAACCGGACTGTGGAAATCATAAAGTCGGACACAAGAAAGGTAGAAGTGACTGGTTATGAGAACCTTACAACAGCTTTTGTAAGTAAGGTTGAAAATTCAAACCTGACTTTTGGTTTCCAGAATCAATGGCGGGTGAAGAATGATAATATCAGCCTTAAAATTTACACTCCTGATCTTTCTGAGCTTCATTTAAGTGGAAATAACACCGTGACTTTGGGCGATGGATTTACGCTGAACGACCTTGAAGCATCCATGACCGGGAACGGTAAACTGTATTTCACAGGCGGAACGGTTGAGAATTTAACCGTAAAAAGTTCTGGCAACGGTGAAACCCATGCTGAAAAACTTCAGGCACAAAATGTGAAGGTAGAGATCAGCGGAAACGGCCTGGCGGAAGTGAAAGCTGCCAAAACGCTTTCAATTCGCATCAGCGGCAATGGCGAAGTACATTATTGGGGAAATGCCGATGTTACTTCCAATATTTCAGGAAATGGTAAAACCA
>CAYUGH010000275.1:0-1833 GCA_964444195.1 uncultured Chitinophagaceae bacterium
TGCCTTTCGTGCCATATGGCCGATGGGGGAGGAGTTCCCGGGCTAAATCCACCACTTAAGAAAACCGATTGGGTAAGCGGCGATAAAAAAAGGTTGATTAATGTAATATTGCGTGGACTGGAAAATCCTATTACGGTAAACGGGGAAGAATATGCAAATCCTATGCCCCCGCAAGCCTATCTTACCGATAAGGAAATAGCCGATGTGTTAACCTATATCAGGGCGAGTTTTGGAAATAAAGCAACTGCCGTTACCACCGCGGAAGTAGCAGGGCAAAGGGCTAAATTAACTCCTGTTAAACCAAAATAAAACAGGCCAAAACAAGTCCCCTATTATATTTCCGGTGATTTTTTGCATGGGATAATACCATTATCCCCTTACAGTTTTTAATACCTGTATAAATTTCTCCATTTCGGCCATGGTGCCAAGACTGGTGCGCCTCCAGGCTGTACCCTGTTCAAAAGTCCTTACCCCCAGTATGCCTTGGGCTTCGCAGGCTTTTGCCAGGTCGGATTTTAAGGAGCTTGTGTCATAGTAAATAAAGCTGGTGGTGGAGTTGGTAAAAGGAATACCCATTTTCTGCATTTCACCCAGCACCATTTTTCTTACCTCATCGGTTTTGTCGCGGGTCATTTTGGTAAAGCTATGATCGTCCATCGAGGCAATGGCCCCGGCAAGCGACACCGCGCTGGTTCCCGCATTTGACCAGGGCATATAATTGGCCATTTTGGCAATGGTTTCGGGATGGGCTAAAACAAATCCGGCCCTTGCACCGGCTAATCCGTAAATTTTGGAAAAGGTTTTTGCAACCACAAGGTTTGGATTGCCTGCCACCAAACGGCCAAGGCTGGGCTCATCACTGTATTCAGTATAAGCTTCATCTAAAAGCACAATGGCTTTTTCAGTCATTTTTTCAATAAAAAGATTTAGTTCCGCCGCAGGAATAACTGTGCCGGTGGGGTTATGAGGATTTACGATGTACACCATTCTTGTTTCGGAATCCATGGCCTTCACCATAGCATCGAGGTTATGCTTTTTATCGGCTGTACAGGGTATGCTTTTTAAGGTAAGCCCAAAGTGTTCCGCAGCAGTAAACCAAAGCTTAAAGGTTGGATAGGCTGCCACGGCATTCCCCGGTTTTTCTGCTGCCCATGCGGAGGTAACCCCAAGCAATTCGCTGCTTCCGGCCCCCATCAACACATGGTCTTTGGTTAATCCATACTGTTTGCCAATTTTTTCGCGTAGTTGGGTGGTAACTTCCCAGGGATAACGGTTGCTGGTGGAAACCGCTTTAATCATGGCTTCACGCGCCATGGGAGAGGGTCCGTAAGGGTTTTCATTGCTACCTATCCTGATAATTTCGTTGGCATTTTCGTCCCATTCAAAAAATTGCCTGCTACGGGCTATGCTGTTCCCGGCAACAGCCATACCGGCCAATGCCAGCCCGCTTTGGCGCAGCCAGTTCCTTCTACCGAGGTTTCCCATAAACAACAGTTTAAGGGGTCAAGATAAGAAAATCAGCCTTAAATTTCCATAAGGGTCAAAATTCCGGGCGCAGAAAAGCATAATTTTGCCCATTCTTTCGATTCGCATGCCACTTTTCAGAAATTTTACATACTGGATAGATAAACGCCGCTGGAAATATACCTTCCTGATGGCCGCTTTAGCAATGGGGGCGAAGGGGGTGAATGAGTGAATAAGTCAATGAGTCAATGAGTGAATGAGTGAATGAGTCAATGAGTGAATGAGTCAATGAGTGAATAAGTGAGTAGTGAATGGGGTTTGGGTGTAGGAGAAATGTTTGAGCGTTTTATACTTGATTGTAACAGCCAC
>CAYUGH010000276.1:0-1830 GCA_964444195.1 uncultured Chitinophagaceae bacterium
GATAGAACAAATGATTAACGAAAACTACCTGGCATAATGGCGAAAGCGATAGGAGTAAAAAGGTTATTGAATACAAGTTTTAAAACATTGGATTTTGATGGCAAATGGCTCGAAAGCTTTGGCAAACCGTCGCACAACTTTAAATGCCTGATTTGGGGAAACAGCCGCCACGGCAAAACCAATTTTACCACGCAGCTTATAAAATACCTGTCCAGGTTTGGAAAGGTATTTTACAACAGCATAGAAGAGGGCAAAAGCCGCAGCCTGCAAATAGCCTGGGAGCGAAATGAGATGATGGACGTGGACGGCCTTGTAACCCTGTTGGACAGGGAGCGTGTAAAGGAAGTTATTGCCAGGTTGAAAAAGCAACGGTCTATCAAGTTCCTTGTATTGGACAGTACGCAGATGGCGCGGCTTAGCCTGGATGATTACCTTGAATTGGTGGATGTAGCGCGTAACAGGGTAGCCCTCATCTTCATAAGTCATGCAGAAGGCAAAGAGCCAAAGGGCGCGGTGGCAAAAGAATTGAAGTATGATGCTGATGTAAAAATATATGTTGAAGGGTTTAAGGCCGATGTAGCCAGCAGATATGGCGGTAATGAGCCTTACATAATATGGCAGCAGGGCGCGGAAGATTATTGGGGAGCAAGCCTGTACAGCAAGCAAAAAAAAGGTACCCGTAAAAAGAAGAAAGATGAATGAAGCATGCATTTGTGGGGGATCATGCGCAGCGCGGTACCGGTGCAGCTACGCTATACCAGGGCAGGACATGGGGTGCGACCGCACACCAGAAGATAACCAGGAAAGTGAAAGCCAAATGAGCGACAATAGAAAGCAACAAGGCAAGCCGCAACATCAGCAGGCAAAGAGCAAAATGCATTGGCTTCGGTTGGCAAAGGAGCAACGCCGGCATGCATTTGAAAACAAAAGTAAATGCGATAAAAAAGGCGATACCTACGGGGTACAGGTATACACCGTGCGCATAAAGGCGCTGGATTTATACATTAAAAACTTACAAAACTCAGAGGCATGAAGATTTACATCGCAGGGAAAGTAACGAGCGCGGGCAGTTTTGGCCAGGTAACTCAAAAGTTTGGGGCCGCTCAGGTAGAAATTCAAAAGAAAGGACACCAGGCAATTAACCCGCTTGAGGTGGTAAGCACCTGGCATGATCAGGAGTCGCGCGAGTTCCGTTTTTTGGATACTCCATGGAGCCAATGCATGCGCCTGTGTATTGCTGCACTGATGCAGGCCGATGCCATACTACTGCTGCCCTGCTGGATAAGCAGCCCCGGAGCCGACCTGGAACAATATATAGCGCGGATTATTGGCATGCCTGTGTACACAAAAATGAGCGACATAAAATGAGAAAATTTAAAGTAACCGGCCAAAAGTTTACCGGCGAAGCTGAACTGCTGTACAACGAAACCGGGGCCATTGATGCGGTAAACGTTCGCAACACGAGCCTTTCAGCTATGCAACGGGCCACACTGCTACAGGGAGTGCCTGCCCTGGTTGATGGGCTTGCTACAGCCTGGCAAAGCAAGCTCACCATAGTAGAGGCCGATATTGAAGAAACCTTCGACATGTTCTTTAATGCTTTTGCCAACAAGCGCAACAGGCAGGATGCGCTGAAGCTTTGGGGCCGCCTTACCATTACCGATAAAGTAAAATGTCGCCTGCGGATAAAGTCCTATTTCAACTACATCAAACGCATGCACCAGGGCGGGTTTCAAATAAAGCAAATGTATCCCGACACCTGGATCAGGGGCAGGCATTGGGAAGATGAGTGGGAGACGGCGAAATGACCCCAACGTCCAGGCGGTTTGC
>CAYUGH010000277.1:0-1826 GCA_964444195.1 uncultured Chitinophagaceae bacterium
AGCGCGGGTAGTTTTTCGCTAAGGATCATTTCGGCTACCTGTACCCGCAGGGTGGTAATGCCTTCTCCGCTTAATTTGCCATTGCGGTACATGCGTACAAGCCCCGGGCTGCAATTACAAACCGCACAAACCATGCTGGTAGGTACTTTTACGGTTTTTTTCAAATTGTTGTGTCGTTTCGTTTTAATTGCCATTATTTGCGTTACCGTATTGTCATTTATCGGTAATGCGAAGATTATACCAAAAAAGGATATTACCAAATAAATTATACCTTTTTAGACTTTTTTTTATGAAACTGTTACAGGAGAAGCTTAAGGGTGCAAGAATGGCATTCGGATTAACTCAAGCTGATATGGCAGCAAGTACAGGGTTGCAGCAAAAAGATATATCGGCTTTAGAAAGTGGTAAACGGAAATTTTTGCCTAATGATTATATACTTTTTTTGTATAAATGCGGTGTTAATTTGAATAGCCTATTTGATGATAATGTTTCACTGACTTTTGGCGGTATAGTAGCAGGTAGGCCTATTGACGGTAAAGCGACTACCCAAATTGAGAAGCCGCCTGTGCATTCGCCGCCGGAGGTAGATTATAAGGAAAAGTACTATACCTTGTTGGAGGCACTGGCTTGGGAGCGCGCTAATTCAGGTGTTCCGTCCCCAGCCTTTTCAAACCTTCAGGAACGGGTATTGGAATTACAGGTGGCACTGACAAAGGCGGGGCTATATCAACCCCATGCAGAAGAAACTGCAATAATAAACAGGGCCCGTAAGAAGAAGAGTATGGACAGCGAGGCCGCCGTGGGCAGTTAGCGCAATCGGATTTATGGATCATTGAATTGTTTAGCGATTGGGAGTGCGATATTAGGTTATATAGGATGTAAATAAGTGCAAAAATCGGCAAGGATGAGGCCATGTAACGGTTACAAAATGATGCATAAAAGAGGGGTTAAATGCACAAAAATGCACGTAAGACCCCCCTTAAATAACACTTTTAGCACTATCCAAAACCGTTGAAACCTTTACCCGCATTGGTTTGTATGCGAATTGCAACATTGTTGCGCTCAACTTTTTCTTTTGTTTTTTCGGCTGAAATGCAATGTGGGTAAAGGTTTCAGGGCGCAAAAGGTGATTTTTAGTGATTTTTTTGTTTTTTGGCGCTTTGAAGGTATTTTCATTGCAAAATTTTATTATTTCTAAAAGCAAGAGCCATGATAGTTTCGATAATGATTATCGCCTTAATCATCTCAGCGTTGATATATATTGGTGTTGGCTATTTTGTGGGCCAGGGAGTACGGGATATGTATGTAAACATTCTGTTTGGGTGGGCGAAAAAAATGCCAACATACCAATGGTTATTAATCGTCGCGGTTGTATTTATGACCGGATGGTTTATAACAAACGCAGGCAACCTTGAAATACCTGACAAAATGGAAGCTGCAAAGGTTAAACCTGGTGAAACAGAAACCTACATCATAGCCAAGCAATTTGCCAGGGATCAATTTGGGAGCGCAGATTTGGGATGGGTAAACAATGGATTTACCGATTATGGCGATGGTACGTACCATGTAAGTGGTGTTGCAGATGTGCCAGGCAAAAGGTATTATTGGACAATTGAATTGAGGTTTAATGGTGGAGAGTGGACAGAAAAAGGAAATTGGACGAATAAAGGTTTTGAATATCGCTAAAAAAATAGCCTTCAAATTCATCATTCATAGTTCATCATTCTCCCAGCAATTCACATTTTTCCGACAACTATTTGCTAAGGTTTGTAGCCTGCTATTTTAGTTTTGTGCCATACCGAATTACCAGATACATGCCGCAGGGC
>CAYUGH010000278.1:0-1816 GCA_964444195.1 uncultured Chitinophagaceae bacterium
GACAGGTGGGAAAAAGTTGATTGGAATGTAAATGATTATAATAGTTTCAGAACTTGCAGAAGGGATCAAAAATTGTTTAATAGAATGGGTTCTGATTTATCTGGAATGCTTGAAAGGCAAATGCAGGGGGTAATCGATTCCTGGGCTGTTCGATTAGTGTATCATCAATTTAAATTTGGGTTGTATAGTGTTCATCCTAATCGCTCAAAAATCGTAAATATAGGAGTTGGGTCTGTTGATGCTACCAATACTCATAGCAAAAAAGGCCGCTTTTCAACTGAATTGGACAACACTAATCAATCGGATTTTATTTTTCCAAATGAAATCGTTCTGGACAAGTCTGTTTTGCGCCAATTTCTTAAACCTTACAGTTTTTTTCAAAGGGCTAAATATAAAATACTTGATCTGTTTTGAAAGTGTTATACCTGCATGCTAACTATGCTCAATGGGGTGGAGAAGATACAATAGCAAAAGCTGAATTTGATTTATTTGAATGCGCTGAAATATTTAAGACAAAAAACAGGGTTGGCCTTATGGGCCTTATTCAGTTTGTAAGTTCAATTGCAAACTTTAGGGTTAGCCGTAAGATATGTAAATTCATCGGGGAGGTTAAGCCTGATATTATTCATATTCATAACCTGCATTTTAGTATTGGCCCCTGGGTGATACGGGATATAAAAAGGAGGTTTAATTTACCTGTTGTTATGACCATTAATAATTTTCGTTTGCTTTGTCCAAGCGGTACATTTTTAATTAATGGTAAGGTTGACACAGTAAGTTTAACTGAATCATTTCCATATACAGCGATTAAAAAAGGGGCTTACCGAAATTCAGTCGCTTTAACATTTTGGCTATCTATAATCACCTGGCTTCATGGAAAAATTTCTACCTGGAATATGGTAGACAGATATTTGGTGCAAACAAGTTTTGCACAACAGCTTTTTGCGGGGAAAAATAGAGTAGGGATTTCGCCTGAAAAATTTTTGATAAAAGAGAATGCTGTAAATGATGAAGGTTGTGGCCCCTTCATGCGAAATGGCAGGTTGCTTTTTGTAAGCAGGCTTAGTGAGGAAAAAGGAATAAATTTTTTGGTCGACCTTGCTGTTTCATTGAACATATCGCTGGATATTGTTGGTGATGGGCCTCTAAGATCTCATTTGCAATCGAAGGTTGGTTTGAATTCAAAAATTATTTTTCATGGAACCTTAGGACGTGATAAAATGAAGGAAATGATGCGTCATGCACATGCTTTACTATTCCCTTCGCTATGGTATGAAGGTATGCCTATTACTATTTTGGAAGCACTTTCTTGTGGTTTGCCCGTAGTAGCCTCAGACCTGGGTGCTATGTCATCTATGGTTACTAATGGGCACTCAGGGTACCTTGTAGAGCCGAATAATTGGGATGATTGGAAGGCTGCTATTCAAATGATACAGAGTTTGAATAGTGAAGAGCATATTTCTTTACAGTCTGGTGCAAGAGCTGCATATTTGGCTCATTACACACCGGAGCGAAGTAAAGTTGGCCTTGAAAACATTTATAGGAGTCTGCTGAAATGAAGCAACATTTAATAGCCATAAAATTAAGCTGCATAAATTTCAATGATATTATTTCGATTATTATTGAAAATGGTTCCAAGCGATTATCTTCCTATGTATGCGTTGCAAATGTTCATATGCTGATAGAAGCACAACAAAATGAGGATTTTGCCAAAATTGTAAATCAGGCTGATTTGATTACTACAGACGGGATACCGCTGGTTTGGGGGCTACAGTTGTTGCATGGATTAAAGCAGGAGCGTGTTGCAGGTATGGAT
>CAYUGH010000279.1:0-1765 GCA_964444195.1 uncultured Chitinophagaceae bacterium
GGAGCATCAATCACCACAATATTTGTAAGTAAAGCGCTCAGTAAAGCCAATGGGGCGCCCGACCCTATTACCCCTCCTGTGGGTTGCCATCCCGAACCAATGGCTGGCGAAGGTTCATCATCATTCAGATTTGGCGATAAATCGGGCCTGATGAGGAGGACTTTGTAGGTACCATTTAATACATTTGAAAATGAATAAGTACCATTGGCAGCTATGGGCTGTATGCCTGCCACCTGGCCATTGGATATAAGGATAGCATACAGGTCTTCAAAGCTGTAGTCTAAGCCATTAACCAGGTTATCAGTAAAGCCATTGGTGTCGTTAAATACCTTGCCGCTAATGGTATAGCCAACTGGCTGCAGGTTCAATATTGCAGTTCCCGTATTAATGCTCTCGGCCCCACCATTGTCAATGGCCTTAAAAGGTATGGTAACGGTTCCGGCCCCGTTTGTTGTTGGGTCAACGGTAATTGTCCACAGAGGGGCACCAGTTGGATCGGTTGGGATGATTAGTGCTATCAACGCATCTTCATTACCGGGTCCATAGGTATTGGTATTTATGCCATTATTTATTCCAATGGTTGTTATACCATCCGGGAATTCAGTTATCCTGATACCTGTTATCGTTCCTGGAGCAGGATCTGTGCTTGGATTTGGTGTAATTCCATTACCATTGGTAAATGTATTAGCCGGAACGGGTATTTGTATGGACCCACCTGGGTTATCTGCATTGTTTAATCCACTGCCGGCAAAAGGCTTTTCTTGAATGCCAAGGTTGGCATTCGGTATATCGGCCCCATTCACTACAATATTCACAAGTACACCATCCGCATCGCCATCATTCCCTTCTGTTTCAGAATCTCCAATGTTTTCACCGGTGGGTATCCAATTAGAAGATGGATATGAAGGGGAAGGTTCAATGGAACCAAGTACAGGGGCCGTATTGGTAATTACCACCTTGAATGTACCATTGAGCACATTGCTGAAAGAGTAGTTGCCATCGCCATCTACAGGCGTTACCCCTGCTACATTTCCGTTAGGCGCAATCAGCACTGCAAACAAATCCTCTTCCACATACTCAAAACCATCTACTTTATTATTTGTAAGCGCATCCGGGTCATTAAATAGCGTACCACTGATGGTGTAGCCTGAAGGATTGGCATTACAGGTAGGGCCGCCATCCGGGTAAACCAATGCAGCCTCAGTAGCAGTTGGATTAATGGAAATACTGATGGTAGCCCCATTCCTGTATTGCCCATATCCGTCTTCTTTGTAAAGCCACACATTATTTTCAAGCACCCATCCCGGCCAGTCAATAATGTTATTGCCACCATCCAGCACTGTACCCGGCCATAATAAACTTCCATTGATGGTCCAGGTACCATCTCCATTATTACTTACCTGTAAAGGATCAATTACAATGTTTTCAATCACCTCGGCTATTGGAGCGGCGCCGGGAAGCATACCCTCTAATCCGGTCGTACTTCCACTTGCTTCCCATTTTATTTCGGCCGGCATTGCCGAAGGATTAAAGTTGGTTACAATCCGGTATTGCAATAATGGCTTATCATCAGTACATGCCGGGATAAAACTGCGGTCTAAAAATGCACTCGCAGCAAGGTTCAGTTTCGCTTCACCTACATTCAGGCTTGAAGCATCTGAATTATCAATAGCTTTAAATGGAATGGTTACTGTAGTTATTCCGGTGGCTGTTGGGTCCACAGATATAGCAACTGCAGGATTACCATTAACATCCGTAGGAATAA
>CAYUGH010000280.1:0-1730 GCA_964444195.1 uncultured Chitinophagaceae bacterium
GCCCTGCGGCATGTATCTGGTAATTCGGTATGGCACAAAACTAAAATAGCAGGCTGCAATGGCCTGCTACAAGTTGTCGGGAAATTGTGAATTGCTGGCGTTTAAAACGGCCCTTCCAATGGATTAGAAGGTTTTTGGGGAGCCTCCAATTTTTCGCCACCTTCAAATACAATTACCTGAGGTATCCAAAAAAACTTTAGTTTATCAGTAGTAGATTCTTGCAATAGCGCTACATTTTTAAATATTCCCCACCAACTGGTTTCATTAACTTTTTCTCCTACCGTAATTGTTTTGCTGCTTTCCTGTTTAAATCTTCCAAGTTCGGTTCCAGTAAGCGCCTGCACTTCTATTACGCCACTGTACGCTGCAATATTTTTTCCGCTTACATTTTTTATTGCCATCTCCATACCAAAATAGTCCCCAATGCCATAATCCCCTTCACGAGTTTGCGACCCGGTTATTTCAAGGCTCAATGCCCCTTCCATTTTTTTTACGCTTTCATTGTACCCCACCATCGCGGCTTCATACTTAAGCCGATCAGCGTGTATAGTGTCAAGCATTTCCCGGTAGGTTTTGCTTCCACCCGCTATTGCCTGGGTAGCCATATCATTCGAAAGTGCGGCCAACTCTTCTGGAGTGTACTCATCCTTGTAGTCGGCCTTAATTTTTGCATAATCATCTTTAGCAGTTTTAAGGTCAAATTTTTTATCCAGTACGCTGCCGCAAGCAGCCAATAGCATTCCTGCGGCAACAATTACCGCTGTAAGTGTTTTCATTTTTTAATATCAGTTAAAGGTGAATAATGTGCAATTCTAACCATTCCGCTTAAAAGAAACCAATTTTCCAATTTTTTCGCTTAAAACCCGCGCCCACACTACATTTTACCCAAAAAAACATAAAAAAAAGCCGAGCACACGAATGATAAAATTAATTAATAATCGCTCCCGTAGCGCATTTTAGCAGACATATTAAAGTTATTTTAGCTCCATTAACCCCTTTTTAAGTGCATTTTTGTGCATTATAGCCCCTAAAAACAGCATTTTTTTGTTACTTAGGTATCGCTCTATTTACCCATTTCTGCACCCTTTTAAGGCACTTTACCAGCCTCTATCTGCCTACTTAACCTTCTCTTCAAGTAGAGCAACTCGCTCCAAAAGTTCCTCCCATCCTGGTGGATAGGCGGCATCTTCCAAATCTTTACGCGGTTTAAAATCAAACTCCATTTGGCCAAAACCAGTCAATAGCCAGTGCATATTCAGATTGTCAAACTTGTTTGACAAGTCAAGAAGAATATCAATGGAAGGCTTGTTATTGCTATCCTGCCTGAATAACCTATACAATTTCTCTGGGTGGCTATAACCCAATGAGTTAGAGACTGTTGGTACATCAAGATTCTTAAAATCCATCCACTTTAAAATCCGTTCGCAAACCGAGTGCATAAAAATATTTTACATAAAAAGTCAAATAAGTTTGTTTAATTCAAACTTGTTTGTTTTCTTCGCATTGTCGAAAAAAAACAATATACGACCGCAAATAATGGCAATTAAAACGAAACGACACAACAATCTGAAAAAAACCGTAAAAGTACCTACGAGCATGGTTTGCGCTGTATGCGATTGCAGCGCAGGCCTTGTACGCCAGTATCGCGCCGGTAAGCTGAGCGGCGAAGGCGCCGCCACCCTGCGGGTACAGGTAGCCGAAATGATCCTTAGCGAAAAACTACCCGCGCT
>CAYUGH010000281.1:0-1717 GCA_964444195.1 uncultured Chitinophagaceae bacterium
TTAACAAATTCGTTAAGTTGACGGCTATGGTGAAGGCACGAACCAAGGCATGGGATATTGAAAACCTTGATCAGCCCATTAAGGAACATCTTTATTTTGTTATTGATAATATAATTCAGAATACGAAGGCTAAGAAAGCATTGGCTTCTTAATCACTAATAGAGTATGACTTAAATTAAGAATGAGTAGAAATGTATTTAAGAAATTCCTCAATATTATTCCCACAGAATTGAATCTCATCTACAGCAAAATCAGATAAAAAGCCAAATGAGTGATAAGTTTGGTTAAATTTATGGAATGCATATGCAGTATCTGCAGCATCTTTTCCAAAAATAAAGTATTCTGGTACTTGAAGCATCAAACTTTTATTACTTTCATTAAATAGCAGCAGTTCAGATGCTTTAAATAATATTAACCATCCGCTTTCACCTACTTCACCCTCAGAGCCATTATACCTCATTATGAATTCAATATAATCAGAAGGAAATTGGAAATTAAATCTACTCTGAATCTCTTGAAGATAATAATTTATATCTTCTTCGAAAAATCCTTCTAAATCCAATAAATCCTCATACTCAAACTCTTTCATATATTCTAAGCTATTTTAATCCCCTGATAATATTCTCCCAAAATGGATTAATTTGATTTTGGTGAAAAATTCTATCTACAAAAATTTTATTATTTATATCAGTTGGACTACCTCCTAATTTTACAGGGTGTACTTCGTGTACATCTACACCTTTACCTTTCAAACCCAAATTTCTGGATAAAGAGCGATTTGCATTATTTGCCGATACTCTTGCTGTGGAATAATCTGCTCCTTCGATTAACCTGAAAGGTCCTTTTGGCTTTGGAATACCTGAAGGGTAACCACTCCAATTCCAAATTGAAAATGAGTCATCTAATGCCTGCTTTCCAGCTTTGGTAACAGCAAACTTAGTTCCAGCAATAAATAAACCTCCTAATAACTTTACTCCTGCTTTAGTTGGAATAAAGTCTGTCATATCAAAGTAACCCAACGATCCAGAAGCTGGGCTCCAACTACTATGTACTGCAATTCCGGGAGCTCGAGAGTCCTTTGAAAGGGCACTATTTGTAAATGCATGTAATACTGGAACTAACTGTGGGTCGCTAACTCCAGATGCTCTTGGGGCTTGATCTAAATCTACATAGGTAATTATATCAAAATTGTCACCACCAGTCGTACCTGTTTGAACAAACCGTTGAGCCTTTCCATCTTGTACATAAACTGTGTATTCATTTGCAATTACGCCTGTGCCCTCTAAACTTTCCTTTGCCCTTTTTACTTCAGCTTGTTGACCATTGCCTGAAAATTTCTTATTTTCTTCTGGATTCAATCCAGTTGGGTCTATAAACCTTACTGGATTATGAAAAGCATAGTTATAAGCAGACCAAGAAGGCATATTACTTGCCAACGGATCCACCACATTCCACCTCCCAATCTGCGCATCATACATCCTTGCACCATAATCCATCCACTCAAGCCCGCTGCCATCGCTAAACTCCTGCCGCTGCTCTTCCTTGCCGTTGTACTTAAGCTTGTTTTCCAGCTTCCCCGCCGCCTTAGAACTAATCCCGGCCATCGTTAGTCCGAAAGGATAATAATGCGTTTCTTCCAGCAAAGGGCCCCTGTGGTGCTTCACCTTCAGGTTATCAAAATACACATTCAAAGAACTCTCATTGCTGGTGTAAATAT
>CAYUGH010000282.1:0-1686 GCA_964444195.1 uncultured Chitinophagaceae bacterium
TAAATGTGTTATTAAAAGGATTGCTGTCATAGTTGGTTCTTGTAGCATCGTTTGCAATACCCAATGTCATTCGGCTAACTGAACCGGAAGCGGCAGTGGTTCGGGTAAGGCGTATGCCAATTACCTTCAATCCCAAACCGTTTACTGAAATAGCTGTATTAGCCCTGAAGACGTAAGTATTACTAAAGTTTGAAATCTGGGTTAACTCGGCATTGTTTACAGCCGAAGTGCTGCCGCCGGTTGGAATAAAACTGGAGATAGAATTATCAAAGGTTTCCATCCTGTAGCCCGAAGGAATGGTTACCGTGTAGGTAGCCGTTCCTGCAACAGTTGGCACATTACTTACTTCTACCATGTATAGCAGGGCATTCTTTGTTTCATTAGGAGCAAAAGTGTTACTTGGAAGGAGTATCGAAGGTGACAGGTCTGGCGTACCGGTAAGATTTAATACAGCATTTCCTGTATTCAAACTTTCAAAACCGAGGTTATCTATTGCCTTAAAAGGAATAGTAACCACAGTATTCACGGTTGAGGATGGATCCACCGTTATGGCCTGGGTTGGGTTGCCATTAACATCTGTAGGCACCACTATCCCACCTTCGGGCCAGGCTGTTGCACCGCCTGTACCGGCAGTGTTATAGCTAACACCATTAATCACAATCGAAGCAATGCCCGTAGGGAATGATATGATCCTGATTGAGGTTACCGTTCCCGGCGCTACGTCGCTGCTAACCGTTGTGTTGGTAAACGTATTTGCCGGTACTGTAACCTGCTGGGTACCACCCAAATTAAATCCGTTGTTGGCCCCGCTTCCTGCAATTGGCCTTTCCTGGATACCAAAATGAAGGTCGTTTACAATATCCGCCACCACAATGCCCGGCAAAATAGTGTTTACATTGAGGTCGTTCCCTGCGCCTGTACCCTGGAATTCGCCGGTGGACACCCAATTGGCCGGCAGCACAATGGCCGGTGGAAGCTGGCCAACTGTGCCCGCATTGGTAGAAAGCAATACACTATAACTGCCGGGAAGCACATTGTAGAACTCGAACACACCAAGCGGAGAAACTGTAACGGAGCCCGCTACAACACCCCCATTATCCACAAGAATGGCATTGAGGCCGCCGGCATTGGTGCCGTCGCCATCTACCTCATTGTCAGTAAGGCCATCGGTATCGTTGTGTACGGTACCCACCACATCAAAACCAGGATTATAATCAGGGTTAAAGTTGAGTATAGCTGTGCCGTTATTAGTGCTCTCGGCCCCGGCATTATCAATCGCTTTGAAAGGTATGACAACACTTCCAATACCATTGGATGCGAAAATTGGGTCGACCGTTATGGTCCATAGCGGTTCTCCATTAGCATTGGTTGGAATAATAAGGGCAGTGAGGGCAGCAACATCACCGGCAGCGTATGGGGTACCATTTACTACAATTGTGGTAGCACCTGCAGGAAATTCGGTTATCCGGATAGAAGTTACCAAACCCGGCGCAACATCGGAGCTAACCTGTACATTGGAAAAGGTATTAGCCGGCACCAATGTCTGGTTGGTACCACCGGGGTTGGGTGAAGGGTTTTCACCATTACCCGCTGTTGGCGGTTGCTGAATCCCAAAGTTTATATCATTCACGGGAGCATCAATCACCACAATATTTGTAAGTAAAGCGCTCAGTAAAGCCAATGGGG
>CAYUGH010000283.1:0-1643 GCA_964444195.1 uncultured Chitinophagaceae bacterium
ATCCTGGTACTGCCATACAGGTTTATTTCGCTTTGCCACAAGCCTGTACTATCGTGGGTATAGGTACTCATTACATTAACCCCGGAATGCGGGTCATAAGACCACACATTGGCGGCACCGGGGAGGAGCACACGCAAGTACAGAAATTAAATAATTGTCCTTAGATTTTTACTGGCTCCATAAATTCTTCCGTTAAATCAATTTCTGCAATAGTTACCCCATTCTCATCACAAAACTCAACTAAATAAGCCTCTCGTGGAGTTCTAAAACACATTAAAACATTGCCAATCATACCTTTTTCAAGAGGCAGGCCTTCAACCTTCTTTTTTAATTTGAAAATATCATTCTCCTTAAATATCATTTCTTTGTTGGAATTGCAGTTGTCATTCTTACAACATTATCTTCATTTTTTATAAACCCAAAAACAACATCTATCGATTTACCATTAGCTCCTTTTACGCTAATGGTTTGATTAAATTTTTGGCCAAATTCTGTTGCAACTGTTTTTACTGCTTTTGATTCATCAAATATAATTTGTTTAGCCAAATCGCCAATATTCTCCTTTGTAAACCCTAACGCTGACTCAAACCATTTTGCCTTTGAGGCACCATCACCTGGATGTTCCTTATTAAGTACGTAGTCATGTAATTTCTTGTAAACACTTTCTTTTGTAGTACGACCTAACCGGGTTAAATTGGGAAATTTGTCAACAATAGATTTTAAATTCTTAGCTCCATCACCTAAAAAAACTCCAGCAGCTGCAGAATTTCCTAAACCTTGAAAAAATCTACCAACTTGTCCTTCAGCTTCTTCTGTATTTTCCAAATCACCCCCCGGCAAACAATTACACTCTTTGCTGGCTTGCAGGTTTTCAGATTGCTTCAAAACATTTACGCTTTTTTGCATCAGTTCATAACTCGCAAACTTGTAGCTATAAGCACCGACATGTGCAACAAAGGTCTCTTGGGTTCTTGGTACTTTAACTTCAACAGGCCCCATGATAGTTTCAATAACAAACTTCTTTGCATACTCAACCCGCCAGGCTTCAGGTCTAACCATTACAACCTTGCCATTTTGCTGGATTAAGTTTATCATGTAATACCTATACTCCCCTCCATCTAAATCAGTTCCAGAAATAGGGCTGTTGGCGGCAAATTGGTAAGTTGATAGCCAAGGATAACTTTTCATCAACGGATCCACACTCAAAAACCTTCCCAGCCTCGGATCGTAAATCCGCATGCCATAATCCTGCTGGTTACCGGTGCCCTTTACTTCATTGTCCATCTCCTTCCCATTAAACCCATATCGGTAATACCCATAGCTTTCATAGCTGCCTTCGCCACCTGCATACTCATTGCTGAGAACCCCGCTCCCGGCAACAATTTCAACAGTCAGTTCATCGCTAGCGGCTGTTTCAAAACCAGGCAGCAACTCTACTTCCCTGCCCGCACGATATGATCCCGGTGTGGGGGCATAGGGGCGGGAGGATATTTGCAGGTATTCGGGGTAGCTGCTGCCCGCTACAAAACCCCTGCCCGGCACCCAACTGCTTTGGTAGGCCAGTCCATTCCTGCCGGGCATGGGCATACCAAAGGGGTAGTAATCCGTAGCGTTTACCACATCGGCCTGCCAGAAGTTAATGG
>CAYUGH010000284.1:0-1619 GCA_964444195.1 uncultured Chitinophagaceae bacterium
TCAGTAACGAAAAACATGTTAAGAGTGAATTTATTGATAAAGCCAGGAGGAGATAAATAGGGTAATTTACCTTACAAGCTCCCATCCTTCCATGCCCATAAATGCAGGCAGGCATAAGTACGGTAAGGGCTCCATTTACCGGCAATACCAAACAATTTTTCTTTTAATTGCTTTTTATTACCAGCTTCTATTTTGTAAAGTTTTATCATAGCGTTTTGAATGCCCAAATCATCCATTGGAAAAATGTCTTCCCTGCCCAGGGTAAACATCAGCAGCATTTCCACTGTCCAGGTACCAACACCTTTTATTTGGGTAAGCCAGCTAATAATTTCATCGTTGGGCATTGCAAGCAATTTTGTATCGGTTACTTTATGCTCTACGCAAAACTGGGCTACCGCATGCACATAAGTTGCTTTGGCATGACTAAGCCCAATGGAACGCAAATCTTCATAGGAAGTGCCCAGAACCTGCTTTGGCGTTGGTTCCTTTCCTTTATACAGGGCTAAAAAACGATCGTAAATAATTTGTGCTACTTTGGTGTTTAGCTGCTGGCTCATAATAGAAGCAATAAGCCGTAGGGGGATGTTTTTATGATAGGTTAGTTCATGGCAGTTATCGCCAATAATGGAAGAAAGTTTTTTATCTTTCTTTAAATGGCTGATGTATTTCATGTGGGAGTTTTATACTATTAGGTTAAGTAAAAAGAAAGTTTCAAGGTATGTTAATCATTCTATACTCATGATAAAGTTTATTATGCAGTGGGTGAAAAAAAGCAATGGCTTTTACATGCATCGGTTGGTGGGGTAGGAGGAGCCTATACCGATAACGGGGATAATCATAGCTGGGGTGTTTATACAAACCTGTTTCAATATTACCAGGTAGGGTTTGCCTATATTTTCAGGAAATCGTAAACCCATACCCAAACTTCACAGTCCCCGGGTCCTGAACTTTACCTGAAAATGTGAAACCATTTTTGGTTTTCAAGAAGTCAGGCTTCAAGTCATTTTTATTCATCCTCAATATCTGAAATACCTGGGAGCCAAAACGGATTTCTACTTGAATGAAATACCGAAGTAATCAGGATAGTTTTTGTTGATGTATCTATGTGATAATGAATTGCAAAAGGGAATTTTTTACACATTGGTGCCCTGATATCCTCATACCTGACACTTGCGAAATATGGATTTGACTCAATTTTTTGGAGAATCAATTTTACATCTTCAACAAAATTTTTTTCCTAAACCTTTTTGTTGCTGATTGTAATATCTCTTTGCCTCCAATAATTCCTTGCTTGCTTCAGGTGAAAGTTTAATCTTCATCTTTATCAAATTCTACAAGGAATTCGTCAAGTGAAATGCAATTTTCAGGATGGGCTTTCATGGCTGCCAATCGGCGTAAACTTTCTTCCTGTTGCCATTGCGGTATAAAATCAGGTGGCAGAATTTCAATTTTACCTGTATTATTCAAGGCTTCAATTTCAGCTTTGCCTGCGGCATCCTTTGTTTTTATGTAATAAAATGTTTCTGCCATTGATTTTAGATTTTTGGTTAAAGGTAAAAAAGGCGTAACTATTCAGCCCAATATTACCATTTTTTCGCCTGATGTGGATTTTCTTGTAG
>CAYUGH010000285.1:0-1611 GCA_964444195.1 uncultured Chitinophagaceae bacterium
TCGCATGTACTGGAAATCAGTAAGACAACAAAACTTACCAGTAACAATCAAGTATCCTGAAATGGTGGCAGAAATGCTACCATACTTTGAGGGCAACGAGATTCCCGATTACGGTAAAGACAATCTTTGGTTTTTATGAACACCTTACACGAAAAAAAACTTTTAAGAAAATCCATCAAACCAACGGCCATGCGCCTATTGGTTTTACAAACCTTAATGGAGCAAAATCGTGCTTTAAGTTTGAATGAAATTGAAGTACTTTTCGAGAATGCTGATAAGTCAACCATATTCAGAACGCTCAAAACATTTCAAGAAAACTATTTGGTACACAGAATCAATGACGGTAGCGGAGCAATCAAGTATGCCCTTTGTGATGATGATTGTATTTGCAGTTTAAAAGATAACCACATCCATTTCCTATGTACTAAATGTGAAAAAACATATTGCCTAAAGGATACCCCTATTGCAACTCCAACTTTACCGAATGGCTTTAAAGCAAACTTTGCCAATTATCTGATTGAAGGCATTTGTTCGGCATGTGCCTAAACTTTGCAATGGCATTGCACTCCTTAATTACTTGCTTTGTGTTCGAATTAAAACTTGAACATGAAGCACACATTTCTATTTCTATTCATTCTACTAAGCGTTTCGGCTGTCGCACAAAACAGCATTTACTTTCAGGTTAATGATGATGAAGGTGAAAGCCTCATTGGAGCAACTATTGTTATTGAGGGTACGACAAATGGTGGTACAACAGACATAGATGGTAAGTATCATTTTCAAAATATTCCCAACGGCTCAATCAACTTTGTCATAAGCTATGTAGGGTATGAACCGCAATCCAAAACACTCCTTTTTCCTGAATCAGATGGTAAAACGATTGTTATTGTCATGGAATCCGGTGAAGAGCTTGAAGAAGTAATTGTTTCTGCTACACGTTCTTCAAGAACAATAGAGACCATTCCAACACGGATAGAAGCTGTAACTCTAGAAGAACTTGGAGAGAAAGCCGCAATGAACTCAAGTAACATAAGCATGGTACTTAGAGAGTCTCCAGGTATAATGATGCAACAAACCTCTTTGAGTTCAGGAAACATGAACATACGTATTCAGGGACTTGACGGTAGATATACCCAAATGCTCCGTGATGGAGCACCGATATATGGCGGCTTTGCAGGTGGGCTATCAATCTTACAGATCCCGCCACTTGACTTAAAGCAGTTTGAAATCATTAAAGGTGGAAATTCAACACTCTACGGGGGTGGAGCCATTGCAGGTATCGTAAACTTGGTTTCCAAAACCCCAGAAGAAGAACCTGAACTTACCATAATGATTGACCAAACAAGCGCATTGGGAACTACAGGAAATATCTTCTATGCCCAGAAGTATGGAAAGTTGGGACTAACCATGTATGGGTCGGGAAACAATCAAATAGCGTACGATCCAGATGATGATGGTTTCTCGAACATGCCTCAATCACAGTCTCTCACTCTAAATCCACGATTATTTTATTATCCCAACAACAACACAGAAGTTTCGCTTGGTGTAGGTGCAACCCTTGATGAAAGAACAGGTGGAGATATGAAAGTGATTGACGGCAATCCCGAGATA
>CAYUGH010000286.1:0-1595 GCA_964444195.1 uncultured Chitinophagaceae bacterium
TTGTCACACTTGTCCCGCCTTTGCGGGGTGGAATCCCCAATGATCATTTGTGCTCGGGTGTGCAACAGTTCGTGGGGATTTCATGGAATAATTGTGAAGTGAAAGATTACCATACATAAGTAGCTACCGCGCCCGAACCAATGGAAGTAGAAACCGATTTGTTTTTAAAACGGATCGAAAAATTTTCTGCGTTCGTACTCTTATTCAAAACGATCAGCACTTTCTGACCTTGCGTATTTTGAAAAGCAACATTTAATATTGCAGGTGTGTTGGTGGAACTAATGCGCACCGATCCCGGTCGTGCAAATTTGGAAGCATGTGCTATGATATAGTACGCAACATTCCTGGTAACGTTTGTGCCGATAGTTAAAGCGCCCAAACAACTGGTGCAGCCGCCATCGGTATGCGGCTGGTAATTGGGATCAGCGGCGAGGTTCCATTCCAATACATTCTTACTCCAGTTACGTGTAGCGCCAATGATCAAATTTTCGGTATGCCACGAAAGCTCGCCGGGAAAATCGCCGGGACCGCCCACCCATTGTTCCGTGAAGTAAATATTCTTGTCGGGGTGCGCATTATGAACATCTGTGAGCGCGGTTATAACGCCGCCATACAAATGAAAGGCGGAGCCATCTACATATTTTTTTGCATCGGGATCGTTTAAAATGCTGATCGGGTAATCGGGCCTGTCGGCATTGTGATCGTACAGGATAATTTTTGTGCTGATGCTGTTGGCAGCAAATGCAGGTCCCAAGTGGTTCTTAATAAAGTCCGCCTGTTCGTTGGGTTGCATCAGCATGCTTGGATTGTTGCCTCCATGCAAGGGTTCGTTTTGCGGCGTGATGGCATCAATGGTTATGCCCTCTGCTTTCATGGCTTGTATATACTTCACAAAATATTTGGCATATACGGCATAGCAATCGGTACGCAGGTTGCCGCCTTTAAAAGACTTGTTGGTTTTCATCCATTCGGGCGCCGACCACGGTGAACCTAATATTTTTATGCCGGGAGATAGTTGCACTATCCGTTTCAATACAGGGATCAGGTCTGTTTTTTCTTTGTCAATGGAAAATTGGGCAAGGTCAAAGTCGGTATTGTTTACCGGAATATCATTATAGCTAAAAGTAGTGGCGCTAAGGTCCGAAGCGCCAATGCTGATACGCAGATAGCTGATGCCGATATTGTCGTTATCGGTTGTAAATAATTCTTTCAGCAAAGCATCTTCCTGGCTATCGGGCAAAGCATGTATGAGCGAAGCGCTGCCACCGGTAAGCGTGAACCCAAAGCCATCAATGCTTTGAAAGCTTTGAGTGCTATCTACATCTATGGTTTGAAAACTTGGAGCTGCATTGCTGAAATTAAGCGGGGTTGTTTGCTTTTTGAAATAGATGTTCTGATTGGGTTGTGTGAGATAAACAGTTATATCAGAGCTTGATGGTACCGGTGGTATGGGAGGTGCAGGTTCATCACCACTTTTTTTATTGCAACTGCAGGCAGCAAGGCAAAATGAAAGTATCACCAGCGTTAAGCATGTAAACCGGTTGCTTATAAATTTCGGGTATCGCTTCATAAAGAAAAATATGTTTAAAGCCCGG
>CAYUGH010000287.1:0-1593 GCA_964444195.1 uncultured Chitinophagaceae bacterium
CCCTAACTCCGTTAAGTTAGGTAGTCTATTTTGAGTTGTTTGAATAAATCGTAGGTTTTCTTTGTGATTTCAGATATTCTCCATTCGTTGTTTATTTTCAGTTTGTAGATGGATTTGCTTAGTTCAATGATGTCTTTAGGGGAATATTTATCCAGTTTCTTAGTTTCTCTGAGGCGCAGGTATAGTTTGTGATAGGCTATCATGGCAATGAAATTGGCTGTGAGCCAGCCTTCGAGTACATATCGGTTTTGCATGTACATTATATCAGCCGACAGGAAGTTCTTGTATGCATCAAATATTGTCTCTATCTCGTTGCGCTGTTTGTAAGCCTGGTAAATTTCTTCGCAGCTTTTTTCAGATTTAATGTTGTAGGTGAAGGTGAGCGTACCAAATCGGTTGAGTTTTTCTATAAATTTTTCCTTGGTGTACGCCTCTGGCAATGTAATGATGCGGGCAGCATAATCCGACTCTTCATTGGCCCTTAGGTTTTCATCCAAAAAAGTAATGAAACTTTCCCCCTCTGCCTGATATCGGTAGTACCATATTATTCTTTGCTGATAGATAAAATAGGACAACTTTCGCTTGAAGTCGGCTTCCCGCAGGGGTGTATAGTCGATAAGGCTATTGTTCCTGTGCAACGGGACAATATATTGCAGGCTCTGAAACTTCATCATTGCTATGTTTTCTTTGCTGTAAAAGCCTTTGTCCGCAATGTAGATCACGTTTTCGACTTTCATTTCCTCTACACACAGCGACATGGACTTTATGTCCGTAACGTTGCCGTTGATCAGCCGGTAGTACACAGGCTTCTGCATCTGTGCGGAAAACAGGTACATCAAGCGCACCTGCCGTTCAAAATCAAAATCCGGGTTGTATCCTTTTGCATTGACTGTCAACAAATCTGACTTACTGTGGACGTGGGTGGAGTCCATCATTACAAACTCCGCACCGCTGTCCCCATCCTTGCCCAGCAAAGACTTCATCCATTCCACTACTTTGGTTCGTTGTTCGCCTACCGTCTTTAATGCATTGGAAAACGCTTTGTCGTCAGCGGATTTGACACCGGGGGCTTGCGAGCAGAAATCGTGAGCGTAATAGTACGGCGCCCTTTTTATAGGTGTGTTATAAGCCCAACGGAACATGGAAAAGGAAAATAGCAGTTCGCAAATGTCTTGGGGGAACACCTTTTTCAAGGCCTCAAACTCTTCTTCTATAAGAGTGGAGAACATCTGGAAAAGACCGTAGTTTTTGATATCTACGAGGTTGCTTTGCAGTTTGGCCCTCATCTGGTTTTTGTCCGAAGGAATAAAGCCATCTTGTTCCGTAATCTTGCCCAATAATACACCGGTAAGCTTGTCTGTCCTTTTTCTTTCGGGGTTGTAACGGTATTCAACGGCGTACTTGTAATACCCACCTTTGACAAGCTTGATTTCTGTTTTTGGTTCCCTGAACTTGCAAACCCATTGAGGAAGTGGCATAGACTACATAATTAGGTAGCCCAAAAATATAAACATATTTCTAAACAACCAAATCATTTTCAATATTTTAGCTTTAAAAAATTGTCATAGACGGGGTAAACTTGCGGAGTTAGGG
>CAYUGH010000288.1:0-1570 GCA_964444195.1 uncultured Chitinophagaceae bacterium
AACGCTTCCAGACCTATCAAATACTGATTTTTGAGGTTTGTCGGACAATAATGTTTTTAAATACAAAGATCTGTAATGAGAATGGATTATTTGATAGTTGCTCTATTGCTTCTACATCTACAAAAAGCTCGGTATAAACGATACCTGCAACCGCACCAATAGCAAAAACAATTTCTGCTTGAATGCAAATTTTCCAAAAGGACGTCTGAGTAAATTGCTCCGTAATGAAGCTGCCAGCCTTCAAGCACAGCCATGCAAAACTGATACGTAACAGAAGTGCAATGGGGATTAAAAAATAACTAACCCATTGCCATTTACGAATTAGTTCTAAATACTCCTCAAACTGCCTGTGAGTCATTTGTGAACCAATAAGAAATCTCAGCAAATCATCCGTCAATAAGTACGTTTGACTATAAAAAGCTATAAGCAATTGAATGATTAAAAAGCAGAGAAAATATTGTAAAGTTGTATTACGCATCGTAGCGAATTTCATGTGAGGCTTAAACGCCTGTACTCAACCAATTATTTATGACCTTAAATTTAATGAGAAGAGGATTATTACTATCATTCAGATACTAACAATAAGTAAATTTTCTCGTTTGCCATTTTTCCTTAAAAATAAATCAATAATACAAATCTCTCATGTTAGTTTATCGAATTTTATCCCTTTACCTTGGATCTAAAAAAAATAAATAAAATTACAAATCCAACAAAACCAATAGTTGAAAGTACTAATGGAAGCCCTCCTTTCGAAAATTGCTTAATAACAACAATCAGAGATAAAATAATAAGGATGTACAGCAATATAAATGATCTATTCATAATATATTATTTAATAAATTAAGAACTTTTTTGACTTCTTTAATGAGGCTAAACGGTATTAATAAAGAATTTATCTTTTTTTTTGTAAATAGAGGCTATCTCGATTATTGAGATAGCCTCCTAAAGTTTAATCAAAACAGGAGCTAGCAGCACCTACCATTCCGCCAAAAAGTCCACCTAAAACACCCCCAACTACACCACCTCCCACAGTACCTACAAGTGGCACAACCACAGTTCCTCCTGCGGCTCCAGCATAAGCCCCTCCAAGAGCTCCAGCACCCGCTCCACCAACAGTACCGAGGGCACATTTAGCCCAACTAAATCCACCTTCAAATAATTCCATTTGAGTTAAAGATAATGCGTTCATCTGCTAATTTTTTTAAAAATTAAAAAACTCTTCTTTTATTCATTTTACTTCTGAACAGGGCATACAGTGTTTACTCCCTCATACCTTACGGTACTCCTTGCAATTATTGCTGCCGTTGCCAGGCAGTCCTTTTTTGTTTTTTCTTTGGGTCAATTAAGGAGTAATGTCCCGCAATTCGTAGCTACTGAATGGTTTCTGCAAAAAGCATAAAAGGTATTAGACTGCTTTGCTTTTTGATAGCGTAATATTCGGTAGAACTTTTTAACTTTCCAAGAGTTAAAACAAGTTTGTCTGTAGGATTCTTACACCTTATCTGTAAGATTCTTACGTTTTTCAAATTTTTCAAAGAAAAATTGCTTTTGAATGTTACAGATTGGATTC
>CAYUGH010000289.1:0-1564 GCA_964444195.1 uncultured Chitinophagaceae bacterium
AGTATAGCATAAGGTTGAACAATGCTGAAGTGAACTTTGTAGAATCTGTGATTAAAAACAAGTAAGAAAAATCTAACAGCTTCCTTCCAGTACGGAACGTTGCTGGAAAGATGAGCTAAACTAATCCGGGCAGTTTTCAGAAACTGCCCTATTTTTTGTTTATTTTAGTCGGACGATAGTGTACTTTTAATATTTACCCGCTTAAAGCAAACAACATGAAAAAACTTCCCTTTCTGCATGTGGCATTGTATGCGTTGATAACGCTTAGCCCGGGATTATCAAAAAGTTTTTCTCAAAACGTGGGCATTGGCACTGCTACGCCCAATGCAAATGCGCTGCTGCATGTTGATTTGGGCGCCAGCACTACCAAAGGTTTGCTCATTACCGGAACAAATAATGCATTTGCCTCCATAACCAATTTAGGCGCAGGCAGCAGGCTCATGTTTTATCCCGGCAAAGCTGTTTTTCGTGCGGGGTATGTAAATGGAACACAATGGAATGATGCAAATACGGGCCAATACTCCACTGCGATGGGTGTAAATACAACGGCCAGTGGCTCAGGGTCTATTTCGCTGGGAAGTGGTACCACGGCAAGTGGCGGCGGCGCTAATGCCATGGGTTATTATACCACGGCAAGCGGCTACTCATCCACTGCCCTCGGGTTGGAAACAAATGCAAGTGGATATGGTTCCACCGCACTTGGAAACCACACCGTAGCAGGCGGCGCCTATTCCACCGCAATGGGAGATCATTCCGCAGCCGGCGGCGACTATTCCACTGCTACCGGGTATAATACAAGCGCCCCCGGAGTTTCCGCAATGGCAATGGGAGATCAGACAATTGCCGGCGGCCTGGCTTCAACCGCAATGGGCTCGTCCACACGGGCAATCGGGTATGCCTCTTTTGCTACAGGGCGTTATGCGAGTGCAAGAGGTGAGGCATCCACTGCCATGGGGTTATATACTACTGCAAAAGGCTACGGATCTACCGTTGTAGGCGTGTACAACGACAGCATTTTAGCTACAGACCAAACTTCTTTCTCTGCCGGTACGCCTTTGTTTATTGTAGGAAACGGAGAGTTAAATAATCGCTCCAATGCCATGGTGGTTCGCAAAGATGGTGACATAGGTATTGGTGTAAATTCACCCTCCGGTCGTATCCATATCAAAACAAACAGCAGCCAGGCTTATCCCCAGGTGATGCTGGAAGAGAATGGAAATGATTATGCCCGTCTTACTTTCAAAAATACTTCCACTGCATTATTCTGGACCATTGCCGGAATGCCACAACCCACCACGGCCGCATCGCAAATGAATTTTTACTTCAACGATTATGGCGATGTGCTTTCTTTAAAGGGAAATGGCAATGCCGTGCTTGGTGGCGTGCTTACCCAAAACAGCGATGGCAGGCTCAAGACCAATATTCACCTGTTGGAAAATTCGCTTGAAAAGCTCACGCAGTTGAACGGGTATTCGTACAACTGGCTAAACCCCCTGATGGATAACAGCGAGCAAATAGGTGTGCTGGCGCAGGAAGTAAAGGCATTGTTTCCCCAACTGGTAAA
>CAYUGH010000290.1:0-1558 GCA_964444195.1 uncultured Chitinophagaceae bacterium
CGTCCCCGCTTTGGGGCGGGAGACAGTGCTCTAAAAGTCATTCAATACACAATAGCGCTGTATAGCAACACTTTAATTTTATCGTGAATATCGCCGTGGCTGATGGGGATCTGGTTGAGAAATACCTGCGCCACTATTTTTTCTTTCGGATCAATCCAATAGGTGCTGCTGAAAGCGCCGCCCCAACTATAGCTTCCGGTAGAAAGACCAACCCTACCACTTCCCTGTTCGGTAATGATGCCAAATCCCAAACCGAATTTTTCATTAGGCCCACGGTCAACACTGCCAATCTGGTTCTGCGTCATCATATCCACCGAGTTTTTGCTCAGGATGCGCTTGCCTTTGTATATGCCACCGTTGCGCATCATTTCCATAAAAACGGCATAATCGTAAGCTGTGGAAGAAAGCCCCGCGCCGCCGGAGAAATAAGTGCCCCTGGTATTGGGGTAATTGCTGATCCAGACCCCGTTCCGGTTGATGCTTTCGCCTGATACGGCCACTCTTTTTAGCGAGTCTTCAATATGAAGCGGCACCAGTCTTTTTTGCTTATTTTCAGGCAGGTAAAACCAGGTATCATTCATACCCAATGGATCCAAAATTCTTTCCCGGAAAAATTTATCAAGCGGTTTGCCGCTAATCACTTCCACCAGGTAGCCAAGCACATCTGTGTTCAACCCGTAGGTGAATTTCTCGCCGGGTTGGTGCATCAGGGGCAATTTTGCCAGTTTCAGCATATCTGGTGCAAGCGTACGCCCCTCGGCCACGCCAATGCCCGCGGTAATATCAGCTTTGCCATAAATAGCTATTGCTTCCTTCGTACCTATTTGCGCATAGCTGATGCCCGAAGTATGGGTAAGCAGTTGGCGAATGGTGATCTCGCTTTTGGCCGGAACCGTGGTATAGCTGCTGTCGGCGGGGTTAAATTTATCAAGCACCTGCGGTTTGGCAAAAGCTGGAATATACCTGCTGATAGGGTCGTCCAGTAAAAATTTACCTTCTTCAAAAAGCATCATCACCGCCACGCTGGTAATGGCCTTGGTTTGCGAGGCGATGCGGAAAATATCATCATTCTTCAAAGCAGTCTTCTTGCTTACATCGCTGTACCCGATGGATTTTTGGTAAACGATCTGCCCATTTCTTGCAATAATAATGGATGCCCCGGCAATCCATTGGCTGTCCACATATTGTTTTACCACCCCATCAATCCGGTTCAAACGGTCTGCATCAAGCCCTGTGTTTTGAGGATTTGAAGCATTAAATGGTTTGAGCTCCTGCGCATAAATGGTGGTGGCCGAGAGGCAAATAAAGCCGAAAAGAGATAACAATAATTTCATGATTGACAATGGATTGCAGATGGTTGGATCATTTTTTGAAAGGCGGAAATTAGTGAAATAAATTCTTTAGGGGGTGATGGCGAGTGAATAGGCACTGAAACGCCCTTCTTTGAACCGTGGGGTGGAAGTCAGCGCCAGTAATTTTCCCTTTTATTCTTAATTTTGACATATGCAACCACCCGCTTCCCGGCCCCTCATCAGTTTCGATTGGGCCATTAAACGGC